>JAXMDG010000001.1:0-953775 GCA_046348955.1 Amaricoccus sp.
GCGCAGGACCGTCTGGAGGTCCTGGTGGACGACGAAGCGCGCCCAGATCAGCCGGGAATGGCCGAGCACGAGGGAGAAGAGCCAGACGATCCGCGTGGTGCCGGGCTCGTCGAGGAAGCGCACCTCGAAGCGAGCGAGATCGACCTGCGCCTGCTCGCCGGGCGGCGTCTCGAAGCGGACCTCGAATGGCTTGGGCGGCTCGGGCCGGATCTCCCGCACGGCGCGCTTCACCACGGTGTAGCTGCCAGCGAAGCCGCGCTCCCTGAGCTCGCGGTGCAGGCGGACGGCTGTCAGGCCGGGATAGGCCGCGAGCCGTTCCCGCAGGTAGGGCAGGAACGGATCCGTGCTCTTCGGCGCCGGCATACGCGGCCCGTAGGCCGGGGGCTCGAGGCCACGGGCGATGTAGCGGCGCACCGTCTTGCGATCGAGACCGACCTGCTGGGCGATGGCCGTCACCGTCAGTCCCTGTCGATGCAATTCCAGGATCATCATCAATTCCCCAAGCGTGACCACCGAGCCGCTCCCCGCCGAACAGGGCCGCAGCATCGGCGACGGCGCGTCTTTCTGCCCCTGGGCAATGCCCAGGGGCAGAAAGACGCAGACTGGGGACTTTTCGGCGGCCACAATCGGGGAGGATTGAACGACCGGTCACACAGGTCGAGATCGGCGAGTCGCCGTCAAAGGCCAAGGTGGAGAAGCGAACCGCGTCGGCCAAGACGCTGACGTTCGGCGGTTGGGCGGAGGCCTACTTCAAGCACAAGGCCGATCCGAAATCGGGGGCTGAGAAGCTGGCCGACAGCACCCTGACGATGCGGCGATCCGTCTATGAGCTATCGAAGCTCAAGCTGGGAGAGGTGACGCCGCAGCGTCTCAAGCGGCTCTGTGACAGGTGAAGGAGAAGCGCGGGCCGGCTGTCGCCGTGCACGTGCGCGAGGTGGTGCTGCTGGTGTTCCGCCACGCGCAGGGTAGTGGGCTGGACGTGAAAAACCCGGCCGAGTCCATCCGCACCAGCGCCATCGCCACGTTCGAGCCGCGCGACCGCGCTCTGTCCCCGTCCGAAGTCCGCGCGGTCCTGGCGGCCCTGGAGCATGTGTCGGCGGCACCGACGCTGCGCTCGGCTGTGAGATTCATCCTGCTGACCGGAGTCCGCAAGTCGGAGTTCATCGACGCCACCTGGAAGGAAGTCAACTTCGTCGCCGCGCGCTGGACGATCCCGGCCGAGCGCATGAAGGCCGGCAAGGCGCATGTCGTTCCCTGGTCTCGACACGGGTCTCAGCGCAGACGAGGCAGGCGGCGCCCGGCAGACGCAGCTCGCCGGGGAAGCGGCGGTGGCCTTCGAGCCAGCCGGTCTCGACGAGGACGCCGGTGCGGCGCTCCTCGATGCGGCCGTGGCCCTTGTCGAGATCGGCGTAGGTTTCGAGGACGTCGCCGGCCGCGGCGAAGGCGGCCTCGACCTCGGCGCGGAGCGTGGGCTGGTTGGCCTTGACCGCGAGCAGCCCGAGCACAAGAGCGGCCTGCGCTTCGATCCGGCCCGACCGCCGATCCCCGCCCAGCGGTCCAGGCCGGACGTCGCCCTTCTCCCGCTCCAGCCGCCGCCACCGGCTCACGCTCGCGGCGCTCACCCCGAAGCGCAAACCGGCTTCCCGATGCGTCGCTCCAGCGGCGACCGCCGCGAGCACCCGGGTCCGAAGATCGACAGAGGGCGCTTTCGACATGCCTGCCTGCCTCCCCTCCGGCAGACAGCTTGAATCAGAACCCGACCCTCAGGGGAATCCCAGAGATTCAATCAGCTCGGGTTCCGCTCTAAGAGCTTTCAGCCGGTGGCCGACCTGAACAATGGCGTCGAGCGCCGGGATCAGTTCGAAGCCAAGCTGCGTCAGCTCATACTCGGTCGACGGCGGCGATGTCCGCCTTACGTGACGAACGAGTACGCCCCTTTGCTCCATCTCCGACAGACGGGCCGAAAGCACTTTGGCGGAGATCGGCGGGATATCGGCCCGAAGCTCGCTGAAACGTCGGGGACCGGCGCGCAGCGACCAGATCACATTCGGTGCCCAGGCCCCCGCAATCACCGCCATGCATTCCGTGAGCATGCAGGGCTCCGGCGGCTGCGGGCTCCTATTCCGTCTCATCTTCAGCGCCATGACGGTTACCAGGTTTCCATGGGGATATCCGATCTTTCGGGTAACCAATGGTTATCTTGTTGTCAATGGAAACTCATGCCGCCATCTATGCCGTATACAGTCACAGGGGATCGAGACGTCATGAAACTGTTTTACAAGCCGGGTGCCTGCTCGCTGGCGAGCCACATCGTCTTGCACGAAATCGGAGGCCTATTCGACATCGAGTCCGTCGATACGGTCGCTGGTCAAACAGCCAATGGAAACGACTACCGCCAGATCAATCCCAAGGGCTATGTGCCCGCCCTGCAGCTCGACGATGGTCAGATCCTGACCGAAGGGCCGGCGATCCTGCAATATCTGGCGGACGGCGCTCCGGACGCCGCGCTCGCGCCGACCGTCGGCACGGTCGCCCGCGCACGCATGCTCGAACAACTGACATTTGTTTCCTCCGAACTGCACAAGGCGTTCGGTCCGCTGTTCCAGGACGGTTTGGGCGAAGCAGAAAAGTCTGCAGCCCGAGAGGCAGTGGCGAGGAAATTCGACAATGTCGAAGCAGCGTTTGCGAATGACCACACGTCTGAGGAGACATTTACGATCGCCGACGCCTATCTCTTCGCCGTTGCGAACTGGGCGAATTTCACGGGGATCGATCTGACGAAATGGCCGAGGCTGTCGGCCTTTGTGGCCCGCATCGCCGAGCGCCCCACGACCCGGGCCGCCATGCGCGCGGAAGGGCTGATCCAATGACGCCGCAAGATCACGCCGACGTGTCCAGGCTGATGGTGGCCTATTTCGACGGATTGCATCACGCCAACAGCGCCATGTTGCGCCGCGTCTTTCATCCGCATCTGGCCTATGTCTGCGCGACGGAAGGTGACGAACTCCACCTCGATCTCGACACCTATATGGCGCGCGTCGACAAACGCGAGCCACCCGCCAAACGCGGCGAAAGGCGCGACGAGGCCGTGCTGGAAATTGCTTTCGCAAGCGACCGGATAGCTCGCGTCACGGCGCGGATGCGCATGATGGGGCGGGACTATCTCGATTTCCTGACACTCGTCCGCGAGGACGCCGAATGGCGGATCGTCGCGAAAGTCTTCACCTACACCCCAAGCAAGGATTGAACCATGCCCTATGTCAATATCAAGATCACCCGTGAAGGCGGGCCGGACGGAAAGGGACCGTCATCCGAGGAAAAGGCGCAGCTCATAAAGGGTGTCACCGACCTTCTCAGCGATGTTCTGGGCAAGAGCCCGGCCACGACCTTCGTCGTGATTGATGAGGTAGAGCTGGAGAACTGGGGTATAGGTGGCTTGCCGGTCCCGGAATTCCGGAATCAGACGCGATGAAGACCCGTCCCTTCGTTCGGTCACGCGTGCTCCTGCGCGGCGAGGACTGGCCGGTGAACCGCAAGAAGACCCAACGGCTCTACCGCGAGGAAGGCCTGGCGGTGCGGCGACGGCGGTCGCAGCGCCGGATCGCGGTGGCGCGCACGCCGATCCCGAAGGCGACGCGCACGAACAGCCGCTGGTCGACCGACTTCGTCCACGACCAGCTGGCGAACGGTCGTCGCTTCCGGGTGCTGACCGTCATCGACGACGTCACCAAGGAATGCCTCGCGGCGATGCCCGTTGCTGCCGTCGCCCCGACGCGCAATTCTCAGGCCGGGATTCCAGTCGGCCCCGGATGAACGGTCGGGGTCACGTCAGATCCAACCAGCCTAAGATGAAGCCGGATGGATCGCGACAAGAGGTGCAAGGGGCCGTCGGGGCTGGCCACGCCCGGCGCACATCGCCCCCGCCCCAGCCCAGGGATCGATGCTTGAAAGCGGGCGCGCCCGCTCCAGCTAACGGCACAGCGCATGAATCCGGAACGGACCCGATGACCAAGCCTATCGAACTTTATTTCTGGCCCACGCCGAACGGACGCAAGATCTCGATCGCCCTCTACGAGATGGCCCTGCCCTTCACCCTGCATCTCGTGAATATCGGCGCAGGCGAGCAGTTCCATCCCGATTTCCTCACGATCTCGCCCAACAACCGGATGCCGGCCATCGTCGATCCGGACGGGCCCGACGGGCTGCCGATCGCGATCTTCGAATCCGGTGCCATTCTGCAATATCTCGGCCGCAAGAGCGGCAAGTTCTACGGAACCACCGACCGCGAGCGGATCGAGATCGAACAGTGGCTGGCCTGGCAGGTCGGCGGGGTCGGTCCGATGGCCGGCCAGGCGCACCATTTCCTGAAATACGCGCCCGCAATGGAGCCTCCGAACGACCTCCCCTACGCCAAGGATCGCTATCGCCGCGAGGTGGAGCGGCTCTATGGTGTGCTCAACCGGCGGCTGGCCGGGCGGGACTATGTGGCGGGCGACTATTCGATCGCCGACATGGCGATCTATCCCTGGGCCATGGGCTGGAAGGGTCAGGAGCAGGACATCGCCGACTTCCCCAACATGGCGGCCTGGCTGGAGCGCGTCGGCGCCAGACCGGCGGTACAGCAGGGATTCGCGCTGGCCGAGGATCGGCGCCGGGACTTCGCGTCGGACGCCACGGCCCTTACCGTGCTGTTCGGCACCGGAACGCGCGTCGCCTGATCTCAGCGCTGGAGCCGGGCGAGGCTCGCGCCAGCCGCGACGAGCGCGAGAACGGCGCCGATCAGCAGCAGCAGCGTCTCGGCCCGGCCGCCGGCCAGCTGGAACAGGATGGCACTGATCGCGGCGCCCGAGGTCATCCCGACCAACCGCGCGACCGCGAGCATGCCGCCAGCGGCACCGGCCCGCTGGCGCGGCGCCGCCGACAGCAGGGTGCGGTTGTTGGGCGCCTGGAACAGACCGAAGCCGATGCCGCAAAGCCCGGTGCGCCAGACGATGTCGAGGGCGCCCGCATCGGCGGGCAACCAGGCGAGCCACACCAGCCCGACAGCGAGCAACGCCATGCCGACGCCGCCGAGCGCCCCGGAGGCGATCCTGTCGGAAAGCCGCCCGGCGAAGGGCGCGGCGAGGCCGAGGCCGACCGGCCAGGGCGTCATCAGGAGGCCGGTCCAGGTCTGGTCGAGATGCAGCACCGATTCGAAATAGAAGGGCAGCGCCAGGAACGCGACGGCATAGGCCGCGAAAGCGCAGATCGAGGCGCCAACCGACAGCGAGAAGATCGGGATCCGCAGCAGATCGAGCGGTATGAGCGGCGTCTCGACCCGCATCTCGCGCCGGGCGAGGGCGAGGCCGGCCAGAACCGCCGCCGCGACCGCGGCCGCGCCGAGGGCGGCGCCCGAGGCGCCGCGGGCAAAACCGTCGACGCCGATGAAGAAGAGCCCGAAGGCGGCCGCGTTCAGCCCGACGCTCGTCCAGTCGAGCGGAGCCGGCCGCAGGTCCGAGCGCGGCAGGGCGCGCGAGGCGATGACGAGATTGGCGATCCCGAACGGCACATTGACCGCGAAGAGCCATTCCCACGGCCCGAGGGCCAGGATGCCCGCGGCGATCGTGGGCCCGAGCGCGGCCGAGGCCGAGACGACCAGCGCGTTGAGCCCGACCCCGCGGCCAAGCAGCGCATGCGGATAGGTATAGCGCACCAGCGCGCCATTGACGCTCATGATCCCGGCCGCGCCGAAGCCCTGGACGATGCGCGCCGCGATCAGGACGGGCAGGCTATGCGACAGCGCGCAGGCGAGCGAGCCGAGCGTGAAGATCGCGACGCCCCAGACATAGACCCGCCGATAGCCGAGCTTCTCGCCCAGGGCCGCGAGGGGCAGGAGCGATATGACGATGGCGAGTTGGTAGGCATTGACCACCCAGACCGCGGAGGCCGGCCCGATCCCGAGCGACCGGGTGATGGCCGGCAGCGCGATATTGGCCACCGTCCCGTCGAGCACCGCCATGCCGATGCCGAGCGCGATCGCCAGCACCGCCCAGGACCGTTGAGGCTGCGGCAGGCCGTCGGAATGGATCGGTTCGGTCACGGACGGGCCCCTGGCCATGGCAATGCGCTCGTCCTCGTAGGGGGCTTTCCCGCGAATGCCAAGCCGGCGCGCGGCGGATCACAGGCTGCCAATCATCATCCCGGTCGCGAGGACCAGCCCGCCGCCGATCAGCACCTGGATCGCGGCGCGCAGCCAGGGCGTCTCCATATAGCGGTTCTGGATCCAGGTGATCGCCCAGAGTTCGACAAAGACGACGGCGACCGCGACCGCGACCGCGACCCGGATCTCGGGGATCAGGAAGGGCAGCGCGTGCCCGAGCCCGCCGATCGCGGTCATGATCCCCGACGCCAACCCACGCTTGATCGGCGAGCCGCGGCCCGACAGCTTGCCGTCGTCATGGGCCGCCTCGGTGAAGCCCATCGAGATCCCGGCGCCGAGCGAGGCGGAGAGGCCGACAAGGAAGGTCTGCCAGCTGTCCCCGGTCGCGAAGGCCGCCGCGAAGATCGGCGCGAGCGTCGAGACCGAGCCGTCCATCAGCCCCGCGAGCCCCGGCTGCACGAAGGTGAGCAGGAACTGCCGGCGCTCGGCCGCGACCTCGGCCTGCGCGACATCCTCGGGCAGGTTCGCCGCCGCCAGCCGGCGCGCGGCGGTCTCGTGGCCCGCCTCCGCGGCGGCGAGATCCCCGAGCAGCTGGCGTGTGGCGGCGTCCGTCGCGCGCGCCGCCGCCGCCTCGTAGAAGCGGCGGGCCTGGTCCTCCATCTGCATCGCCATGGACCGGGTCTTTTCCAGTCCGAGCGGGCGCACCAGCCAGTCCGGCGTCCGCTCGTAGAAGCCGCGAACATGCTGGCGGCCGATCAGCGGAATGCTCTCGCCGAAACGTTGCTGGTGCAGCGCGATCAGCCTGTGGCGATGGCCGTCCTCCTCCGCCGCCATTGCGGTGAAGACCGCGGCCGAGGCGGGATAGGCCTCGGCGAGCCCGTCGGCATAGGCCCGGTAGATCCGGGCATCCTCCTCCTCAGAGGCGATGGCGAGCGCCAGCACCTCCTGCTCGCTGAGGCTGTCGAAATCGCGTCGACTCGCGCCGAAGAACCGTCCCAACATGCTTTCATCCTCATTCCTGCCTGCCTGTCTTTTTAGAATGTTTCCAGAAACCAGCAATCCGCCAGCCTGTCGCATGGCTTGCCTGCGCCGGTCGCGCCGGCTATGGCGGGGGCGAAAGAACGGGGCGACCATGACACGCACGCTGACCCTGATCCGGCCGGACGACTGGCACCTGCATCTGCGCGACGGCGCGATGCTGCAGGGCGTGCTGCCCGGATCGCGTCATTTCGCGCGGGCGATCGTCATGCCGAACCTCGTGCCGCCGGTCGTCACCGCGCGCGACGCCGCCGCCTATCGCGCGCGCATCCTGGCCGCCCTGCCGGAAGGCCAGGATTTCGAGCCGCTGATGACGCTCTATCTGACCGAGGCGACCGATCCGGGCGATGTCGCCGCGGCCCATGCCGAGGGGCTGATCGCCGCGGTCAAGCTCTATCCGGCCGGTGCCACCACCAACTCGGCCAGCGGCGTGCGCGACATGGACAAGGTCATGCCGGTGCTCGAGCGGATGGCGGCGATCGGGCTGCCGCTCTGCGTGCATGGCGAGGTCACCGATCCCTCCGTCGACATCTTCGACCGCGAGGCGGTGTTTCTGGAGCGGGTGCTCGCGCCCCTGCGCGCCCGCCTGCCCGAGCTTCGGATCGTGCTCGAACATGTCACCACCCGGGACGGCGTCGATTTCGTCGCGGCGGGGGGCGAGGGCATGGCCGGGACGATCACCGTCCATCACCTGATGCTGAACCGGAACCATCTGCTGGTCGGCGGTATCCGCCCGCACTATTACTGCCTGCCGGTGGTCAAGCGGGAGGATCATCGCGCCGCCTTGCTCGCGGCCGCGACCAGCGGCAATCCGCGCTTCTTCCTCGGCACCGACAGCGCGCCGCATGCGCAGCATACCAAGGAGGCGGCCTGCGGCTGCGCCGGCGTCTTCTCGGCGCCGACCGCAATGGCCTGTCTCGCGCAGATCTTCGAGGAGGCTGGCGCGCTCGACCGGCTGGAAGGCTTCGCCTCGCGCTTTGGCCCGGCCTTCTATCGCCGGCCGCTCAATGCCGCGACGCTGCGGCTCGAACGCTCAGACGCCCCCCTGCCCCTGCCTGGCGCCATCGAGACCGGTGCCGGACCGGTCGTGATCTTCGATCCCGGCAGGCCACTTCACTGGCGCGTGCTCGACTGAAAGGACCGGCAATGTTCTCAAACAGCTTTCCCCCCCGCGACGAGATGGCCCGGCTGACCGCGCGGATGCTTTGGGAAATCAAGGCGGTGCATTTCGATGCCGCCACGCCCTACAAGTTTTCCTCCGGCATGGCGAGCCCGGTCTATATCGACTGCCGCAAGCTGATCTCCTATCCGCGGATCCGCGCCGCCGTGATGGATTTCGCCGCGAGCCTGATCCTGCGCGAGGCGGGCTTCGCCGCCTTCGACCTGGTGGCGGGCGGTGAGACCGCCGGGATCCCGTTCGCGGCGCTGCTGGCCGAGCGGCTCGACCTGCCGATGATCTATGTCCGCAAGGCCCCGAAGGGCCACGGCCGCAACGCCCAGATCGAGGGCCACCTGCCCGAGGGGGCGCGGGTGCTGCTGATCGAGGATCTGACCACCGCCGGCGGCAGCCTGATGAAGTTCGTCGAGGCGGTGCGCGCCGCCGGCGGCCAGGTCGCTCACGGGCTGGCGCTGTTCTACTACGACATCTTCCCCGAGGCGCGGGCCGAGATGCGGGCGCGCGGCGTCACGCTGCACCATCTCGCGAGCTGGCGCGACGTCCTGGCCGAGGCGCGCGCCGAGGCGCTGTTCGACGAGACCACGCTCTCGGCGGTCGGCGCCTTTCTCGGCGCGCCGCTCGAATGGTCGGCGGCGCATGGCGGGGTAGGCGAGCTCGCCGGCTGAGGCCAGCCGGAACCGGATCGGCCCGGCCCGCGTTCTGCCGTCGCAACCAGCAGGAGCAACGGCCATGAAGGGTGTCCTCGCCTGGATGATCGGCATCCCGATCCCGATCATCATCATCCTCTATCTCACCCACGTGTTCTGAAGCCGGAAACGGTGCGGCGTCGCACGCGTGCGACGCCGCACCGACGCTTGATATTTCCTCCATCGTCAAACCGATTCGTCCGCTCCTTGCTCGCGCGCTTTCCCCGCGCGATCCCCGCCAGCCGCGCCCCCTCGAAGGGCCTGTTTCCTGGTGAGTCCCGAGCCCCTTCCACGCGACAGCGTGCGGCGCGAAGGGGCTCGATGCCCCTTCGCGCCGGCCCCGGCCCGGAGCGCCGCATCTCCGCCGGGCTCGACCCGCACCGCCCCATCGCGATCATGCCCCAGCGCATCGGCTCGATCCGCCGATGCCCGCCCTCGGCGACCAGCGCCGCCACCTGTCTCGCCCGGGGCGATCTCGGCCCGCGGCGAGATGCCCGGCGCGGGCAACCCGAGCGCGGGCGCTGTCGTGGCGAGGAACGACCGGCCCGGCATTGGCGTCCGTCCTCCCTCCTGCCGGCGATGACGCGGAATTGCCGCGCCCGGCGCCGCGCCGCCATGCTAGGACGATCCGGCCGGCAGAGCGAGGATGACCGATGCCACGCGACAAGAGCCTGTCCCGACCCGCCCCTTCGCTCGCAGATCTCGCCGACCTCGCCGACCGGGCGCTTGCCGGGCTGCCGGCCGCGGTGCGGCGTGCCTGCGACGGCCTCGCGATCCGCGTGACGGATTTCGCCCCCGACTCAGTGCTCGACCAGATGGGGATCGAGGATGCCTATGAGCTGACCGGGCTCTATGACGGCACGCCGCTGACCGAGAAATCGGTCTTCGACCAGCCGCTGCAACCCGACACGATCTGGCTCTATCGCCGGCCGATCCTGGAGGAATGGATCGATCGCGGTGATGTCGCGCTCGACCGGCTCGTCACCCATGTGCTGGTGCACGAGATCGCCCACCATCTCGGATGGTCGGACGACGATATCCGCGCCATCGACGACTGGACCGAATAGGCCGACTCAGGACGGGTCGCGCCAGCGGTTCACGATCGGATAGCGGCGGTCGAGCCAGAAGGCCTTCTGGGTCAGCCGCGTGCCCGGCGCCGACTGGAAGCGCTTGTATTCCGACAGATAGAGCAGCTGCTCGACCCGCTTCACCACCGCCCGGTCGAATCCCGCCGCAACCAGCTCGGCCACCGATTGGTCGCGCTCGACCAGCCGCTCCAGGATCGCGTCGAGCACCGGATAGGGCGGCAGGCTGTCCTCGTCCTTCTGATCGGGGCGCAGCTCCGCCGAGGGCGGCTTCTCGATCACCCGCTCCGGGATCACCACGCCCTCCGGCCCCTTCATCCAACCCCGATGATTGGCATTGCGCCATCGGCAGGCCTCGAAAACCCGGGTCTTGTAGAGATCCTTGATCGGATTGTAGCCGCCGGCCATGTCGCCATAGATCGTCGCATAGCCGACCGCGATCTCGGACTTGTTGCCGGTGGTCAGCAGCATCTCGCCGAACTTGTTCGAGAGCGCCATCAGCAGCAGCCCGCGCAGCCGCGACTGCAGGTTCTCCTCGGTCAGGTCGGGCGCGTGGCCCGCGAAGAGCGGCGCCAGCGTCCCTGTCACCGCCGCGCGGCCCGCCTCGATCGACAGCCGATCGAGCCGGCAGCCGAGCGCCGCCGCCACCGCCGCCGCGTCCTCGAGCGAGGCTCCGGAGGTATATTCGGACGGCAGCATGACGCAGCGCACCGCCCCCGGCCCGAACGCGTCGGCGGCGATCGTCGCGACCAGCGCGCTGTCGACCCCGCCCGAGAGCCCGAGCAGCACCTTGGAGAAGCCCGACTTGCCGACATAGTCGCGCAGGCCGAGCACCATGGCGGCATAATCCTCCTCGACCGCCTCGGGCAGCGGATGGATCGCACCGGCCCGGGCACGCCAGCCCGCCTCGGTCGCGTCGAAATCGACCTGGACGATCGCCTCCTCGAAGAACGGCAGCTGCAGCATCAGTTTGCCGCCAGGATTGAGCACGAAGGATCCGCCTTCATAGACCTGGTCGTCCTGCCCCCCGAGCATGTTGAGATAGACGAGCGGCAGCCCGGTCTCGACCACGCGGTTCAGCATGTGCATCATGCGCACGTCGAACTTGCCGCGGCGGAACGGCGAGCCGTTCGGCACCATCAGGAGCTCGGCGCCAGTCTCGGCCATGGTCTCGGCAACGTCCGGATACCAGGAATCCTCGCAGATCGGCGTGCCGATCCGGAGCGGCCCGACCGCGAAGGGCCCCGAGATCGGGCCGGCGCGAAACACCCGCGGCTCGTCGAACACGTTGTAGTTCGGCAGATGGTGCTTGCGGGCGATGCCCGCGACCCCGCCATCCTTCAGGATCGCATAGACATTATAGACCGCGCCCGCCTCGGCCCAGGGCAGGCCGATGCCGAGCGGCGGGCCGCCGGCGGTCTCGCGCGCGAGCGCCGCAGCCTCTTCCATCGCGCTTGCGACGAAGGCGGGTTTCAGCACCAGGTCCTGGGGCTGGTAGCCGGTCAGGAACAATTCGGGCAGCGCGACGAAATCGGCGCCGGCCGCCATGCCGTCGCGATGCGCGGCGCGCGCCTTGGCGCGGTTGCCGGCGAGATCGCCGAGGGTCGGGTTGAGCTGCGCCATGGTCAGCCGAAATCTGCCGGCCATTCCTGTCTCCTCCGCCCGCGCCTTGATCCGGCATAGAGAAGCCGCCGCCCCCTGGCAAGGCCGGGGGCTCCCGGACGGCTATTGCGGCGCGAATGGCTTGACGCTGATTTTCGCACTGCTTAAGAAGCCCCGGAGCGGCGGAGTAGCTCAGTTGGTTAGAGCAGCGGAATCATAATCCGCGTGTCGGGGGTTCAAGTCCCTCCTCCGCTACCACAGGCCCCCACCTTGTTCTCGGTCCGCACTCCGGCCAGCGCTTCGAGCCAGCCGACGACGTCGACCGTGGCCGAGATTCCCAAGCCCGGCGGGTACACCACGACCTTCGCTATGATTTCCGCAAGGACGCTGCGCTCTCGCGGTCAACCTGCGGGTCGGGGTCGGCCAAGCGCTCGGCCAAGGTCTCCAGGGTCCGAGCGGAGCGCTCGACGGCCTGCGGGTGCAGGTCGATCACCGTTGCAGCCGCCTGCGCCTCGGCGAGCGCCGCCGCAGCTTGGCCAGGTGCGCGAGGGCATGGTTGCGCGCCGCATGCCGGGCGAGAAATTCGGCGCGCTCGCCGAGCATGACGAAACCTGCGAGCAACAGCCGGTAGCGACCGACGCATTCCTGCGCAATGCCCTGCCGGCCCACGATGTCGGGATTGCCCTCGGGGCCTGGCCAGGCCCCCACGACCGTGTTTTCGGGCAGCCGCCAGCCCTTGGCACGGCGCGGCCGGACGCGGTGCGGGGCCTCGGTCACTGCCGCATCTCCGTTCGCCCTTGCGCGCATGCCTCCGTCGATCGTCCAAGCCGGCAACGTCGTGTCGGGATCGGCGCGCTGCAGCTCGGCCAGCACAGACCCGTCCAGCCGCTCCTTGGCCCGACCGAAGCCCGAGAGCGGCCGGGGCTCCCATGCGGCCGTCGCGGCCGCACCGCGCGGGGCGCGGCCGGCAGGTGCCCGGCGGCCGCCGAC
The DNA here is from genome assembly GCA_046348955.1 of Amaricoccus sp. GTDB lineage: Bacteria > Pseudomonadota > Alphaproteobacteria > Rhodobacterales > Rhodobacteraceae > Amaricoccus. The sequence continues at coordinate 12,718 of JAXMDG010000001.1, forward strand.
AGGTCGAGCTCGGCCCATGGCATCGCCGCGACTTCCTCGCGCCGCTGCCCGGTCAGCAGCAGCAGGCGGCAGAGCGGCCCGAAGGGCTCGCCCATGCCGTCGCAGGCCTTGAGGAAAGGCCCGCAGTTCGTCGCCGCTCAGCACCCGGTCCGGTCCCCCAGCGGGCCGCCCATCATGAGCCGATGCGGTCGCACGCGGCGCACGAAACCAGATCGCCGCATCCGAGTCTGCCCGACAGCGAGCAACGGGCGCTGCCCCAGCGCGCGTTGGCAAGAGCGGGTCGCCGTTCCGCGCGCGGAGGATGGCAGTCCTTCGGGCGAGGCGCTTCAAGCGGCGCGACCGGCGTCGGGCAACGACATGCCGGCTGATCCCGCGCGGGAGAACGGCGACCGGGAGAAAGGCGCCGGGCTTCCTGCTCCGCGCCGCGATGCTCAATAGCGCAGGCCGGCATAGTAGGACTTCTGCGATGCCTCGCGAGCCTGGCCCAGCGTCGCGATCCCGCGCTGGCGCAGGAGCGGGATCAGGTGCAGGAAGATCTCGGCCGTGGTGCGCGCATCGCCGAGCGCGGTATGCCGGCCGGCGACCGTCACCCCGAGCCGCGCGGCGATCGCCTCCAGCCCATGCGAGGATTCGTGCGGATGGGCGAGGCTCGCGAGCAGCAGCGTGTCGAGCACCGGCTGGTCGAACTGCATGCCGGTCGATGCCTCCTTCAGCGCGAAGAAGCGCATGTCGAAGGCGACATTGTGCCCGACCAGCACCGTATCGCCCGCGAAGGCATGGAAGGCCGGCAGCACCTCGGCGATGGTCGGCTGGCCGCGCAGCATCTCGGGCCGGATGCCGTGGATCGGGATTCCGGCCTCGGGGATGGAGCGCCGCGGATCGACCAGCTGGTCGAAGCACTCGCCCGCGAGCAGCTTGCCGTTCAGGACCCGCATCGCCCCGATCTGGATGATCTCGTCGCCGCCCGCCGGATCGAGCCCAGTCGTCTCGGTGTCGAACACCGTGCAGGCGAGCTCCGACAGCAGCCGCTCGTCGAGCGCACGACTGCCGGCGCTCGCCGCGAACAGGTCGAAATCGTAGTATTCCGGCCGGCTGCCGCTCGGGGCCGCGACCTCCGCCGCCTCGGCGAGCGGCAGCAGGAAGCGGAAGAACGGCCGCCCCCCGGCCCGGTCCTGCTCGAGCCACAGCTCGCCGCCATGCCGCTCGACCACGTCGCGCACCGTCGGCGATCCGGTCCCGGCCATCGGCTCGGCCTGCCAGCGGCCGAGCGCCGCCACTGCCGTCGCGGCGCCCCCATCCCAGGCCAGATCGAGATGCGCCCGCCCGCCCGCGGGCATGAGACGCAGCCGCAGCCCGATCGCCCCCGGATCGCCGACCAGGCGCCCGGCCAGGAAAGCCAGCGCCTCGATCAGCCCGAAACTGTCGACGCTGAGCCACAGGGCCGCCTCGGCCGGCGCCGTGGCGACCGGCTGGCCGGTCTCCGCCTCGATCCGCCGTGCCGCCGCCGCCAGCAGGTCGGCGCCCTGCATCTCCTGCAAGAGCCAGCGCGCGCCCGTCTCGACCGGGGCCTCGGCCGCCAGCCGATCGAGCCGCCCCGCCATCGCGCCGGCCTCGTCCCGCAGCACCGCATGGAACCGCTCGCGCTCGGCCGGCTCGAGATCGGGATAGTCGAGCATGTCGAGCGCCGCCTGGATCGCCGCCACCGAGGCCCGGCTCGCCTCGGTCAGGCCGTTGAGCAGCCGGTCGCGCCGCGCCCGGTCCTCCTGCTCCCGGGTCACGTCGTCGAGCAGCAGCACATAGCCCGTGAGCGACGCCCCCGCCGCCTCGCCGCGCACCGGCGCCATGCCCACCCGCAACAGATGCCCCTCGGGCGTCGCGGTCACGAACCGCGCCGCGACCGAAGCCTCGCCGCGCGCCATCCGCCGCTCCACCGACTCCAGCGCATGGGCGATCGGCCCGCGCTCGACCAGCCCATGGATCGAGCGGCCGAGCCCGATCAGCTCGGCCCCCCGTGACCCGCCCGGCGCCCGCGACACCGCCCGCGACAGCGCCAGAGCCCGATCATTGTAGAGCAGGATCCGCCCCTCGAGATTGCACACCACCACGCATTGCTGCAGCTCGGCCATCAGCGCCGCGAGCTGGTCGCGCTGCTGCGCCACCCGCGCGCTCGCCTCGCGGATCTGCTCGGCCATCGTCGCACCGAGCGCGCGCCGCTGCCCGGCAAGCCCGTTGATCGCGCCGGCCAGCACCCGCAGCGGCGCAGCCCCCTCCGGGATCAGGTCCGGCGCCGAACCCGCGCCGATCATCGCGCGCACCGAATCCGTCATCCGCCCCACCGCCGCCACATGCCGCTCATGCAGCCGCAGCCCGACCCAACCCGCGAGCCCCGCCCCGGCCGCCCACCAGAGCAGCACCAGCATCCCATGGCTCGCGACCAGCGGCCCGACCGCCGCATCGACCGCCGCGCGCCCCTGCGGCGGCAGCGCGGCGCGCAGCCCCACGACCCCGAGGCCGAGCCAGAGCCCGAGCGCCAGCCCGGGCGCCAGCATCGCGACAAGGCGGCTACGCTTCACGCCAGCATGCCCCGCACCTTCTCCACCAGATCGCGCGTCGAGAACGGCTTGGTCACATAGGCATCCGCCCCCGCCCCGACCCCGCGGGCCATGTCGGTCTCGCGCCCCTTGGCGGTCAGCATCAGGATCGGCGTGTGCCGCAGCTCGGCATCGGCCCGCACCGCCTCGCAGACATCGAACCCGCTCATCCCCGGCATCATCGCATCGAGCAGCACCAGCTCGGGCCGCTCGGCCCGGATCGCCGCCAAAGCCGCCGGCCCGTCGCGCGCCACCACCACTTCGTAGCCAGCCCGCTTCATCATGAATTCCAGAGACACCACGATATTCGGCTCGTCATCAGCGATCAGCACCTTGGTCATCGCGCCCTCCTCCCCCCGGCCGGAACGGCAGTCTGAACGCGAAGCACGCGCCGCCGCCCTTGTCCGATTCCAGCCAAATCGTTCCCCCCAGATGTTCCACGATCTGCCGGCTGATCGGAAGCCCGAGCCCGGTCCCGGGCGGCCGGCTGAGCGCATCCCCGCCCTGGCGGAATTTCTCGAAGACCTGCGCCCGGTCGGCTTCCGGCACGCCGGGGCCGTTGTCCGCCACCGCCACCACCAGCCCCCCCGGCTCCTCGGTCAGTCGCAGCTCGACCCGGCCCCTGCCCTCCGGCACGAACTTCGCGGCGTTCGACAGCAGGTTCAGCAGGACCTGGGTCAGCCGGTCCGGATCGGCCCGCACCGCCGGCACCGATCCCGGCAGGCGCAGCACGACCTCGGCACCCCGCGCGCGGAACAGCTCGGCCGTCGCCCGAACCGCCGCGCCGATCAGCGCGCGGAGATCGACATCCTCGCTGTGCCAGTCGGCCAGCCCGGATTCGATCTTGGCCATGTCGAGCACCTGATTGACGAGCCGCCCCAGCCGCTCGCTCTCGGCGACGATGATCCCCAGGAACTCCGCGCGCTCGGCAGGCTCCAGGTCGGGATTGTCGAGCATCAGTTCCGACAGGGCCCGGATCGAGGTCAGCGGCGTGCGCAGCTCGTGAGTGACCGACGAGACGAAATCGTCCTTCATCTCGTCGAGGCTCTTCAACTGCTCGTTGGCCGCGCGAAGCTCGGCCGAGGTCGTCTCCAGCGCGCGGGCATAGGCCCGCACCTGGCTCGCCTCGTTCAGGATCTCGATCACGTCCTCGGCCCCAAGCGGCTCTTCCTGCGCCACCGAGGCGACCATCACCCGCGCCGACGCGCTGCCGATCGCGCCCGCGAGCTGGCGCTCGACGCTGTCGACCAGACGCGCGTCGGCCAGCAGGTCGCCGGCATCGCGGGCATGGCTCTCGAAGATCGCCCCGGCCCGCGCCTCGCCGAGCAGCCGGTTCGCCAGACGCCGCAGGTCGGCGAGCCGCGCCCGGCCGCGCCAGAAGACCGGCGCCTCCGCGCCGCCGCGCTCGAACACATCGACGAAGAGCAGCGCCTGGCTCGCCTCGAGCCCGGAAGGCCGGCGCCATAGCGACAGGCCGACATAGAGCCCGAGATTGACGAACAGGCTCCAGAACAGCGCATGGGTCAACGGATCGAGCCCGGTGAGGCCGAACAGGCTCTCGGGCGCGAAGGCCGCGATCCCGAACGGCCCGTGGCGCACGAAGTCCGCCGCGATCCAGCCCGATTTCGCGATCGAGGGCATCATCAGCGTCCAGACCCAGACCGCGAACCCGGCCAGGAGCCCGCCAACCGCGCCCTGCCGGGTGCCGCCGCGCCAGAAGATCCCGCCGAACACGGCGGGCGCGAACTGCGCCACCGCCGCGAAGCTGATCAGCCCGATCGAGACCAGCGCATAGACGTCGCCCGCCATGTGGAAATAGAGATAGCCGAGCAGCAGCACCGCGACGATCGCGGCCCGCCTGATCCCGAGCAGAAGCCCGGTCAGATCGCCGCCCGAGCGCGCGCCGAGCCCGCCCAGCCGCAGCAGCGCAGGCATGACGAGATCGTTGCAGACCATGGTCGAGACCGCGATCGTCTCGACGATCAGCATGCCGGTCGCCGCCGACAGCCCGCCGACATAGGCAAGCAGCGCCAGCCCCGGCGCGCCCTGCGTCAGCGGCAGCGACAGGACGAAGGTCTCGGGATCCATGGTGCCCGGCGCGAAGAGCAGGCGCCCGCCGAGCGCCAGCGGCAGGACGAAGAGATTGATCAGCAAGAGATAGGCGGGAAACACCCAGGAGGCGCGCCGCAGATGCCGCTCGTCGACGCATTCGACCACCATCACCTGGAATTGCCGCGGCAACAGCAGCACCGAGAAGGCCGAGACCAGGATCATCGCGAACCAGTCGGCATAGCGGAAGGCGTCGGCCCCGCCGGCGCCGCCGAGCCGCAGCAGGTCGCGCAGCTCGGGCAGGGCCGCCGCGCGGGCCCAGATGTCGCCCGGCCCCGCGAACAGGCCCCAGGTCACGAAGATCCCAACCGCGAGGAAGGCCGCGAGCTTCACGAGCGACTCCGCCGCGATCGCCGCGACCATGCCCTCGTGCCGCTCGGCGCTGTCAAGATGGCGGGTGCCGAACAGGATGGTGAAGCCGGCAAGCGCCAGCGCGACCAGCAAGGTCCCGTCCTGCCACCAGACCGCCGGCGGTCCGGCATCGCCCGCCGGCCCGGTCAGCAGTCGATAGCCCGATGAGACCGCCTTCAACTGCAGCGCGATATAGGGCACGATCCCGACGACGGTCACCAGCGTGACCAGCGCGGCGAGGCCCGGGCTCTTGCCATAGCGGCTGGCGATGAAGTCGGCGATCGAGGTGATGCGATAGGTCCGCGCGATCCGGATCATCTTGCGCACCACGATCCAGGCGACGAGCATCGCGAGCGTGGGTCCGAGATAGATCGGCAGGAACCAGATGCCGCCGGTCGCCGCCCGCCCGACGCTGCCGAAATATGTCCAGGCGGTGCAATAGACCGCGATCGACAGGGCATAGACCCAAGAGCTGGCGATCACCGACCGCCCGGCCGCGGCGCGCCGGTCGGCGAAGGCCGCAATGCCGAAAAGCGCCGCGAGATAGAGGCCCGACACGGCCATGACCACCGGCGGCGCGATCACGCCCGATCCTCCCGGCCCGGCCCGGCCGCGCCTCGCCGCGCCGAGGCACGACCGCCTTGGCGCCCCGTCCGCGGCGGACAAGGCCAGGCCCTCGGATACGGGTCTGCCGGCTTGCGCCAGCAGACAAGCGGGAACAAGCCGCTCCCGCTTGGCCGGCACACAGCGTCGACGCCCTGCCTGACGCCCTGCCTGACGCCCGACCTGACGCCCTGCCGCCGCAACCCGGCCCGCAGCGCGGTCGCGGGCGCAAAGGGCAGCGCGCGGATCGCGGGTGGGTGGGCGGGGCGATCCGCGCGCTGCCCGTCCCCGGCACGATCGCGCCGTGCGACAGAGCTTAACATTGGGTTACCGGCTCCGACCATATATCAATGAATTCAATCACTTGATCAGAGTCGCACGCGTGCGACTCCAGGGAGGGCGTCATTCCTTTCCCTCGGACAGCCAGGCCAGAGCCAGGATCAGCCCCGCCCAGATCGCGAACAGCGCCACCGGCAGCGCCGGCAGCCCGAGCAGCGTCCCTGCCCCGTCCCAGACCACCAGCAGCGGAAAGTTCCAGAGCAGCGTCCCGAGCCCTGCCAGCGCCCCCAGCACCGCCGCCCGGCGCGCGCCGCCGCTCACAGCAGGTCGAACCGGAAATGCCGGCCCAGCCACTGCTTGAAGCCGCGCACGATCGCGATCGAATCCTTCAGCGCCTGCCGGTCCAGCGTGCCGAGCTCGCTCAGCCGGACCGCATTGTCCGGCTGCCGCCCCGCCGCCATCTGCCGCAGATTGTTGTCGAGCTTGAGCCCGATCAGGAAATGCAGCGCATCGGTCAGGTCGCGCGCCATCCCCGCCTCGACCCGCCCCGCCGCCTCGAGCGCCTTGAGCCGGTCCACGGTGCCGAGCGCGCGCACCCGGTTCTCCAGCGCCAGCGCCCGCACCCCATGCACCACCGGGAAGATGCCGAGCTTCTTGATGTCGATCGTCGCCGCCTCGCGGCCCCGCAGGCCCGGCAGCCGCGACCACCAGCCGCCCGCCTCGCCGAACTGCTCGGCAGCCCGGGCGAACCGGCCGAACCAGGGAGCATTGTCCATCAGCAGCGCATCCACATGGTCCCGCGCCGCCGCGAGCAGCCCGGCATCGCCATCGACCGCGACCGCGTCGAGGAAGATCGCGAGATTCATCGGCCCCTCGGGGTCGCCGCCATGGATCCAGTCGCGCAGCGCCTCGCGGAACCCCGCGAGCGGCTGGCGCCAGAGCGGGCGGCTGACCATGATCCCGCCCGGACAAGGCGGATAGCCGCACTCGATCAGGGCCGCGGTGAAGGCCTCCGTCACCGCCTCGAGCCCGTCCCAGGCGAACCCGTCGCGCAGGATCAGCGCATTGTCCTGGTCGGTCTTGACGATCTGCTCGCCCCGCCCCTCGCTGCCCATCACGATCAGGCAGGAATTCTCCCGCAGCTCGCCCGGCGCCAGCAGACCCCAGAGCCGTCGGAAGATCTGGCGGTTGAGCGCACCGACCAACCCGGCGATCACGTCGATGCGCACCCCGTCCCCGCGCAGCACCCGGATCAGCCCGTCGACCTGGGCCGCCGCCGCCTTCAGCGCCGGCAGGTCGCGCGCGCTCTCGACCTCGCGGGCGATCAGGTGGGAATGGTTGGTGACGAAGGCCATCAGGTCGAGCTGGGTCAGAACGCCCACCACAGCCTCGCCATCGCGCACGATCACCCTGTGGATCCGGTGACGCAGCATCAGGATCAGGGCGGCATAGAGCTCGTCATCGACCGAGACCGAGAGCGGCGCGAAGATCGCGACCTCGCGCACCGCGATCGCGGCGGGCGGCTCGGGCCGCAGCAGGGCATCGCGCAGGTCGGTGGTGGTGAAGATGCCGAGCCGCTCGCCATCGCGGACCAGCGCTCCGGTCCGGCCCTGCGCGGAGAGCAGCCGACAGACGCTGACAAGGTCCATGCCGCCGTCGACGAAAACCGGCTGGCGCAGATAGGCATCGCCGACGCGCGCGGACATCAACGAGACGCTTTCGCGCCGCTCGCGGGAAGCGGGATCGACCCGCCCGTCGCCGGGCGGGTCGAGGGAGAAAGGCGCGCCGGTCGGTTCGGACATGGCGCGCACCCCGGGTCAGTGGGCCGAGGCTTCGGCCGCGCCGATCCCGGTCTCGGACCGGACCTGCTGGGCCGCGAACCCGGCGCGATCGATCTTCGCCCGCTCGCTGTTGTCGAGCTTCGAGACGATCCAGATCGTGAAGAAAGCGAGCGTCATCGAGAACAGAGCCGGCGAGGTATAGGGGAACGGCGCCGATCCGACCGGGTGACCGAGCGTTGCTTCCCAGACCGAGGGCGAAAGCACGGTCAGTACCACCGAGGAGATCAGCCCGAGGAACCCGCCGACGACGGCGCCCTTGGTCGTGCAGTCCTTCCAGAGGATCGACAAGAACAGCACCGGGAAGTTGGCGGACGCGGCGACCGCGAAGGCCAGCGACACCATGAAGGCGATGTTCTGCTTCTGGAAGGCGATGCCGAGAACCACGGCGACGATCCCAAGGCAGATCGTGGTGATCCGCGAGATGCGGAGTTCGCTGGCGCTGTCGGCCTTCCCCTTCTTGATCACCGTCGCATAGAGGTCATGGCTGACCGCCGAAGCGCCGGAGAGCGTCAGGCCGGCGACGACCGCGAGGATGGTCGCGAAGGCCACCGCCGAGATGAAGCCGAGGAAGACATTGCCTCCGACCGCGTCGGCGAGATGCACGGCCGCCATGTTGTTGCCACCGATCAGCTTGCCGTCCGGCGCGAGGAAGCTCGGATTGGTCAGCACGAAGGTGATGGCACCGAAGCCAATGATGAAGGTGAGCAGGTAGAAGTAGCCGATCCAGGTGGTCGCCCACATCACCGACTTCCGCGCTTCCTTGGCGCTCGGCACGGTGAAGAAGCGCATCAGGATGTGCGGCAAGCCCGCGGTGCCGAACATCAGCGCCATGCCGAAGCTGATCGCCGAGATCGGGTCCTTGATGAAGCTGCCCGGGCCCATGATTGCCTGACCCGCGGTTGCGGCCTCCTCCGGCGTCTTGCCGGCGGCGGTGGCGAGGTCGGTCTTCACCTTCACCGCGTCGGCGAACATCGCCTCCGGGCTGAAGCCGTAGTGGTAGAGCACCATGAAGCCCATGAAGCTCGCGCCGGCGAGCAGCAGGCAGGCCTTGATGATCTGCACCCAGGTCGTCGCCGTCATGCCGCCGAAGAGCACATAGACCATCATCAGGATGCCGACGACGACGACCGCGATCCAGTAGTCGAGGCCGAAGAGAAGCTCGATCAGCGAGCCCGCGCCCACCATCTGTGCGATGAGGTAGAAGGCGACGACGATGAGCGTGCCCGAAGCGGCGAAGATGCGCACCGGCGTCTGGGCGAAGCGGAAGGCCGCGACGTCGGCGAAGGTGAACTTGCCGAGGTTGCGCAGGCGTTCTGCCATCAGAAAGGTCAGGATCGGCCAGCCGACGAGGAAGCCGATCGAGTAGATGAGGCCGTCGAAGCCCCCGGTCATCACCGCGGCCGAGATGCCGAGGAAGGACGCGGCCGACATGTAGTCGCCCGCGATGGCGAGGCCGTTCTGGAAGCCGGTGATGCCGCCGCCGGCGGTGTAGAAGTCGGCGGCCGACTTGGTCTTCGAGGCGGCCCATTTGGTGATGAACATCGTGAACGCCACGAAGGCCGCGAACATGCCGATCGCAGTCCAGTTGGTGGCCTGCTTCTCGACGCCCTGGATCACGTCCGAGGCGAAGGCGGCGCCGGGGGCGAGGGCAAGCGCGGCCAGCATGCCGGTGCGCAACAGGGTCCGGGGGGTCATTTCAGCGCCTCCCGCTTGACCTTCTCGGACAGCTCGTCGAATTCGCTGTTGGCGCGGCGCACATAGATGCCGGTGAGGATGATGGTGAACAGGATCACGCCGAAGCCGATCGGAATGCCCCAGGTCGTGACCCCACTGCCGATCCGCGCGGCGAGCACTTGCTTGTCGAACGCGATCAAAAGGATGAAGCCGTAGTAGACAATCAGCATCGCGATGGTCAGCGTCCAGCCGAAGCGGGACCTTCTTTCCTTCAATGCCTGATAGTTGGGATCGCGTTCGATCCGCTCAAGTACCGTATTTTCCATGAAATGCGGCCTTCCCCCACTGTTATTTGTTCACACCGTCGACGCGCCTCCGCGACGACTGCCCTTGCAGAGTGAACCACCAGACTTTGGATCGCCAGCGAAATTTCCTGTCGCGGCCCCCCACCTTTGTCTGCGGGCTAGGGTCGGGCGCGTCGCAAGGCGCCGGCGGCGGCATCGTCCCGCCACCGGCGCCGATATATGTCCAATGCGTCAGGCCGCGAGGCGCTCGCGAACCTGGGCGCGCAGGGTGCGCAGATCCTTGGCGAAGGCGCGGATGCCGTTGGCCAGCAACTCGGTCGCCATCTGATCCTCGTTCATCTCCCAGCGGAAGCGCGCCTCGTCGAGCGTGACCAGCGGCTGCGCCCCCGTCTGGTCCGGGCTGAGCCGCCGGGCGAGCGTCCCCTCCGCGGCCGCCAGCTCCTCGAGCAGCGCCGGCGCGATGGTCAGGCGGTCGCAGCCGGCCAGCGCCTCGATCTGGCCGGTCGAGCGGAACGACGCGCCCATAACGATCGTCTTGATGTCGTTCGCCTTGTAGTATCCGTAGATCTCGCGCACCGACAGCACGCCCGGGTCGGTCTCGGGCGTGTAGGCCTCGCCGGTCGCCTTCTTGTACCAATCGGTGATGCGCCCAACGAAGGGCGAGATCAGGAACACGCCCGCCTCGGCGCAGGCGATCGCCTGGGCCCGGTTGAAGAGCAACGTGAGGTTGCAGTCGATTCCCGCCTTCTGCAACTGCTCCGCCGCGCGGATGCCCTCCCAGGTCGAGGCGAGCTTGACGAGGATGCGCTCACGCCCGATGCCGCGCGCCGCATAGTCGGCGATGATAGCCTTGGCCCGGTCGATCGAGCCAGCCTGATCGAAGGACAGGTCGGCATCGACCTCGGTCGAGACCCGACCCGGCACGATCTCGCTGAGCGCCGCACCGACCGAGACCGCGAGCCGGTCGGCGACCGCCTTGACCCGCTCCTCCTCGCTGCCGGCCTGGCTGCGGCCCCAGGCCACCGCCTCGTCGAGCGCGCCGGCGAATTCGGACGATCCAAGCGCCTTCAGCACAATCGTCGGGTTCGTCGTGCAATCGACCGGCTTCAGCCGCCGCACCGCGTCGATATCCCCGGTATCGGCAACCACCGTCGTCATTTCTCGCAGCTGATCAAGCTTCGACATCGTCTCGTTTCCTTTCCCCTTGCGGCCGCATCCCAGATGGCAGCGGATCGCCGACGGGGACGTTCCAGACGCCCCGCCCCTCTGCCCCTGTTTTCCGCCAGGCTCACGGCAATGGCAAGCCGCCACGCTCGCGCAAGGCCCGTGATGACGTCGGCCGGCGTCGGCGCGAGCCGGGGGCGCGGAGCGCCGAGGTCACGACCAACGGCTATCGCAATCGCTCCGGTTCGATGCGCTGCCGCGGCTCTCCTCTATTGCTGCGATATCAGGATCGCGCGGAAGTCGTTGACGTTGGTCAGCGTCGGGCCGGTCACCACCTGATCCCCGATCCGTTCGAAGAAGCGATGCGCGTCGTTGTGCGCCAGCGCCGCGGCCGGATCGAGCCCAAGGGCGCGGGCCCGCGCGAGCGTCCCGGGGGCGACAATCGCCCCGGCCACCTCCGCCGCGCCGTCCACGCCGTCGGTGTCGCAGGCGATGCCCCAGATGCCCGCCTGTCCCCCGAGCGCCAGCGCCAGGCCGAGGGCGAACTCCGCGTTCGGACCGCCTACCCCGTCGCCGCGGCGGGTCACCGTGCATTCCCCGCCCGACAGCAGCAGCACCGGCGCCCCCCCTGGCCGCAGGTCCGCCTGCACTTGCCGCGCCAGTCCCGCCTGCGCCGCCGCGAGGTCGCGCGCCTCACCCTCCAGCGCATCGCCGAGCAGCCGCACCCTGACGCCCGCCGCCTCGGCCAGCGCCGCGGCGGCGGCGAGCGACTGCGACGGTGCGGCGATCACCCGGTTCTCGACCCGGGCGAGACGCGGCGCGTCAGGCGCCAGGACCTGCGGGGGTCCCTCGAGCACCGCCGCAACCGACGGCGGGACCGCGATCCCCCAGCGCTCCAGGATAGCGGTTGCGTCGGCCGGCATCGAGGCGTCCCCCACCGTCGGGCCAGAGGCGATCAGCGCGGGATCGTCGCCCGGCACGTCGGACACGATCAGCGCCAGCATCCGCGCCGGCCAGGCCGCAGCGGCGAGCTGGCCGCCCTTCATCCGGCTCAGATGCTTGCGCACGATGTTCATCGCCCCAATCGGCGCGCCGGAAGCCAGCAGCGCGTCGTTGATCGCCTGCTTCTCGGCCAGCGTGATGGCGCCGGCCGGCTCCACCAGCAACGCCGACCCGCCGCCGGAGATCAGCGCCAGCACGAAATCCCCCTCGCCAAGCCCTTCGAGCAAGGCGCGCATCCGCGCCGTCGCGGCGGGCCCGTTCGCGTCGGGCACCGGATGCGCCGCCTCGACGATCTCGATACTCCGGGTCGGACGGCCATAGCCGTAGCGGGTGAGGACGAGGCCCTCGCACGGGCCCCAGCTTGCCTCGACCGCTTCGGCCATCCGCGCCGAGGCCTTGCCGGCGCCAACCACGATCACCCGCCCGGCCGGCTTGGGCGGCAGCGCGGCCGGGACGACGCGCATCGGATCGGCAGCCGCGACGGCGGCGTTGAACAGCTGGCGCAGGAAGGCGGCGGGATCGTCGATCATGCGGGAAGTCCCATGCTGGAATGGCGCCCGATCAGCTCGACCGGCGCCGGTTACGTCTCGGGCGGGCACTCGCCTCGTTCGAGCCAGACGAGCGCCGACTGGGCGGCTCCCCCGGTCGACGCGGGCGGCGACGCGGCAGAGCGAGGAAAGCAGGTTCTCCGCCGACCGGCCATAGGCATGGTTGAGCGCGGTCATCGCCCTCTCGGCTTCTCCGGGATCGAGGGGACGCCGGCGCGTTGTCTCGACGCGCCAATTGGAGATCCCGGCAAGCCGGCAAGAACCGGCTCGCGCTCGATGCGGCGCTGTGGTTTGATGCGCGCCTTGCCCCTGTCACAGGAACCGTTTTCATCGTGATCCTGATCCCACCCGACGATGCCGTCCTGGGTCGCTGGAGCCGCCGTCCGGCGCACCGGGCTTGGCTCGCCGCGCGAGCCGACGGCTTGTTCGACCTGTTCGAGACCAGCGCCAATCCGCGGGGCGGGTTCTTCGCGCTCGACGGGACCGGGACGGCGGCGGGGCCGGACAATCCGGCCCGACCGATCCATGCCTCGGCCCGGATGGCGCATTGCTTCGCGATCGGCGCGCTGCTTGGTCGGCCGGGTGCGCCGGAAATCGTCGATCACGCGATGCAGTTCCTCTGGACCCGGCATCGCGACACCGAGCGTGGCGGCTATTTCTGGTCGGTCGACGATCATGGACCGGTCGATGCCAGCAAGCAGGGCTACGGGCACGCCTTCGTGCTGCTCGCCGCGGCCTCGGCGAAGGCCATCGGCCATCCGCTGGCCGAGACGATGCTCGCCGACGCCGCGGAGATCCTCGAGAGCCGGTTCTGGGAAGACCGGCATGGCGCGATCGCCGAGGAGTTCGGCGCGGACTGGAGCGCGGTGCCGGGCTATCGCGGGCAGAATTCGAACATGCACCTCACCGAGGCGCTGATGGCGGCGTTCGAGGCGACCGGGGACGGGCTGTTCCTCAAGCGGGCCGAGCAGATCGCAGACCGGGTGATCCGGCGGTCGGCCGCGGAAGCGGACTGGCGCCTGCCGGAGCATTTCTCGGAGGACTGGGTCGTCGACCGCGACTATCGCGGCAACGAGATGTTCCGGCCCTCGGGGACGACGCCCGGGCACTCGCTCGAATGGGCGCGGCTCCTGCTGCAGCTCTGGGTCTTGGGCGGGGAGCGGCTGGGCTGGCTGCCGGACGCAGCGCGGGCCTTGTTCCGGCAGGCCCTGGAGCTCGGATGGGACGAGCGGCATGGCGGGCTCTTCTACACGCTCGACTGGGATGACCGCCCCTTGAACCGGCTGAAGCTCTGGTGGCCGCTTTGCGAGGGCGTGGGGGCGGCGCATTTCCTGGGCGAGCTCGTCCCCGACCCGGACGCCGAAGCCGCCTATCGCCGGTTCTGGGGGGTGATCGCCCGGTCCTTCCTCGACCGCCGGCATGGCGGCTGGATCGAGGAGCTTGGCGAGGATCTGGGCCCCTCGGCGACGCTTTTCCCCGGAAAGGGGGACATCTATCATGCGCTGCAGGCCTGCCTGATCCCGCTCTATCCGGCGCGGGGAAGCCTGACCAGGATGATCGCCGAGACCGGCGGCGCCACCGCCTGACCGGTCGGCCGCACGGGAGTCGCACGCGTGCGATTCCCGTCAAGTATTTGATATATCTGTGTTATTTTCGGGAGATTTACCGGATTTCAATCTTGGTGAACGTGCGCACTTGGTGAACGTGCGCATGGTCGGGTGGGCAGCGCGAGGTCTGGCGCGCTGGTGCTGTCGGTAAAGCGCCGCGGCGACGCCCCGCGTGCGGTGCCGTTCGGCGCGCGGCGCGCGGCACCCATGGCGGCGGCTCGGCCGTTTCCTGGCTTCGGGGGCGGTGGCTCCGACGGAGAGGCGCAGCCGCGAGATCCGCGGCTGCCCGGTGCGGGCCGTTGCCCGCAGAGTCTTTTTTTCTCCCCGCCTGTTGGCGGGGCCCCTTGGACTGCCCGATAGGGTTTCTGCCTCTATGAAATCCTTCAAGAAGCCAGGCCGGGGCGGAGCGCAGCCCGGGAGCGGCGCGGGCTCGCGGCGAGGCGGGGCTGGCTCGGCTGGCCGGACGGATGGGAGACGACGAGAATCGCCGGCTGCGTGGCCGGTGATCGTACGGCCTCATATCAGCCGTCCTCGCCCAAACGGGGGATCGGGGGGGGGGGCCGATGGTGTCCCCGATGAGGCGCTTCAATGCTCGACCTTACGGCCGGTCGTCCGGTGCGGCGGCGAGCGCGGCGCCGGTGAGGATGCGCCCCCCGGCGACGGACCAGACGCCGGGAAGCCGGGCGCCCGAGACGAAGGGGCCGACGGCGTTCTGGAACCTGGCGCGGAAGGTCGGGCCTTCGAACGCGATCGCAATCGTCTCGAACCCGAACAGGCAGCCCGTCAGCGGATACTGGAGCTTGTAGACCGCCTCCTTGGCGCTGAAGATCAGCCGCGCGAGGCGGCCGCGATCGCCCGCCGGACGGGCGGCGAGCCAGGCGCGCTCCTCGGGGAGGCAGATGCTGTCCCAGAGCGCGGGATCGAGCGGTGCGTCGGGCTCGATATCGACCCCGACCGAGCGCAGCGCCGAGCGGCGGGCCAGCACCGCGAGACAGGCCCCGGCATCGTGGCTGATGCTGCCGACCAGACCCGGCGGCCAGACCGGCGCGCGGTCGGGGCCGGCCGGCACCGGCCAGACCGGCGCGCCGAGCGCCGCCATCGCGCGATGCGCGGCCACCCGTCCGGCCGCGAACTCGCGGCGCCGCCCGGGCCGGGCGGCCGCCATCGCCGCCGCCTCCCCGGGCAGGAGCCCGGGATGGTCGTGGCGAGGATCGAGCGCGGCGACCGCCACGTCCGGGCCGAACAGGGCCTTCGCCCGCCACGCGAGATCGGCGGGCGCCTCGCCGACCGCAAGCCCATCGAACTCGAGCCTGCTCACCCCGAGCGGGAGAGACGGTTTGCGCGCATCTCGCGCCGTCGCGACATCGCGTCGGAGCGCGCCTGCGCCCGTTCGGCGATCCGCGCGCCGTCGCCGGCGCTTTCCTGCGCCTTCGGACGGTCGTCGATATGGGCCGCGAGCGCCGCGAGCGTCGGGAAGCGGAAAATGTCGGTGATGCTGAGCTTGCTCGCCCCGAGTTCCTCGCGAATCTCGCGATGCGCCTGCACCGCCAGCAGCGAATGGCCGCCGAGCGCGAAGAAATTGTCCTTCGCCCCGATCTCGGCCACGCCGAGGATGCGCGACCAGATCGCCGCGATCCGGGCCTCGATATCGCTCTCGGGCGCGACGAAGGCCTCGCCGCGTCGCGCGGGAGCGGCGGCGGTTGGCGCGGGCAAGGCCTTTCGGTCGACCTTCTTGTTCGGGGTCAGCGGGAACTCGGCCAGCGTCACGAAATGCGCCGGGACCATATGCTCGGGCAGGCGCGCCGCGAGGCCGGCCCGCAGCGCCGCCTCCTCGACCGGCCGGTCCTCGGTCAGATAGGCGACGAGACGCAGGTCGCCGGGCGTGTCCTCGCGGGCCGCAACCACGGCCTGGCGCACGCCCGGCAGCCCCTCGAGCACCGCCTCGATCTCGCCGAGCTCGATCCGGTAGCCGCGGATCTTCACCTGGAAGTCGGCGCGGCCGAGAAAGTCGATCTTGCCGTCCGAGCGCCAGCGCACCAGATCGCCGGTCCGGTACATCCGCGCGCCCCAGGCCGCCGCCGCCTCCGCCCGTACGAACGGGTCGGGCAGGAAACGCTCGGCGGTCAGGTCGGGCCGGTTGAGATAGCCGCGCGTCACCCCGTCGCCGCCGATATAGAGTTCGCCCGGCACGCCGACCGGCACCGGGGCGCGATCCTCATCGAGCACGTAGAGCTGGGTATTGGCGATCGGCCGGCCGATATTGACGGTACCCTCGTCGGCCGTCGCCGCCTCGACCGAGGACCAGATCGTGGTCTCGGTCGGCCCATACATGTTGAGCACCCGCGCGCGGGTGATGCGGTTGAACTCCGCGACCAGGGCGCCCGGCAGGGGCTCGCCCCCCACCATCAGCGTCCCCACGCGGCCGAGCGCGAAGCGGGCCTCCTCGTTCATGCAGATCATCCGCGCCATGCTGGGGGTGCATTGCAGATGGGTGACGCCGTGGCGCAGGATCTGGGCGGCGATCGAGAAATCGTCGGCTTCGACCTCGGTCGGCGCATTGGCGCGCTTCAGCACCTCGGCGAGGGGCTTCAGGCCCTCGAGCACCTGGGCGACGGGAATGCCGTAATCGATCAGACAGGCGATCTCGTCGACGCCGATCCGCTTCAGCTGCTCGACGCGGGCGAGGCAATCCTCGACGGTGCCGAAGAGGCCCGATTCCTCGAAATAGCGCCGGAAGGCGAAATCGAGGATGCCGTCGAGCTCGTCCTCGGTCAGCGTGCCGAGATCGAGCTGCATCGGGTTGCTGACCCCCGCCGGCTTCTTGAAGGCCGGGAAGGCCCAGGCATATTGCTTGATGAGCGCGGCGGCGCTGCGCAGATAGTCCTTCATCGGGGCGCGCGCGGTCTCGCGCACCTGCTCGCGGTCGGCGCCGACGAAGGTGTGCAGCATCAGCGTCACGGTGAAGTCGGCGGGATCGTGGCCGGCCTCGCGCAGGGCGGCGTGGTAGAGGCCGATCTTGTCGGCGACCTCCTCGATGCTCTGACCGAGCAGGTGGGTCAGGACATGGGCACCGATCGCGCCTGCCTCGCGCCAGGTGTCGGGATTGCCGGCGGTCGTCACCCAGATCGGCAGCTCGGCCGAGACCGGGCGGGGCTGGGTGACGAGCGCGAAGCTCTTGCCGTCCCGCGTCGGGAAGCCGACCGGCTCCCCCCGCCAGAGCTGGCGCAGATCCTCGATCGCCTTGAACATCGCCGCCTTGTTGGCGGGGGGCGCGTTCTCGGGGCGCAGCACGAAATCGTCCGGCTGCCAGCCCGAGGCGATGGCGAGCCCTGCCCGGCCGTTGGTCAGGTTGTCGATCACCGCCCATTCCTCGGCGATGCGCGCGGTATGGTGCAGGGGCGCCACGCAGGAGCCGGCCCGGACGCCGAGAGTCTTCGTAACGGCCGCGACGGCGGCGCCGGTGACCGATGGGTTCGGATAGGGACCGCCGAAGGCGTGGAAGTGGCGTTCCGGGGTCCAGACCGCGTTGAAGCCGTTGGCGTCGGCGAATTTCGCGCCTTCGAGCAGGAGCTCGTATTTGCGCGGGCCCGGGCCGTCGTCATTGCCCCAGTAGAACAGGCTGAAATCGATGCGCCGGTCGGTGATGGCGAGCCTTCCGTTCGAGACGAGCGCGCGGTTCTCGTCGCTCGAGAGCACGATCTTGAAGCCGCGGGCCAGCGTCCAGAACAGTTCGAGCACCGAGATGTCGAAGGAGAGGCTCGTCACCGCGAGCCAGGTGCCGGGCTCGGTGCCGATGCGGGCATCCATGCCGGTGAAGAAGTTCGAGACGTTGCGATGCTCGACCATCACGCCTTTGGGCCGGCCGGTGGAGCCCGACGTATAGATGAGATAGGCGAGATGGTCGGGGCCGACGCCGCTGTCGGGGGGGGTCGCGGGCGCCGCTGCGATGCGCGGGTCGCGGTCGATCAGCAGGAGCCCGGCGGGACTCGCGGGCAGGGTTCCGGCGATGTCGGAGCGGGTGAGCACGACCGGCGCGGCGCTGTCTTCGATATAGAGCGCGATCCGGTCGGCGGGGTAGGCCGGGTCGAGCGGCAGGTAGGCGCCGCCCGCCTTCTGGATCGCGAGCGCGCCGATCAGCAGGTCGAGCGAGCGTGGCATGGCGAGGCCGACCAGCACGTCCGGACCGACGCCGAGCCCGCGCAGGACATGGGCGACGCGGTTGGCGCGGGCATCGAGTTCGGCGTAGGTGAGCGCCTCGGCCTCGAAGACGACGGCGGTGGCGCCCGGAGTACGCGCGGCCTGCGCCTCGAAGAGCTGGTGGACGCAGTGCTGGCGGTCATAGTCGGCGCGGGTGTCGTTCCAGCCGGTCAGGACCTGGGCGCGCTCGGCGGCCGGCATGACGGGCAGGTGCTGCGTCGGCTGGCCGGGATCGGCGGCGGCCGCTTCCGCGAGCACCGCCAGCCGCTCGGCCAGCAGCGCTGCGGCGGTGGGGTCGAGACGGGCGGTGTCGTAGATCATCTCGGCCCGGCCGTCGGCGAGGGCGATGGTCAGGGCGGCGCCGGGGATCGGCGCCAGCGCGCCGGTGACGAGCGCGATGTCGGGGACGCGCAGGGGTCCGAGGCCGGGATCGCGGGCGGCGAGGTCACGGGCGAAGCCGAGGCGTCCGGCGGCGCTGGCGAGCTCGGCCTCGAAGGCGTCGGCGGCTTGCGCGAAGCTGCCCTCGGCCACGAACCGGACCGGTATCCAGGCGGCGAGCAGCCCGGTCTCGGCGAGATCGGCGAGGGCGGCGGGGCGCCAGGCGAGGTCGAGGGCGGTCTTGCCGCCGATCCGCGCCGCCCAGGCCGCGACGGCGGCGGGCAGGCGGTCGCCGCCGGCAAGCGCGAGCGGCAGGCGCGCGAGCGACGGCGCGGCGGCCGAGGCGCGGGCCTGGGGCAGCTCGGCCGGATCGAGCGCGCGCAGCCGGCCGAGCCAATGGCGCTCGAAGGGCGCGGCGCGGGCGATCGCCTCGGTCAGGGCGGCCGCCTCGGCCGGCTCGAGCAGCGGCAGATGATCGCCGACGGCGGCCACGCGCTTGGGGCAGACCGGGAGCCCGTCGAGATCGGCGAGCCGGGTGAGCACGATCGGCGCGGAGCCGGTCGCGACGACGAGCCGGTCCTCGGACGCTTCGAGCACGCTGCCCGGGACGGCGCCCGGCGCATGTTCCGACAGGGCCGCGCCACCGACCAGCAGCAGCCGGCCGCCGGCCGCGACCTTCGGGCGAGCCAGCGGGTTCCAGTAATCCCCATGATCGAGGCCGCGCACCAGCGCCACCAGATCCTCGGCATCGAGCCGGAAATCGAGCCGCGCCCCGGCACGCGGCCGGGCGTCGCGGGCAAAATAGCTCCGCAGATGCAGATCCTGGGGGAAACGCGCCGGATCGCCGGCCTCGAGGCTTGCGACGAGCGGCGTGAAGCTCTCGATCGCGGCGGCGTAGCAGCGCGTGTTGAGGGTGAGCGCGGTATCCTCGAGCGTCACGTCGAACCGGCGCTGCGCGAGGATGTCGCCCTCGTCGATGCCGCCTTCCATCAGATGCCAGCTGATCCCGTGCTCGCGCTCGCGGTTCAGGATGGCCCAGACCGGCGCATTCAGGCCGGCATAGCGTGGCAACGGGCCATCGTGGAAGTTGATCGCCCCCCGCGCCGCGCGGGCGATCAGCGCGTCAGGGATCACCGCGAGATTGGCGATGCTGAACAGCCAGTCATAGGCGACGCCGTCAAGCCGATCGGCAAGCCCCCTGCCCGGCGCCTCGACCTTGAGCCCGTGGCCCATGGCCCAGCCGCGCAGCTCGGCGTTGCTGGTGACCACCGCCGCGATGCGATGGCCGCGCTGGCGCAGGATCTCGGCGCACTGGATGAGAAGCGACTCGTTGCCGATCACGAGGCAGGAAAACGAGGACATGGGCTACTCCGCTGGGCCGGGCTGCGGGCGCGGCTGGCTGTCGGGTCGGGCGCGGCCCGGTGAGCTCAGGCCGCGCCAGGCGGCCCGGAGGTCATGGGTCAGGAGGTCGCGCAGGAAATGCGGCGGGTCGAGCGGCGCCTGGCGGGTCACGATCCTGCGGATCCGCCAGATCAGCCCGCCCGTGAGATGCGCGGCGGTGGCGAGGCCGGCATAGATCACGCCATGGTTCTTGACGAAGTAATGCAGGCGCGAATCGAACCAGTATTGCGGGGTCCGGACCCAATTCCGCGCACCGGTCGAGACCGAACCGAGATGGGTGACCGAGCTCTCGCGCACATAGACCGTCGGCCAGTCGGCCACCGCGGCGCGTCGGCAGAGATCGGTCTCCTCGAAATAGAGAAAGAAGGTCTCGTCAAAGAGCCCGATCTCGTCGAGCACCGAGCGGCGCATCATCACGCTCGCCCCGGCCAGCCAGTCGACATCCTCCGTCGCCTCGGGCAGCGGCGGCGCCACGACATGCCGCGCGAGCAGCCGGCTCACCGGCCCGAACCGCGCGGCCCCCTCGAGTTCGCCGAGCGCGCTCGGAAAACGGAAGGCGGTGTGATGCGGCGCGCCGTCGGGCCCGTGAATATAGCTGCCCGCAAACCCCACCTTCGGATGCGTCTCGAGATAGTCCACCAGCGCGGCGATCGAACCCGGATCGGGGAAGGCGTCGGAATTGAGGATATAGACATAGTCGGGCCGCCGCCCGTCCGGCAGGCCCGCGCGAATTCCGACATTGTTGCCGGCGCCATAGCCGCCATTGCGACCCGAGGCGATCACCCGGACCCGGCCATCCTCGTCCCAGCCGGCGGCCTCGACCTCGGCCGTCAGCATCTCGAACGACCCGTCGCCCGACTCGTTGTCGACCACGTTGATCGTGCCCGCGATACCCCGCATCTCGCGCAGCGCGAAGGCGACTGCCTCGAGCGTCATCAGCGCGGTGCGGTAGTTCAGCACCACCGTCAGCAGAACCGGCTCGGCCATCGCGCTCACTCCGCCGCCGTGGCGAAGCCCGCCACCGCCCCGCTTGCTCCGGTCTCGACCGCCTCGATGGCAGCGCGCATGCGCGCCGCCATCACCCGGACATTGGGCTCCAGAACCATGGAATCGTGGTCTCCCGGCACCTCGATCACCCGGATCGCCGGCGCCCAGCGGGTCCAGTCGTTGTCGGCATAGACATATTCGCGCTCGCTATCGACCCAGCGCCCGCCCGAGACCTGCCATTTGAAATCGAGCGCCGGGCGGATCAGCACGAGCTGCCCGTCCCAGGGCTTGAGGTCATAGAGCGGCAGCGCCCCACGGAAGGCCGCCTCGATCGCTGCATTGTGGAACTGGGTCTCGGCCGGCGCCTCCGGCGCGTCGATCCGCGCGCGGAGCCGCCCGAGTTCCCAGGCGATGCGCTGCTTCGCCCAGTCGCCGAAATAGCCGAGACCGCGGGAGCGGATCTCCTGGAGCTTGATCAGCGCCTTGTCGCGGGTGCTGAGGATGGGGCGCATCGGAACCGGCGTGTCGAGCATGACGAGCAGCGCCACCTGCTCGCCATCGGCCTGGAGCTGCTGGGCCATCTCGTAGGCGGTGATCCCGCCCCCCGAGAAGCCGCCCAGCAGATAGGGCCCGTGCGGCTGGATCTGGCGGATCTCGGCGATCATCGCCGTCGCCGCCTCGTCGAAGGTGCGATGCGGCGCCTCGTCGCCATAGAGCCCGCGCGCCTGCAGCCCGTAGAACGGCCGGTCGGTCCCGATCAGATGCGCGAGATGGCGCAGATTGAGCACGTTGCCGAACATGCCGGCCACCAGGAAGAACGGGGTCTTCGGCCCGCCCTCGCCGCTATGCATCGCGACGAGATGGGTGAAGCGGCGCTCGACCGGCTTCTGCGCGGGCTCCGCGCCCGGCTCGGCGGTCTCGGGCCCGACCCGCTCGGCGATCAGGGCCGCGCATTTCGCGATCGTCGGCGCCTCGAACAGGATCGAGATCGGGAAGTCGACGCGATAGGCCTTCCTGATCATCACGAAGAGCCGCACCGCGATCAGCGAATGGCCGCCGAGATCGAAGAAGCTGTCCTCGACGCCCACCTGATTGACCCCGAGCAGCTCCTCCCAGAAGCCGACCAGCATCCGCTCGATATCGGTGCGCGGCTCGACATAGGAGCTTTCGAGCTCGGGGCGCTGGAACTTCTGGCCGGCGCCGGTTTCGGTCTGGCCGCTCTCGGCCGCCTGGGCGACCAGCCTGTCGAGATCGAGCGAGGAAACGATGACCTGCGCCTCGGGCCGGGCGAGCGCGCGGGCGAAGGCGTCGGCCCCTTCCTTCGGGCGGATGCCCTGGGTCAGGTTCCAGGCCAGCCGTTCCTCGGCCGGCGAGAGCGGCTGGCGCAGTCCGGCCTCGGCATCGGCGAACTCGACCTCGGCCGCGCTTGGCGCCCGGGTCTGGCCGAAGCCCGCCTGGCCGTCGAGCCGGCGGATCGAGAAACCTTCGATCTCCATCAATACCCGGCCGGCGGCGTCGGTGATCGTGATGTCGAAGCTGGCGAACGGACTGTCGGCGCGGTTGTCGGCGCCGTTGCGCATCCAGGAGAAGACGTGGCCCGGCAGGGGCGCATGGACCCGGACCGAGCGGTAGGAGACCGGCACCCAGAGATGGGTCGGCTCGTAGCCCTCGATCAGCTCCATCGCCCAGCCGGTCGCGAGATCGAGCAGCGCGGGATGCAGCCGGTAGCCGGCGGCGAGATCGGGCGCGAAGCGCTCGGCGAGGCGGAGCTCGGCCAGCCCCTCGCCCGCGCCATAGGCCATCGAGCGGAGCACGCGCCAGCGCGGGCCGAAGGCGAGATGCTCCTCCTGCGGCGAGCGGAGGTCGCCGGCACCCTCGGCCAGGCGGCGGTCGGGGCAGCGCGCGGCGATCGCGCCGAGATCGAGGGGCGCGGGTGTGGCGAGCGGCAGGAGCGACAGGCGGGCCTGCGCATTGAGCGCGAAGGCCTCGCGGCCATCGACGCGGGTGGCCGCGCGCAGGTCGAACCCGTAGCCCTCGTCGCTGCGGGTCAGGCGGGCGCGGATCGCGCGCGGCGCCTCGACCTGGAGCGGACGCAGGAAGAAGAGGTCGCGGATCTCGAAGGGGCCGGCCTCGCCCTGCGCCGCCAGTGCCTCGGCGGCGATTTCGAGATAGCCGGTGCCGGGGACCAGCGCCTCGCCCGATTTGGTACGGTGTTCGTCGATGAGCCAGTGCGTCGCGGCGGCATAGGTCGCGCCGAAGATGCGGTTGCCGGCGGCATCGAAGCTCGCGGTTTCGAGGAGCGGCATGGCCACCGGTTCGACCGGCGCCGGCGGCACCGCGCCGGTGCGCTCGGCGAGCGCGCTTGCGGCCATGCCGACCTCGGCCCAGATGCCCCAGTCGAGCGCGAGGACGCGGGTCCGGCCGCCGCGCCGGCTGCGGGCATAGGCGTTCAGGAACTCGTTCGCCGCGACATAGTCGACCTGGCCGGCTGGCGCGGTGACGGTACTGGTGGAGGAGAACAGGACGAGCCAGTCGAGCGCGCCGTCGGGGAAGACTTCCTGCAGCACCTGGGTGCCGTGGATCTTCGGGGTGAACACCTCCTCGACCCCGGCGCTGGTCTTGGCGAGCAGCGGGCCGTCATCGACCACGCCCGCGGCATGGATCACCGCGTTGACGGGGCCGAAGGTCTCGGCTGCCAAGGCCGCCGCGGCGCGCATTTCCTCGAGGTTGCAGACATCGGCCGCGACGACCAGGATCTCGGCACCGAGCGCCTCCAGGCGCTGGACGGCACGGATGCGGCGGGTGGTGGCGTCCTGCGGCCCATGGCCGCGCAGCCAGGCATCCCACTGGTCGCGCGGCGGCAGGGCGCGGCGGGCGAGCAGCACCAGGCGGGCGCCGCTGGTCCGGTGCAGCATCTCGGCGATGCTGAGCCCGATGCCGCCGAAACCGCCGGTGATCAGGCAGACCCCGCCTTGGCGCAGGATCGGCGCGGCCGGCTCGGCGAGCTCGACCGGGCGGTGGCCGAGCTCGAAGCGGCGGTCGCCACGCAGCGCCGCGATCGCGTTGCCGGGGGTGGCGAGCAGGTCCTCGAGCAGTCGGGTCGCCAGGTGGTCGAGGCCGGCATCCGGACCGCGCCGGCCCGCCAGCGCCAGCACGCCCCGCGGCAAGGCTGCCTCGGGCAGCGTCAGGTCGAGCATCGCGCAGGTGATCCCGGGCAGCTCCCGCGGGATGACGCGGGCGGGCCCGGCCGCCGTCGCCTTCTCGGGATAGGGCAGCGCCTCGTCGCGGACCTGGGCCGCGCCCGAGGTCACGACGGTCAGATGCAGCGGCGGCAGCGTCTCGGCCGCGATCGCCTGGGCGAGGAACAGCAGGCTGAAGAAGCCGCGCTCCTGGTTGCGGTGAAAGAAACTCGATCCCGGCCGGAAGGTTTCCTTGTCGGTCAGCAGCCAGAGATGCGCGACCCGCGAGGGCACGGTGCCCTGGGCGACCAGCGCGCGGATCAGCGCGTCATAGCCTTCGCGGCCGCGTTCGGGCGCGAGGCTGTAGCGGTCCTCGCCGGTGCGGCCGAACGCGTCCCCGGCATGGACTTCGACGACGTGGTGCCCGGCGGCGCGCAGGCGCGCGACGACCCGCGCGCCCAGGCCGACCTCATCCATGAAGACCAGCCAGCTCTGCGGCTCGGCACCCTCCAGCCCCGCCTCGACGTCGATCTCGCAATCGGCCAGACGCGGGCGCCAGACCGGGCGCCAACCCCAGAGCGCGACATCGTCGCTGCGCAGCAACGGCGCGGCGGCGGGGGTCGTCAGCGCCTTGCCCGGCGCGATGAAATAGGCGGAGCGCTGGAAGGCATAGGTCGGCAACGGCACGCGGTTGCGCCGCGCGCCCCCCCAGACCGGTTCCCAATCGAGCGCGACCCCGACCGCCCAGAGCCGGGCGAAGACCTGCAGGAAATAGGCGTCGTCGGCGATCACCTCGTCGGGATGGCGCAGCGCGCTCAGCACCTGGTTCGACGGTACCGCACCATGCGCCTGGGTGAGCGAGCTCAAGGCCTTGCCCGGCCCCATCTCGACATAGATCCGCCCCGGCTCCTGCGCGAGCGTGGTGATGCAGTCCGCAAAACGCACGGTGCCGCGCAGATGCCCGACCCAATAGTCCGGATCGGTCGCCTCGGCCTCGGTGATGAAGCGCCCGGTCCGGTTCGAGACGAAGGGTATCTTCGGAGCGTGCAGCGGGATCGAGCGCAGATAGGCGCCGAACCGGTCCAGGATCGGCTCCAGCATCCGGGAATGCGCCGCGATGTCGATCGGGATGCGCTGGCACTCGATCCCCTCGCGCGCCAGTCGTTCGGCCAGGGCGTCGAGCGCCGCCTGCGGCCCCGAGGCAACGCTCAGCGCCGGCGCATTGACACTCGCGAGATCGAGCGCGTCGCCGAGCAGCGGCGCCAGATCGCCCGCCGCCATCGGCACGCTCAGCATGCCGCCGGCCGGAACCGTGTCGAACAGCGTGCCGCGCAGATGCACGAGACCGACGCAATCCTCGAAACTCATCACCCCGGCGAGGCAGGCCGCGGTGTTCTCGCCCATCGAATGGCCGACCAGGGCCGAAGGCATCAGCCCCCACGAAATCCAGAGCTGCGCCAGCGCATATTCGACGATCATGATCAGCGGCAGCTGAACCGAAGGTTGCTTCAGCCGCAGGGCGGCGGCCGCGTGATCCTCGGGCTCGGGCAGCCACAGCGCACGGATGTCGTAGTCGAGCCGCGCCTGCAGCAGGTCGAGGCCGCGATCCATCCATTGCGCGAAGACCGGCTCGGTCTCGTAGAGATCGCGCGCCATCCCGGCATATTGCGCGCCGCCGCCGGGGAACATGAAGACGACCTCCGGATCCTCGTCCACGAGCGTGTGGCTGAAGACCCGCCGCGGCTCGCCAGCCTCCAGAAGCGCCGCCGCCTCCTCATGGCTCGACGCGACCAGCACCCGGCGCCGCTCGAAGGCGCGCCGCCCTTGCTTCAAGGTAAAGGCCACATCGGCGAGCGGCTGCTCGGGATGGGCCCGCAGATGCGCGGCCAGCGCCTTGGCATTGGCGTCGAGCGCGGCACGGGACCGGCCCGAGACCGCGAGGATCTGGAACGGCCAATCCGACGCCTCGGACGCCGCCCGCTCGGGCGCTTCCTCGATCACGGCATGGGCGTTGGTCCCGCCGACCCCGAGCGAGTTGATCCCGGCCCGCCGCGGCCCCTTGTGCGGCAGCCAGGGGACCAGCGCGGTATTCACCCGGAACGGGCTGCCCTCGAAATCAATCGACGGGTTCGGCGCCTCGTAGCCGAGGCTCGGCGGGATCTGCCGGTGATGCAGCGCCAGCGACGCCTTGATCAGGCTCGCCACGCCGGCCGCGGTGTCGCAATGGCCGATATTGGTCTTGACCGAGCCGATCCGGCAGAAGCCGGTCGCCTCCGTGCTCTCGCGGAAGGCCGAGGTCAGCGCCGCCACCTCGATCGGGTCGCCGAGATAGGTCCCGGTCCCATGGCATTCGACATAGTCGATCGTCTCGGCCTCGATGCCCGCTACCGCATGCGCCTCGGCGATCGCGCGGGCCTGGCCGTCGACGCTCGGCGCCAGATAGCCGGCCTTGGCGGCGCCGTCATTGTTGACCGCGGTCCCCTTGATCACCGCCCAGATATGATCGCCCTCGGCAATCGCGTCCTTGAGGCGGCGCAGCACCACCACGCCCGCGCCGCTGCCGAAGACCGTGCCCTGCGCGCGATGGTCGAAGGCGTGGCAATGGCCGTCGGGCGAGAGGATCTCGCCGTCCTTGTAGAGATAGCCCCGCCCCTGCGGCAGTTCGATCGTCACACCCCCGGCCAGCGCCATGTCGCATTCGCCCGACAGAAGCGCCTGGCTCGCATAGTGCACGGCGACGAGCGAGGTCGAGCAAGCCGTCTGGATATTGATGCTCGGTCCCTTGAGATCGAACACATGGCTGACCCGGGTCGCGAGGAAATCCTTGTCGTTGCCGGTGTGGCGCAGCAGGAACATGCCGGTGCTGTCGACCAGGTCGGGATTGGTGCAAATATTGAAGTAGAAATAGCTCCCCATGCCGCAGCCGGCATAGACGCCGATCTGGCCCGGGAACGTCTCCGGCACATGGCCGGCATTCTCCAGCGCCTCCCAGCAGACTTCCATGAACTGCCGGTGCTGCGGGTCGAGGATCGCCGATTCCTTCGGCCCGAAGCCGAAGAACTCGCCATCGAACATCTCGAACCCGTCCAGCGGCGCGGCGGCGGGCACGTAGTTCCGGTCGAGCATCCGGTCGGGCGTCTCGCCAGCGGCGCGGAGCGCGTCCTCGCTCAGGCGCCGGATCGATTCGACGCCGTCACGCAGGTTGGCCCAATAGGCCTCGATCGAAGCCGCCCCAGGCAAATGCGCCGCCATGCCGACGATCGCGATGTCGTTTTCGTCAATGAACTGACCGTCAGCAGTTTCGACCATCGCAATCCGTTACTCGCGCTGTAAAACCGGTAAGAGCTGTACGGCCCAACTGTTCAACGAAGCGTTAAGCCTGAGCCGCGGCGGAAGGCTGCGCGGCGGCCGGCAGGGGCGAAGCGCCCTGCCCTCGGGGCCTCAGACCAGGCGCCGCAGGCCGGGCAGACGCTGCATCGCCGCCGTGAAGCAGGCCGCCATCAGGAAGACCGCGAAGACCTCGCCGAGCGAATGGCCATCGGCGGGGAAGAACTTGAAATAGATCAGGATGCAGAACGGGTGGATCAGGTAGATCCCGAAGGACAGCCGCCCGAGCGCCAGCAGGTCGATGCCGAGAGGCAGGCGCGGACCGAGATCGAGCCGCAGCGCCAGCTCGAAGGCGGCTGCCGCGATCGCGAGCTGCAGCAGCCCGTCGGTCGAACCGGTGGCGAACGCCGTCGCGGCCAGCGCCGCGAGAAACAGCGCCGAGACGCCGCGCATGTCCCAGCGCCGTCCCTCCCCCGCGATCACCCCGTAGCAGACCGCCGGCAGCGCCATCGACCATTGCGCGAAGGGTGCGGGAAACAGGACCCGGCTATGCGCATAGAGCGCGCCGAGCGCCAGCGGCAGGCAGGCCAGCGTCAGCCAGAGCGTGTCGCTGCCGCTGCCGATCCGCCGGGCGACAAGGCGCACCGGGCCGGAGACCAGCAGCAGGAAGGGCAGGAACCACAGATGCAGACTGCCGCCGATCAGCAGCAACTGCCCCGGGGTGACGAGATGGCTGTCCGGCGACAGCCCGCCATAGCGATAGAGGTCGAGCGCGAGATAGAAGGCCGACCAGGCGATCCAAGGCAGCGCGAGGCGCTGCAGTCGGCCGGTCCAGAACTGCGTCCAGTCGCCGCGCCCGGCGGTTCCGATGGTGAAATAGGCCGAGACGATCAGGAACAGCGGCAGGCCGGAATAGGCGATGCTCCCGCCGGGGGCCCGGAGGTGGAACCAGACGATGCCAAGCGCCGAGATGAACCGCAGGAGCTCGATCGAGACGAGAGGGCTGCGCCGTGCCTCGATCCCCGCCTCCGGTCTGCGGACGATCCCGCCGCGCGGCGCGGTCGGGGCGCGCGCCCCGGATGTGTCGGCGATCGTCGGGAGCGTCGGATTCGACATGGCTTCTCCTCCTACGCCTCCGTGCCGCCTTGGGCCGGCTGGCCTGCGACGGTTCCGTCTCGCTCTCCGAAGAAGCAGGGCCGGTCGGGGCGCCGCCCAAGCAGCCAGGCATAGATCTCGGCGATCTGGTCCGCCTTGCGTTGCCAGGTGAAGAGCGCCTGCACGCGGGCATAGGCCCGGTCGCCGGCCTCGGCCACCGCACCGGGATCGTCCGCCAGCCGCTCCAGGGTCGCGCGCAGATCGGCGACGATGGCGCCGCGCGGGCCGAGCGGCACCTTGAAGCCGGTGCCCGGGGTCACGAGCTCGCCCGGGCCGGCATAGTCGACAATGACCGGCGCCAGCCCCAGAGCCATCGCCTCCAGCACCACGCCGCCGCCGAATTCGCGGATCGAGGGGAAGGTGAGCGCGCTGCAGGTGGCCGCGACCTTCTCGACCTCCGCATGGGCGAGCCAGCCGTGGAAGCGGATCGCCTCGGCGATGCCGGCCGCCGCAGCCTGCGCCTTCAACGCCTCCAGCATCGGCCCGTCGCCGATCATGTCGAGCACCATCCGACCGTCGCGCAGCAGCGGCGCCGCGGCCTCGATCAGCATGTCCGGCCCCTTGTAGGGCACCATCCGCCCGATGAAGCAGCCGCGCAGCGGGCCCGGCGCATGGCTGGCCCGGGCCGAGAAGCGGCGCGGGTCGATGCCGTTCTCGGGCAGATAGATCACGCGCTCCCGCGCGGCGGGGGGCAGCTCGCTCTCGGTATGGCGCGAACCGACGACGATCGCGGCCGCGCCGAGCGTCCCTTGGCGGCCCGGCAGCAGGCGATAGGCGCCCCGGACATAGGACAGCCATTCCCGCTCGCGGCGGCGCTCGGAATCGAACCCCTTGGGCCAGGGCACCCCGCCATTGAGCGGCCCGAGCATGAACGGCACGCCCGCTTGCCGGCAGCGGCGGGCGATCGGGCTCTGCACGGTCGGGCTGAGCGGCGTCACCCGGTGCACGATATCGAAGGCGCCACCCCGGATCTGCGCGCCGAAGCGCTGCCAGACCAGATGCTCGAAATAGGGATAGGAGATCGCCCCGATCGCCTGCAGCATGGTCCAGCCCTTGCCCTGCCCCATGCGCAGCAGGTCGGCGAGCTTCCAGAGCGGACGCGCCAGCGCCTCCGAATCGATCGCGGTGAAGTCGCGCCCCTCGACCAGCCCGGCGCGCAGGATCGCGTCGCGGTTGCGGATCTGCGTAACGATATGGATATCGGCCACGTCGCGCAAAGCCGCGGCCAGCGACCAGCCGACCAGGGGCACGCTGACCCATTCGGGATTTGCCGCCTCCGCGATCACCAGCACGCGCGGACGTTCGGCTATCGCCGCCGAAGCCTCGCTCAGGTCCAGGGCATGGCGCATCAGAGCACCGTGCGCGGCACGCGCGCCTCGGCCGGCACCGGCCCCGCGGCGGGCGAGGATGCGGGCGTGGGCACGGGCACGCGTCCGGGTGCGCCGGCGCGGGCCAGCATCTCGGCATAGCCAAGGATCGCCCCCGCGAGCAGCCAGGTGAAGGGGATCAGGGTGGCGTTTGGCAGCATGTCGATCATGTTGAATCCCAGAATCAGGGCCAGCGGCCCGACATAGGGCGACACGCGCTCGGCCGGCAGCCGCCGCGCCCGCGCCGCCAGCAGGAACAGCGGCAAGGCGAGCAGGCCGAACTCCACGGCATAGCCGGCCCAGCCCCCCGTCCCGATCACGATCACCCAGCGGCCATCCGTCACCGACCGGTCTTGCCCGGTCAGCGGATCATAGATCCGGTTCCGCCCCCAGCTGCCCCAGCCGAACAACGGCTTCTGCCGCGCCTTGTCGAGCAGCTCCTTCTCGTTGTTGAACCGAACCGCCAGCGAGGCCGACCGATCCTCGCTGACCGAGGCGGCCTGCTCCAGCATCCAGTCGACCGGCACCAGATCCGCGCCGCGCAGCAGCGGATAGGTTACCGCGATCAGCCCGAGCAGCGCCGCGATGCGGATCTGCGTCTTGGGCTGCAGCACCATCACCACCGGCACCAGGAAGATCGCATAGAGCAGCGCGCCGAGGCTCTTGCAGAGCACGAGCACCACGAAGAGATAGCCCCCCGCGACCAGGAACGGAGCGCGCCGTGCGGGTGGCGAGGCGCGCCACATCGCGAAGGCCGCGACCGTCGTCATCATCGCGAAGAACGCGACCCAGAGCCCATGCGGCAGGAACACGATCGGCCGGAACCCGCCCTGGCGCATCATCTGGATGAAATCGTGCTGGAAGAAGCCGTAGATCCAGACATTGAGCTGCGGCGCCAGCCGTATCTCGGTCAGTTCGGGCAGCGAGTAGGCAAGACCCGCCACCACCAGAGCGATCAGGATCTCCCTCTGCGCCGCCTCGCTGGCCAGGAAGCGGCGCGCGAGCAGCAGCGGGATCACCGCGATCGCCTGGCTGATCAGATCCGAGATCGCGTCGTTGATCCCGAGCCCGGGCAGTCCCCCGACCGCGAACAGGATCGGATCGGGATTGGTCAGCGCGCTCGCCACCGGGCTGATCACGAGAAGGCACATCAGCATCCGCGCGATCGGCGATTCCGGCATGACCGGCACCCGCTTGCCCAGCATCAACGTGCAGAACAGCAGGGCGCAGAGATTGGCGATCGAGGTCTTGTCGAGCGGGGGAACCAGGGGAAAGTCAAAATTGGTCCGCGGCGGCAGGATCAGATAGGCGCCGAGGATCGACCAGATCAGCGCCCGCTCGACCGGCAGCCGCCGAAACAGCAGGAACGCAATTCCCGGCCAGATCAGCAGCATGAAATAGGCAAAGCTGTTGGGCATCCGGCCGAAATCTCTCTTGCGCAGACCGCGAAATTCGCCCCAGCAACTCGCCTATAGATTGTAGCCGAATCGGATCAGGCGGGCGTAAGGTGCGCCGAGATCGTGACTTCCCGCTTAACGGAGCCGCATGGAAAGCCCCGCACGCCGCCAGTTCGAGGATCGGACGCCTGCCACCACGATCGGCGCGGTGGCGATCGGCCGCAACGAAGGCGCGCGGCTCGTCGCCTGCCTGGGCTCGCTGGCCGGACAGGCGGCGCACATCGTCTATGTCGATTCGGGCTCGACCGATGGCAGCATCGCCGCTGCCGAGGCGGCCGGCGCCACAATCGTCCGGCTCGATCTCACCCAGCCCTTCACCGCGGCGCGGGCGCGCAATGCCGGCCTCGCCGCGCTCGAGGGCCTGGACGCGCCCGACTATGTCCAGCTTCTCGATGGCGACTGCATGCTGCGCGAAGGCTGGCTCGAGACCGCCCGGGCCTTTCTCGACGCCCATCCCGAGGTCGCCGTCGCCTGCGGCCGGCGCCGCGAGCGCCATCCCGAAGCCTCGCTCTACAACCGGCTCTGCGATTGGGAGTGGGACACCCCGGTCGGACCGGCCCGGGCTTGCGGCGGCGACGCGCTGATGCGGCTCTCGGCGCTGCAGGCGGTCGGCGGCTTCCGCCCGGACCTGATCGCCGGCGAGGAGCCCGAGCTCTGCCTGCGCCTGCGCAAGGCCGGCTGGCATGTCTGGCGCCTCGATGCCGAGATGACCTGGCACGACGCCGCGATCACCCGCTTCGGCCAATGGTGGCGCCGCTCGCGCCGTGCCGGCTTCGCCTTTGCCCAGGGCGCCTTCCTGCATGGCGCGGGGCCAGAGCGGCATTGGGTCGCCGAGACCCGCCGCGCGCTCGCCTGGGGCCTCGGCCTGCCGATCCTCGCCCTCGCCCTCGCCCTGGCCTGGCCGCCGGCCCTGCTGCTTCTCGCGGCCTACCCGCTGCAGATCCTGCGCATCGCCCTGCGCCAGGGGCCCGCTCACCGCGAGTCCTGGGAGCGCGCCGCCTTCACGGTGCTCGGCAAGCTGCCCGAGGCCCTGGGCGTGCTGGAATTCGCCCGAAGCCGAGCCTTCGGCCGCCGCGCCGGCCTGATCGAGTACAAATAGCCTTCTCAGCCCGGCGAGCCCGCCAGCAGCCCGAAGGCCTGCCACCGACTGGACCTCAACAGCCAGACCGTCCGGTCCGACCGCGCCGTCGCCCTCCCAGGATCCGCATCCGGCATCGGCCCCGGATCTCGAAAGGGACCACCGTCATGCCGACGCGCAGCCGCTGCCCCAGGTCCAACAAGGGCACCAAAAGCGCCAATAGAACGATCGTAAGGAGTGCAAGAACCGCACGAAACATGATATGATCCCACTATCGGGGCAGCGGCCGGCCAGCGGCGCCTGCTCAATTCAACGGAGGCTGGTGGCATTGTCTTGGCGGAATCCGCATCCCTCCCGCGTCGCCTGTCCAATTGAGACGGGGTGCACGCCGTGACCGCCCCTTCCGAAAGCCAGCTGCTCGCGCTCACCAACCAGGTCTATGACGCTGCCGCCGGGGTCGGCTGGTCGCCGGTGGGCGCGGCGCTGCTCGACGCCTTCGATGCCGCGACCGGCACGATCATGCTCGGCGACCCTGTTGGCGGCATCCGCGACATCCTGTTCCGCGGCGACCTGCCGCAAGACGCGGTGGTGGCCTATTCCAGCCACTATCGCAGCGTCGATCTCTGGACGGCGCGCGCGGCCGCCTCGGTCCTGCGCCGCGGCGCTCGCGATCCCGACGTCTGGACCAGCGGCACGCTGGTTCCGGACCGCGAGTTCCTGCGCAGCGAGTTCTATTGCGATTTTGGCCGGCAGCTCGGCCTGCGCTACGTCGTCGGCACGGTGATCCCGCTCGGCGCCGAGCTGATGCCGATCGGCCTGCATCGTCCCGAGGGCGCCCGGCCGTTCGAGCCCGACCATCTGCGTCTGTTCGCCCATCTTGTCCCGCATCTGCGCCGAGCGATGCAGGTTGCGGGGCTGACCCGGCCGACCGAGATCGCCCTGTCCGGGCTGGCGGCGCTCGACGCGCTGGCCTGCGGCGTGCTGGTGGTCGATGGCGATCTCCGGGTCCGGCTCGCCAACCGCGCCGCGGAGGCGCTGGCCGGTCCGGACTGCCCCGTGCGCCTGCGCCGGACCCGCAGCGCCGAAGCTCAGGCCACCCTGCTCGGCGCCGCCGACCGCGCCGACGAGGCGGCGCTGGCCGCTCTCGTCCGAGCGACCGCCTTGGCGGGCGCCGCCGGCGGGGCGGTGGCGCTGCACGATCCTGCCGGTGCCGCGAGCGTGGCGGCCCTCGTGGCACCGCTGCCAGGCCGGCTGATCGAGGACGAGACCGGCGGCCGGATCCCGGGCCGGGCCGTAGTCCTGCTACGCCGGCTCCACGGCGCCTCGGACGAGATCCCTGTCGAGCTGCTCGGCGATCTCTTCGGTCTGACCCGCGCCGAGGCCGAGGTCGCGCGCGATCTGATGGGCGGCGCCACCAAGGCCGCCGTGGCCCGTCGGCGCAGCACCCGGGCCTCGACGGTCCATACCCAGGTCAGGGCCATCCTGGCCAAGACCGGAGCCGCCAATCTGCGCGATCTCGAACGGCTGATCGCGCGCCTCCAATAGCCGCGCCTCCCGGGACCGGCTGCCCGCCCCTCAACCCTGCTTGCGGCCGAAATCGGGGGCCGGCGTGTCCTGCCCCGCCTCGATGATGCCGCGCCGGATCGCCCGGGTCCGGGTGAAGTAGGCATGAAGGTGCGCACCGTCCCCGAGCCGGATCGCCCGCTGCAGCGCGAACAGCTCCTCGGTGAAGCGCCCGAGGATCTCCAGGACCGCCTGCCGGTTGTTGAGGAAGACGTCGCGCCACATCGTCGGGTCCGACGCCGCGATGCGGGTGAAGTCGCGAAAGCCCGCGGCCGAATAGTTGATCACCTCGCCCTCGGTCACCCGGCCGAGATCGTCGGCGACGCCCACCATGGTATAGGCGATCAGGTGCGGCACATGGCTCGTTACCGCCAGCACCAGGTCGTGATGCTCGGGATCCATCCGGTCGACCCTGGCCCCGAGCGCCGTCCAGAAGCCGCTCAGCGCGGCCAGTGCCTCAGGATCGGTGTCGGGCAACGGGGTGAGCAGGCACCAGCGATTGTCGAAGAGCGACGCAAAGCCCGAAGCCGGCCCCGAATGCTCGGTCCCCGCCAGGGGATGGCCCGGAATGAAGGCCACGCCCGCCGGCAGATGCGGGTCGACCGCGTCGATCACCGCGCGCTTCACCGACCCCACGTCGGTCACGGTGGCGCCCGGCGCCAGCGACGGCCCGATCTCGCGCGCGACCGCCTCCATCGCGCCGACCGGCACGCAGAGGATCACGAGGTCGGCCCCTTCGACCGCCTCGGTCGCGCTCGCGCAGATCCGCCCGAGCCCGAGCCGCGCCGCGACCTCGCGGGTCTCGGCCGAGCGGGCATAGCCGGTGATCTCGGCCGTCATGCCGGCGCGCCGCATCGCATGGCTGATCGACGAGGCGATGAGCCCGAGCCCGATCAGCGCCACCCGCCGGTACCCCATCAGGCGCGCACCTTGACGAAATCCGCCACCAGTGCGGCCACGCGGGCGCAGGCCGCCTCGTCCCCGATGGTGATCCTGAGACAATGCGGCAACTGGTAGCTCGCGACGCGCCGCACGATGATCCCGGCCTCGCGCAGCGCCCGGTCGCAGGCCTCCGCCTCGCCCGCATCGGCAAAGCGGGCGAGCAGAAAGTTCGCTTCCGATGGATCGGAGGGCACGCCCGCCGCCGCCAGGTCGGCCACGAGGCGCGCCCGATTGCGGGCGTTGGCCTCGCGACAGAAGGCGGTATGATCGGTATCGAGGATCGCCGCCTCGGCCGTCGCCAGCGCCGGCCCGGACAGGTTGAACGGCCCCCGCACCCGGTTCAGCGCCTCGATCACCGGCGCCGGCCCATAGCCCCAGCCGATCCGCAGGCCGCCGAGCCCGTAGATCTTCGAGAAGGTCCGGGTCATCACCACATTGTCGCGCGCGGCGACCAGGGCGGCGGCGCCGTCGGGCTCGGACGAGAACTCGCAATAGGCGTTGTCGACCACCAGCAGCACCCGGGGCGGCAGGGCGGCCGCCAGCCGCGCCACCTCGGCCGCCGGGACCATCGTTCCGGTCGGATTGGCGGGATTGGCGAAATAGACGAGCCGGGTCCGATCGGTGCAGGCCGCAAGGATCGCGTCGATATCGACCCGCCGCGCGGCCTCCTCGACCTCGATCGGCGTCGCCCCGGCGGCGAGCGTCACGATCCGGTAGATGCCGAACCCGTGCCGGGTGTGGATCACCTCGTCCCCAGGCCCGGCATAGCACTGCGCCAGAAAATGCAGGATCTCGTCCGACCCGTTGCCGCAGAGGATCCGCGCGGGGTCGAGCCCGTAGGTCCGGCCGATGGCTCCGCGCAGGCCGGCATGGCCGGAATCGGGATAGAGCGCCAGGTCGCGCGCCGCCGCCAGATAGGCCTGCACCGCCTTCGGGCTCGGCCCGTAGGGGTTCTCGTTGGAACTGAGCTTCAGCACCGTCTGATGGCCGGCGAGCTTGCTCTCGCCCCCGACATAGAGCGCGATGTCGAGGATGCCGGGCTGCGGTCGGATCGTCGGATGGGGCTCGGTCATCGGGGCGCTCGCTGGGCTCGGAATGCGCCGGTCTCCTAGCCCGTCGCGTCGCGAAAGGCCAGCCGGATCGCCATCGCTCAGGTGCCGGCCGCAGCCATGGCGGGCTCCGCGGCCGGCGCCGGCAGCGGCAGCGGCAGCTCGACCCAGAAGGTCGACCCCCGGCCCGGCTCGCTCTCGACCCCGATGCGGCCCTTCATCCGCCGGACGATCTCGGCGCAGATCGCAAGCCCCAGCCCGGTACCGCCGAAACGCCGGGTCATCGTGCCGTCGGCCTGCTCGAACGGCAGGAAGATCCGGTCGAGCGCCTCGGCCTCGATCCCGATCCCGCTATCCTCGACCTCGAACCGCACCCCGTCGCCCGGGCGGGCCAGCACGCGCAGCGCGACCCTGCCGCCCTCCGGCGTGAACTTGGCCGCGTTGCCCACGAGGTTGGTCAGGACCTGCCGCAGCCCTTGGCGAAGGCCCGTGCGCAGCGGCGGCAAATCCGACGCGATCGTGAGACCAAGCTCCAGCCCCTTCGCCTGCGGCAGGAACCGCGCTTCCGCCAGCACCTCGCGCACGAGAGCGGGCAGGTCGAAGCGCACCACCTCCTCCGGCACCGCGCCATGATCGAGCTTGGAGAAGTCCAGGATCCGGTTGATCACGTCGAGCAGATGAAAACCCGAACTGCGGATCACCTCGACATTGGTCCGGGTCTGCGGATCGAGCTCGGCCTCCAGCACCACGCTCGCCATGCCGATCACGCCATTGAGCGGCGTCCGCACCTCGTGACTGACGGTCGCGAGAAAGCGCGTCTTGGCGGCATCGGCGGCAAGCGCCCGCTCGGTCATCGCGGTAAGCCGCGCCGTCCGCTCGACGACCCGCGCCTCGAGGCCGCGCTTGTGCGCCTCCACCGCCGCCAGCGCCCCCAGCCGATCGAGATTGACCGCGTGGACGAGCTGGCAGGTCGCGACCAGCAGGCTCAGATAGAGAACGGTCGTCACATAGTCGGGCGCCAGCACCGATCCGGCATGGTCGAGCACCATCAGAAGCGCGACATGCGCCGCGACGAACGAGATCGCGGCGCCGTCCAGGCTGCGGCGCTGCATCGCGATCCAGAGACAGAACGGCACCGCCAGAAGCAGGGTGACGCCGCTCGGGCTGACCCGCCCGCCCGGCAGGCCGAGCAGCAGGCCCAGCACCGCGAGCAGAACCACCGCCAGCGCCAGGATGGCGACGGCAGGCCTGGGATCGTCCCGCACCTCGCGCCATTCCCCGAGGCTCGCCAACACCGCGAAGAAGGTCGCGATCCCGAGCGGCTCGAACGCCGCGGACAGCAGCGCCGCGCCGGGATCCGCCCCCTGACCCAGCATCGCGCCCGCGAGAGCCACCAACCCGACCGTTGCCGTGAAGCTGCCGATGCCGACGAGAAAGATCAGCCATTCCACGGTCCGGCTCTTCGGGGCGACGGCTTGGCGCCGCGCCAACGACCGCATGGCAAGCGCCGCGACGCCCGCCGCCAGCCCATGCGCGAAGGCATCGACCGCGACCGCGCCCGCCGGCAGACCGGCAACCAGCCCGGCGAAGGCGAACCCCGCGATCACCGGCACCAGCGCGCGATCCCGCCAGACCAGCGCCGCCGCCAATGCCAAGCCCGAGGCCGGCGTCGCGCCAAGCAGCGGCCCCGCGCCGAATCCCAGCGCGCGGCAGGCCAGCAGCACACCGGCAAGTGACAGAACGAGACCGAACTTCGACCCAAGCCCGGCGGTGGCGCGCAGTCCCAGCGGCATGCTCCTCCGGAAGCCAAGCGTGGAGACCAAGTATGCCCTTGTGACGGCACCCGGCTGACTTTGCGCCCCGATCGGGCCCGCCAGAATAGTCCCGTCATCTTGAAGTTGTTCTGCGCCGCCAATCTTGATCTTGTCAAGAGCGGCCCACAACTTCGCCGAAGTCTCGGCCCGCGCGGCGCCTGTCAGAAAAAGCTCTGCGGATCGATATCGACGCTGACCCGCACCGCGGCGGGCACCGGAACCGCGGCGAGCCAGGCGCGGAGCGCCGGCTGAAGCGCCGCCCCCTTCGGGGCCTTGACCAACAGCCGGATCCGGTGCCGCCCGCGGATCCGCGCGATCGGGGCCGGCGCCGGGCCATAGAGCTCGGCCCCCGCCGCGCGCAGCGGCTCGGCCGCGCGGCCGAGCGCCCGCGCCACGTCCCAGCTCCGCACCTCGTCGGTGCCGGTCACGATGACCCCCGCCATCCGCCCATAGGGCGGCGCGCCGGCCTGCCGCCGCGCCTCGGCCTCGGCCCGCCAGAAACCCTCGTCGTCGCCGGCCAGGATCGCGCGGATCGCCGGATGCTCGGGCTGATGGGTCTGGATCAGCGCGAGCCCCGGCCGCTCGGCTCGCCCGGCCCGGCCCGCGACCTGGCGGATCAGCTGAAAGGTCTTCTCGGCGGCCCGCAAGTCGCCGCCTTGCAGCCCCAGATCGGCGTCGATCACGCCGACAAGCGTCAGATGCGGGAAGTTGTGGCCCTTCGAGACGATCTGCGTGCCGATCACCAGATCGGCCCCTCCATTGGCGATCGCGTCGATCCGCTCCTTCAGGCTCTGCGCGCTGTCGGCGAGGTCGGAGGACAGGATCGCCCGGCGCGCCGCCGGCCAGAGCTCGGCCGCCTCCTCCGCCAGCCGCTCGACCCCGGGCCCGAGCGCCGCCATCCGGCCCTCCGTGCCGCAGGAGGGGCATTTCACCGGGATCGGCTTGGTCGCGCCGCATTGGTGGCAGACCAGCCGCCCGCGAAACCGATGCTCGACCATGCGCGCGTCGCACTGGTCGCAACCGACCTGCTGGCCGCAGGCCCGGCAGATCGTCAGCGGCGCATAGCCCCGCCGGTTCAGGAACAAAAGCGCCTGCTCGCCCGCCTCCAGCCGCTCGCCGACCGCGGCCGCCAGCGGGTCCGAGATCCAGCGCCCGGGCTCCAGCGTGTCGGCGCGCAGGTCGATCGCCCGCATCTCCGGCAGGCGCGCGACCCCGAACCGCTCGGGCAGCTCGAGCCGCGCATACTTGCCCGCATCGGCATTGGCCCAGCTCTCGAGGCTCGGGGTGGCCGAGGCCAGCACCACCATCGCCCCCTCGATCGAGGCGCGCAGCACCGCCATGTCGCGGGCATTGTAGAGCACGCCCTCCTCCTGCTTGTAGGAGCCGTCATGTTCCTCGTCGACCACGATGAGGCCGAGCGCGGCGAAGGGCAGGAACAGGGCCGACCGCGCGCCGACCACGAGCTGCGCCTCTCCGGTCGCGACCGCACCCCAGGCTCGGCGCCGGTTGGCCTGCGTGACCCCGGAATGCCATTCCGCCGGCCGCGCGCCGAAACGCCGCTCGACCCGGTCGAGAAATTCGCCCGACAGCGCGATCTCGGGCAGCAACACCAAGGCCTGACGCCCTGAACGCACGGTCTCGGCCACCGCCTCCAGATAGACCTCGGTCTTGCCCGACCCGGTCACGCCCTTGAGCAGCGTCGTCGAATATCCCCCCGCCGCCGCTTTGACGCGCAGAACCGCCGCGGCCGCCGCCTGGTCGTCCGACAAGGCCCGCGCCGGCGCCGACGGGTCGAGCGGCGCGAAGGGCAGGTCGCGGGGCGCCGCATCGCGCAGGATCACGCCCTGCTCCTCCAGCGCGCGGATCACCGCCCCCGACACGCCGGCAAGCCCCGCCAGCTCGCCCGGCCCGAATCCAAGATTGCCGTATTCCGCGAAGGCCGCCAGCACCCGCGCCCGCGCCTCGGTCATCCGCCCCGGAGCCTGGCCCGACAGCCGCAGCAAGGGTCTCGCCGAAGGCGGCTGGCCGAGCCCCGGCGCCCGGCTCGCCAGGCGCAGCATGTGGGTGAGCGGCGTCAGGGTATAGTCGGCCGCCCGGGCCAGGAAGGTCCGCATTTCCGCCCGCATCGGCGGCACGTCGAGCCGTCCCGCCACGTCGCGCAGCTTGCCGGCCGCGAAGCCGCCCTGCCCCGGCCCCCAGACCAGCCCAAGCACCCGCCGCGGTCCGAGCGGCACCTCGACGAAATCGCCCGGGCCGACGCCGCCCTCCGGCGCCCGATAGTCGAGCAGCCGGTCGAGCCCCTCCGCGGTCAGCACCGCGACGGCGGTGCCCTCGGGGAAGATCCTCGCGCCCGCCATGCGATTGACCTGTTCCATCGCGCCATACTTGGGATAGGATGGGCCTCGACCACAAGGGCCGAAGCCCGCCGCCGCGAGGGAACATCCGAGGATGAGAATCTTCGTCGACA
Organism: Amaricoccus sp.; assembly: GCA_046348955.1. GTDB lineage: Bacteria > Pseudomonadota > Alphaproteobacteria > Rhodobacterales > Rhodobacteraceae > Amaricoccus. The sequence continues at coordinate 53,153 of JAXMDG010000001.1, forward strand.
CGGCGGGAATTTCGGGCCAGGACTCCCCTGCCCTCGCCTCGCCCGATGGTGCTGACCCCACGGCACCGCCGGCACCGTTCAACAATCGGCTGACCGACGCCCCCGAGGCGGCCAGCCCAGTGACCGCGTGATCCCCCATGAGCATCTCCGAGGAAGCCCCAGCCTCGCTGCGTGACCAGATTCTGGCAGACCCTGCCCTCATCCTGGAGGATGACGCGCTGATGCGCGCCCTGCTGGCCGCCGACCGCCGTGTCGAGGGGCGCAATGTCGTCGACCTGCGCGGCGTGCTCGTCGACCGGCTGGAGGAGCGGCTCGACCGGCTCGAGGATACCCACCGCGAGGTGCTCGCCGCCGCCTACGAGAATGTCGCCGGCATGAACCAGGTGCACCGCGCCTGCCTCGCCGTGCTCGACCCCGCCGATTTCGCGAGCTTCCTCCGGGTGCTGACCCGCGACGTCGCGATGATCCTCGGGGTCGAGCTGATCCGGCTCGGGCTCGAGGCGCCGGCGGCAGAGGCGGGCTCGGGCCTCGGACCGCAGGGGCCGTTGCGCGACGCGGTGGTCGCGATGCCCGAAGGCGGGGTCGATCGCTATATCCGCCAGGGCCGCGGCCTTGCCGCGCGCAAGGTCACGCTGCGCCGCGTCGTGCCCGAAGGCGCCGGAATTTTCGGCGACGATGCCAGCCTGATCCGCTCGGAGGCCCTGCTGCGCCTCGATCTCGGCGCCGGCAATCTCGCCGGCCTGCTGGCGCTCGGCGCGTCGGATGCCCACCGGTTCCACCCCGACCAGGGCACCGACCTGCTCGCTTTCTTCGCCGGCGTCTTCGAACGCGCGATGCGGCGCTGGCTCGCATGACCGAGGCCGCGCCCGGCGCGGCCGCGGCGCTGCAGGACTGGCTCGACCAGCTGGGCGCTGTGCGCGGCGCCAGCCCGCTCACGCTCGAAGCCTATCGCCGCGATGTCTCGGGCTATCTCGGCTTTCTCGCGCTGCATTGGGGCGAACCGGCCGGCCGCGCCGCGCTCGCCCGCGTCAGCGTCGCCGATATCCGGGCCTGGATGGCGAGCGAGCGCGGCCGGGGCCTCTCGGCGCGCTCGCTCGCCCGGGCGCTCTCGGCGGTCAAGAGCTTCCATGCCTGGCTCGCCGAGGCGCACGGGCTCGTCGCCCCCGCGGTCACCGCGACCCGCGGCCCCCGCCAGAAGGCCCGCCTGCCCCGCCCGGTCGCGCCCGAGGCGGCGCGCGCGCTGATCGAGGGGGTCGAGCTGCAGAGCGCCGAGCCCTGGATCGCCGCGCGCGACATGGCCGTGCTCACGCTGCTCTATGGCGGGGGCCTGCGCATCTCCGAGGCGCTGGCGCTCACCCAGGCCGACGCGCCCCTGCCCCCGACCCTCCGGATCCGCGGCAAGGGCGGCCGCGAGCGGATGGTCCCGGTCCTGCCGGTCGCCGCGCGCGCCGTCGAAACCTATCGCGCCCTCTGCCCCTACGCCCCCGGCCCGACCGCCCCGCTGTTTCTCGGCGCCCGCGGCGGCCCGCTCAATCCCCGCCTGGTCCAGAAGGCGATGCAGATGACCCGCCTGCAGCTCGGCCTGCCCGCCACCGCCACGCCGCACGCCCTGCGCCATTCCTTCGCGACCCACCTGCTCGAGGCCGGCGGCGACCTCAGGACCATCCAGGAGCTGCTCGGCCACGCCTCGCTCGCGACCACCCAGGTCTATACCGGCGTCGACCAGGCTCGCTTGATGGAGGTCTACGAGCGCAGCCACCCCAAGGCCCGCGCCTGACGCCCCCACCTGACGGACGCCCGCCGTCTCCCGGCCTTGCAAAACCCCGCCAGATCGCTACAAGGCGCGCCATCCCTCCAAGGATTTTCACGCGCTGCCTCTCGTACGGGACCCGGAGGGTTGCAAGGTTCCGTTTTGAAGCGCGCCGGACGAACGGGTGACGGATGGCTCTCTACGAGCATGTCTTCATTGCGCGCCAGGACCTTTCCAACGCGCAGGCCGAAGCGCTGATCGAGCATTTCGGCCAGGTCCTCAAGGACAATGGCGGGTCGGTCGTGGGCCAGGAATACTGGGGCCTCAAGACCATGGCCTACAAGATCAACAAGAACCGCAAGGGCCACTACGCCTTCGTGAAATCCGACGCGCCGAGCGCGGCGGTGCTCGAGATGGAGCGCCTGATGCGCCTCCACGAGGACGTGATGCGCGTCCTGACCGTCAAGGTCGACGCCCACGAGGAAGGCCCCTCGGCGGTGATCCAGTCCAAGAACCAGCGCGACGAGCGCGGGGATCGGGACCGCGGCCCGCGCCGTCCGCGCCGCGAAGACGAGAACTGAGGAGCAAGACCATGGCAAACAAGCCTTTCTTCCGCCGCCGCAAGTCCTGCCCCTTCTCCGGCGAGAACGCGCCCAAGATCGACTACAAGGACGTGAAGCTCCTGCAGCGCTACATTTCCGAGCGCGGCAAGATCGTGCCGAGCCGGATCACCGCCGTCTCGTCCAAGAAGCAGCGCGAGCTGGCGCGGGCGATCAAGCGCGCCCGCTTCGTCGCGCTCCTGCCCTACGCCGTGAAGTAAGGAGGCGGAGATGGACGTCGTACTGCTCGAACGGGTCGCGAAGCTCGGCCAGATGGGCGAAGTCGTCAAGGTCAAGGACGGCTATGCCCGCAACTTCCTGCTGCCCCAGGGCAAGGCGCTGCGCGCGACCGAAGGCAACCTCAAGCGCTTCGAAACCGAGCGCGCCCAGCTCGAGGCGCGCAACCTGGAGCTGAAATCGGAGGCCGAAAAGGTCGCCGCCAAGCTCGAAGGTCAGACCTTCGTGGTGATTCGCTCCGCCGCCGACGGCGGCGCTCTCTATGGCTCGGTGACCACCCGCGACGCGGCCGAGGCCGCGACCGCGGCCGGATTCAGCCTCGACCGCCGGCAGGTCCACCTGAACCATCCGATCAAGGAACTCGGCCTGCATCCGCTGACGGTCGAGCTCCATCCCGAGGTCACCGCGACGATCAATGTCAATGTCGCGCGCAGCCAGGAGGAAGCCGCGATGCAGGCCTCCGGCAAGACCATCCAGCAGCTCCAGGCCGAGGCCGATGCCGAAGCCGAGTTCGATATCCAGGAGCTGTTCGACGATATCGGCGGCGCCGCCGACGAGGACCGCTGAGAGACCAAGACCTGCCGGCCCTCGGGGCCGGCAGCGCCTATTGCAGCGCCGACAGGGCCGCGATCGCCGGCCAGTGCAGCCACAGCGCCAGCCCGCCGAAAACCAGGCCGATCAGCGCGAACAGCCCGTCATGCACCGGATCCCAGGCGCCATAGCGCCGGGCGAGGCGCACCACGAGCGGATAGATCAGCACCATCGCGAGCCCCTGCCCGATCAGCGCGCCCACCAGGCCCGCGGTATGCGCGCCGAGCACCAGAAAGCCGCTCAGCAGCACCGCCTTCGGCGCCATCAGGAAGAAAAACCGGCGCGAATCCCCCGCCGCCAGCGCCGCCTGATCGTAGGTCATGCCGATGACCTGCGGGATCTGCATGCAGGCGATCAGCACCACGATCGGCCCCGCCGCCGCGAAGCGCGGATCATAGAGGATCCCCACCACCGCCACGCCGGAGAAGGCCATCACGATCAGCATGCAGACGATGCCCCCGGTCAGCCCGAAGCGCATGGTCCTGAGCTTGCTGAAATTCTCCTGCGAGGCGGCGGGCGGGCGCTCGCGATAGAGCGGGATCAGCACCCGCCCGATCACCGAATTGCCGAGCAGCAACGGAAAGCTCGCGAGAAAATAGCCGATATTGTAGATGCCGAGCAGGTCGAGCGACAGATACTTGCCGAGGATCACCCGATCGCCCTGCGCCACCATGAAGCCGCAGATCGTGCTGAGAAAAATCCAGCGCCCGAAGCGGACCAGCTCGTGCTTGGCTTCGGGCTCGAGATGAAAGCGGTTGGTCTGCCCCGGCAGGAAGATCATGCAGAGCACCAGCTTCGCGATTGCCCCGACGATGCTGCCGAGCACGAGCGACCAGATCGAGCGGGTCGCCCAGGCCAGCACCACCATGGCGACGGTGCCGATCACCTGGCTCGACAGGTCCAGTAGCGTCACCCGCCCGAGCATCAGATGCCGGTGCGCGGTCTCGATGCTGGTCGGATTGAACCCGGCGACGAGCAGCGCGAGCCCCGCCGCCGGCAGCAGTTCCGCCAGCATCGGCTCACCATAGAAATGCGCGACCGGCAGCGCCAGCGCGCAGGTGCCAAGCCACAGGAAGAACCCGCGGCTGACCTGCAGCGTCCAGGCGGTGTCGAGGAAGACCGGATCGTCGCCGCGCCGGTTATGCGCGATGGCTGGCGCGATCCCCATGTCGGAGAAGCTCGCCAGGCCGACCATCGCCACGGTGACGAGCGCCATCATGCCGAAGGCCTCGGGAAACAGCAGGCGCGTGAGCAGCAGGTTCGAGATCAGCCGCACGACCTGCGACGCCCCATAGCCCATGATCGTCCAGGCCGAGCTGCGCATCGCGCGAGCGATCAGCCCTTCGTCGCGCAGGAACACCGAAAGCATCGTCATGGCTGGGCGGATCTCCCGGAGGGCCAGGTTGCGGCGCCCGGATGCAATCGCCGGGCATTTACCGTTTGTTTGCACCCAAACCTCTAAACAAAGTCCGAATGCCGCGCCGAAATGGCCCAGATGGGAGCCGCCATGCGGATTGCCTATTTCGTCAATACCTATCCCAAGCCGTCGCAGAGCTTCATCCGCCGCGAGATCCAGGCGTTGGAGCGGCGCGGCGTCGAGATCCATCGCTTCGCGTTGCGCGACGACCGCGCTGCCCTGGTCGATCCCGGCGACATCGCCGAGGACGATCTGACCGAGCATGTGCTGGCGAAAGGTGCGCCGCGCTTGATTCGCGCCGCCCTGCGCCGCGCGGCCCTGGCGCCGCTCCAAAGCCTCGAGGCGCTGCGCCTCGCGATGCGGATCGGACGCCGATCCGACCGCGGGCTCCTGCATCACCTGATCTACCTGGCCGAGGCGGCCTATCTCGCCGAGCGCTGCCAGGCGCTCGGGATCGAGCATCTTCACGCGCATTTCGGCACCAACTCGGCGACCGTGGCGATGCTCGCGGCGACCCTCGGCGGGGCGCGATACAGCTTCACCGTTCACGGTCCCGAGGAGTTCGACCGTCCCGAGGCGCTAGCGCTCGGCGAGAAGATGCGCCGCGCGGCCTTCACCGTCGCGGTCAGCGCCTTCGGCCGCAGCCAGCTTTGCCGCTGGGCCGACCAGGTCGACTGGCCGCGGATCCATGTGGTCCATTGCGGCATCGAGCCCGAGCGCTTTCCAGCGGCGCAGCCGCTGCCGGCTGCCGGCGCGCGGCTGGTCTCGATCGGGCGCCTCGTCGAGCAGAAGGGGCAGCTCCTGCTTGTCGAGGCGTTCGCCATGGCGATCGCGCGCCATCCCGAGCTGCATCTGACGCTGGTCGGCGATGGCGAATTGCGCGGCGCCATCGAGGCGGCGATCCGGCGTCACCGGCTCGAGCGGCATATCGAGATCACCGGCTGGGTCGACGAGGTGCGGGTCCGCACCGAGCTCGCCGCCGCGCATGCGCTCGTCATGCCAAGCTTTGCCGAGGGCCTGCCCATGGTGGTGATGGAAGCGATGGCATCGGGCCGGCCGGTGATCTCGACCTATATCGCCGGCATTCCCGAGCTGGTTCGGCCCGGCGAAACCGGATGGCTCGTCCCGGCCGGCGATGCCGACGCGCTGGCCGCCGCGATCGGTGATTTTGCCGCGACGCCCCGTGCGCAGCTCGCGGCGATGGGCGCGGCCGGACGGGCTCGGGCCCTGCGCCGACACGATATCGACGCGTCCGCCGCCGCGCTCGCCGCCCTGTTCGCGGCCGAACCGGAGGCCGCGCCGATCGCAGCACCCCGGCGCGCCGCGGCCTGAGGCGGCCGGCGCTTCCGACTCACGCGAGTTAACCAGCCCGTAACGTTCGCCTTGTCGTTGTGCCACCTTTTCGGCAATTTGTTCCAATGAGGCCGCGAAGACGCCAGGGCCTCGGGAAATGGTCCATGATTTCAGGACCCTGTCCCGGGGCATCGACCCACCCGCGGGGGTCGCGCCGCTCGCTCGCCGAAGGCCTGAACGGCCTGTGACCGGCTATGCCGCCTGCGGCATGGCCCGGCCTTTGGCACTACGCCTTCGACCTCGCCCGCTGGGCTGGCCGTTCCCGGCCGCCCTTTGTCGCCACCTGCTGCTCCCTGGAGGGATCTCTGATGCTGAATTCTGCCCGTACCGTCTGCCTGTCGGTCGCCTTCGTCGTCGCCACCGCCGCCGCACCGGCCTTCGCCGCCGACTTCCGCGGCTTCCACCACATGCCGCCCTGCCCGCCGAAGGCCCATGGCGTTCCGGAGATCGACGCTGGCAGCGGCCTGCTCGCGGCTGCCGCCTTGATCGGCGCTCTGTCGCTGGCCTGGGAGCGGCGCCGCACCGCCTGACCCAAGGGCGGCATGCTTCAGATCCGGTCAACCGAGATTGAAATCCGGTTAACGGGATCGGTGTTCTTATGTGATATCAACATGTTACCCGGAGTCGCACGCGTGCGACTCCGGGCGTTCTCGGTCAGATCGCGCCCCAGTCGCCCCGGCTGACCGCCCAGAGCGCCACGACCAGATTGGCGACGCAATGGGCGAGCGCCGCATCGGTCAGCCGCCCCCGCCTCAGCAGCACCAGCGCGAAGGCCACGCCGGCCGCCCCGGCGATCAGCCAGCGGTCATGCATCAGCGCGAAGAAGCCGCTCGAAACCGCGATCGCCACGACCTGAGCCCCCGCGCCGCCGCGCGACAGCCGGCCGAGGAGATAGCCCCGGAAGAACAGCTCCTCGACGAAGGGGACCAGCAGCACGGTCCCGACCAGCCGGAACCCGGCCCAGAGCGCCAGGCTCGCCGCCCCGAACCCCGCCAGCCCGGCCGCGAGCCCGAGATCGGCCTCCGAAGGCGCCTGCCGGGTCGCGAGCCAGGCAAGCCCGACCACCGCGCCGACCCCGATCGCCACCGGATCGAGGCTCCAGACCAGGCCGCGATAGACCGGCGCGAACAGCGCCAGCGCCAGAACCATCGCGAGCACCTTGACCGGATAGGCGAGGTCGGGCTCCGGCGCCAGCGCCGCCGCGGCGAGGCTCGCCAGCATGAAGGCGACGAACGGCACGATCATCGCCGCCGTCCGATCCTCGCGCAGCCGCAGCCGCGGCGCCGGCCGGGCAGCCCCGGCGGCCTGCAGCCAGGGGGTCGCCTGCACCCCCCAGAGCATCGCCATGGCCAGCAGCGTGAAGAACATCCAGCCGGCATAGGAGTGAAACCCGTTGACCGCGAGCTCCGGCGAGACATGGGCGCCGATCGCGATCAACGCCGCGATCCGCACGACATTGAGCAGCCAGCTCAACACGATCCCGAGCGGGATCACGACGAGCCAGAAATGCGGAAAGCGCACCTGACCCCGGAACAGAAAGCCATAGATCAACGCGAATCCGGTAACGAGCGCGAACCCCTCGACCCCGGAACATTGCTGCGCGACCTGCACATAGAAGCCGTCGAGCCCGATCGTGTAGGCGTCAGGCCAGATCTCGGGCTCGGCCCCGAAGACCCGCAGCACCCAGCAGACCGAGCGAAAGGTCGCCGCCGCGATCGCCGGCCAGTCCCAGAGCGGATAGGCAAGCTCGGCCAGCTCCGGCAGCAGCAACCCAAGACCCAGAAGCGGCAAGGGCCGATAGCCCTCCTCGCGCAGCCAGTCCCGCCAGCTCGCGGCCGGCGCGAGCCAGAGCAGCGCGCCAGCGCTCGCCGCGACAGCACCGGCAAACCAGGGCCCGAGCGCGAGCGCGAAAATCGCGCCGAGATCGCCCCCCCGCGCCATCGCCAGCGGCAGGAACATCAGGACGACACCGAGCAGATGCAGCCCCAGCGCCGCGCGCCGGTCCCCCGGCACCGCCTCGATCCGGCCCATCAGATTGCGCAGCGCCTGGGGCCGCGCCCAGACATAGAGGCCGAACACCGCGATCACCGACAGCGCCCGCGCGGCCAGACTGCGCAGCAACCGACAGGCCCCGAAGGCGTCGGTCGCGCGGCATTCCATCGAGGTCAGGACCTGATAGGCGATCCCGAGCGCCGCGAGCTCAAGGCAGAGCAGCAGCGCGACCAGGACCAGCCGGTTGCGCATCAGGATCATGACGGTTCAGCGCCCCCGGCTCCAGGCCTGCTTGGCCCCGCCGCGCGGCAGGCGCACCGCGAGCGCGACCGCCCCATAGACCGCGAACCCAACCGGATCCCCGAGCGCCATGCCGGTAAGCCGGCGCAGGCCGACCCGCGGCTTGTGCTCGTTCTGCATCAGCGCGGGATAGAGCCGCGCCACCTCCGCCACGCCGACATCCTGGCGCCGCCGCACCCGGACGAGCCGGCCGAAGCCCTCGGCGATCGGCCAAGTGTAGCAAGCGGGCACGCCGAAGCGCTCCTCCGGCGTGAATTGCAGGCGGGTGAAGGTGTCGTCCGAGATGATCTGCGGATAGTCGCCCCAGCGCGCCCGTCCGGCCGCGTTCATAGCGAACACCCCACAGCCCGGCACCGCATCCGTCATGAAGGGCACGCGCATCCAGAAGCGGGCATAGGTGCGGCTGATCCAGCTCCGAGCCGGCGCGATCCGTGGTCGGCCGCTGGCATAGGCGGGCTCCGGCCGGTTCAGTACCGCCTGCAACTGGGCCAGAAGCGGCGGGCTGACCGCGATATCCGCGTCGATATAGGCGAGGATCGAGCCCCGCGCCGCCCGCTCGCCGGCATTGAGCGCGCGAAGCTTGTCGCCTTGGGCCAGGTCGAGAACGATCAGCGGCCACCCCTTGGCCTCGGCCTGCATGCGATAGCTCTCGGCAACCGCCGCGGTGGCGTCGGTGCAGCCGTTCGCGACGACGATGATCTCGACGGCCGGCCCCTCGGCCGGCTGCGGAAGCGGGTCAGAGGCGAGCAGCATCTCAAGGCAGCTGCCGATATAGTCCGCCTCGTTGTTGGCAGGGATGATCACGCTCAGCATGGCTTGCTCGATCCGTCGGGCTGGAAGTCGGCCTATAGGCGCATCGCTGTCTTACCGATCGGTTAAGCGACGCGAATTGCACACCGTTGCGACACGTCATTGCCACTGGCCGCCGGCGGACGCGACCGGGTTCGACCGGCAACCTCTGATCAACGACGCTGGCGACGATCCGCACGCCCGCTGGGGAGCGCTTGCGTCCGTGCCGGCAGGGCCGGTCCGCCGCCATCTCACGGATACGCTTCCGGCGCCGTGCCCGTCCGAAGCGGGCGTCGCCCCATCGAGCGGGTCGACGGTGACATCGAGCGGCGACCGGAACCGTCGGCGTGTTCCGGAGCCTGGCCATGATCATTGGCATCGCGCCATCCACCAGCGCGCCGGGAAAGGCGCCGTCTGGCGCCACCCTCCGCGATCCCGACACCGTCGATCCCGCGGCGGGTGGAGGTCGTATCGCGGGTGGTGGTGTAGCTTGGCGGCAGCATCGCCGCCTGCCTGCGCGGACTGTCGCGCAGGCAGGCAGGCGGCAACGCGGTGGTCATCGCGCGATCTTCGGTGATGGTCGGGTTTGGACAAGCCAACCTGATCGGAGACCTCACGATGACCGACGAGATGATGACCCTGCGCGGCCGGGTCGAAAGGCCCCCGACACCGACCTGCTGCGGGAGGATGCCCGGCTTCGCCGCCGAGCGGCTGGTGGGACCGTCAGGAAATTTCGCCAAGGCCCAGTTCGCCGTCGTCTTCGGCGAGCGCTTCACCAGGGCCATGGCCTGATGTTCAGCCGCCCGCACACGGAATTCCTGACAGTCCCCGTCTGGTCCAGCGCTCCCGCTGCATGACCCTTGAGACAATCGCCCCTATCGCCGACGATCCCGTCATCGGCCTGCCCCTGGCAGACTGATCACCCCGGGAGCTTGCGCTCACCGCGTCAGCTGCACCACGCCAAGGACATGACCAAGGGGCAAGGGGTCCGAGGATGGTCCCGGGGAAGCAGCCTCAGAACAGGCGTTTGCGCGCGACACCGAGCGCGCGGCGCAGACGGGCCGGCGGCGTCATCCGGCCGCGCAGCGCGGCCTCGATCGCGGCCGCGTCCATGTCGCCGCGCACGCAGGTTCGCGGCCGAAGCCAAGGCGTGCCGCGCACCAATCCGCGATCGCTGGTATGGACCGCCTCGAAGCCGCGTACCCGGAGCGCGGCCAGCACGCCCCGGTCGTAGCGACCGAAGGGGATCGCCGCCTGGTCGATCGGTGCCCCTGTCGCCACCGCGAGCACGGCGCGGGCAGTGTCGAACTCGCGCACCCGCCCCCCCGCATCGAGGCCGCGCCAATCGACATGGTCGTGGCCGTGCAGCCCGATCCGGTGCCCGGCGGCCAACAGCGTCCCGAGATCGGCGGTCGACAGCGACCCTCGGCTGTCGAGCCGCCCCGCGAGCACGAAGAAAGTCGCGGTGAGCCCACGCGCCTCCAGCTCCGGCGCGCCGATCTCGAGATCGGACAGGTTGCCGTCGTCGAAGGTGATCGCGACATCGGGCCCGCCGGCGCGCGCCGCCACCGCGTCCAGGATCCGCCGATAGGCATCGCGCGAAATCCAGAACCGGTCCTCGCCGGGCTCCAGTGCCCGACCGGGCTTGCCGATGCCGTGAAAGTTCAGGATCGCCGTTCGTGCCATTCCCCGGTCCGTCCGTTCGGTCGGCGCCAGCCGCCGGGACCGATCCTCCCCGGTCGTGGTAAAGAAACTCCCCTCGGCCCGCAGGCGCGCGGTCGTCATCCGTCAGCGAAGCCCCGCAATGGCCACCGGCGCGCCAGGAGCGGCCGCGAACCCGACCGCCTCGACCGCGACGAGGCGTATCGTCCCGGACGGGCCGTCGGCGATCAGGGTCCCGCCCTCGGTCGCGAATCGATACTCGCCGCGCGCGCCCGGCAGGATCGCGGTGTCGCGGCCCGGCCCGCCATGCAGCCGGTCGTCGCCGCCGCCGCCGATCAGCGTGTCGTCGCCGCCACGGCCGAGCAGGACGTCGTTCTGCGCCCCGCCGCGCAGCGTCTCGCCGCCAGGCGTGCCGATCCCGACCTCGCCATGGTCGAAGCTGCCCGCCGGGCGGCTCTCCCAGCCGGCGCCGGTGCCGCGGTTATAGGTCTGAAGCGCGTCCCAGCGGGGATTGACGTCGTCGAGCGAGCGCAACGCTCCCCAACTCCCCCACTTGCTCGGCCCCGCGACATCGACAAAGGCGTTGAACAAGGTGCCGCCAATCCGGCGCCAGCCGGCCAGCAGCTCGCGATAGAGATCGCCCATCTCGGGGCTGTAGTTCAGCGCCTCGAAGAAGTCCGTCAGCTCGTCGTCATTCACCCAGTCGCCGCCGCCGACCACATGGCTGCCGCCCTCGTACATCACGAGCTGCAGCCCATGCGCCTTGGCGATTCCGGCCTGATAGGGCAAGGTGTCGCCGATCAGCGCCGCCAAGGTGCCGTCGCGCTTGCCCGTGACCGATCCATCGCGCAGCTCCGTCGCGGCCGTGGCGATCGCCGCGTCGAACCGGTGCGCCGCGACATCCCCGGCCAGCGCGCGGCCCGTCAGACCCCGCGCGGCCGCCGCCGCCTCGGCGGCGCGCCGGCTGTCGGCGATCCAGCCCTTGACCGCCGGCGCCTTCTCATAGCCGAGCTGACCGCTGAAATAGCCGGTCACCGCATAGGCGTCGACATAGTCCGCCGGCGCCCGGTGATGGGCCGGATCCTCGGCAACCCAGAGCGGCGCCTCGAGCAGCGGCTGCTCCAGCCCCTCCCAGCCGGTCTGGGTCGAGATCACCTTGACCAACCGATCCTTCGCGGTGGCACCGAAAACCCCGTCCCAGATCTGCGCCATCTCGGCCACCCGCATGCCGGCATACTGCATCCAGGCGTCGCCGCCCGCAGCCGCGCCCCAGCGCGCCTTGGCCCGATCCATCAGCCAATGCGCCTGGCCGAAGCCCCAGTTCCAGGTCTCGTTGGAATATTCGACATAGGTCTTGCGCCGCGCATCGAGCCGGTCGCGCACCAGCTCGGCGAAGCCCCGCATATAGCCGTCGGTCGCCTGATGCGGCAGGGTGAACCAGGGATCGGTCGCGGTCTCGTTGGCGAGCGTCACCATCACCTCGAGCGGCGCGCCCCGCCAGGCATAGGTGAAATCGCCCGGCAGCGGCCGCTCGCTCCAGTCGGCGATCGGGGAATCGTTGGTCGCCATCCAATCCATGAAGCGCAGGCCGCGCAGCCCGTCGATCCGCGCAAGCCAGCGCGGATTGAACAGCGCCCCGACCTCCAGCAGGTCGATATCCTCCGCCTTCACGATGCGGATATTGCGGATATAGTCGCCGGTGCGGGCCGGATCGGTCGCCTCGATCGTCAGCACCACCGACCCCTCCCCGGGGCGATAGTCGAACCAGATCTCGCCCGGGCGCCGCACCACGTTCTCGGCCCGCCCGTCGAGCCGGATCGTGCCCGCCCCGTCATAGCTCACCCGATAGCGCCCGGCGAGCGAGCTCGAACCCTCGGGCTGGTCGGTCAGGAACAGCGTCGAGACCCCGGTCAGCTCGGGCGGCAGCCGCTTCAACCAGCCCTGCGCGTCGAGAAAACCGCCCGCGCGCAGCTGATCCAGGCTCCATCCATCCCAGCGATCCGGCAGATGACCGGTCCAGGGCCGCGCGGATTTCATGAGATCGACGAACGGCTGCTCGGTGCTCCAGTCCGAAATGCCGTTCAGCCCCATCGCCAGCGACGGATCGGCCGGCTCGGCCACCGCAGTCGGCGCGGGCGTCGCCTCGCCGAGCGCAGCCCGCACTGGAACCAGCGCGTCCGGCGCCGCCTTGTCGGGCCAGTATCCTGTCTGCGCCGCCTGCCGGCCCGATGGCTGGACATAGGCGCGAACCGCCTGCCAGGCCACCTCCTGCATCTTGGCGGCGAGCGTCGCTGTCGGCGCTTCGAACGGCTGCCCCCATTCGTTGCCCAACCGGAACGGCACGCCGGCGGGATTGCGCCCGTAAAGCGCGGCATACTGCACCAGCGCGACGAAGTAATTGCCGAGATTGTTCGGATGAATGTCGTCGCGGAACAGCTGGCGAATGCTGGTCAGACCCGGGACCCGCCCCGCGCGGATCTCGTCGTCGAGCCGTCCCATCGCCTGCCCGGCCGGGATCAGCCGCATCGGCGCATCGCCAGGCTCGGCCCGCGCATTGACCGCCGCGACGATCCCCTCCCAGCGCGGCAGATCCTGATCGAGCCGTGCGCGCCAGGGAATGCCGGCATTCTCGTCATCGGGCACCGTCACGCCGGTCCCGCTATCGAGGCTGTGCCAGGTCTCGTAGAGGAACACCTTGGTACCTGGCCGCGACCGCTCGGCCAGCCGGAAGAACTTGTAGGCATAGCCGTCGGTGTCGCTCCAGGTGATGCTGGCGGCGAGCGGAATCGCCTCGGTCAGAACCACCGCCCCGGTCTCGCCCCGCGGCAGGACCTTGCGAGCATCGACCCCTTGGGCCTCGGCCGAATGCTGCCAGTTCCAGACCAGCGGCGCGCCATTGATGATCTGCACCCGGATCCGCCCGGTCCCGCCTTGGGATACGACGAGATCCTCGAGCATCACCGGCATCTCGGGCCCGACCAGGCTGTGCCCGATGAACAGCACGTTCTCGGCCAGCGAGATCTCACCCATGTCCGGCCACCTCCCTGCCGCCGCCCGCCCCTCCCCGACGCCCGGTCTGGGCATGCGCCGCGCGGGCGGCCCGCCTTTTCCGGGACTTGGCCTCGATCCTCATCGTCGGCGCATTCACTCGATGGAAAGGTTTGCAGATCACTTTCCACAGCCGTCTAACCTGCAACGGCAGGGAAGTCGAAGCTGCCGGCAACCCTTGGTAAACAGAGTTCATGAGCGACTGGTGCGACCCATCCCGCGGCCTCGGCTTGCTCGCTCGCGACCGGCGCAAGGGCCATCGGCAGGCAAGTCCCGCAAGCAGGAGCCGCGCCCAATGACAGCCGAGATCATCACGAAGCACTGGGACGTGATCGTGATCGGCGCCGGCATGGGCGGCGGCTTCATCGGTCGCCGGCTTGCCGAGGGCGGGCTCTCGGTGCTTTTCGTCGAGAGCGGCCCGACCGCCCCGCGCGAGGATCAGCGCGAATGGGTTCCCGAGCTGACCGATCCCGACGAGCGCAGCTCCCGCGGCTACTGGCCCGACGAAATGCATGCCGAGATCGACGGGCGCAGCTCGACCTTCTACGGCGCGCTCGGCACCGGGATCGGCGGCACCTCGGTCTTCTATGCCGCGACCCTGGAGCGCCCGGAGCCGCACGATCTCGACCACAGCGCCGCGATACCGCATCCGACCGGCGGCTGGCCGGTCTCCTATGCCGAGTTCGAGCCCTATTTCGAGATGGCCGAGTCGATGCTCGACATCTGCGGCGAGCCCGACCCGCTCGCGCAAGGCCGCCCGCCGGCCCTGCGCATCGCGCCGCCGCTCTCCGAGGGCGACGCGGCGATGATGGAAAGCCTGCGCGGCGAGGGGCTCCATCCCTATCGCAAGCATGTCGGCGTGCGCTATCTGCCGGGCTGCGCCGAATGTTTCGGGCGCAAATGTCCGCGACCCTGCAAGATGGACGGCCGCTCGGCGGGCGTCGAACCCGCGCTCGCCACCGGGCGGGCCACCGTGCTCGATCGGGCCGAGGTCGTGGCGCTCCGCGGCGGGCCGGGCCGGATCACCCATATCGAGGCGCGGCGTGGTGGGCGCACGATCACGCTCTCGGCCGACCGCTTCGTGCTCGCCGCCGGCGCGCTCGGCTCGCCGCGCCTGCTGCTCGCCTCGGCAAGCGTGGACTGGCCGCTGGGCTGCGCCAACGAATCCGGACTGGTCGGCCGCAACCTGATGTTCAAGCTCTATGAGCGGATCGCGATCTGGCCGCGGCGGCGCGCCGATTTCGGCGGACCGGTCAACACGATCTCGGTCCGCGACTTCTATCAGCGCGATGGCGTGCATTACGGCCATCTGCAATCCATGGGGCTTGAAGCCTCCTATGGCGACATCGTGCAGTATCTGAAGGAGCGCTTCGACCAGTCGCGCATCCGCTCGCTGCGCCCGGTCCGCGGCCTGGTGCGCGTCCCGGCAATCGCCGCCGCGCGGATCTTCGGCAATGCCCGCATCTTCCAGGGGCTGCTCGAGGACATGCCCTATCCGGAGAACCGCGTGCTCTACGACCCGATCCATCCCAGACGGATCAGCGTCCAGTACCGCTATGCCGCCGAACTCCACGAGAGGCGGCGCGCCTTCCGCGCGATGATCAAGCAGGGGCTTGGACGGCATCGCTCCTTCTTCCTGCACCAGGCGCCGGCGCTCAGCCTCAGCCACGGCTGCGGCACGCTGCGTTTCGGCTCCGACCCGCGCACCAGCGTCTTCGACCCCAGCTGCCGCGCTCATTCGGTCGACAATCTCTATGTTGCGGACGCCTCCTTCATGCCGAGCTCGACCGGCATCAATCCGAGCCTGACCATCGCGGCCAACGCGCTGCGTGTGGCCGACAGCGTCCTCGCGGCGGCCGCCTTCGAGTCGGGCGCGCAACGGAGCCTGCAGCATGGTCAGCGCTGAGGCGCCCGAGGCCACGGACCGGATTCCGGGCGAGCTGCTGATCTATGCCCCGGTGCCCTTGCATCTGCGCGACGGCATCTTCCTGCTCGAAGGGCAGGCCTGCAACGGGCTGGCCCGGTGGGCCGACAATTTCGAGCGGCTACGCGTGATGATGCCGCTCGATCCCAGCCCGCCGCCGCCCGACTGGGTGCCGCTCTCGCAGATCGGTCCGCGGCTCGACACGATCGACCTCGTGCCGCTGCCGATCGCCTACCGGCCCGACCGCTTCCTGGCCGAGCTGCCGCTGGTGCGGCGCCGGATTCGCGCCTTGATCGCCCATGCCGACTATCTCTCCTTCGCGATCGGCGGCCTGTTCGGCGACTGGGGCGCCGTCTCCTGCTTCGAGGCCCGCCGCATGGGGCGGCCCTACGCGGTCTGGACCGACCGGGTCGAATCCGAGGTGGTCCGCCGCACCGCCGCCCGCCACGGCGCCTGGAAGACCCGCCTCCGCGCCCAGATCGAACACCGCCCGATGGCCTGGCTCGAGCATGCGGCGATCCGCGGCGCCGAGCTCGGCCTGTTCCACGGCCGCGAGACCTTCGACGCCTACAAGCCCTATTGCCGCCATCCCGAGCTGGTCCACGACATCCATATCTCGAAATCCGACCATATCCCGCCCGAGACGCTCGCCGCCAAAGTCGCCGCCGCCGCCACCGGCCCCCTGCGGATCTGCTATGTCGGCCGCGCCGAGGAGATGAAGGGCCCGCTCGACTGGGTCGAGACGCTGGCCCGCGTCGCCGCGGCCGGCATCGACTTCCAGGCGACCTGGCTCGGCGACGGCAGCCAACGCGCCGCGATGCAGGAGCGGGTGGCGGCCCTCGGCCTCGAGGACCGGGTCGGCCTGCCGGGCTTCACCACCAACCGACCCGCCCTGCTCTCCGCCCTGCGCGAGACGCACCTCTTCCTGTTCTGCCACAAAACCCCGGAATCCCCGCGCTGCCTGATCGAGGCGCTGATCTCCGGCAGCCCGATCGTCGGCTATGACGGCGCCTTCGCCCGCGATCTCGTCTCGGTCCACCAGGGCGGGATATTCGCCCCCCTCAACGATCCCGCCGCGCTGGCCGAGGCGGTGATCGGCCTCGGCCGCGACCGCACCCGGCTCGCCGACCTGATCGAGCGCGCGGCCCAGGACGGCGCCCCCTTCGACGACGTCTCGGTCTTCCGCCACCGCAGCGAGCTGATCCGCGCCTATCTGCGCCCCAGACGCAGCCCCGACGCCACACCGATGATCGCAGCCCCGCACGGAATCTGACCCGATGAACCGGCCGCTCAGCCCCGCCCCGGTCCCGGCCCTCACCGGCTCGGACCTCCATCTGCCGCTCAATTTCGTCGCCGGCGGCAAGCCGGTCTGGCCGGAGATCAGCCGCGGCGACACCATCTCGATCGACGCAACCCTCCTGCGCGATCGCTGCAACGACGGCTTCGCCTGCTGGATCCTGCAAACCTACGTGCTGATGCGCCAGGCCGGGCTCGACCCCACGCTCTCGACCCTGCCCCGGCCCGACGCGGTCAATGTGGTCCACCCGTTCTTCTTCGGCCTCCGCCATCGCGGCCTCGCCTATATCCTCGCCTGCCGCGCCGACGCCCACGAACCCTGGGCCGCCAATTTCTGGCTCGACCAGAACGGCGCCCGCGGCGAAGGCCCGCGCCACGCCGCCGTGCCGCACTGGCCCCAACCCGGCCTCATGCCCCGCGACCCACGCCGCGGCACCCGGATCGAAACCCTCGTCTTCAAGGGAGAAGAGATCAATTTCGACTCCCGCTTCCGCGACCCCGCCTTCCTCGCCGCCCTCGGCGAACTCGGCGTCACCCTGCGGCTCGACGTCTTCGGCCCCGGCCGCGCCGGCCCCCTCTCCGGCCCGGTCTTCGACTGGCACGACTATACCAGCGCCGACCTCGTGCTCGCCGCGCGCAACATGACCCCGGCCGACGCCGCCGGCAAACCGGCCAGCAAGCTCGTCAATGCCTGGCTCGCGGGCGTCCCTGCCCTGCTCGGACCCGAACCCGCCTTCCGCGAGCTCCGCCGCTCCGAACTCGACTATGCCGAAATCCGCACGCCCGCCGACGTGCTCGCCGCCGTCCACCGCCTCAAGGCCGAGCCCGACCGCTATCGCGCGATGATCGAAACCGGCCGACGCCGCGCCGCCGACTTCACCGTCGCGCGCACCCTCGACCGCTGGCTCGCCATCCTCAACGGCCCGGTCCGCGCCGATTTCGAACGCTGGCAAGCCCGCGGCCCGCTCGGCAAGGCGCTCCGCGTCGGACCCGACATCCTCCGCGACCGGCTCGCCAAACGCGCCCATCTCGCCGAGATCCGCACCGGCACTCGCATCCTCGACTTCCCCACCTGAATGCCAGTTCGCCCGCCGATTGCCTGCTGACCGGCGGCGCGCGGCGGCCTAATCTGCGCCCAACGGGCGGAGGAACACGCAATGGGGCTCAAGGGCTGCGAGATCGGCGTGATCGGCGCCGGCATCGGGGGGCTCGCCGCGGGGATGGCTCTGGCGCAGCGCGGCGCCAGGGTGCTCATCGTCGAACAGGCCGAACGGCTGGGCGAGGTCGGCGCCGGGATCGAGATCGGCCCGAACGGGCTCGCCGTGCTCGACGCGCTCGGCCGGCGCGACGCGCTCGCCCCGCTCGCGAGCGCCCCGCCCGCGATCGAATGGCACGACCATCGCAGCGGCGAACGCCTCGCCAGCCTGCCGCTCGGCGCCGCCTCGGTGGCCCGCTATCACCGCCCGTTCTGGCACCTGCACCGCGCCGACCTGATCGCCGCCCTCCAGGCCGGATTCCTCGAGGCCGGCGGCGAGATCCGCCTCGGCTCCCGCATCGCACCGCTCACCTCCCGCGACGGCCGCCCGACCCTCGCCGGCGAACCCCTTGACCTCGTGGTCGCCGCCGACGGCCTGCGCTCGCAGCACCGCAGCGAGCGCTTCCGGACCGGCCCGCCGCGCTATACCGGCCATGTCGCCTGGCGCGGCACCGTCGCGGCAGACCGGCTGCCGCCTGGCCTCGTCCCCAATGCCGGCTGCGTGACGATGGGACCGGGGCGCCATCTCGTCACCTTCCCGCTGCGCGCCGGCGCGCTGATCGGCTTTGTCGCGGTCGAGCGCCGCGCGCGCTGGGCGCCCGAGGATTGGGGCCAGGCCGACGACCGCGCCGTGCTGCGCCGCGCCTTCTTCGGCTGGAACCAGGCGGCCACCACGCTCCTTGCCGCCGTCCAGGAGACCTGGCTCTGGGGCCTTTTCGACCATCCGCCGCTGCCCGACTGGATCGACGGACGGCTCGCGCTGCTCGGCGATGCCTGCCACCCGACGCTGCCCTTCCTCGCCCAGGGCGCCGCGATGGCGATGGAGGATGCCTGGGTGCTGGCGGCCGAGCTCGACGCCGCCGCCGACCCCGACCGCGGCCTCGCCGCCTATGCCGCCCGCCGCCGCCCCCGGACGGTCCGCGTGCAGCAGGCCTCGACCCAGATCGGCCGGCTCTACCACCTGGAAGCCGCAGGCCTGCGCCCCGCCCTCCATCTCGGCCTCCGCCTCTTCGGCACCCCGGCCGCGACCCAACTGCTGCACCGCCTCGACTGGCTGTTCGGCGAGGACGTCACCGCCTCCCGAGCGTGAGCCGATGCTTGCAGCACGACGAGGCCAGACCGACAGGCAAAGCAGCGCGACACCGCTGACCGAAGCGCCGCACGCCGCCCCCTGTCGCCCGAAGCCCTCGCCCCCCCCTTGGGGCCGTCCCCGATTTCCGGATCGCGAGGCGCCGCCGCCGGCTTCTTCAAGGTATCCTATGGGCAGAAATTCTATCGGGCAGTCCGAGGGGGCCCATCAACAGATGGGGAGAAAAAGACTCGCGGGCAACGGCCCGCTCCGGGCAGCCGCGGATCTCGCGGCTGCGCCTCTCCCCCCGCGCGACGCCCCGAAGCGCCGAAACGGCTGAGCCGCCGCCATGGATGCCGCGCGCCGCGCGCGAGAGGCTGCCGCTCGCGGGGCGTCGCCGCGGCGCTCTAGAAAGGCGCGCCGCCCGCTCCAGGGCGGTCGCGCTTCCTCCCTGTCACCGGGCGGGGGCGCGCTCCGGATCTGGACCGTCCGGAAATCGAAACCGGGCCGATGCCCGCTCCCTCAACCGGCATGTTCGCGCAGATACCGGCCGGAGGCCCAGCCTTCGCGATGGGCGCCGTCGCGCTCGCGCACCCGGCACCAGCGCTGGCCCTCGGCGATCCGGCATCCGAGATTGTGAAGCACCGTGCCTTCGGGCAACCAGGCGATCACCTCGCCGGTGACGGGTTCGGCGCGGAGATTGAGCCGGCCATCGGCAGCCAGCCCCGCGACGGCCCAGAAGTCCGGGCCGCCCGCCAGGCTGTCGGCAAAGTCAGGGGCGGGCGGAGCGGTCTCGGCGGCGACGGCACCTGCCGCCGCGACGACCCCAAGGATCAGCGCACCCACGATTGTCCTTATCCCGGCCATTGCCTCAGCTCCTCCGTCCTGGCTGCCGCCGACAGGCCATGCGCGTCCTGCAAGGTCAAGATGGCTTGCGCGCTTCGCCGCGGCGAACGCCCGGCCGCGCGCCTATTCCCGGCTCACCCCGGCGGCGAAGGCGCCCTTCGCGCTCATCATCGCGAACAGCATGCCCTCGCGCAGGCCGCGATCGGCGACGCGCATCGAATCCGTCGGCCAGATCCGCAGCAGGGTCTGCAGGATCGCCGCGCCCGACATGATCAGTTCCGACCGGTCGCGGCCGAGCCCGATATCGCTGCGCCGGCCCTCGGGGCCAAGCCGCAGGAATCGACCGATCACCTCGTCGATCGCCTTCGAGCTCAGATGCATCCCGTCGACCTTGCGCCGGTCATAGCGCTTCAATCCCAGATGCGCCGCCCCGACCGTGGTCACCGTGCCCGACGTGCCGATCATCTGGAAGCAGCCGCCGGAGGGCATCGCCATCGCCTGCAGATACGGCTTGAACCCGGTGATCTGCTCCTCGAAATACCAGGACATCAGCGCGAACCGGGCGCTGTCGTCCTCGACATCGGCATAGCGCTCATGCAGCGTGGCGACCCCGAGCGGCACCGAGATGAAATCGACGATGCGCGCATTGCCGCTCTTCGCGGCCAGCTTTTCCGATCCGACGCCGTCCTCCCCGAGCCCGCCCACCCGCAGATTGACGATCGCCTGCGCCCGCTCCTCCGGCTCGACCTCGCTCAGGTCGATCCAGACCAGTTCGGTCGAGCCGCCGCCGATATCGAAGACCAGCACCTGGCTCGCCTCCGGCGAGACCAGCGGCGCACAGGAAATCACCGCCAGCCGCGCCTCTTCCTCCGGCCGGATGACTTCGAGCCGCAGCCCGGTCTCGCGGGCGACCATCGCGAGGAAGTGATTGCCGTTGCGCGCCCGCCGACAGGCCTCGGTCGCCACCAGCCGCATCGTATGAACCTGATAGCGCCTGAGCTTCTCGGCGCAGATCTCGAGCGCCGCCAGGGTCCGGCTGATCGAGCCCCGCGACAGATGCCCCGTCCGCTCCAGCCCCGATCCCAACCGGACCGACTTGGCAAAAGCATCGACAACACGGAAATGCCCGGATTCCGGGACCGCGATCAGCATTCGGCAACTGTTGGTGCCCAGATCGAGGGCAGCATACAGTTCCGGCTCCGCCTGCGCAGGCTTATAGCTTGGGCGTCGAGACGCCAGCGCGACATTTCCCTGCGCAGACCCGGTGAGCCCGGTGAGGTCATGCGCCATGCAAGTGCCAATTCAGGATCATGCGGACGGATCCGCAGGTTTGAGCGAAGGTTACATGACAGTCCTGCCCAAGGCAAGAAAATGCCGCGCGCGCAATCAAAAGCCGGCGGAGCCTCGCGGCCCCGCCGGCAAACTCGCGAACATCTCGCGTTAAGCCCCTGATAAGCCCCGCAGAAACCCGGCCTCAGGCCAATCCCCCGCCCGCCGCGGCCAACGGCGCCGCGACATAGCCGAGCGTCCGGCACACATCGAAGGGCAGGTCCGGATTGTTCAGCGTATAGAGATGCAGATGCTCGACCCCCTCGGCGATCAGCGCATCGCACTGGTCGCAGGCGATCGCCACCGACAGCTGATAGGCCGCCTCGGGCGTCTCGGCGCGGGCAAAGGCGGCATGCATCCAGTCCGGCACCCGCGCCTGGCAGCGCGCGGCGAAATTCACCATCTTGCCGAAATTCTCGACCGGCAGGATGCCCGGATAGATCGGCGCCTCGATCCCGGCCGCGCGGCAGGCATCGCGAAACCGCAGGAAATCCTCGTTGTCGAAGAAGAACTGCGTGATCGCGTTGCTCGCGCCGGCGTCGAGCTTGCGCTTGAGATTGTCGATATCGGCGGCCAGGCTCGCCGCCTCCGGATGCTTCTCCGGATAGGCGCCGACCGAGATCTCGAAATCCCCGACCCCCTTCAGCCCGGCAACCAGCTCGGCCGCGCTCCGGAACCCGTCGGGATGGGCGACGAACCGGGTCTCGCCCTTGGGCGGATCGCCCCGCAAGGCCACGATGCGCCGCACCCCGAGCCTCGCATAGCCGCGCGCGACCTCCAGCGTCTCCTCGCGCGAGGCGCCGACGCAGGTCAGATGCCCCGCGACGCTCAGCCGGGCCCGCTCGACGATGGTCTGGATCGCCGCGTTGGTGCGGTCGCGCGTCGTCCCGCCGGCGCCAAAGGTCACCGAGACGAACCGCGGCGCCAAAGGCGCAAGCCGCTCGACCGAGCGCCAAAGCCTCAATCCACCTTCGGGCGTGTGCGGGGGAAAGAATTCGAACGACAGGCTCGGAAGAGCCTTCGGAGTCTTGGTCATCTGCACCGGTCCATACCGACAATGAAGTTTGCAAATCGAACTATACGGCTGCAAAACCCGTCCGGCAACGCCTAACTGCGGAAACGCCAGAGGAGGGCCCCGCATGCCCGACGTCACCATCGTCTATTGGCGCGACATCCCGGCCCAGGTCATCGTCGGGACCGGCCGGCGCGCCGCCCGCCTGCCGCTCGACGAGCGCTTCGAGCAGGCGATCGACCGCTGCGCCATGAGGGTCGGCGCCCGCGACAGCGACACCTATCTCGCGCAATGGCGCAAGGGCGAGCCCTACCGTGTCGAAGGCGATGCGGCGGATGTCGCTTCCAGCGAAGCGGCGCGCCTCGAGGCCGAGTTTACTGCAGAGGCGGTCAAGGCGTTGATCGCCAACGACGGATGGGCTCCGTCGAAATCCTGACCCCTCCCCGCGAAGCCAAGGAGCTCTCGATGGCGCGTATCCTGTCGTTCCTGCGCAAGCCGACCCAGCCGGCCCCGAGCGACAGCGCGGCGATCGCGCGGCTGATGCAGGACTTCTCGATCGAGGTCATGCCCCGCACCGCCGACCGGATCGCGGATTTCCGCGCCCTGCTGCCCTCCGGCACGAGGGTCTATCTCGCCCATATCGACGGCACCGACTTCGCCGATATGCTCGCCACGGCGCGGCGCCTCGCCGACCAGGGCTTCGCGGTCATGCCGCATTTCCCGGCCCGCGGCATCGCCGACCGCGCCGAGCTCGCATACCGCATCGAAGCCTATGCCGATCTCGGAATCCGCCAGGCGCTCGTGCTCGCCGGCGGCATCAGCCAGCCGCGCGGCGCCTTCGCGGATTCGATGCAGATGCTCGAAACCGGCTTGTTCGATGCCCATGGCTTCACCGACCTGCATGTCGCCGGCCATCCCGAGGGCTGCCGCGACATCGACCCCGACGGCGGCACCGCCGCCGTCACCGCCGCGCTGCGCTGGAAGAACGCCTTCCAGACCCGCACTGACGCGCGCATGGCGATCACCACCCAGTTCGCCTTCGAGCCGGGCCCGATCATCGACTGGGCCACCCGGCTCCGTGCCTCGGGCATCACGCTCCCGGTCCATATCGGCATCGCCGGCCCGGCCAAGCTGCAGACCATGCTCAAATACGCGATGGCCTGCGGCGTCGGCCCGTCGCTGCGCGTCCTGCAGCGCCGCGCGGCCGATCTCAGCAAGCTCATGCTGCCCTTCGAGCCGACCGAGCTTCTCGCCGCCCTCGCCCGCCACAAGGCGGCCAATCCCGATTTCGCCATCGAGCGGGTGCATCTCTTCCCGCTCGGCGGCATCACCGCCACCACCGACTACGCGGCCGCCCAGACCGCCCGGCCGCAACGCGTGCGCGCGTGACCCGAGCCGCGCTGCTCTTCGACCTCGACGGGACGCTGCTCCACAGCGACCCGCTGCACCACGCCGCCTTCGAGCGGCTGTTCGCCGAGAGTGGCCGCACGATCAGCCTCGACCAGTACAATCGCGATATAATCGGCCGGCCGAACGCCGAGATCATGGCGCATTTCTACCCCGACGAGCCCGAGAACCATGCCGAGTTCGCCGAGCGCAAGGAAACCATGTTCCGCGAGACGCTGGGCGACAGCGTCCCGCCGGCCGCCGGCATCCACGCCCTGCTCGACTGGGCGGCCGAGACCGGCGCCGGTATCGCCGTCGTCACCAACGCACCGCGGATCAATGCCGAGGCGATGCTGGCCGCGACCGGGCTCGCCTCCCGGTTCGAGCTGCTGATCGTCGGCGAGGAATGCGCGCGCCCCAAACCCGATCCGCTGCCCTACCAGCTGGCGATGCAGCGGCTCGGCGTCACGCCCGCGACCTCGGTCGCGTTCGAGGATAGCGGCTCCGGGCTCAGGGCCGCCCGCGCCTCCGGCGCCCATGTCTTCGGGATCAGTTCGAGCCTCGCGCCCGACCTGCTGCGCCAGGCCGGCGCGCACGAGGTGATCCCCGACTTCACCGCCCCCGCCCTCTGGTCCTATCTCACCGCATTGAAGGCCCGTCTTTCATGACCCGCACCATCGTCGAATCCCGGACCCGCACCGCGATCATCGGTTTCGATCAGCCGTTCTGCGTGATCGGCGAGCGGATCAATCCCACGGGACGCAAGCTGCTCGCCGCCGAGCTCGAGGCCGGCAATTTCGCCACCGTCGAGAAGGACGCGCTGGAGCAGGTCGCCTGCGGCGCCACCATGCTCGATGTGAATGCCGGCGTGGTCTACAATTCGAACCCCAATCCCAACGAGACCGAGCCGCCGTTGATGCGGGCTATGGTCGAGCTTGTTCAAGGGCTTGTCGACGCCCCCTTATGCATCGACTCAAGCGTGCCCGGCGCGCTCCAGGCGGGGCTCGAGGCTTGCCATGGCCGCCCCCTGCTCAATTCCGTCACCGGCGAGGAGGAGCGGCTGGAACTCGTCCTGCCGCTGGTCAAGAAGTTCAATGTCCCGGTCGTCGCGATCTCCAACGACGATACCGGGATCTCGATGGATCCGGACGTGCGCTTCGCCGTGGCGAAGAAGATCGTCGAGCGCGCCGCCGATTTCGGCATCCCCGCGCATGACATCGTGGTCGACCCGCTGATGATGCCGGTCGGCGCGCTCGCGACCGCCGGGATCCAGGTCTTCGCCCTGGTCCGCAGGTTGCGCGAGGAACTCGGCGTCAACACGACCTGCGGCGCCTCGAATGTCTCGTTCGGCCTGCCGAACCGCCACGGCATCAACGCCGCCTTCCTGCCGATGGCGATCGGCGCGGGCATGACCTCGGCGATCATGAACCCGGTGCGCCCGCAGGAGATGGAGGCGGTGCGCGCCGCCAACCTGCTGATGGACCACGACCCGAACGGCGCCGCCTGGATCCGCGCCAACAAGCCCCCCGCCGCCGAGGGCGAGGAGGCGGGCGCGCGCGGCGGCCGCGAGGGACGCCGCCGCCGCCGCGGATGAGGCCGCGGATGGCCGCGCCAGAGCCCGATCCCCGTGGCGCTGCTGCCCTGCCCTGGCGCCCCGTGCCGGATGGGATGGCGCTTGCCGTGCGTCTCACGCCCCGCGGCGGTCGCGCCGGCTGCGACGGCATCGCCGATCAGGATGGCCAGCCGGTTTTGAAGCTTCGCGTCCCGGCCCCGCCGGTCGAGGGGGCCGCCAACGCGGCCCTGATCGCCTTCCTCGCCAAGGCGCTCGCCCTGCCCCGCTCCGCCGTCATCCTGGTTGGCGGCGACCATTCCCGGGTCAAGCGCCTGCATCTCGCGGGTCCTGGTCTCGACCCCCGCCTGCGCGCCCTGGCGGGTCTTCCGGAGGCGTCGCATGGCTGACCCCGCTTCACGGCTGGCCGCCCCCCTCGCCCGCCAGGGGCGATTCCCGCATCGACCCTGGCGCCGTCTTTGCGGCCTCGTTGCGGCCTCGAGCGCTGGAGCGCCGTCGTTTGCCGCCCTCCGGCGGGAATCCAGCAAGGTCGCCCGCGGGCGCCCGTCCGCCCGATCCGACCGCCGCAACGGCGACCTGCTCGCCCCGCGGCCGGCGCCCCGGTCCGGCGGGATGCCCTCCCCCGCGACGCGCGCGCGCGCGCGCGCGCCCCGCGCCATCTCCGCAAGCGCGAAGGGCAGCGCGCGGGATGCGGGGTGGGTGGGTGGGCGCATCCCGCGCGCTGCCCGTCCCGAACCGTCAGCGCCGCGTCAACCTTTGTGAAAAACCGATGAACGCCCCAGAAAACTATATGCAAAATCAACTACATATCCAGAGTCGCACGCGTGCGACAGGCACGGCCGCATGACCGACCGCGACCCTCTCGTCATCTTCACCCCTTCCGGCAAGCGCGGCCATTTCCCGGCCGGCACCCCGGTCCTCGCCGCCGCCCGCGCGCTCGGCGTCGATCTCGACAGCGTCTGCGGCGGCCGGGGCATCTGCTCGAAATGCCAGGTCGCCCCCGCCTTCGGCGCCTTCCCCAAGCACGGCGTGACCGTCGCCGAGACCGCGCTCAGCCCCTGGAACGAGGTCGAGGAACGCTACCGGCAGAAGCGCGGCCTCGTCCCCGGCCGCCGCCTCGGCTGCCAGGCCCGGATCGAGGGCGACCTGGTGATCGACGTCCCCCCCGAGAGCCAGGTCCACAAGCAGGTGGTCCGCAAGCGCGCCGAGGCCCGCGCCATCACCATGGACCCCGCCACCCGCCTCTATTTCGTCGAGGTGGCCGAGCCCGACATGCTTGATCCCTCGGGCGATCTCGAGCGGCTCGAACGGGCCCTGACCGAGCAATGGGGCCTCTCGGACGTCAAGGGCGATCTCCGGACCCTCCAGATGCTCCAGCCCGCGCTCCGCAAGGGCAACTGGACCGTGACCTGCGCCGTCTATCGCGGCGAGCCCGGCCGCTCGCAGATCCTCCATGTCTGGCCCGGCTTCTACGAGGGCTCGATCTATGGCCTCGCCATCGATGTCGGCTCCACGACCATCGCCGGCCATCTCTGCGACCTCGTGACCGGCGAGGTCAGGGCCTCGACCGGGCTGATGAACCCCCAGATCCGCTTCGGCGAGGACCTGATGAGCCGGGTTTCCTATGCCATGCTGAATCCCGGGGGCGCGGCCGAGATGACCCGCGCGGTCCGCGGCGCGCTCAACGCCCTGATCGACCAGGCCGCCGCCGAGGCCCGGGTCGAGCCCGGCCTGATCTTCGAGGCGGTCCTGGTCGGCAACCCGGTCATGCATCACCTGCTGCTCGGGATCGACCCGGTCGAGCTCGGCCAGGCCCCCTTCGCGCTCGCCACCGCCAGCGCCCAGATCCTCTGGGCCTCCGAGATCGAGCTCCGTCTCCATCCCGACGCCCGGATCTATATCCTGCCCTGCATCGCCGGCCATGTCGGGGCCGATGCCGCCGCCGTCGCCCTCTCCGAGGCCCCGAACCAGTCCGAGGAGCTGATGCTCGTGGTCGATGTCGGCACCAATGCCGAGATCCTGCTCGGCAACCGGACCCGGGTCCTCGCCTGCTCCTCCCCCACCGGCCCGGCCTTCGAGGGGGCGCAGATCTCGTCCGGCCAGCGCGCCGCCCCCGGCGCCATCGAGCGGGTCGAGATCGACCCCGCGACCCGCGAGCCCCGCTTCCGCATCATCGGCTGCGACCTCTGGTCCGACGAGCCCGGCTTCGCCGCCGCCAGCCAGCGGACCGGGATCACCGGGATCTGCGGGTCCGGCATCATCGAGGCGATCGCCGAGATGCGGGTCGCGGGCCTGATCGACCCTTCGGGCCTGATCGGCTCGGCCGAGCAGACCGGCAGCCCCCGCTGCCTGCCCGAGGGCCGGACCCACGCCTACCTGCTCCATGACGGCAGCCCCACGGGCGGCCCCCGCATCCTGGTCACCCAGGGCGACGTCCGGGCCATCCAGCTGGCCAAATCCGCCCTCTATGCCGGGGCCCGGCTGCTCATGGACACGTTCGGGGCCGCCTCGGTCGACCGGATCGTTCTGGCCGGAGCGTTTGGGGCCCATATCTCGCCCCGCCACGCCATGATCCTCGGGATGATCCCGGACTGCGACCTCGCCAAGGTCACCTCGGCCGGCAACGCGGCCGGGACCGGGGCCCGGATCGCGCTCCTCAATGCCGGCGCCCGCCGCGAGGTCGAGGCCCTGGTCCGGCAGATCCACAAGGTCGAGACGGCCATCGAGCCCCGGTTTCAGGAGCATTTCGTGGCCGCCAACGCCATCCCCCACGCGACCGACCCCTTCCCCCACCTGGCCGAGACGGTCACCCTGCCCGCGGTCTCCTTCAATGCCGCCGGGGGTCGCCGCCGGCGCGGCTAAGGCGTGCGACAGGGCGGAGTCGCACGCGTGCGACTCCGCTTATGATGTTGATATTGCTTCATATTATTTTTTCTGTTAACCCTTTGGCAAGCCCTGTCGGCAGAAGTCGGACGAACGTTGGAAGGCGTGAGACGGTGCGATGAGGCCGCTTTCGGCCCGAAGCTGCCCTCGCCAGCTGCTACAGGGTGGGCGCAGGCGGATATGGCTGCATATGAAGCAGTCCATCATCTGCCACCTTGGCCATGAATGCAGCCCCAGCTCCTAGTGTCCCGCCAGCCCGAGCGGCAGAAACGTAGTGAAATACCAGAATTTCCTCCCAACCATCCCCGTCTAGATCTGCGCGAACGCACTCGCGCATAATCACGTCAAGACCCTCTGGCACGATAAGGCTTAGCTCATATTCACTGACGCTCTCGATTTCGCAGAAACCCGCGCTGAGAGCATCGGCGATGGTCCGGAGGCCCGCCACATCCAAGGCCTCTTCCATGAGTCCCTCAGTCGCCCAATCTGCAGACCATCGGTCCAAGTTTTTCAGCGTCACCACCGGTTCTCGCAAGTTGGAGTTCTCGGCAAATGAAGAGTCGCGGATTGCCCGGAGGGCTTCGGTCGTTTCGTCCGCCATACTCGCGATCTTGATTTCGGTCGTCGTGTACGCGAAGCAGCCCTCTTCTTTCGCTCGGATAAACTCGTTGCTCGTGTGGCAAACCACAGGTGTTCCGTCCTCTGCTCGCAGAGAGACCTCGTTGATGGTGCCACCTCCCAAGGAAAATGTTCTATCCATAAGCGATGAGGCAACAGCAGAGTTAGCGCTGGTAATAGATGCCCCCTCAATACCAGGCGTAACGCGCAAAGTGACCTCGCCATCTACCTGATGTGCAAAGAATATAACCATTTCTTCTGGCGAAACGTCATTCTTTTCCGAAGCAAATTTCAGAGAAAGATATGCCTTAATGACCTCATTGGATTTAATAGCGTTCGAAATTTGTCGCTCAACCTCAGGTTTTTTGCTTCTAGCTTGCTCAAGAAACCAGATGAGAGCGGACGTGCCCATTTCTCGCCCAGACTTTCGCTGATTGTAGTGGCTATGTATTGGAAGCAAATTCTCAAAACCATTGATATCGAAATCTTCTGGAACGCGATTCTCCGCATGTAACTCGTCGACCAATCGGGACTCTGCTAGCGGGATTACGTGATCCACATGCATTTCTGTCCATTTTACCGGCTCTCCAGTAAATGCACACCTCCGGTCCCATGCCTCCCAGATTGCGCGTCGAACTTCGGTCGAAAGTTTCTTCCTCTCCGCCGCCATGTTCGTCCTCCGCCTGTAGCTCGGACTGCTGTCCGCGTCGCATGGTCCCTGCGTGATAGGATTCCGCGTTAATACGTGATTGGGAGCTGGACAACTCACGGGAGTCCTTGGCGCGAA
The DNA here is from genome assembly GCA_046348955.1 of Amaricoccus sp. Classification (GTDB taxonomy): domain Bacteria; phylum Pseudomonadota; class Alphaproteobacteria; order Rhodobacterales; family Rhodobacteraceae; genus Amaricoccus. The sequence continues at coordinate 82,866 of JAXMDG010000001.1, forward strand.
GCGGACGCGGGCTGTGACCGGCGGTCCTTGGCGCAGGTCTAAGCGTCGGCCACCCGGCCGTCGCGGAGACGGAGGGTGCGGTCCATGCGGGCGGCGAGGTCGGGGTTGTGGGTGGCGATCAGGGCCGCGAGGCCGGTCTCGCGGACCAGGCCGAGAAGGAGGGCGAAGACCTGGTCCGAGGTCTCGGGGTCGAGATTGCCGGTCGGCTCGTCGGCCAGCAGGAGCTGCGGGCCGTTGGCAAGCGCCCGGGCGAAGGCGACGCGCTGCTGCTCGCCGCCCGAGAGCTCGGCCGGGCGGTGGTGCAGGCGGTGGGCGAGGCCGACGCCGGCAAGCAGCGCCTCGGCCCGGGTCGCCGCCGCCTTGCGGCCGGTCCCGGCGGCGCGCTGCGGCAGGACGACGTTCTCGAGCGCGCTGAATTCGGGCAGCAGGTGGTGGAACTGGTAGACGAAGCCGATCGCGTCGCGGCGGAGCCGGGTGCGGGCCGTGTCGCCGAGCCCGGCCGCCTCCTGCCCGCCGATCCTGACCGAGCCGGCGGTCGGCACGTCGAGAAGGCCGGCGATATGCAGGAGCGTGGATTTGCCCGCGCCCGAGGGCGCGACGAGGGCCGCGACCTCGCCCGCCCGGAGCGTCAGGCTGGCGCCGTCGAGCACGACGACCGCCTGGCGGTCGCCGTCGTGATAGACCTTGCCGATCGCCTCGAGCGCCAGGACCTCACTCATAGCGCAGCGCCTCGACCGGATCGAGCCGCGCGGCATTGCGCGCCGGGATGATGGTGATGAGGAAGGAGAGCGCCAGCGCCGTCGCGGCGACGGCGCCGACATCGCCGGGGCGCAGGAGCGCCGGGATCTCGGTCAGGTAGCGGATCTCGGGGTTCCAGACCGAGCCGCCGGCGACCCATTCCACCACCTTCTGGATGTCGCGGATGAAATAGGCGAAGAGGCAGCCGAGGATCACCCCGAGCAGGGTTCCGACCACGCCGATCAGCGCGCCGCACAGGAAGAAGATCCGCATGATCGCGCCGCGGCCGAGGCCCATGGTGCGCAGGATGCCGATATCGCGGCCCTTGTTCTTGACCAGCATGACGAGGCCCGAGACGATGTTGAGGCCGGCGATCAGCACGACGAGCGAGAGGATGATGAACATGACCCGCCGCTCGGTATCGAGGGCCGAGAGGAAGGCGCCCGAGGCCTGGCGCCAGGTCCAGATCTGGCCGCGGGGTGCGGAGGCTTCCTGGAGCGCCGGCACGAGGGTGTGGATGCGGTCGGGCTGGGCGACCATGACCTCGATCTCGTCGGCGCCGTCCTCGCGGTTGAAGAAGCTCTGGGCCTCGGCGAAGGGCATGTAGGCGCGGGTGCTGTCGATATCGTAGCGCCCGACGCCGAAGATGTAGGTGACGGTATAGTCGTTGATGCGGGGCTGGTTGCCGAAGGGCGTGTCCATGCCTTCGGGCGAGATCAGGCTGATCGCGTCGCCGACGCCGACGCCGAGGGTGCGGGCGACGCCGGTGCCTATGGCGATGCCCTGGTCGAGATCGGCGAGGCTGCCCATCGCGGTTTCGGGATGGGCGACGAGGGGGACGCGGGCGAGGTCGTCGGGGCGCATGCCGATCACCTCGACCCCGGCGGCGCGGCCATTGGCGGCGGCCATCACCTGGCCGCGGATCAGGGGGGCGGCGGTGGTGACGCCGGGGACGGCGGCGAGCTTGGCGGTCAGCGCGTCATAGTCGCGGATCAGGCGGTCGGGCTGGCCCTCGGCGTCGAAGCCGGTCTGGTAGATCGTGGCATGGGCGTTGGCCCCGAGGATGCGGTCGGTGAATTCCTCGCGGAAGCCGATCATCACCGCCTGGACGACGATGAGGGTTGCGACCCCGAGCATGACCCCGATCAGGGCGTACCAGGCGATGACCGAGATCCCGCCTTCGCGCCGGCGGGCACGGAGATAGCGCCAGGCGATCAGCCATTCGAAGGCAGCAAAGGGCGGGGGAGCGCGCAAGCGACCGATCCTCTCGTTCCGATCCGGGCCGGACCCTGGGACCTCGGGGCCGGAAGGTCAAGCCGGCGCGGCAAGCCGCCTCACCGGCCCGCGAGCGTGGATCGGAGGGGGTGTCGCACGCGTGCGACTGGCTTCAAGCATATGAAAAGACACGACAATGATATTTCCATCAATCGAATCTCAACCAAGGTTGACCGTTTCCTAAGCGCCGCGCCGCGCGCGGTCCGCGGCGAAGTCGCGTTGGTCGAGCCGGCAAGCAGCGGCTAGTGTTCCGGATGGGTCCGGATCAACCGGGCGCGGAGCGAGGAGATCATGGCGGATCAGCAGACCAAGTTCGAGCGGCTGGCGGATTTGCACCGGCGGGAGGGAGCCTTCGTCATCCCCAATCCGTGGGATGCAGGATCGGCGCGTTTGCTGGCCAGCCTGGGTTTCGAAGCGTTGGCGACCACCAGCGCGGGATATGCCTTTTCGAAGGGCAAGCGCGATTCCTTCGCCGCGCTCGGGCGCGACGAGGTGCTGCGGAACGCGGCCGAGATCGTCGATGCGGTCGATCTGCCGGTCTCGGCCGATCTGGAGGATGGCTTCGGGCCGGCGCCGGAGACCTGCGCGGAGACCGTGCGGTTGGCCTGCGGGATCGGTTTGGTGGGCGGGTCGATCGAGGATGCGACGGGCCGGCCGGACGCCCCGATCTATCCCCTCGCCCAGGCCGTCGACCGCATCCGGGCGGCAGCCGGTGCCGCGCGGGGCCGGCCGTTCCTCCTGGTCGCGAGGGCGGAGAACTTCCTGTGGGATCGGCCCGATCTTTCGGACACGATCGCGCGCCTGCAGGCCTTTTCGGAGGCGGGGGCCGATATGCTCTATGCGCCGGGCCTGCCGGATATCGAGGCGATCCGAACGGTTTGCCGCGAAGTGGACAAGCCGGTGAACGTGGTGATGGGGCTGAAGGGAGCGAGCTACAGCCTGGCCGAACTGGCCGAGGCGGGCGTTCGGCGCGTCAGCGTCGGCGGCTCCTTCGCCCGCGCGGCGTTCGGCGCCTTGATGCGCGCGGCGCAGGAGGTGCGGTCGTCGGGGACCTTCACCTATGCCGCCGATGCGATCCCGGATGCCGTGATCAGCCGGCTGATGGACCAGGGCAGCGCAAGCGAGCGGGCTTGATGCGGCGCGGGGCGGAAATCGGCGACGGTGCCGCGTCTCGCGGGGCTTGCCGGTGGGGGCGAATGTCCGCATAAGGCGCCGACTTTCTCGGGGAGCGCGTGCGATGGCTCAGGCCTCGGCCAATGTGAACATCATGATCAAGGCGGCGCGCAAGGCGGCGCGCAGCCTGATCCGGGATTTCGGCGAGGTCGAGAACCTGCAGGTCTCCGCCAAGGGGCCGGGGGATTTCGTCAGCCGCGCCGACATCAAGGCCGAACAGCTGATCCGCGAGGAGCTGACCGAGGCGCGGCCGAATTATGGCTGGTTCGCCGAGGAGGGCGGCGAGGTCAAAGGCACCGATCCGACGCGGCGCTGGATCGTCGACCCGCTCGACGGAACCTCGAACTTCCTGCACGGCATGCCGCATTGGGCGGTGTCGATCGCGCTGGAGCACAAGGGCGAGATCGTCGCCGGCGTGATCTATGATCCGGTCAAGGACGAGATGTTCGTCGCCGAGAAGGGCGCGGGCGCTTATCTCAACGATCGGCGACTGCGCGTCTCGGGGCGGCGCGAGATGATCGAGATGCTGTTCGGGACCGGCATCCCGTTCGGCGGCAGCCCGCATCTGCCGCTGCATCTGCGCGAGATGGCGGCCTTGGCGCCGCGCTCGGCCGGGATAAGGCGGCTCGGCGTCGCGTCGCTCGATTTCGCCTATGTCGCGGCCGGGCGGCTCGATGGGTTCTGGGAGCACGGGCTGCATCCCTGGGACATCGCGGCCGGGATCCTGATGGTGCGCGAAGCCGGCGGCTTTGTCGGGCCGTTCGTCGAGGGCGCGGACATCTTCGAGAGCCGCGGGGTCATCGCCGCCAATACCGCGATCTTCGAGCCGCTCGGCACGCTGCTGCGCAGCGTCTGACCGGAAGCCGCCGCGGGGGCTATCGCGGGCCGCTCTCGGTGGGGCTCGGCGGGGTGGCCCAGGCGCGGTCCTGGTCCTCGGCGATATCGGTGCGGCGGCCCTGCATCGCGCGCTCGATCTCGGCGTTGCGCTCTTTGGCGAGCTGGATATAGGCCGGGTTCTCGTAGACGCTCACCTCCGGATCCCAGACCTCGGCCAGCATGCGCATGCTGGTTCGGTCGTATTTCACGAAGGCCTCGACCGCCTTCTGGGCGCGGAACGGGTGCCAGCCCAGCGCCTCGAGCGCGCTGCGCCCGGCGCGGACCGAGGAATCGAACAATTCGCGGATGATGTCGTTGGCGCCGGCCTGGAACAGGGCATAGACCTGTAGCCGGTCGCTGGCACGCGCGACGATATGGAGGTCGGGCCGCAGGCGACGGGCATATTTGACGAGGCCGAGCACCTGGTCGGGATCGTCGATCGCCACGATCAGCATGCGCGCCTCGCCGATCCCGGCGGCCTCGAGCAGGTCCGGCCGGGTGGCGTCGCCGTAGAAGGTGCGGATGCCGAACTTGCGCAGGTCGTCCACCAGCTCGGCCTGATGGTCGAGGACGACGGTCTTGATGCCGTTGGCAAGCAGCAACCGGTTGATGACCTGGCCGAAGCGGCCATGGCCGGCGATGATGACATTGCCCTGGTGGGTGATCGCGTCGGCCTCGCCCTCGACGGGCAGGGCCTGCCGGGGGGCGATCACGCGGTCATAGAACAGGAAGAGCAGCGGGGTCAGCAGCATCGAGAGCGTGACGATGAGCGACAGGCGGCCGCCGAAGGCCGGATCGCCGAGCCCGGCGCCGAGCGCGAGACCGATGAGCACGAAGCCGAACTCGCCGGCCTGGGCGAGCGCCAGCGCGAACAGCCAGCGGTCGCCGTCGCGCAGTCCGAACAGGGTGGCGAGCAGGAAGAGCAGCGCCCCCTTCGCCAGCATCAGGCCAAGGGTGAGGCCGACAAGCGTCGCCGGCTCGGCCGCGAGCAGGTGGACGTCGATCCCGGCGCCGACGGTGATGAAGAAGAGGCCGAGCAGCAGGCCCTTGAACGGCTCGATGTCGGATTCGAGCTCGTGGCGGAATTCGCTGTTGGCGAGCACGAGTCCGCCGAGGAAGGCGCCGAGCGCCGGCGACAGGCCGACCAGCATCATGAGGAGCGCGATCGCGACCACGAGGGTCAGCGCCGCCACGGTGAAGAGCTCGCGCAGCCGGGCGCGGGCGATGAAGCGGAAGATCGGGCGCGAGAGATAGTGGCCGCCGAGGATCACCGCGGCGATGGCCGCGAGGGTGGCGAGCGCCGCCACCCAGCCGGGCAGCTGGGCGACGAGGCTGAGCGCCTCGCCATGATGCGCGGGCGCGTCGCCGCCGCGGACCCGCGCGAGCAGCGGGATGAGCGCGAGGATCGGGATGACGGCGATGTCCTGGAACAGCAGGACCGCGAAGCTCGACCGGCCGCCGACCGTTGGCATCAGGCCTTTTTCCTTGAGGGTCTGCAGCACGATGGCGGTGGAGGAGCTGGCGAGGATCAGGCCGGCGGCGAGCGCGAGCGGCCAGTCGAGGCCGAGGGCGATCCCGAGCGCCGCGATGGCGAGCACGGTGCCGGCGACCTGGAGCCCGCCCAGGCCGAGCAGGGTGGCGCGGCGTTCCCAGAGGACCTTGGGATCGAGCTCGAGCCCGACGAGGAACAGCATCATGACGACGCCGAACTCGGCGGCGCTGTGCAGCGTGCCCGCCTCGGTACCGACGAGGTTGAGGGCGGGGCCGATGGCGACGCCGGCGAGCAGGTAGCCGAGCACGGAGCCGAGGCCGAGCCGGTGGGCGGCGGCGACCCCGATCAGCGCCGCGAAGAGATAGACGAAGGCGGGGAGCAGGAAGCCTTCCATTTCAGGCGTCCATCCGCAGCAGCGGTTCGGCCTGGTGGCGGGCGATATCGAGGGTTTCGTCGCGCAGGGCGGCGAGCAGGGTCGCGTAGGCCGCGGCATGTCGGGCGAGCGCGGGTCCGCCGGCCTTGCGCGCGCCGAAGAGCACGAAGGGCGGCAGGTAGGTCATGCCGCAGAGGCTGGCGGTCTGTTCCAGCGGCGTGAGCAGGGTGCGGATCGCGAAATGGTTGTAGCCCTCGGGCCGGTAGGCCGCTTCGGGTCCGCCGGCCGTGGTGGCGCAGAGGAAGATCTTGCCCTGGAGCGCGGTGCCGCCCTGGCCGTAGGCCCAGCCATGTTCGAGCACCAGATCCTGCCATTCCTTGAGGATCGCGGGGGTCGAGTACCAGTAGAGCGGGTGCTGGAAGATCAGCACGTCGTGGGCGGCGAGCCGGTCCTGCTCGCGGTCGATGTCGATCTCGTAGCGCGGATAGTCGGCATAGAGGTCGGCGAAGGTGACGCCCGCGACGTCTCGGGCCGCGCGGGCGAGGGCGTGGTGCGCCTCGGACCGGTGCGGCGCGGGATGGGCATAGAGGATCAGGATCGCGCGGCTCATCGGCTCTCGGGATGCGGGGCGGGTCGGGTCGGGTGGCCAGAAGGCCCGCAATCCGGCGGGGCCGCAACCGGTTTATCGCCGGTCAGCCGCCGGTCTCGCGCGCCGCGGCGGCGATCCGGGCGACCGCGTCGATCAGGTCGGCGCGCCCGGCCAGGCCGTCGAGCGGCGCCCAGGCCGCTTCGGCGGCGTCGTCTCCGGCGAGAGGCTCGCCGGAGAGCCAGGCGCAGCGGACCGCGATCAGCACATAGTGCGCCGCCAGGCGGTCGCCGTCGGTCCGGTCCCCGTCGGGTAGGATCACGTCGGGCAGGATCACGTCGAGCACGTCGAGCACCGGGCCGGCGCGGCAGGCGATGCCGGTCTCCTCGCGCACCTCGCGCTCGACGGCCTGGGCGACGGTTTCGCCCGGCTCGATCTTGCCGCCGGGAAAGCCCCAGAGGCCGAGATTGGGCGGTGTGCCGCGGCGGACCAGGAGCGTCGCGCCACCGCGCAGGATCACGCCGATCACCGCGGCGACGGGGCGCAGGGCCGAAGGATCGCGCTCCATCTGATCCGATCCCGTCCCCGCCCCAAATCCTGCCCGACGCAGACGCCACGGGCGCCGCGCGAAGTCAAGCCGGGCGGCGGGGCGCCGGGCTGTCGGTCAGTCGCCGAGGATCGCGGGCAGGCGCAGGCCGTTCTCGCGGGCGCAGTCGAGGGCGATCTCGTAGCCGGCATCGGCATGGCGCATGACGCCGGTCGCGGGGTCGTTCCAGAGGACGCGCGCCAGGCGGGCATCGGCCTCGGCCGAGCCGTCGCAGCAGATCACCATGCCGGAATGCTGGGAGAAGCCCATGCCGACCCCGCCGCCATGATGCAGCGACACCCAGGTCGCCCCGCTCGCGCAATTGAGCAGCGCGTTGAGGAGCGGCCAGTCCGACACCGCGTCCGACCCGTCCCGCATCGCCTCGGTCTCGCGGTTGGGGCTTGCGACCGACCCGCTGTCGAGATGGTCGCGGCCGATGACGATCGGCGCCTTGAGCTCGCCCGTCCGCACCATCTCGTTGAAGGCGAGGCCAAGCCGGTGGCGCTGGCCGAGCCCCACCCAGCAGATCCGCGCGGGCAGGCCCTGGAAGGCGATGCGCGCCCGCGCCATGTCGAGCCACTGATGCAGATGGGGATCGTCCGGGATCAGCTCCTTCACCTTGGCGTCGGTCTTGTAGATGTCCTCCGGGTCGCCCGAGAGCGCCGCCCAGCGGAACGGGCCGATGCCGCGGCAGAAGAGCGGGCGGATATAGGCGGGCACGAAGCCCGGGAAGGCGAAGGCGTCGGCCAGCCCCTCCTCCAGCGCCATCTGGCGGATATTGTTGCCGTAATCGACTGTCGGGATGCCGCTGTTCCAGAACTCGACCATGGCGGCGACCTGGATCTTCATGCTGGCGCGCGCGGCCTTTTCGACGGCTTTCGGATCGGTCTCGCGCTTGGCCTTCCACTGCGCCATGGTCCAGCCGAGCGGCAGATAGCCGTTCACCGGGTCATGCGCCGAAGTCTGGTCGGTGACGATATCGGGACGCACGCCGCGCCGGACGAGCTCGGGAAACACCTCCGCCGCATTGCCGAGCAGCGCGACCGATTTCGCCTCGCCGGCCGCCGTCCAGCGGTCGATCAGCGCCAGCGCCTCGTCGAGGCTGTCGGTCTTTTCGTCGACATAGCGAGTGCGCAGGCGGAAATCGATCGAATCCGGGTTGCACTCGACGGCGAGGCAACAGGCGCCGGCCATCACCGCGGCGAGCGGCTGCGCCCCGCCCATGCCGCCGAGGCCGCCGGTCAGGATCCAGCGGCCCTTGAGATCGCCGCCATAATGCTTGCGGCCCGCCTCGACGAAGGTCTCGTAGGTGCCCTGAACGATGCCCTGGCTGCCGATATAGATCCAGGATCCGGCCGTCATCTGACCGTACATCATCAGGCCCTTGCGGTCGAGTTCGTGGAAATGGTCCCAGGTCGCCCAGTGCGGCACCAGGTTGGAATTGGCGATCAGCACGCGCGGCGCGTCGCGATGGGTGCGGAAGATGCCGACCGGCTTGCCGGACTGGACGAGGAGCGTCTCGTCCTCCGCGAGGCTGCGCAGGCTGGCGACGATGCGGTCGAAATCGGCCCAGGTGCGCGCGGCCCGGCCGATGCCGCCATAGACGACGAGCTCGTGCGGGTTCTCGGCGACGTCGGGCGCGAGATTGTTCATCAGCATCCTGAGCGGCGCCTCGGTCAGCCAGCTCCTGGCGCTGATCTCGGTTCCGGTCGGGGGGGTGATGGTGCGCGCGTTGCGGCGCGGATCGGACTCGGACATTGCGGGCTCCTGTCAGGCGAGGGAGGGAAAGAGCTGGCCGGCGGCTTCGGTGAGCGCACCGCCGCGAACCAGCGCCGCGGCGGTTTCGAGCTCGGGCGCGACATAGCGGTCCTGGCCGAGCGGGGGCACCTCGGCGCGCAGGCGGGCGATCGCCGCCTGCAGGCAGGGGCTCGTCAGCAGCGGCGCGCGGTATTCGATGCCCTGCGCGGCGCAAAGCGCCTCGATGCCGAGGATCCGTTCGAGATTGGCGATCATGCGCCCGAGCCGGCGCGCGCCATGCGCGGCCATCGAGACATGGTCCTCCTGGTTGGCGCTGGTCGGGGTCGAGTCGGTCGAACAGGCATGCGCGAGATGCTTGTTCTCGCTCATCAAGGCGGCGCTCGTGACCTCGGCGATCATGTAGCCGGAATTGAGGCCGGGATTGGCGGTCAGGAACGGCGGCAGGTCGTGCGACAGCGTGGGGTCGACCATCAGCGCGACCCGTCGCTGGGCGATCGCGCCGATTTCGGCGACGGCGAGCGCGATGATATCCGCTGCGAAGGCAACCGGTTCGGCGTGGAAGTTTCCACCGGACACGATGGCGTCCGACAGGACGAGCGGATTGTCGGTGGCGGCGTTGGCCTCGGTTTCGAGCGTCCCGGCCGCCTGGCGCAGCAGGTCCATCGCCGCGCCGGTCACCTGGGGCTGGCAGCGGATGCAATAGGGATCCTGCACCCGCGTGTCGCCCTCGCGGTGGCTCTCGCGGATCGCCGAGCCCGCCATGATCGCCCGCATCGTCGCCGCCGCCTCGATCTGGCCGCGATGGCCGCGCAGCGCGTGGATTTCGGCGCGCAGGGGCGCGGTCGAGCCCATGATCGCGTCGGTCGAGAGCGACGAGATCAGCAGCGCGTTGCAGGCGGCGTCCCAGGCGCCGAAGAGGCCGGCGAGCGCCCAGGCGGTGGAGAACTGGGTGCCGTTGATCAGCGCCAGCCCCTCCTTGGCGGCGAGCGCGATCGGGGCGAGGCCGGCCGCCGCCAGCGCCTCGGCACCGGGCAGGTCGCGCCCCTGATGCACCGCCCTGCCCTCGCCGATCATCACCGCCGCCATGTGCGCGAGCGGCGCGAGATCGCCGCTGGCGCCGACCGAGCCCTGGGCGGGCACGACCGGGGTGACGCCGCGGGCGAGCATGGCCTCCAGCAGCTCGACCAGCGACCAGCGCACGCCCGAGGCGCCGCGGCCGAGCGACAGGAGCTTCAGCGCCATCATGAGGCGCACGACGGGCGCCGGCGTCGGGTCCCCTACCCCGGCGCAATGGCTGAGGATGAGGTTGCGCTGCAGCGTGGCGGTGTCGGCGGCGGCGATCTTGACGCTCGCGAGCTTGCCGAAGCCGGTATTGACGCCATAGACCGCCGCCTCCCCGGCGACGGCGGCGGCGATGCGCCCGGCCGCGGCCTCGACCGCGGGGCGGCAGGCACGGTCGAGGGCGGGCGTGGCGCCGTCGAGCACGGCGCGGAGCGCGGCGAGGCCGGTCTCGCCCGGGGTCAGCGTGATCATTCCGAACCTCCGAAAATCCGCTCGGCGAGCGGGTTGAAACCGATGCGATAGGCGAGCTCGCGGGGATGGGCGACGTTCCAGACCGCGAGATCGGCGCGTTTGCCCGGCGCGATGGTGCCGCAATCGTCGAGCCCGAGGGCGCGGGCGGCATGGACCGAGGCGCCCGCCAGCGCCTCCTCCGGGGTCAGGCGGAACAGGGTGCAGGCCATGTTGATCGCGAGGAGCAGCGAGGCGAGCGGCGATGTACCAGGATTGCAGTCGGTCGCGACCGCCATCGGCACGCCGGCCGCCCTGAGCGCCGCGACGGGTGGCACGCGGGTTTCGCGCAGGGTGTAGAAGGCGCCGGGCAGCAGCACGGCCACGGTGCCGGCCGCCGCCATCGCCGCGATCCCGGTTTCGTCGAGCCATTCGAGATGGTCGGCCGACAGCGCGCCGTGCCGCGCGGCGAGCGCCGCGCCGCCGAGATCGGAGAGCTGTTCGGCATGGAGCTTGACCGGCAGGCCGAGTGCGTGGGCGGCGTCGAAGACCTGGCCGATCTCGGCGGGCGAGAAGGCGATGCCCTCGCAGAAGCCGTCGACCGCGTCGACGAGCCCCTCCGCCGCGGCGGCGGCGAGGGTCGGCAGGCAGACCTCCGCGAGGTAGCGCGCCCGGTCGGCGGCGAAGTCGGGGGGGACCGCATGGGCGCCGAGATAGCTGGTGCGGACGCGGATCGGCCGGAGGCGGGCGATCCGGCGGGCGGCGCGGAGCATGCGGAGCTCGGTCTCGCGCTCGAGCCCGTAGCCGGACTTGATCTCGAGGGTGGTCACGCCCTCGGCGATCAGCGCGTCGACCCGCGGCAGGGCGGCCTCGACCAGCGCCGCTTCGTCGGCCGCGCGGGTGGCGGCAACGGTCGAGGCGATGCCGCCGCCGGCGCGGGCGATCTCCTCGTAGCTCGCGCCCTGGAGCCGCATCTCGAATTCGCGCGCCCGGTCGCCGCCATGGACGATATGGCTGTGGCAGTCGATGAGCGCCGGCGTGACGAGCCGGCCGCCGAGATCGCGCCGGGGAAGGCGGGTCTCGGGCAGGTCGGCCACGGGGCCGGCCCAGGCGATGCGACCGGATTCGATGATGACCGCGCCGTCGGGGATCAGCCCATAGCCGTCCGCCATGGTCGCGAGCGACGCATTTGTCAGAACGACATCCGGTTGTTGCATGGATTCCCTCGTGCGGCATGGCGGCTTGACGGATCAAATATGTATATGCATATTAATCCCTCGTCAATCCGCTTCCGGGAGGCCGCGCCTTATGTCCCAGACCCCGCCGCAGACGCTTTTCGCCCCGCTCGCCTTGCTGCCCGGGGCCTGGAGCCGCGACCTTCGCGTGACGATCGAGGCCGGGCGGATCGCGCGGCTGGAGACCGACGCCGTCCCCGCGCCGGGGGATCGGATCCTGGCGGGCCGGGCGCTCCTGCCGGCGCTGACGAACCTGCACAGCCACACGTTCCAGCGGGCGATGGCGGGGATGACCGAGCGGCGCGGGCCGACGGCGGACAGTTTCTGGACCTGGCGGCGGCTGATGTATGCCTTTCTCGACCATCTGCGCCCGGAGCAGGTCGAGGCGATCGCCGCCCTCGCCTTCGTCGAGATGCTGGAATCGGGCTTCGCGGCGGTGGCGGAGTTCCACTATCTGCACCACCAGCCGGGGGGCGTCGCCTATGCCGATCCGGCCGAGCTCGCGCACCGGGTCGCGGCGGCGGCGGAGGCGGCGGGAATCGGGCTGACGCTGCTGCCGGTGCTCTATTCCTATGGCGGGGCTGGGCGGGCGCCGCTCGCGGGTGGGCAGCAGCGCTTCGGCTGCGACCCCGACCGGTTCCTGGCGCTCTGCGAGGCGATCCGGCTCGGGGCGCCCGACGCGGTGCTCGGCACGGCGCCGCATTCGCTGCGGGCGACCGAGCCGGGGGAGTTGCGGGCGGTCCTGGCGGCGCGGCCGGCGGGGCCCCTGCATATCCATGCGGCCGAACAGACCGAGGAGGTCGCCCAGATCGAGGCCTGGCTCGGGGCGCGGCCGGTCGATTACCTGCTGGGCGAGATCGGGCTCGATCCGCGCTGGTGCCTGATCCATGCGACGCAGATGACGCTCGCGGAGACCCGCGGGCTCGCGGGGTCGGGCGCGGTGGCGGGGCTCTGCCCGCTGACCGAGGCGAGCCTCGGGGACGGCATCTTCAACGGGCCGGATTATCTGGCGGCGGGCGGGCGTTTCGGGGTCGGCAGCGATTCCAATATCGAGATCGGCGCGGCGGCCGAGCTGAAGCAGCTCGAATATTCGCAGCGGCTGCGCGACCGGGCCCGCAACGTGCTCGCCGATGCCGGCGGCTCGACGGGGGAGCGGCTCCATGCAGCGGCATTGGCCGGCGGGGCGCAGGCGCTCGGACGCGAGAGCGGCGCGATCCGGGTCGGGGCCTGGGCCGACCTGATGACGCTCGAGCGCGACCATCTGAGCCTCGCGGCGCTCCGCCCCGACCAGCTGATCGACGGCTGGGTCTTCACCGGCGCGCGCGGCGCGGTGCGCGAGGTCTGGTCGGCCGGGCGCGCGGTGGTGGAGGACGGGCGCCATGTCGCGCGCGACCGGGTGGAGGCGGGCTGGCGCCGCGCGATGGCGGAACTCGGCGCGCTGATCTGAGCATGGCGAAGCATCGCGACATCCATGCCGAGCTGCTCGGCCGGATCATCTCGGGCGCCTGGGCGCCGGGCGCCCCGATCCCGCACGAGGCCGAGCTGGCGCGCGAATTCGACTGCACGCGGCCGACCGTGGCGCGAGCGCTGGCCGAACTGACCCGGGCCGGGCTGATCGAGCGCCGGCGCCGGGCCGGCAGCCGGGTGGTCGAGCGTCGCGCCCGGGAGGCGGTGCTGCGTATCCCGCTGGTGCGCGAGGAGATCGCCGGCGCGGGCCGGGCCTATGGCTATCGCCTGCTGGAGCGGCGGCGGGGGCTGCCGCCCGCGACGATCCGGGCCCAGCTCGGCGACGGGCCGGCCTTGCATCTGCTGTGCCTGCACAGCGCCGATGGCCGGCCGCACCAGATCGAGGACCGCTGGATCAACCTCGCCACGGTGCCCGAGGCCGGCGAGACCAGCTTCGCCGACGAGGGTCCGAACGAATGGCTGGTCCGGGCCGTCCCCTTCACCCGGGCCGAGCAGGAGCTGTCGGCGGCGGCGGCGAGCCCGGCGGAGGCCGAGTTGCTGGCGATCCTGCCGGGAGACCCGGTCTTCGTGATCCGGCGCAGCACCTGGCTCGGCGACGCCCCGGTCACCCAGGTTCGGCTCGTCCATCCCGGCGCGGAGTTCCGCCTGACCACCCGCGACGCCGGCCCCGCCTGATCCCGGCGGAGCCGCGCGCAGGGCTGCGAATGACGCGGCGCAAGATACTGGACCCGAAGGGCGAAGCCCGCTACACTCGGTCGCGAACGGGGCGCCTGACGACCCCGATATCTTGAGGCCGGCCCCCGATGCAGTTTCCCGAGCGGTTCGCCGCCTTGCCGGAATATGCCTTTCCGCGCTTGCGCCGGCTGCTCGAGGGCCAGGCGCCGGGCGGATCCGAGCTTGCCATGACGATCGGCGAGCCCAAGCATCCGATCCCCGCCTTTGTCGCCGCCACCATCGCCGAGCATGCGGAGGGGTTCGCGGTCTATCCGCCGAACGAGGGGCTGCCGGCGTTGCGCGGCGCCATCGCCGACTGGATCGGCGGGCGCTACGGGATCGGGCTCGACCCCGAGACGCAGATCTTCCCCCTGAACGGCACCCGCGAGGGGCTGTTCAGCGCCGCCCTGGCGCTGTCGCCCGAAACCAAGGCCGGCGGCCGCCCGGCGATCCTGATGCCGAACCCGTTCTACCAGGCCTATGGCGCCGCCGCGCTCGCCGTGGGCGCCGAGCCGGTGCTGGTGCCGGCAACGGCGGAGACCGGGTTCCTGCCCGACTATGGCGCCCTGCCCCCGGCGCTGCTCGACCGGGTGACGCTCGCCTATCTCTGCTCGCCCTCCAATCCGCAGGGCGCGGTCGCGGACCGGGCCTATTGGGAGGCGCTGATCCGGCTGGCCGAGCGGCATGATTTCCGCATCCTCGCCGACGAATGCTATGCCGAGATCTATCGCGATGCCCCGCCGCCGGGCGGGCTCGCGGTCGCGCGGGCGCTGGGCGCCGATCCGGAGCGGGTGGTGATCTTTCAGTCGCTGTCGAAGCGGTCGAACGCGCCGGGCCTGCGCTCGGGCTTTGCCGCCGGGGGACCGCGCTCGATCGCGGCGCTGCGCCAGCTTCGGGCCTATGGCGGGGCGCCGCTGCCCTTGCCGCTGCAGCATGCCGCGACGGCGCTCTGGCGCGACGAGGCGCATGTCGCGGCGAACCGGGCGCTCTATCGCGAGAAGTTCGCGCTCGCGGACCGGATCTTCGCCGGCTGGCCGGGTTGGCGGCCGATCGAGGCGGGTTTCTTCCTCTGGCTCGATGTCGGCGACGGCGAGGCTGCGGCGCTGAGGCTCTGGCGCGAGACCGGGGTCAGGGTCCTGCCCGGCGGCTATCTCGGCCGCGCGGATGCGGACGGGATCAATCCGGGCGCGGCCTATATCCGCGTTGCGCTGGTCGCCCCGCTCGAGGCGGTGGAGCGCGGGCTCCAGGCCATCCGGGACCGGCTGAAGCCCGGGTCGGAACAGGTGAAAGGGTAAGGTCGGCATGGCGCGTAGCAAGGCGAAATCCCGCAAACTGGTCGAGCGCGACACCGAGGAGGCGCTGCGCCGCCGGGGCGCCGAGCTCCTGGGGCTGGTCCTGATCGGGATCGGCGCGCTCGCCTGGATACTGATCTGGTCCTATTCACCGGACGATCCGAGCCTGTTCAGCGCCACGGACGCGGCGCCGCGCAACGCGCTCGGGCTGGTCGGGGCCTCGATCGCCGATCCGCTGCATCGGGCGCTCGGCTGGGCGGCCTTCGGGATCGGCGTCACCTGTGCGGTCTGGGGCCTGCGGCTGGTGCTGCATGCCGGCGAGACGAGGGTGGTGAGCCGGGTGATCGCGGCACCGGTCGCGCTCCTGGCGGGCGCCGCCTTCGCCGCGACCCATGTTCCGCCGGCGGGCTGGAGCCACGATTACGGGCTGGGCGGTCTGCTGGGCGATGCGCTGCTGGCGCAGATCCTGTCGCTGCTGCCCTTCGCCGCCAAGGCCGCGCTGCCCTTTGTCAGCGTCGGGCTCGGGCTCGGCTTCGTGCTGGTCGCGGGCTATGCGCTCGGGGTGAACTGGCCGGAGCTCGGCCGCTTCCTGCGTCATGTCCGCCTGGGCTCGATCATGGTCTATGCCGGTCTGCACCGGCTGGGTGGGCGGGCGGCCGCGGGTGCGGCCGGCGGCGCGCGGGCGGCGCGCAGCATGGCCGTCGAGGCCCGCGCGCGGCGCGACGCGGCGCCGGTGCGGACGGCGGCTCCGGCCGCGCCCTCGGGGATCCCGCCCTTCAAGCCGGAGGCGCTGCAGCCCGCGCCAGAGGACGGGGTCATGGCGCGGATCACCGCCTCGGTGCGCGCCCGGACCGAGGCCGAGACCCGGCCGGCGCCGGCGCGCGCAGTTCCGCCGCTGACCGCCGCCGCGTCCGATATCGAGCTCCTGGAGCGCGAGGCGCCGGTGGTCGCGCCGGCCGAGCCGCGCGTCCAGGCTCCGGCCAAGGCCCCGGCCCGGAGCGCCCGGGCCCGCGCCGAGGAGGAGCCGGAATTCGAGCTGGATCCCGACGCCGCCGACGACGCCTATCGCACGCCGCCGCTCTCGCTGCTGCAGAGCCCGACGACGATCGTGCGCCAGCATCTGAGCACCGACGCGCTCGAGGAGAATGCGCGGATGCTCGAAAGCGTGCTCGACGATTATGGCGTGCGCGGCGAGATCACCTCGATCCGGCCGGGCCCGGTCGTCACGATGTACGAGCTCGAGCCCGCTGCCGGGCTCAAGGCCTCGCGCGTCATCGGCCTCTCGGACGACATTGCCCGCTCGATGTCGGCGCTGGCCTGCCGCGTCTCGACGATCCCGGGCCGCTCGGTGATCGGCATCGAGCTGCCCAACGCCTTCCGCGAAAAGGTGCTGCTGCGCGAGATCCTGTCGGCCAAGGGCTTCGGCGATTCGGCGCACGCGCTGCCGCTCGCCCTCGGCAAGGATATCGGCGGCGAGCCCGTGGTCGCGAACCTCGCCCGGATGCCGCACCTGCTCATCGCCGGCACCACCGGGTCGGGCAAGTCGGTGGCGATCAACACCATGATCCTGTCGCTGCTCTACAAGCTCGCGCCGTCGGAATGCCGGCTGATCATGATCGACCCCAAGATGCTCGAGCTCTCGGTCTATGACGGCATCCCGCATCTGCTCTCGCCCGTCGTCACCGACCCGAAGAAGGCGGTCGTCGCCCTCAAATGGGTGGTGGCGGAGATGGAGGAGCGCTACCGCAAGATGTCGAAGATGGGCGTGCGCAACATCGACGGCTACAATCAGCGGGTGAAGGACGCGCTGGAGCGGGGCGAGGGTTTCACCCGCACCGTCCAGACCGGCTTCGACGAGGAGACCGGCGAGCCGATCTTCGAGACCGAGGAGTTCCAGCCCGAGGCGATGCCTTATATCGTCGTCATCGTCGACGAGATGGCCGACCTGATGATGGTCGCCGGCAAGGAGATCGAGGCCTGCATCCAGCGCCTCGCCCAGATGGCGCGCGCCTCCGGCATCCATCTGATCATGGCGACGCAGCGCCCGTCGGTCGACGTGATCACCGGCACGATCAAGGCGAACTTCCCCACGCGGATCAGTTTTCAGGTGACCTCCAAGATCGACAGCCGGACGATCCTGGGCGAGATGGGGGCCGAGCAGCTGCTCGGCCAGGGCGACATGCTCTACATGGCGGGCGGCGGGCGGATCACCCGCGTTCACGGTCCCTTCGTCTCCGACGAGGAGGTCGAGGAGATCGTGACCCATCTCAAGAGCTATGGCGCGCCGGAATACGAGGCGGGCGTGGTCGACGGGCCGGACGCCGACGAGGAATCCGAGATCGACCTGGTGCTCGGGCTCGGCGGCAACACGACGGGCGACGACCTGCTCTATGATCAGGCGGTGGCGATCGTCGCCAAGGACCGCAAATGCTCGACCTCCTACATCCAGCGCAAGCTCTCGGTCGGCTACAACAAGGCGGCGAAGCTCGTGGAACTGATGGAGGAGGCGGGCGTGGTCAGCCAGGCCAACCATGTCGGCAAGCGCGAGGTGCTGGTCCCGGAGCGGTGAGGCCCCCCTGCCCCTCACTCTCTGCGACACCCAACCGCTGCGACGCTCTCCAAAGCGCCGCGGCGACGTCGCGCCAGGCGTGGCTGTCGTGATCGCGGCGCGCTGCATCGCTGCGGCGGCTCAGCCGACTTGCGGCTCCGCGGCCTCGGCTCTGGCGGCCAGGCGCAGCCGCGCGACCGCGGCTGCCCGGTGCGGGCCGTTGCCCGCGAGTCTTTGTTCTCCCCGCCTGTTGGCGGGGCCCCTCGGACTGCCCGATAGGGTTTCCGCCCATATGAAATCCTTGAAGAAGCCGGGCCGGGCGGAGGCGCGCCCCGAAGAACGACCGGCCTGCGGGAAAGGAAAAAGGGGGGGCAAGCGCGGGCCGGCAAGGGACCCGTCGGAGGACGCGGCCTGACCAGCTTGTGACGAAAAGCGGGGATGCCAGCGGCGCGAGAAGCGGCTATATCGCTCGGCCATGAACCGCCGCACGCTCCTTGTCGCGCTCGCCGCGCTGCCTGTCCTCGCCGCCTTGCCCGCTGCGGCGGCGGGGGTCGATGTCACCGCGATCAACGCCTATCTCGTCGGGATGAAAAGCGCCCAGGGGCGCTTTCGCCAGGTCAATCCCAATGGATCGAGCCAGACCGGGACCTTCTGGCTCGCCAAGCCGGGACGGATCCGGTTCGAATACGACGTGCCGAAGGGCGCGATGGTGATCGCCGATGGCAGCATGGTCGGGGTCTTCGACCCCAAATCGAACCGCAGCCCGTCGCGCTATCCGCTGGAAAAGACGCCGCTCGCGCTGCTCCTGCGCGACAATCTCAGCCTCGCGGAGCCGGGCATGGTGCTTGGCGCCACGCGGGGACCGGGCGGCGTCGACATCACCGTCGTCGATCCGCGCAATCCCGATGGCGGGCGGATGGTGATGAGCTTCACCGAAAAGCCGATCGCGCTCAGCCAATGGGCGATCACCACCAAGACCGGCCAGCGCACGCTGGTCCAGCTGACCGATCTCAAGACCGGGGTCGCGGTCGATCCGAGCCTGTTCAATATCGAGCTCGCCGCCGCCAATCTGCGTTGATCCTGCCCCCTCGCCCCGCTTGTCCGACCTTGGATTCCAAGGCAAAATGTCGCGGCGGCCGGCGCAGCGAACCGCCAAGAGCTGGCCGACGGGGAGGGGACAAGGGAATGCGAGGGACGTTCATCGGGGCCGCGCTCGGCGCGGCAGCGATCATTGCGCCGCTTACGGCCGCCTCGGCCGACGAAGCCGAGCTGGCGCGGGGCAAGTATCTGGTCGGGATCGCCGGCTGCAACGATTGCCACACGCCAGGCTATTTCCTCGGCAAGCCCGACATGGCGAAATATCTGAGCGGGTCGGATGTGGGCTTCGAGATCCCGGGCCTCGGGGTCTTTGTCGGCCCCAACCTCACCGCGGACAAGCAAACCGGGATCGGCAGCTGGAGCCAGGCGCAAATCATCGCCGCGCTGCAGACTGGCGTGCGGCCCGACGGGCGGGTGCTGGCGCCGATCATGCCTTGGCACGCCTTCGCGAGCTTGACCAAGGAGGATGTGACGGCGATCGCCGCCTTCCTGCAGAGCCTGCCGCCGGTCAGTCACGCCGTGCCGGGGCCTTTCGGCCCGGGCGACAAGGTCACGACCTTCGTGATGCGCCTCCTGCCGCCGGGCCAGACGGCGCAGGAGGCTCCGAAGAACTGAGCCCCGCGAAATCGGGGATGCGCGCGCCCGCGCATCCCCCTGCCGGTCAGTGCTCGCCGCCCGCCATCGCGGCCTCGCGCAGTTCAGCCTCGCTGGCGCTGGCGCCGTTGAAGACGATGTTGAGCAGCACCGAGCCGATCGCGGCGAGGATGATCCCCGAATCGATCAGCGGATGGATCACGTGCGGCAGCCACATCTTGAAGTCGGGCGCGACGAGCGGGATCATCCCCAGCCCGACCGAGATCGCCACCACGAAGAGATTGTTGCGGCTGGTGGTGAAATCGACCTTTGAGAGGATCCGCACGCCGGTCGCCGCCACCATGCCGAACATGACGAGGCCCGCGCCGCCCAGCACCACCGTCGGCAGCGCCTCGACCAGCGCGCCCATCTTGGGGATGAGCCCGAGCACCACCATGATCGCGCCGCCCGCCACGCAGACATAGCGCGAACGGATGCCGGTCACGCCCACGAGCCCGACATTCTGCGAGAAGCTGGTATAGGGGAAGGTGTTGAACACACCCCCGATGATGGTGCCGAGCCCGTCCATCCGGAGACCCGCCGACAGGGCCGGCTGGGTCAGCTTCTTGCCGGTGATGTCGGAGAGCGCGAGGAACATGCCGGTCGATTCGATCAGCGTCACGATCATCACCAGCGTCATGGTGGCGATCAGCACCGGGTCGAAGATCGGCGCGCCGAAATGGAACGGCCGGATCGGCGCGAACCAGGGGGCGGCCGCGACCTTGTCGAAATGCATCATGCCGAGCGCGGCGGCGACGAGCCCGCCCGCGACGATGCCGAGCAGCACCGCGATGTTCGACAGGAAGCCTTTGGCGAAGCGCGCGAAGCCGATGACGACGGCGAGCACGAAGAGCGAGATCAGGATGTTCGTGACCGGCGCATAGAGCGGGTTGTTGACCGTCGCGGCCAGGGTGACGCCGGCGGGCGGCGCGGGCACGGTCGCGCCGTCGGCGCCGGCCAGCCCCGAGACCGTCTTCAGCCAGTCGGCGCTTGCCGGGTCGATCAGCTTGGGCGCGGTCGGGCCGACCGGATTGCCGAAGATCCAGTTGATGCCGATGCGCATCAGCGAGATGCCGATCACCAGGATGATCGTCCCGGTCACGACCGGGGGAAAGAAGCGCAGCATGCGGCTCGCCAGAGGCGCGATCAGGATCCCGACAATGCCGGCGCCGATGATCGAGCCGAAGATCAGCCGCGCCCCGTCGGGGCCGGGATTGCTGATCGCGATCGACAGCATCGGCCCGACGCTCGCGAAGGTCACGCCCATCATCACCGGCAGCCGCACCCCGAACCAGGGGCCCGCCCCGAGCGATTGCAGGATCGAGACGATGCCGCAACAGAAGAGGTCGGCCGAGATCAGGAAGGCGACATCCTCCGGCGCGAGCTTCAGCGCCCGGCCGATGATCAGCGGCACGGCGATGGCGCCGGCATACATCACCAGCACATGCTGCAGCCCCAGCGCGAGGAGCTGCGGCGGAGGGAGCATCTCGTCCACGGTATGGGTATCGGCGGCCATGGCCATCAATGGGTCTCCATGTGGGGTTGCGTCGGCCTTGTCGCGGGCGCGCCTTGGGACTGGTCCGGGCCGAATGCCCGGCCGGTCGGAGCGCGCCGACGCCCGATCTTTCCGTTCACAGAAGGGTCATGTCGAGCCGAGAAGCGGCGCGCCGGATCGAAGAAGTTTCAAATATTGGGCGAAAGTCCAACCCGCGGGCGGGTCGCGGCGCAATTCTGTGCAGTTGCCGCCCGGCCCTGGCTGTGACCCGGCGGTCAGATCTGCTTTTCGGGCATCCGCACCACGAGCCCGTCGAGCGCGTCGCTGACCTTGATCTGGCAGGTCAGCCGGCTCGACCGGGGATCGGGCTTCCAGGCGAAGTCGAGCATGTCCTCCTCCATCGCCTCCTTGGGCGGCAGGCGGTCGATCCAGCTCTCGTCGATATAGACATGGCAGGTCGAGCAGGCGCAGGCGCCGCCGCAATCGGCCTCGATCCCGGGGATGTTGTTGTCGCGCGCGCCTTCCATCACGGTCAGGCCGGTCGGGACCTCGACCGCGTGCGGCGTGCCATTGAACTCGATATAGGTGATCTTGGCCATCTCGCCGCCGCCTTCGTCCTGCCGGGTCTCGCGGCGCTATCTAACGCCGCGGGCTGCGGCCCGCCACCCCAAAGGCGACGATGGCGTCCCCCCGCTCCGCCCGGCTATGATCGGGGGCAAGAGGCGGCGCCGGGCGCGCTGCCGAGACAAGGGGGGAAAATCGTCATGGCGCTGACCGACGGGGTGCTGATCCTCGATCCGACCGATAGCGTCGCGGTGCTGACCGCGCGGGCCGAGGCCGGGTCGCGGCCGCTCGGGACCGGCCTCGCGCTCGATCGCGCCCTGCAGCCGGGGCACAAGCTCGCCCGGGCCGCGATCCCTCAGGGCGCGGCCATCGTCAAGTTCGGGCAGATCATCGGCTATGCCAGCCAGCCGATCGAGGCGGGCGAGCATGTCCACAGCCAGAATTGCCATTTCGGCGCGCATGACCGCGCCTATCATGTCGGGGCCGGGCTGGCTGCCGCGCGGGCGGCGGTTCCGCATGGTCCGGTGGCGAGCTTTCAGGGCTATCGCCGGGCCAACGGCCAGGTCGGGACGCGCAACTATATCGCGGTCTGCGCCACGGTGAACTGCTCGGCCACGGTGATCCGCCGCGCCGCCGAGACGGTGACGGCGAGCGGGGTTCTGGCGGGCTATCCCAATGTCGACGGTGTCGTCGCCTTCGCCCATGGCACGGGCTGCGGCATGGCGGCCGAGGGGCCGGGCTTCGACAACCTGCAGCGCGTGCTCTGGGGGCACGCGACCCATCCCAATGTCGGGGCCGCCGTCTTTGTCGGGCTGGGCTGCGAGGTGATGCAGGTCGCGCGCATGAAGGCGCAGTACGGCTCGGGCGCCGAGCGGTTCCACGGGCTGACCATCCAGGATACCGGCGGCACCGAGCGCACCATCGCGCGCATCGTCGAGACGATCGAGGGGCTGCTGCCCGAGGTCGACGCGGTCGCGCGCGAGCCGGTGCCGGCTTCCGAGCTCAGGCTCGCGCTGCAATGCGGCGGTTCGGACGGGTTCTCTGGGATCACCGCCAATCCAGCGCTCGGCGCCGCCTCGGACCTGCTCGTCGGGATGGGCGGCACGGCGATCCTGTCGGAGACGCCGGAGATCTATGGCGCCGAGCAGCTGCTGCTGCGCCGCGCCGTCTCGGCGGAGGTCGCGGCGAAGCTCGTCGCGCGGATCGAATGGTGGGAGCGCTATACCGCGATCAATGGCGGCTCGATGGACAACAATCCCTCGCCCGGCAACAAGGCGGGCGGGCTGACCACGATCCTCGAGAAATCGCTCGGGGCGGCGGCCAAGGGCGGCTCGACCCCGCTCGCGGCGGTCTACGACTATGCCGAGGCGGTACGGGTGCCCGGGCTCGTCTTCATGGACACGCCGGGCTACGACCCGGTCTCGGCCACCGGACAGATCGCCGGCGGCGCGCAGATCGTCGCCTTCACCACCGGGCGCGGCTCGGCCTTCGGCTCGAAGCCCGCCCCCACGATCAAGCTCGCCACCAACGACGCGCTGTTCGCCCGGATGGAGGACGACATGGACATCAATTGCGGCGACATCGTCAGCCGGAGCGTGCCGATCGCCGAGAAGGGGCGCGAGATCTTCGAGCGGATCCTCGCGGTCGCCTCGGGCGAGAAGACCAAGAGCGAGCGGCTCGGGCTGGGCGACAACGAGTTCGTGCCCTGGCAGGTCGGCGCGGTCATGTGAGCCCGCCGCGACCGGCACGACCGCGGCGCTGGTGCGAAAGCGCCGCGGCGACGCCGCTCCAGCGGCGGCGCTCCGCGCGCGGCGCGCGGCACCCATGGCGGCGGCTCGGCCGTCTCGTCGCTCCGCAGCGGAGGTTCTGGCGGAGAGGCGCAGCCGCGAGATCCGCGGCTGCCCGGTGCGGGCCGTTGCCCGCAGAGTCTTTTTCTCCCCATCTGTTGATGGGGCCCCTCGGACTGCCCGATAGGGTTTCTGCCCATATGAAATCCTTCAAGAAGCCAGGCCGAGGCGTGATGGCCCGCTCGGATGGCAAGGCCTGGACGGATGCCGTCGATCACGCGCGCCGAGGCCGGAGCGGGCCGGCGGCGGGTCAGGGCTGCGGCGCGAGGTGGGCGCGCAGGAAGGCGGCTGCCTGGGCGATCGCCTGACGACCGGCCTCCAGGCGGGCGGCCCAGATCATCCAGGCATGGATCATCTGCGGCCAGATCTGCAGATCGACCCGGACGCCGGCCGCGCCCAACCGGCCGGCAATGCGCGAGGCGTCGTCGAGCAAGGTCTCGGCCGAACCGACCTGGATCAAGGCCGGCGGCAGGCCCGACAGATCGGCCCGCAACGGCGAGGCCAGCGGATCCCGAGGGTCGTGCCCGGCGAGATAGCCGTCGGCGAGCGAGCGCAGATAGGCGTCGTGGATCAGCGGGTCGACCGCGTCCTTGCTCTGCATCGTCGCCCCGGTCATCTCGAGATCGACCCAAGGCGAGGCGAGCCAGGCGCAGGCGGGAAGCGCCTCGCCCGCGGCGCGCAGCCTCGTCAGCGCCGCGAGCGTCAGGCCGCCCCCGGCGCTGTCGCCGCCGATCGCGATCGCGTCCGCGGCAAAGCCCCGGGCACGCAGGAAATGCCAGGCGGCGAGCGCATCCTCCAGCGCGGCGGGAAACGGGTTCTCCGGCGCCAGACGATAGCCGAGCGCCAGCGTGCCGATCCCCGCTCCGGCGCCGACCCGGCCCACCAGGCCGCGATGGCTGGCGATCGAGCCCGAGCAATAGCCGCCGCCATGCAGGAAGAGCAGCACCCGGCGCGCATCGGATCCCGGCGCCAGCGACCATTCCGCGGCGAGCGGCCCGATCGTCTCCGGCCGGTAGGCCACCCCTTCGGGCAGCGGGTCGATGCCGCAGATCGCATCCATCCGCGCCCGACGCTCGGGCCAGGCGGTGGGCCGCGGCTGGCCGACGAAGACCTGCCGCAGGGCGTCGATCTCGCTCGTCACGGGTCCGTTCCCCTGCCCCGGACCAAGCTACCCGGTCAGGATTCGTCCATCATCTGGGACTTGGCGCTCGACAGCAGGTCGTTCATCTTGGTTCGCAGCGTCGTTTCGTCGACCCGGCCGGCAAGATCGGCCGAAAGCTTGCGGTAGACGTCCTCGTGCCCGACCTCCTTGAAGTCCTCGCGCACCACGTCCATCGCATAGGCCTCGGCATCGGCGCCGCTCTTGCCAAGCATCTCGGCGGCCCAGAGCCCGAGCAGCTTGTTGCGCCGCGCGAAGACCTTGAAGGCCAGCTCCTCGTCATGGGCGAACTTGTTCTCGAAACCCTTCTCGCGGTCCTTGAAGCTGTCCATCGCCTTCCTCCTCACTGTCGCGGGTTGGCCTGCAGATAACCATTCAAGGGCAGGTCCGACAAGCCGGCGCAGCAGAGGCCGAGCAATTCGTTGTGCCCTGCGTCACGGCGCGCCATCCCGCAACCCGGAGGGCACGCCCCTGCCCGCGATCAACGACTTGCCGGCCGCATCGAACCGGCCGTCTCAGCCGGCGAGGGCCCGCAGCCGCCGCGCGCGCGCCGCCGGCACCGCGCCGACCTCGAGCCCGGTGAAGACATGGAGCGTGCCGAGATCGCGGTCGACGACCGCATGGTCCGACACCCAGCCCCCCATCGCGAGATAGCTGCGCAGGAGCGGCGGCATCACCCGCAGCGCCGCGAGCGGATCGGGCCGCAGCGCGCGAACCGCCCGGGCGAAGCGCACCACGGCGGGCGCCTTGATCTTCGGGCGCCAGCGCCGGGGCGCGAGATGCCGCTCGGAGAGCAGCGCGAAGGCGGCGGCGTAGCGCTCGGCCTCGGTCCCCTCGAAGCTCGAACAGCCGAAGATCAGCGCGATCCCGTGCCGCTCGACATAGGCGTTGAGCGCCCCCCAGGCGAGCCGCAGGATATCGGGGTCGCGCGCATCGGCGGCGATGCAGAACCGGCCCAATTCCAGCATCGGGCCGGGAAAGGCCGCGAGGCCCGACAGGTCGTAGAATTGCGCCGAATAGGAGCCGGCGATCTCGGCGCCGTCCTTCAGGGGCAGGAGCCGGCAGCAGCAGACCAGCCGGCCGCCGCGCCGCTCCTCGATCAGGAGATGCAGCGCCCGCGCGTCGAAGGCGTCGCTGTCGCGGCCGGCGGCATCGCCCTCGCCGCGGAAGGCGGCATAGCGCAGCGCCTGGGCGGCGGCGATGTCGGTGGCGTCGGCGGCGTAGCGGACCCGGTACCGGCTGCGTCGAAGCTCTGACAATCCCGTTGCTCCCAAAGCGAACTGGGCCGCAACATGCGCTCTTTCTGTGACCTTTTGCCGACAGGCGCCTATTTCTGCTGGAACTGCGAGGCGTCGAGATGCAGCAGGTTGCCGAACAGCTGCTCCAGCACGCCGAGCTGCTGGCCGCCGGTCTCCGTGGTCTCTGTGGCGAGATTGACGACGCGCCCATCCTTGATGCCGTAGCGCGCGATGCCCGTCACCACGCCCTTGTCGTTGTAGGTGACGGCGAGGATGCGCCGGTCGATCACCTGCGGCGCGTGGTAGGTGTAGTTCTCGAACGTGCTCTCGACATAGTACCAGGCCTGGTCCTTCACGAGCCCGTTGCCCGAGGGCAGGCCGAGCACCTTCTCGACGCTCGCCGTGGTGTCGACACCGGGCTTGATCCGCGAGATATCGGCCTCGGACGGGATATAGCCGTGGATCTGGATGGTCGGTGCGCAGGCAGCCAGGCCGAGCCCGCAGAGCAGCAGTGCAACGGCGGCGCCGCGCGTCGGTCTGGGGGGCATTCCGTCCTCGCCTGCGATCCGAATTCCCTTGCTCACCTATCTTGCGCATGGTCTAAATTCAAGGAACTTGGACCGGCATCCTCAGATGCTGGCCCCGAAGGATCGACCATGCCCGACCTCATCGACCATGCGGCCGACAATCCGGAATTCGCCCGGGTGATCGAGTTGGCGCGGCTGCGCGATGTCGAGAGTTTCGCGTTCGACATCGCGCCGAGCGCGGCGGAGGCGGCCCGGATCGCGGGCTTGATGGATGCGCAGGCGGTGCGCAAGCTGCGCTTCGCCGGCAGCCTCGCGCGCGTCGCGGGCGGCGGCTGGCAGCTTGATGCGCTGCTCGGCGCGACGGTGGTGCAGACCTGCGTGGTGACGCTCGACCCGGTGACGACGCGGATCGACCAGCCGGTGCGGCGGCGTTTCCTGCCCGCAGGCGCCGGGGCCGCGCGCGAGGTGATTCTCTCGCCCGAGGACGAGGATGACGAGATCGACCCGCTGGGCGACCGGATCGACCTTGGGCTCGTCGCGATCGAGGCCCTGGCGCTCGCCCTGCCGCCCTATCCGCGCAAGCCGGGGGCGGCGCTGGCCGAGACCGGCATCGGCGGCGGAACCGAGGCGGTGAAGCCCTTCGCCGCGCTGTCGGCGCTGCGCGACAAGCTCGATGGCGGATCGTGAGGCGGAACCGCCGATTTGGGCTTGCGCCGACCTCGGCAATCGCTATTTTCCGCGCTTCGTTTTCCTGCTCGGTCTGGAGGCGGTCGGCGTGACAGAGCGCGATCGATCTGCTATCCCGCCGCAGCGAGCGCACAGAAGGTTGTTCCGCGCCGTGGGCCGGACGAAGTCGAGGTCGAAACATGGCTGTTCCGAAGAGCAAGGTTACCGGGGCGAAACGCGGCATGCGCCGCTCGCACGATGCGCTGGTCGCCGCCAATCCCAACGAATGCCCGAATTGCGGCGAGCTGCGGCGGCCGCACCATGTCTGCGGGTCCTGCGGGCACTATGACGGGCGCGAGATCGTTGCGATCGCGACCGTCGATCTCGACGACGAAGCCGCCTGACGCAGTCCCACACGAGGTTGGTCCGCGATGACCGCCGATGCCACTCCGATCGGCGGCAGCGCCTCCCCTGACACCGGCGACGTCGTGCTTTCGATCGACGCGATGGGCGGCGATCGCGGCGTGAGCGCCGTGGTGCGCGGCATGGGCAAGTCGCTGCAGGAGAATCCGCGCCTGCGCTACATCCTGCATGGCGACGGCGAGTTGCTCGCCCGCTCGATCCGCAAGCGCAGCCCGCTCGCATTGCGCACCGAGATCCGGCACGCGCCGGGCGTGATCGCGATGGACGAGAAGCCGTCGCGCGCGCTGCGTGCCGCGCAGGGCACCAGCATGTGGAACGCGCTCGAGACCGTGCGCTCGGGCGAATCTCCCGTCGTCATCTCCTGCGGCAATACCGGCGCGCTGATGGCGCTCGCCATGATGTCGCTGCGCAAGGCGCCCGGCGTCAACCGGCCGGCGATCGCCGTGCTCTGGCCGTCGAACAATCCCGCCGGCTACAATGTGCTGCTCGATGCCGGTGCGGATATCCGCGCCGATGCGACCGACCTGCTGAAATATGCGCTGATGGGCGCGTCCTACGCCCGCAACGCGCTCGGGATCGCCCGGCCGCGGGTCGGGCTGCTCAATGTCGGGACCGAGGAGCACAAGGGGCGCGCCGAGCTGCATGAGGCCGCCGAACGGCTCGCCGTCGCGGGACCTTCGGGCGAGTTCGACTATATCGGCTATGTCGAGGGCAACGACCTGCCCTCCGAGCGGGTGGACGTGATCGTGACCGACGGTTTCACCGGCAATATCGCGCTGAAGACCGGGGAAGGCACCGCGAGCCTCATCCGCAACCAGCTGCGCGAGGCCTTCAGCTACAGCCTGCTGTCGCGGATCGGCGCCCTGTTCGCGCTTGGCGCGATGCGGCGGCTGCGCCAGAAGATCGACCCGCGCAACGTCAATGGCGGGGTGTTCCTCGGGCTGAACGGCACGGTGATCAAGAGCCATGGCGGGGCCGATGCGACCGGGGTCTCGGCGGCGATCCGGCTTGCCTCAACGCTCGCCGAGCGCGGCTTCACCCAGAAGCTCGCCGCGCGAATGGCGCTCGGCATCCCCGCCGAACCGGAGGTCGAGACGGAACAGGGAGCCGCGCAATGAGCGTGATCCGTGCCGTACCGCTTGGCTGCGGCCACTACCTACCCGCCCGCATCGTCGAGAACCGCGAGTTCGAGAGCACGCTCGACACGTCTGACGAGTGGATTCGCGGCCGCACCGGCATCGAGCGGCGACACTTCGCCGCCGAGGGCGAGGCGACCTCGGACCTCGCGACCCGGGCGGCCCAGGCCGCGCTCGCCGATGCCGGGATCGCAGCCGACACGCTCGACGCGCTGATCGTCGCCACCGCCACCCCGGATCGCACCTTCCCTTCGACCGCGGTCTCGGTCCAGACGGCGATCGGCATGACCGGCGGCTTCGCCTTCGACATTCACGCGGTCTGCGCCGGCTTCGTCTTCGCGCTCGCCCAGGCCGACGCGCTGATCCGCGCGGGCTCGGTGCGGCGGGTGATGGTGATCGGCGCCGAGACCTTCTCGCGCATCCTCGATTTCACCGATCGCTCGACCTGCGTCCTGTTCGGCGACGGCGCGGGCGCCCTGATCCTCGAGGCGCAGGAGGGCGTGGGCGGGCCGCAGGACAGGGGCATCCTCTCGACCGACCTCCATTCCGACGGGCGCTATGCCAAGCTGCTCTATGTCGATGGTGGACCCTCGACCACCCGGACGACCGGCGTGCTCAAGATGTCGGGCCAGGAGATCTTCAAGCACGCCGTGATCAAACTCGCCGAAACCGGCGGTGCCGCCTTGAAAAAGGCCGGGCTCGCCAAGGGCGACATCAACTGGCTGGTGCCGCACCAGGCCAACCTGCGGATCATGACGATGACCGCCCAGAAGCTCGGCGTGCCGATGGAGCGCGTCGTGGTGACGGTGCAGGACCACGGCAACACCTCGGCCGCCTCGATTCCGCTCGCCTTGTCGGTTGCCCGCGGCGAAGGGCGAATCCGACCGGGCGATCTGCTGCTGATGGAGGCGATCGGCGGCGGGCTTGCCTGGGGCGCATCCGCGATGCGGTGGTAGCGCCGCCTGCGCTGCCCCGCCCAAGCCATTGTTATTGACTCGCTTTCCGTATTGCTCCTAGGGTTGACAAAACGATCGGTCAGCTTTTCGGGGGAAACGGAATGAGCGAGAAGACTCTGACGCGCATGGAGCTGAGCGAGGCCGTGTTCCGCGCCGTGGGACTGTCGCGCAATGAATCCGCGGAACTTGTCGAGACTGTCCTCGAACATATGTCGGATGCGTTGGTTCAGGGCGAGACGGTGAAAATCTCCTCCTTCGGCACGTTCAGCGTGCGCTCCAAGTCCGCGCGGGTCGGGCGCAATCCCAAGACCGGCGAAGAAGTCCCGATCGAGCCGCGCCGCGTCCTGACCTTTCGCCCGTCGCACATCATGAAGGAACGGGTCGACGCGGGCAACAAGCGCTAGCAGCGGGGGTCCTTCGGCCATGGAAAAATCCCCCGAAGCCTTCAGGACCATCAGCGAAGTGGCGGAAGCGCTTCAGGTGCCGCCGCATGTTCTGCGCTTCTGGGAGACCCGGTTCGCCCAGGTGAAGCCGGTGAAGCGCGGCGGGGGACGGCGCTACTATCGGCCCGAGGATGTGCGCCTGCTGCGCGGCATCCGCGGCCTGCTCTATGATGACGGGATGACGATCAAGGGCGTGCAGAAGATCCTGCGCGAGCGCGGCGTCCGCCATGTGATCGGGCTCGGCGTGACGACAACCGAGGAGTTCGGGACGGAAACGGTGGCGGTGGCCGATCCGGCCGCCCTGCCCGACGACACGGTCGAGATCGTGCTCTACGAGGCGGAGCTGCTGACGGAGGAGCCGGATCCGGCGGAGGACCCGGACCTTGCGGAGGACCAGGATTTTGCCGAGGACCCGGATGTCGGGGACGAACCCGATCCCATGATGCAGCAGGATATCGCGGCGGAACAGGAATCCGGGGCGGGGCCGCATGGACCGACCGCGGGGCCCCAGCCGGATGACGCGGCCGAGGAGGCGGCCGGGGAGGAGCCCCAGGACGCCGCCGAGGAGGCGCCCGCCCCGCACCCCGGCGACAAGGCGGCACTCGCGGCGCTTGTCGCCCGGCTCGTGGCCCTGCGCGCCCGCATGACCGCCGATCCGGACCGGTGAGATGAGGGGCGCAAGGCAGCGCCTTTCCCCTTGCCCTGCCCGGCGGGCTGGCTATAAAGCGCCTCGTGTCGGGCTATAGCGCAGTCTGGTAGCGCGTTCGACTGGGGGTCGAAAGGTCGTGAGTTCGAATCTCGCTAGCCCGACCAAATCCCCGCATGCACCGGCCGGCGCCGGGCCCGTCCCAGGGACCGGTTCCGGCGTGATCGCCGCGCAGGGCATCCGTACCCTGCTGGCGGCCGGCCAGATCCGTGCGCCGGCGCCCCTGCCCGGCCAGATCCAACCGGCGAGCCTCGATCTGCGGCTCGGCGATACCGCGATCCGGGTGCGCGCCTCCTTCCTGCCGGGCTCCGGCACCCGGCTGGAGGATCGGCTCGCCGAGTTCGAGATGCATCGGATCCCGCTCGGCCCCGGCGCCGTGCTGGAAAAGGGCTGCGTCTATGTCGTGCCGCTGCAGGAAGCGCTGGCCCTGCCCCCCGACCTCACGGCCGTCGCCAATGCCAAGAGCTCGACCGGGCGGCTCGACCTTTTCACCCGTCTGATCACCGATGGCGGGACCGAGTTCGACCGGATCGCCCCGGGCTATGCCGGCCCCCTCTATGCCGAGATCTCGCCGCGTTCCTTTTCGGTGCTGGTGCGGCCGGGGATGCGGCTCAACCAGATCCGCTTCCGCCGCGGCTCGGCGCTGCTCGACGATGCCGCGCTCGCCGCGCTCGACGACGCGGTGGGGCTGGTGGACGGGTCGGCGCATATCGCGGGGGGGCTCGGCTTCTCGGTCGATCTGCGGCCACGGCAGGGCGACCTTGTCGGCTACCGCGCCAAGCCGCATACCGGGCTGATCGATCTCGACCGGATCGGCCACTACGATCCCGCGGATTTCTGGGAGGAGGTGCGGACCAGCTCGGGCCGGATCATCCTCGATCCCGGGGCCTTCTATATCCTGGTCAGCCGT
The DNA here is from genome assembly GCA_046348955.1 of Amaricoccus sp. Lineage (GTDB taxonomy): Bacteria > Pseudomonadota > Alphaproteobacteria > Rhodobacterales > Rhodobacteraceae > Amaricoccus. Next base: position 114,289 of record JAXMDG010000001.1, read on the forward strand.
GAATCGGTGCATGTGCCGCCGGACTACGCCGCCGAGATGGCGCCCTATCTCGCGATGGTGGGCGAGTTCCGCGTGCATTATGCGGGCTTCTTCGATCCGGGCTTCGGCCATGCGGCGGCGGGCGGTGCCGGCGCGCGGGGTGTGCTCGAGGTGCGCTGCCACGAGGCGCCCTTCGCGCTCGATGACGGGCAGACCGTCGGCCGGCTGGTTTATGAACGCATGGCCGAGAGGCCGGACATCCTCTATGGCCGCGAGATGGGCTCGAACTATCAGGGCCAGGGCCTGAAGCTCTCCAAGCATTTCCGCAGCGCCTGAGCGACTGGGCGACACGCGCCTGCGCCTCCAATTGGCGTCTTGAAAAGATTGAGTTTATCGAAATTCCGTCAACTCACCCTCAAGGACGGTTGACACTTGTCGTCAAGCCCTTGGAATTTCTGCCGGAATGGCGGTCTTTCCGAGTGCTCGCGGTGCTCGAGCCGACCTTCGCGGAGCCTCTCCGCCACGGCCTGGGCGGAGCACATGGAACGCGGACCTTCTGCTTCCCTTTCCGCTCCTTGTCGGAGAATCCCGGCGAGGGAAGCGAGATGGTGCTGCAAGAGAGGATTGAACTCTCGACCTCTCCCTTACCAAGGGAGTGCTCTACCACTGAGCTACTGCAGCGCCGGCCCGGCATCGGCCGCCGGGGGTCCGCGCGTTTTAGCCGATCCGGCGCGGCGCGCAAGGGCAATCTCCAGGTCCAATCGGTCAGAACATGCGGAAAACCGGGATTCCCCCCGGCCCGCTCTTGCTCTAGAGAGGGCGGATGACCGACGAAACGCGCCGCGATGCCAAGACCCAGACCGGCCGCTCGGAAAAGGATCGCCGCCTGGCAGAAGCCTTGCGCGCGAACCTCGCCCGGCGCAAGGCCCAGAGCCGAAACCGGCGCAGCGAGGCGGACGAAGCCGGGCAGAAAACCAACAACGAGCAGGACTAGACAGGCATGGACAGCATTCTCGTGCGCGGCGGGCAGCGGCTCAAGGGCTCGATCGCGATTTCCGGCGCCAAGAACGCCTGCCTGGCGCTGATGCCGGCGGCGCTCCTGACCGAGGAGCCCCTCACCCTCACCAACGCCCCCCGCCTCTCCGATATCCGCACGATGTCCGACCTGCTCGAGAGCCTCGGCTGCGAGGTGGCGTCGCTCCAGCAAGGGCGGGTGCTCGTGGTCGGGACCCAAGCGATCAGCAACCACCGGGCGGACTACGAGATCGTGCGCAAGATGCGGGCCTCGATCCTCGTGCTCGGACCGATGCTGGCGCGCGATGGCCAGGCGGTGGTCAGCCTGCCCGGCGGCTGCGCGATCGGGGCGCGCCCCGTGGACCTGCATCTCGCGGGGCTCGAGGCGCTCGGGGCGGTGCTCGACCTGCGCGACGGCTATGTGCATGCCCGGGCGCCCAAGGGGCTCCGGGGCGCGCGCTTCGCCTTTCCCACCGTCTCGGTCGGAGCGACGGAGAACCTGCTGATGGCCGCGACCCTGGCCAAGGGCACGACGGTGCTCGAAAACGCCGCGCGCGAGCCCGAGATCGTCGACCTGGCGCAGTGCCTGCGACGGATGGGCGCGCGGATCGATGGCGAGGGGACCGAGCGGATCGAGATCGAGGGCGTCGACCGGCTCTGCGGCGCGACCCATCCGGTCGTCGCCGACCGGATCGAGCTCGGCACCTACATGCTGGCCCCCGCGATCACCGGCGGCGAGGTCGAGCTCGTCGGCGGGCGGCGGGCGCTGGTCGCGGCCTTTGCCGACAAGCTGGAAGCGGCCGGGATCGAGGTCAAGGAGACCGAGACCGGGCTCCGGGTCGCGCGGCAGAACGGGCGGATCGGGGCGGTCGATGTCCAGACCGCGCCCTTCCCCGGCTTTCCGACCGATCTCCAGGCGCAGATGATGGCGCTCCTGACCCTGGCCGACGGGGTGAGCCATCTGGAGGAGCGGATCTTCGAGAACCGCTTCATGCATGCGCCCGAGCTCGCCCGGATGGGCGCGCGGATCGAGGTGCATGGCGGGACCGCGACCGTGACGGGGGTCGAGCGGCTCCGGGGTGCGCCGGTGATGGCGACCGACCTGCGCGCCAGCGTGAGCCTGATCCTGGCCGGGCTCGCCGCCGAGGGCGAGACGCGGGTGGCGCGGGTCTATCATCTCGACCGGGGCTATGAGCGGGTCGAGGAAAAGCTCTCGGCCTGCGGCGCGCGGATCGAGCGGATCGCGGGCAAGGCGGCATGACCGAGGATGCCCGCTTCGAGGATGGCGGCGAACGGCCGCTGCGGCTGCGCGCCGAGAGCCCTGACGATCTCGGGATCCTGTCGGCGCTGATCCAGGACGCGGTCGGCCAGACCGCGGAAATCGCCTGGCTGCCGAAGCGGCGGCGCTTCACGCTGCTGGTCAATCGCTTCCGCTGGGAGGACGCGCCCCAGGCCTCGCGCCAGAGCCGGCCCTTCGAGCGGGTCCGGGCGCTGCTCAGTATCGAGGGCGCGCTCAAGGCAAGGGTCAACGGGCTCGACCCGAAGGATCCGGACCTGATCCTGTCGCTGCTGGCCCTCGATTTCACCCAAGGCCCCGAGGGGGGCGGAACCGTGCATCTGCTCCTGGCCGGCGACGGGGAGATCGCGGTCGATGTCGAAATCCTCGATGTCAGCCTGACCGACGTGACCCGGCCCTATCTCGCCCCCTCGGGCAAGGCGCCGGGGCACCCGGACTGACCCCCGTGCGACAGGCCCCGAGTCGCACGCGTGCGAAACTGGCCAAGCCATTGATATTAAATAGATTTAGTCGACGCCGTTAACCGGATCGCAACCAGTGTGAACGGCCGCGCGCGGTCGCATCCGGCAGCCCCCCTCGATCGGACCGACACCAAGCGCCCGAACGCAAGGCGCGAAGAAGCCACGCCCCCCGTCACCGGCTTCGGCGTCCCGGATTCCGGTGCGCGCGGGCAGGCGCCCGTTGGCCGGCTGGACGCGACCCGCTCTAGGTGCTTGAGGCAGGGGCCCGGGGGAGCTATTGGCGTGCGGGAGGAGTGTCCCATGCCGGTTTTCCTGTCCACCGCCGAGGCTGAGTTCGAAGCGGGCTTCGCGGCCCTGCTCGGCAGGAAGCGCGAGGCGGATCCCGATGTCGGCGCCGCGGTGGCGGCGATCCTGGCCGAGGTCGCGACAGGCGGCGATGCCGCGCTGATCGCGCTCACCGAACGGTTCGACCGGTTGCGCCTGACGCCCGAGACGCTGGCCTTCACGCCGGCCGAGATCGACGCGGCGATCGCCGGCGTCGATCCGGAGGATCGCGCGGCGCTCGAGCGCTCGGCCGAGCGGATCGAAGCCTATCACGAACGCCAGTTGCCGCAGGACGCGCGCTGGACCGATGCGACGGGGGCCGAACTCGGCTGGCGCTGGACCCCGGTCGCGGCGGCCGGGCTCTATGTGCCGGGCGGGCTTGCCTCCTATCCGTCCTCGGTCCTGATGAACGCGATCCCGGCCCGGGTCGCGGGGGTCGAGCGGCTGGTGATCTGCGCGCCGACGCCCGGGGGCGCGGTCAATCCGCTGGTCCTGCTGGCCGCGCGGCTCGCGGGCGTCGAGACGGTCTACCGGATCGGCGGGGCCCAGGCGATCGCCGCTTTGGCCTTCGGCACCGAGACGATCGCGGCGGTCGACAAGATCACCGGCCCCGGCAACGCCTATGTCGCCGCCGCCAAGGCGCAGGTCTTCGGCCGGGTCGGGATCGACATGATCGCCGGCCCGTCCGAGGTGCTGATCCTCGCCGATGCCGACAACGATCCCGACTGGCTGGCGCTCGACCTGCTCGCCCAGGCCGAACATGACGCCAGCGCCCAGGCGATCCTGATCACCGACGATGCCGCCTTCGGCCGGGCGGTCGCGGCCGCGGTCGAGGCGCGGCTCGCGACGCTGGCGCGGCGCGCCATCGCGGGGCCGAGCTGGCGCGACTACGGCGCGGTGATCACGGTCGCCGACTGGACCGAGGCGGTGACGCTCGCCGACCGGATCGCGCCGGAACATCTCGAGATCTGCGCCGCCAATGCCGAGGCGCTGGCCACGCTGGTGCGCCATGCCGGGGCGATCTTCATCGGCGCGCTGACGCCCGAGGTGATCGGCGACTATGTGGGCGGCCCGAACCATGTCCTGCCCACCGCCCGCTCGGCGCGCTTCTCGAGCGGACTCTCGGTGCTCGATTTCATGAAGCGCACCACGATCGCGCGCCTCACCCCCGCTGCGCTGGCCCGGCTCGGCCCGGCGGCGGAGCGGTTGGCCCGCGCCGAGGGGCTGGAAGCGCACGGCCTGTCGGTGCGCGCCCGGCTCGACCGCCTGAACGAGGGGGAGCCCAATGGCTGAGATCACCGAGACCGAGGGCGGCCCGGGCCGCCTGATCGACGTGACGATCGACGAGACCGGCCTCGCGCCGCCGACCCCGGAGGTCGAGCAGGAGCGCAGGGTGGCCCTGTTCGACCTCCTGCAGGAGAACCGCTTCATGCTGCCCGGCCGCGACGGCCAGCCGGCGCCCGAGGGGCCCTACCGGCTGCATCTCGCGATCCGCGAGCGGCGGCTGGTCTTCGAGGTCGCGACCGAGACGGGCGAGAAGGCCGGCGAGTTCCATCTGTCGCTGACCCCGTTCAACCAGGTGGTGAAGGACTATTTTCAGATCTGCGAGAGCTATTTCGACGCGGTGAAGCGGCTGCCCGCCGCGCAGATCGAGGCGATCGACATGGGCCGGCGCGGCATCCACAACGAAGGCTCGCGCATCCTGCTCGAGCGGCTCGAGGGCAAGGTCGACACCGACATGGCAACGGCGCGGCGGTTGTTCACCCTGATCTGCGTGCTGCATTTCAAGGGTTGACCCGTCTTGTCCGAGAGCCCCCAGTCGGTGCTGTTCTGCTGCGACTACAATGCGGTGCGCTCGCCGATGGCCGAGGGCATCCTGAAGAGGAACTATGGCCGGCGGATCTATGTGCAGTCGGCGGGGGTGAGGAACGAGCTGGAGATCGACGGATTCTCGGTCGCGGTCTGCGCCGAGATCGATGTTCCTCTGGAGAAGCATCGCGTGCGCTCGTTCCACGAGATGGAGGAATGGGGCGATCGGATCGACAGCTACGACCTGATCATCGCCCTGTCCCCGGCGGCGCAGCGGCTGGCGCTCGAATATACCCGCTATCACGCGATCGACGTGGAATATTGGCCGATCTTCGACCCGACCGGGCTCGGCGAGACCCGGGATGCCAAGCTCGCCGCCTATCGCCAGGCCCGCGACCAGATCAACCGCCGGATCCTCGACCGCTTCGGCCCGCCCGACGAGGAGCCGGAGCCCGAGCCAGCCTGAGTCCGGCCGCCTTGCCGTGAGTCCCGGGCGGCGACATAAAACCGTCACGGTTCTCTGGTCCTAACGTTGGAACGATCCGGGCCCCCGCGGGGGCGGCCCGCCAAGGGGGATGAGATGGAAGATCCGAACGAAGGCTTCGTGCCGCGCGACTGGCTCGAGGCCGAGCTCGCCGACACGCTGGACGAGGACTACGAGCTCGAGCTCTCCGAGCCGGCTTTGTCGATGGAGATCCGCAAGATCTACCGTCGGGCGCATCCGCCGAGCATCGACCGCGCGGATTATTTCCGGGCGCTGCTGCAGCTGCAATCCGAGCTGATCAAGCTCCAGAGCTGGGTATCGTACCACAAGGAAAAGATCGTGGTGCTGTTCGAGGGCCGCGACTCGGCCGGCAAGGGCGGGGTGATCAAGCGCATCACCCAGCGGCTCAATCCGCGTATCGCCCGCGTCGTCGCCCTGCCCGCGCCGTCGGACCGCGAGAAGACCCAGTGGTATTTCCAGCGCTATGTGCCGCACCTGCCGGCCGGCGGCGAGATCGTGCTGTTCGACCGCTCCTGGTACAACCGGGCGGGCGTCGAGCGGGTGATGGGCTTCGCCGACGAGGGCCAGGTCGAGCAGTTCTTCGACGACGTCCCCGAATTCGAGCGGATGCTGCTGCGCTCGGGCATCCGGCTGGTCAAATACTGGTTCTCGATCACCGACGAGGAACAGCAGCTCCGGTTCATGATGCGCATCCACGACCCGATGAAGCAGTGGAAGCTGTCGCCGATGGATTTGCAGAGCCGGGTGCGCTGGGAGCAATATACCAAGGCCAAGGAGGATATGTTCGCTCGCACGAACATCCCCGAGGCGCCTTGGTACATCGTCGAGGGCAACGACAAGAAGCGCGCGCGGCTGAACTGCATGGCGCATCTGCTGAGCCTCGTCCCCTATGAGGACGTGCCGCACGACGATATCAGCCTGCCCGACCGGGTGTTCAACCCGGAATACGAGCGCAAGGTGTTGCCGCCGGAACTCTACGTGCCGCAGAAATACTGACGGCTCATGCCGATTTGTTCGCCGCCCGCCCCGCACCGGAACGATTTCGCTTGAACGCGGTGCGGAACGGGACCATTTAGCCGGCACGGACGCGCCGAGGGGCACGCCCGTGCTGCTGCAATTGCATCGGAGCGAACATGGCCAAGGAAGAGCTTCTTGAATTTCCCGGGGTCGTGACCGAACTTCTGCCCAACGCGACCTTCCGGGTGGAGCTCGAAAACGGCCATACGATCATCGCGCATACCGCCGGCAAGATGCGCAAGAACCGCATCCGGGTTCTCGCCGGCGACAAGGTCCAGGTCGAGATGACCCCCTACGACCTCACCAAGGGACGGATCAACTATCGCTTCAAGTGACGCCGGCGCCGCCGCGCCGCGGCTGATCCTGGGATCGGCCAGCCCGCGCCGGCTGGCGCTGCTGGCGCAGATCGGCATCCGCCCGGACGCCGTCGCCCCCGCCGAGATCGACGAGACCCCCTTGCCCGCCGAGCTGCCGCGTGCCTGCGCGCTCCGGCTCGCGCGCGCCAAGGCCCTTGCGGTGCCGGCCGACGAGGCCGCCCTGGTGCTCGCCGCCGATACCGTCGTCGCCGTCGGCCGACGCCTGCTCGGCAAGCCGCGCGACGAGGACGAGGCGGCCGCCTTCCTGCGGCTGCTCTCCGGCCGGCGGCATCGGGTCACCACCGCCGTCGCGCTGCGCCACGGCGCCGCCTTGCGCCTGCGCGCCGTCGAGACCGCCGTCCGGCTGAAGCCGCTCTCGCCCGGCGAGATCGCCGCCTATCTCGCCACCGGCGAGTGGCGGGGCAAGGCGGGCGGCTACGCGATCCAGGGCGCCGCCGCCGCCTTCATCCCGTGGATCGGCGGCTCCTACAGCAATGTCGTCGGCCTGCCGCTGGCCGAGACCGCCACCCTGCTCGTCAGCGCCGGCTACCGGCCGTGAGGGGGCGCCAGATCCTGATCCAGCCGCTCAGGGGCGGCGGCCATGCCGCGGCGCTGGTCGCGGACGGGCTGCTGCAGGATCTGCTGGTCGACCCGGCGCCCGACGACCCGACCCCGCGCCCGGAGGCGATCCACCGCGCCGTCGCCGGCCGGCCGATGAAGGGCATGGGCGGGGTGATGCTCGATCTCGGCGCCGGCCGCACCGGCTATCTGCGCACCGCGCGGCCGCCGGCCTCCGGCGCGTCGCTGCTGGTGCAGGTGTCGGGCTGGGCCGAGCCGGGCAAGGCGCCGCCGGTCAGCGAACGGCTGCTGCTCAAGGGCCGCGTCGCGATCCTGACGCCGGGGGCGCCGGGCGCCAACATCGCGCGGGGCCTGCGCGACCCCGAGCGCCGCGCCGCGCTCGCCGCGCTTGCCAGCGCCGCGATGGCCGACGCTCCGGCCGACCTGGGGCTCATCCTGCGCTCGGCCAGCGAGGCCGCGCCGGATGCCGAGATCCGCGCCGAGATCGCCGAGCTTCGCGCCGCCTGGGCCGGGCTTGCCGCCGGCGGGCGCGGCGGACCCGACCCCGCTCGACCCGCCCCCGGGGCGCGGGCCGAGGCCTTGCGCGACTGGCGCCTTCCGCGCGATGCCCAGCGCGAGGACGCGGACGCGCTGGCGCCGGTCGCCGACCAGATTGCCCTGCTGCTGCAATCGCGGGTGGCGCTCGGCGCCGGCTCGATGGCGATCGAGCCGACCCGGGCCCTGACCGCGGTCGATGTCGATACCGGAGGCGATACCTCGCCCGCGGCCGCGCTCAAGGTCAATCTCGCGGCCGCGCGCGACCTGCCCCGGCAATTGCGGCTGCGGGGGCTCGGCGGACAGATCAGCATCGACTTCGCGCCTCTCGCCAAGGCCGACCGGCCGCGGATCGAGGCCGCGCTGTCGGCCGCGCTGCGCGGCGACGGGATCGACACGACGCTGGCCGGCTGGACCCCGCTCGGCCATCTCGAGCTGTTGCGCAAGCGGGCCCGACGGGCGTTTGCCATCACGGCGGCGCGCCTTGATCTGGATCAACCGCACGTGTAATCCTGGAGCCCGAGGGGTCTTTCCAGAGGGTTTGCGAGGGCATGGCTGATGGCGTTTCTCATCCAGTCCTGCGAACCAGCTGCCTCCATTGCTCGATCCGCCATCGCGCCATCTGCGCCGACTGCGACGCGGCCCAGCTCGACGAGCTGAACCGGATCAAGACGTACCGCAACTACGCTCCGGGGGAGACCATCGCCTGGGCCGGCGAGCCGATGCCGTTGGTCGGGTCGGTGGTCGAGGGCGTCGCGACCCTGTCGATCACGCTCGCCGACGGGCGGCGACAGATGGTCGGGCTCCTGCTGCCATCGGATTTCATCGGCCGACCGGGGCGCCTGCGCTCGGCCTACGACATCGTCGCGGCCACCGACACCACGCTCTGCCTGTTCCGCCAGGCCGAGTTCTCGCGGCTGTTGCACAATTGCCCGCAGCTCGGCCAGCGCCTGCTCGACATGACGATGGACGAGCTCGACGCCGCGCGCGACTGGATGCTGCTGCTCGGGCGCAAGACGGCGCGCGAACGGATCGCGAGCCTGCTTGTCATCATGGCGCGCCGCGATGCGGGCTTGCATTCGAGAATCGCGCAGGGGCGTCTGCGCTTTCCGCTCCATATCAGCCGCGAGGCGATGGCCGACTATCTTGGCCTGACCATCGAGACGGTCAGCCGCCAGATCTCGACGCTGCGCCGCGAGGGCCTGATCGAGCTCCACGAGAGCCGCATCGTGGATGTGCCGGATTTCGAGCGGCTCCTCGTCGAGACCGGAACCGAGACGCTGGCCTGACTTCTGCCCGCGGTCAGCGCCGCTCGACCTGAGCCCGGCTCTGCCGGGTCCCGCTTTGCCGGACCGCGTGGGCGTCGCGCGCCGTCTCCTCCAGCATCTCGATCTGGATGCGCTGGATCTCGGCGAGCCGCGCCCATTGCCGGGCCAGCTGGTGGTCGAACTTCTCGTGCAGGTGCCGGATCTCGAGCTCGGCCTTGAGATTGACCTTGTAGTCGTTCTCCGCCCGCATCCGGTCCTTCGCCTCGGTGCGGCGCTGGCTCATCATGATGATCGGCGCCTGGATCGCCGCGACGCAGGACAGGACCAGATTGAGCAGGATGAACGGATAGGGATCGAAGTTCGCCCCCAGGAACCGGCTGGCATTGATCGCCATCCAGATCACCAGCACCAGCAGGAAGAGCAGGATGAAGGTCCAGGACCCGCCAAAGCTCGCGACCAGGTCGGCGGCGCGCGCCCCGAAGCTGCGCTGCTGGTCGAAGGCCGCCTCGACATCCTCGGCGACCGGCTCGCCAGTCGCGAGGCTCTCGATCACCTCGCGATTCAGTTGCGTGAGCTCGCCCCGCTCGCCCTCGAGCAGGTGCTCGAGATAGGCCCGGCGAAACCGCGCCACATCCTCGCGGCAGATCATCCCCTCGCCATGCCAGTCGGGCCGCTCCGCGCCCAGCATCGCGGCGATGCCGGTGCTGAGACTGGCCGTGTCCCGCAGATCCGTCAGCGGCAAATGCCGGTGGCAGACCACGCACTCCCCCTTGGTCGCCTGCTGCGAGCCCAATGCCCGGCCTCCTCGCAACGGCCCTCGGGCAAAGCGCCGCTTGATTTGAATCAATGTGCCCCGCGAGCATCCATTGCAAGCCCTGCAGAAGCACACTTCACGCGCCGATCAAATTGGCGTGGAGACCGATCGGGGGACGAGATGCTGGATGGGGTAAAGATCGTCGGGTTGGCACTCCTGACGCTGTTCTTCGCGATGGCGGCCAATTTCGGCACCGATCCGGCCTATCGGCTGCATGCGATCATCATGCTGGTCATCGCCGGTGCCGGCACGATCTGGGCGATTCGCACCGCAGGCGAGCCGCGCCCGGTCACCGACCAGAGCAGCTACATGGACGACGTGGTCCGCGCCGGCGTGATTGCCACCGCCTTCTGGGGCGTGGTTGGCTTCGCGGCCGGCACCTTCATCGCCTTCGAGCTCGCCTTCCCCGACCTGAATCTCGGCCTGCCCTGGACCAGCTTCGGCCGCCTGCGCCCGCTGCACACCTCGGCGGTGATCTTCGCCTTCGGCGGCAATGCCTTGATCGCGACCTCGTTCTACATCGTGCAGCGCACCTGCGCCGCGCGGCTCTGGGGCGGGCGCGCCGGCTGGTTCGTGTTCTGGGGCTACAACCTGTTCATCGTGCTGGCCGCGACCGGCTATGTGCTCGGCTCGACCCAAGGCAAGGAATATGCCGAGCCGGAATGGTATGTCGATCTGTGGCTGACCATCGTCTGGGTGGCCTATCTCGCGGTGTTCGTCGGCACGCTCGTCAAGCGCAAGGAGCCGCATATCTACGTCGCGAACTGGTTCTTCCTCGCCTTCATCGTGACGATCGCGATGCTGCATGTGGTGAACAATCTCGCGATCCCGATCTCGATCTGGTCGTCGCAGTCGGTGATCCTGTTCCCGGGCGTCCAGGGCGCGATGGTGCAATGGTGGTACGGCCATAACGCCGTTGGCTTCTTCCTGACCGCGGGCTTCCTTGGGATGATGTACTATTTCGTCCCGAAACAGGCCGAGCGGCCGATCTACAGCTACAAGCTCTCGATCATCCATTTCTGGGCGCTGATCTTCCTCTATATCTGGGCCGGGCCGCATCACCTGCACTATACCGCCCTGCCCGATTGGGCGCAGTTCCTCGGCATGACCTTTTCGATCATGCTCTGGATGCCGTCCTGGGGGGGCATGATCAACGGCCTGATGACGCTGCAGGGCGCCTGGGACAAGCTGCGCACCGACCCGATCCTGCGCATGCTCGTCGTCTCGGTCGGCTTCTACGGCATGGCCACCTTCGAGGGGCCGATGATGTCGATCCGCGCGGTCAACTCGCTCAGCCACTATACCGACTGGACGATCGGCCATGTCCATTCCGGCGCGCTCGGCTGGAACGGCATGATCACCTTCGGCGCGCTCTACTACCTCACCCCGCGGCTCTGGAACCGCGAGCGGCTCTATTCGACCACGCTGGTTTCCTGGCACTTCTGGCTCGCGACGATCGGCATCGTGCTCTACGCCTCGTCGATGTGGGTCGCGGGCATCATGCAGGGGCTGATGTGGCGCGAGGTCGATGCCCAGGGCTTCCTGGTCAATTCCTTCGCCGACACCGTCGCCGCGACCATCCCGATGTATATCGTGCGCGCGCTCGGGGGCGTGCTCTATCTGACCGGCGGGATCCTGATGGTCTACAATCTGTGGAAAACCGCCTTCGGCAAGGACCAGCCGGCGGCCGCGCATGCCGTCGCGGCGGAATAGGAGCAGTCCCGCGATGAGCATCGTCTCCAAGCACGCGCTGATCGAGCGCAACGCCTTCCTGCTCCTGGTGCTGAGCTTCCTCGTCGTCGTGATCGGCGGCCTGGTGCAGATCGTGCCGCTCTTCTATCTCGACAACACGATCGAGAAGGTCGACGGCATGCGCCCCTACAGCCCGCTCGAACTCGCCGGCCGCGACATCTATGTCCGCGAGGGCTGCTATGTCTGCCATAGCCAGATGATCCGCGCCCTGCGCGACGAGGTGAACCGCTACGGCCATTACAGCCTCGCGGCCGAATCGATGTACGACCACCCGTTCCAGTGGGGATCGAAGCGCACCGGGCCCGATCTCGCGCGCGTCGGCGGCCGCTATTCCGACGACTGGCATATCGCGCACATGCACAATCCGCGCGACCTGGTGCCGGAATCGGTGATGCCCGCCTATCCGTGGCTGGCTGAGACCCCGCTCGACAGCACCACGATCATCGAGCAGATGCAGGCCAACCGCGAGTCTGGCGTGCCTTATAGCGACGAGATGATCCAGAATGCCCGGGCCGACCTGCGGCAGCAGGCCAATCCCGATGCCGGCGATCCATCGGCGCTGCTTGCCCGCTATCCCAAGGCGCAGGTGCGCAATTTCGACGGCCAGCCCGGGATCAGCGAGCTCGATGCGGTGATCGCCTATCTGCAGATGCTGGGCACGCTCGTCGACTTCTCGACCTTCCAGCCCGACGCCAGCCGCTGAGGCCGCCATGGAGCATTACACCCTGCTGCGTCATTTCGCCGACAGTTGGGCGCTGCTGGTGCTGTTCCTGTTCTTTCTCGGCCTGATCGTCTGGGTCTATCGGCCGGGCGCCCGCAAGCTGCATGACGAGATCGCCAACTCGATCTTTGAGAACGAAGACAAACCCAAGGACGATTCCGATGGCCGGTAAGCGCGAGATCGACGAGGCGACCCAGGTCGAGACCACCGGGCACGAATGGGACGGCATCCGCGAGCTCGACACGCCGATGCCGCGCTGGTGGCTCTGGACCTTCTACGGCACGATCGTCTGGGCGGCGGTCTATGTGGTCCTCTTTCCTGCCTGGCCGCTGATCCATGGGGCGACGCCGGGCGTGCTCGGCTATTCGAGCCGCGGCCGCGTCGATGCCGAACTCGCCGCCCAGGCGGCGGCCAACGCGCCGCTCGACCAGCGCCTGCTCGAGGCGCCGCTCGCCACGATCAAGGACGATCCCGAGCTTGTCGCCTACGCCACCGCCGGCGGCGCCGCGGTGTTCCGCAACAATTGCGCGCCCTGCCACGGCTCGGGCGCGGGCGGGCGCCAGGGCTTCTATCCCAACCTGGTCGATGACGATTGGCTCTGGGGCGGCACCGTCGCCGATATCGTGCAGACCGTGACCCACGGCATCCGCTACGAGCCCGATCCCGACACCCGCATCAGCCAGATGCCGGCCTTCGGCGAGATCCTGAAGCCCGACGAGATCGACGCGCTCGTCCAGTACGTCCTGTCGCTCTCGGGGACCGAGCATGACGCGGCGCTGGCGGCGACCGGCGCCCCGCTGTTCCAGGAGAATTGCGCGTCCTGCCATGGCGAGGAGGCCAAGGGCGGTCGCGAGGTCGGCGCGCCGAACCTGACCGATGCGATCTGGCTCTATGGCGGCTCGCCCGACACGATCCGCCAGACCATCACCAAGGCGCGCTATGGCATCATGCCGGCCTTTGGAAACCGGCTGTCGCCGTCCGACATCCGCAAGGTCGCGGTCTATGTGAACACGCTCGGCGGCGGCGAATAGCGCCGCCGGTGACTTGCCCCGGCGCCGGTGCTAGACTGGCGCCGCCGGAGGGGCGGCACATATGGGCGGTTGGCGTCGATTTGGAACGATCGCGGCTATCGGCTTGATCCTGCTGGCTATTGCCGGCCAGGGGAGGTTCTACACGATCGAGCTTGGCTCGCTCGGCAGCCCATCCGGCTCGACGGGCGCCGACAGCTGGGTCCAGGGCGATGCGGTGACCTTGCCGAAGGTCCGGTGGGGCGGCAGCTGGGATCCGCCACCGCCGCGCCCGCGGCCCGGCATCCTGCCCTGCCCGCTTTGCGACCAGCTTGGCCTGTCCGACATCGCCTATAACCGCCCGGACCGGCTGCGCTATGGCGCGGCCGCGCCGATCGAGCTGGTCCTCGCGCCGCGCGGCTCGGGCGCGGATGCGGCGGCGGCGTTGGCGCAGGACCTGCCCGGCAACGCCGAAACCCGGGCCGGTGTGCCCTATGCGCTCAGGATGCGCGCCCGTCTCAGCGGTCCGGATTTCGCCATCGACCCGGTCGAACCGCAGGACCGGACCGTGCTGCCGAACCAGGCCACGCGTTGGAGCTGGACCGTCCGCCCGACCGCCTTCGGCGCGGACCGGCTGCTGACGCTTGAGCTTTCCGCGATCCTCGACGGCAAGGATGGCCCGACGCCCGATGCGGCGCCGGTGGTGTTTCGCGAATATATCCCGGTCGATATCGGTCCCTGGGATCGGGCCCAGCTGCTCGCTGCCGGCCTCACCCCGGTTCAAGCCGCGATCGCCGGCGCTGGCGCGGCCCTGCTCGGGGCGCTTGGGGCGCTCGGGGCGTTCTGGCGCTGGTGGCGCCCGCAGAAGCAGCAGCCACCCGAATATCACGTCCTCGTGGGCAAGCTGCCCGACGATCCGCCGCCACCCGGCGCCTGATCCCGCTTCGGCCTGCGCCACCAGATCCAGCGGCGATGCGGAGCGTCGAGCGCCGCCAGCGCCGGTTCCAGGGCATCGCTACGGGTCGCGATCATGAAGGAGTCTGCAAGGATGGTGAGCATGAGCGTTTCCTCGGTTTCTGCCGCGATCATTGACCTTTTCGCCACCGCATGCGACTCAGAAACCTTTCCGACTTGAAAGGTGGGCTTTCAGATGAACTGGCGTTCCCTGCCCTCCCTCAACGCGCTGCGCGCCTTCGCGGCAGCGGCGGAGAGCCGCAGCTACAGCGAGGCCGGGCGGATGCTCAATGTCAGCCACGCGGCGGTCGGCCAGCAGGTCCGCGCGCTGGAGGAGCGGCTCGGGACCGCGCTCGTCGAGCGCGCCGGGCGCGGGATCGCTCTGACCCAGGCGGGCGCCGACCTCGCCCGGGCGCTGGCCGGCGCCTTCGGCGAGATCGCCCAAGCGGTCGAGCGGATCACCGGCGCCGATGCCACCCGCCCCCTCCAGGTGAGCGTGACCCCGACCTTCGCGGTCAGCTGGCTGATGCCGCGCATGGCCGATTTCCGCCTGCGCCATCCCGAGATCGAGCTGATGATCAACCCGACGCCCGCCGTGGTCGCGCTCGCGCCGGGCGGGGTCGATGTCGCGATCCGCTACGGCACCGGCCGGTGGCCCGCCCTCGAGGTCGAGCCGCTGCTCGAGACCGGGGTCGCGGTGGTGGCGGCGCCTGCCCTGATCGGCGACCGGCGGATCACCGACCCGGCGAGGCTGCTCGATGTCCCCTGGCTGCAGGAGGCCGGGACCAACGAGGTCTCGGCCTGGCTCGCCCGGCACGGCGTGGTGCCGAGCCGGCGGGTCTCGATCACCCACCTCCCCGGCGACATGGCGCTCGAGGCCGCCCGGCGCGGCGAGGGCCTGGCGGCCAGCGCCACCGCCTTCATCGCCGAGGATGTCGCCGCCGGCCGCCTGGTCACGCTCTTCGAGGAGCGCGACCCGGGATCGGGCTACTACATCGTCACCCGGCCCGGCGTGATGCGCCCGCCGCTCCGCGCCTTCGTCGCCTGGCTGCGCCAGCAGCGCGCCCCCGCCCCTCAGTTGGACGCGAGATAGCGCGCAAGCGTCTCGGGCGTCACCAGCTGGAACGGGATATAGCTCTTGCGCGGCACGGTCTCGCCCCGGGCCAGAGCGAGCGCCGCGTCGAGCGCCGCGCCCGCCTGCCCGTCCGCATCCTGGAACACCGTCACCGCGAGCGCCCCCGCCTGCATCGCGCCCAGCGCCTCCCGCGTCGCGTCGATGCCGCCCACCAGAACGGTCCCTGGCGCGATCCCCGCCGCCTGAAGCGCGTCGATCGCCCCGAGCGCCATCGCGTCGTTGTTCGCGACCACAGCGTCGAAGCGCAGCCCGGCACCGAGCCAGCCCGCCACCAGCTGAGCCGCCTCCTTGCGCGACCAGCCGGCGGTGTCCTCCTGCAGGATACGCATGAAATCGCAGTCGGACCCGGCGATCACGTCATGCAGATCCTGGGTCCGCTGCCGCGCCGCCTGGTTGGTCAGCGTGCCCATCAGCACCACGATGCCCGCCGCGTCCTTGTCCTCCGTCCGCAGCCGCCGGCAGATCTCGCGCGCCTCCAACGTCCCGCTCTGACGCTCGTCCGAGGCGACCAGCGCCTGGCCGGGCGGCAGCGCGTCGGCATTGGCCGGCTCGCGGTTCACATAGACCAGAGGCACGCCGGAGGCCGCGGCGACCGCGCTCATCGCCTCGGTCGCATCGGTGTCGACCGGGTTCACGATGATCGCCGCCACCGGCCGCGCCGCGAAGGCCTCGACCTGCGCGAGCTGCCTGCCCACATCGTTGCCCGCATCCGCGATCTCGAGCGCGACACCGGGCAGCGCCGCGGCATGGGCGCGCAGCCGGGTGCGCAGCACGGTCAGGAAGGCGTCGTCGAACGCCGCCATCGACACGCCGACCGTCTGGGCCGGCACGCCCTGCCCCCCCAGCACCGCCAGGGCGGCCGCCAGCAGAAGCGCCCGCATCCCCATCCTCCCAAGACGGCCGCGCTCCGCCGCGTGAAACTCCCGGCGCGCCGGCTTCGTATCCCGTTCGCACGACCATAAGGGAGATCGACCGATGACGCAGCCCCGCTTCGACAGCTTCCACCTCGCCAGCCACTGGGTCCTGGAGGCCCGGATCGCGGAGGTCGCGCCGATCCTCGCCGATATTCCCGGCCTGACCCGCTGGTGGCCGGACGTCTATCTCGCGGCCGAGCTCCTCGCCCCCGGCGATCCCGCGACCGGGCTCGGCCGACGCTTCGCGGTCCATAGCCGCGGCTTCCTGCCTTACACGCTGCGCTGGCGGGGCGAGGTGGTCGAAAGCGACGCCCCGCGCGGCTGGACCATCGCCGCCGAGGGCGACCTCGCCGGCCGCGGCACCTGGACGCTCACCCAGGCCGGCCCCCTCGCCGACATCCGCTATGACTGGCAGGTCACCGTCGAGCAGCCGCTGCTCAGCCGCCTCGCGCCGCTGCTGCGGCCCGCCTATGCCGCGAACCACCGCTGGGCCATGGCGCGCGGGCTCGACGGGCTGCGGCGCGAGATCGCGGCCCGCCGCAGCGCCGGCTCGACAGCCGAGCCGGCCGGCGCTAGCCTCCAGCCATGAAGAAGTTTCTCGGCCTCGACCATCCCGCCTTCCGCCCGCTCTGGCTGCGGCTCGCCGTCACCGGCGCCAGCGCCGGCTGGGGGCTGGTCGAACTGATCTGGGGCAGCTCCGGCTGGGCGATGATCTTTCTCGGGCTCGCGGCCTATTGCGGCTGGGTCTTCTTCATCGACTTCTCCCCCGATGACGACCCGGACCGACCCGACCTCTGAGGCCCGATCGCCAGCCGGGCAGCACAAATCCTTGCCCGACGCCCCAAATTGCGGCATGCTGTGCCGCGGTTTTACTCAGTTCGTCACAAGTCATTTCGACCCGATATTGTCCCGGCGGACGGCACCCGATCGCCCGCGCGTCCGCCCCAAGGAGATTGTCCGATGCGTCCTTTCCCGAAAGCCATCGCCCTCGCCGCCCTCCTGCTCGCGGCTCCGATGGCCCGCGCCGAGACCGTCACCCAGTTCACCAGCTTCTGGTCGCTCGGCGACAGCCTCAGCGATCCCGGCAACCTCTATGCCGCGACCGGCGGCACGCGGCCGGCCTCGCCGCCCTACTGGCAGGGCCGCTTCTCCAACGGCCCGGTCTGGGCCGAGCATGTCGCCGGCACATTCGCCGCCAAGGGCCTCGCCACCGGCAATTTCGCCTTCGGCGGCGCGCGGGCGATCGGCAACGGGGCGGAGGACCAGATCCCCGATCTCGCCGACCAGATCGGCCTCTTCGCCGGCGCCTCCGCCGGCCATCTCGGGGCCCGGCCGGTGGTTTCGATGTGGATCGGCAACAACGACCTGATCTTCAACGGCATTCCCTCGCGCCATGCCGTCTCGGTCGGACGCCAGGCGGCCCGCGCGGTCGGGGACGGCGCGCTGGCGCTGCGCGGACTCGGGGTCAGGGATGTCGCGCTCTTCACCATGCCCGATCTCGGCCAGACCCCGCTCTATGCCCTCGCCGGCGATCCGGCGGCCCAGAACCGCGCGAGCCGCGGCAGCGCCGCCTACAACCGGACGCTGGCGCACCAGACCGACCGGCTGGAAAAAGCCGGGATGAACGTGATCACCATCGACACCGCCGCGCTGTTCCGGGCGCTGCTGGCCGATCCGGAGAAATTCGGCGTGGCCAATGCCACCGTGCCGTGCCTGGCGCCCGGCCGGCCCGCCTGTTCGGCCGAACAGGCGATGCAGCTCGCCTTCTTCGATCCGGTGCATCCGAACGCCGTGATCCATGGCGAGATCGCCGCCGTTGCCGGCGGCAAGATCGCCCCGGTGCCGCTGCCCGCGCCCGCCCTGCTGCTGCTCGGCGCGCTCGCCGGGCTCGGCCTCGCCGCCCGGCACCGGCCAGCCCCCGGGCGCGACGGCACGGCCGCGACCCTCGCCGCCGCGGCGCCGGCGCTTCGGTAATCGTCTCTGCCTTCGGCCGCTTTCGGCCCCTCCATCGGGCGCCAGTTCCAAACGGCGCGGGCTGACGGCGCCGAGCCCACCATGGTGCGAAGGAAAACGAGATGCTGACCCTGAGATATTTCGACGGCGCGGGTACCTTCGACGAGGAGGATTTCAACGGCGCCCTGATGCTGCCCATCTTCTTCCAGTCCTATGCCGACCCGACCGATCCGGAGACGGTTCCCTTGGTCGAGACGATGGAATTCACCCAGAGAATCGACGGCGAGACGGTTCCAGGCGTTCTTGTCGGCAGCCAGTTGCAGTTCAAGATCGAGTCCGGGGACGGGCTGGAACCCGACGCGCTGATCTCGTCCTGGCGGATCGGAACACTCGATCATAGCGTGCTGCGGCTCGAGTTCGATCAGCCGATCCACAGCGACGGCGACCCCGCCTATCCGGGCGATTTCACCATGCAGATCTGGCCGCAAATGAGCGCGGGCATGCGGATCATCGGCAATTTCCACGCCAACTATCTCGCCGGCCGGCAAGGCGATGACGTGATCTTCGGCCGTGGCGGCAACGACCGGCTCGAAGGCTTTGGCGGCGACGACCGGCTCTATGGCGGGGAATTGAACGATGTCCTGATCGGCGCGCGCGGCAATGACCGGCTCTATGGCGGCAGCGGCTTCGACCGGCTCGGCGGCAGCCAGGGCAACGATTCGCTCTATGGCGGCACCGGGCCGGACCGGCTCTATGGCGGCACCGGCAAGGACCGGCTGGTGGGCGGGGCCGGCACCGACCAGCTCTCCGGCGGCTCGGGAACGGATGTCTTCGTCTTCACATCGGCGGCGGACAGCGCTCGCGGCGGCGGTCGGCGCGACGTGATCCACGATTTTCAGCCGGACACGGACCGGATCGACCTCAGCGCCATCGACGCGGACGTGACGCAGGACGGCAACCAGCGCTTCCAGTTCCGCGACGCCGCCACGTTCTCCGGCAAGGCCGGCGAGCTGATCCTGGCGCACGATGTGATCTCTGGCGACACCGACGGCGACGGGCTGTCGGATTTCCAGATCGGCATCGGCAATGGCGCGCTTCTGACCGCGAAGGATTTCCTGCTCTAGACCAGGGCAACCTCCCCGGCGGAGCGTCCCCCAAGCCGCCGCAACGGTGCCGCGCGCCGCGCGCGCGAGGCTGCCGCTGGAGGGGCGGTGCCGCGGCGCTTTACCAGAAAGCGGCAGTGCCGCCGGCGCCGCCCTGTCCGCCATCGAACCGAGCGTTTACCAAGATTGAGATCGGGTAAATCTCCCTAATATTTCCAATGTATATCAAAGGCTTGACCAGAGTCGCACGCGTGCGACTCCGCCTTGTCGCACAGCTTTCGTGCCGGGTCTCAGGACCGCGCCAGCAGTGCCTCGACCTCGGCGAGGGTCGGCATCGAGGGCGCCGTCCCGGCCCGGGTGACCGAGATCCCCGCGACCGCGCAGCCGAAGCGGACGGCCTCCAGCGGCTCCATCCCCCGCGACAGGGCGGTGGCGAGGCCCCCGTTGAAGGCGTCGCCCGCGCCGGTGGTCTCGACCAGCGGACCGGCCTTCACCACCGGCACCAGCTCCGACCGGCCGGGCGCATGGTAAAGCGCCCCCTGGGCGCCCAGGGTGATGACCGCCGCCCTGGCCCCCCGGGCGAGCAGCTGGTCGCCCGCCGCCCGCGCCGCATCGAGGTTCTCGATCGCGATCCCGGTCAGGTCCTCGGCCTCGGTCTCGTTCGGGGTCACATAGTCGCACCAGGCAAGGATCCGATCCGGCAGGGCCCGGCCGGGGGCGGGGTTGAGGATCGTCGTCACCCCCGCCGCCGCCGCGCGTTCGAGGCCGCGCGCCGCCGCCTCCAGCGGCTGCTCGAGCTGGGTCAGGAACACCCCTGCCCCCTCGATCGCGCCGGCATGGGCGTCGATGTCGGCGGCCGACAGCGCCTCGCCCGCGCCCGGGGCGATGATGATCGCGTTGTTGCCGCTCGCCTGCTCCAGAAAGATGAAGGCCGCCCCGGTATAGCTCGCGGGATCGCGGGTGACGAGCGGGGTCACGCCCGCCTCCTCCCAGGTGGCGAGCGCCATGTCGCCGAAGGCGTCGGCCCCGAGCCGGGTGATGAGCGCGGTCTCGGCGCCAAGGCGGGCCGCCGCGACCGCCTGGTTCGAGCCCTTGCCGCCCGGCCCCAGGCGGAAGCCGGTACCGAGCAGGGTCTCCCCCACCCGCGGCATCCGCTCCGCTCGATAGGCGGTGTCGGCGACGAAGACCCCCAGGATGACGACGGAATTGCGGCGCGGCATCGAAGCCTCCCTTTGATCGGTCTCAGGCGTCGGGCGGGACCACGCCCTTGCGCAGCGCGAAGCAGCCATAGAAGCGGCGCTCGCCGGTCTGGATGATGGCAAAGGCCCGGCTGGCCCGGTCGTAGAAGGCATAGCGCTCGATGCCGATCAGCGGCCAGGGCTTGCCCTCGGCCGCGTCGATCTCGGCCTGGACCTCGCGATGCACCGGCAGGATTTCGTCCGGGGCGCGGACCACCTCGACCCGGGCGGCGGCGTCGGTCACGAAGCTGTCGAGCGGATAGAGCGAGAGGACCGCCCGCGCGACCGCCGCGGCGGGGGCGTCGATCCGCAAAAGGCGCCCCAGCACCGTGCGGTTCGCGAGCGCCTGGGCCGGGAAATTGGTGTCGGCCAGGATCAGGTCGTCGCCATGGCCCATGGCCCGGAGCGCATAGAGCACGTCGGCATTGAGGATCGGGTCCAGTCCCTTCAGCATCGGGCTCCTCCGTCAGGGCAACAGGGCAGACACGGCGCCGGCGACGGCCCGGCCGAGCCGGACATGATCGGCGGCCTCGAAATGGACCCCGTCGAGCGGGCTCGACGCGACCACGCTTCCGGCATCGAGGAAGGCGCAGCCATGCCGCCGGGCGACGGCCTGATAGATCCCGGCGAGCCGGTGGGACTTGGCCGCGGCGCCGGCGAAGATCTCGGCAAGGCAGCCGGCTTCGAGCACCGGCGGTGGTGCGACGAGCAGCAGCTGCGGGGCGGCGCCGGCCGGCCCGGCCTGGCTCGCCTGCACCGCGCGCAGCAGCAGGCCGATCGACTCGCCGATCTCGACCGCCGGGACCTGGAACCGGGCCTTGAGATCGTTGGTGCCGAGCATCAGCACGACGAGGTCGATCGGCCGGTGCGAGTCGAGCGCGGCCGGGAGCACGGCGAGGCCGTTCTTGTGCGGGCCCGAGACCGGGTCGGGATGGACGCTGGTCCGCCCCGGCAACCCTTCCTCGACCAGGCGCCAGCGCGGGCCGAGCTCGGCGGCGAGCACCCCCGGCCAGCGCTCGGCCGGGCCGAACCGGCCGATATCCTCGAGGGTCCGCATCGGCATGGTGCCGTGGGTGTTGCTGTCGCCATAGCAGAGCAGGGTTCTCTGGGTCACCGTCCCTCGCCTCGTCCGCGCCGCGATCGGGCGGGGACGACGGTGGGGCCCGGGGGGGCTCGGCCCCTGGCCTTCTGTCCGGTCCTCCCCGCGAGCGGTCTGCGGCGCCGCCCTTCCTGCCGGATTCCTAGCCGATGCCGACCGGCGCTGTCCATCGCCCGCCGATGGGCCGGCATCGTCGCACGCGTGCGACTCTCGTCAAGATATTGATCTATATAGGGTATTACAAAACGATTCACCAGATCTCAACCTTGGTGAACGCGCTCGATCGGTACCGCGCAGCCGCGGCACCGCTGTTCTCCCGTGAAGCGCCGCGGCAACGCCCCGCGAACGGCAGTCTCACGCTCGCGGCGCGCGGCGCCGTCGCGGCGGCTCGGCCGTCTCGTCGCTCCCGGGGCGTGGGCTCGGGCGGAGAGGCGCAGCCGCGAGATCGCGGCTGCTCGGAGCGGGCCGTTGCCCGCAGAGTCTTTGGTCTCCCCATCTGTTGATGGGGCCCCTCGGACTGCCCGATAGAATTTCTGCCCATATGAAATCCTTTGAAGAAGCCGGGCCGGGGCGGTTCGGCATCCCGGGACATGGCCGAAGGGCGGACAGGTCCCCCCCCCCCGGGGGGGTGCGCCCGCGCAGGGCGCGGAACGGTCAGGAAGGAAGCGCGCGAGCGGTCCGGCCGGGGGCGGCGGCATTGCCCCTGGGGGGAGCCGGATCTACCTGACGCGGGCGAGCGGCGCGGCGGGAGGGACGGATGTCAGGCTTCGAGGTGGCGGCGCGGGACCGGCGAGGAGTGCCGGCGCCCGGGATGACGGTGTTCGGCTTCCTGGCGGCGGCCCTGTTCCTGGCCAGCAGCAGCGCGCCGACCCCAATCTATCACCTCTATCAGGACGCGCTCGGGCTCTCCCCCCTGACGCTGACCGTGATCTTCGCGGCCTATGCGATCAGCCTGCTCGGGGCGCTGCTGACGGTCGGCGGCTTGTCGGATCATGTCGGAAGGCGGCCGGTAATCTTCGCGGCGCTGATGCTCAATGCCGCGGCGCTGGTCCTGTTCCTGTGGGCGGAGACGGCCGCGATGCTGATCGCGGCGCGCTGCGTTCAGGGAATGGCGGTCGGGTCGGCCACGGCCGCGCTGGGCGCGGCGATCCTCGACAGCGATCGGGCGCGGGGCCCGCTCCTGAACAGCATCACCGCCTTTGTCGGGCTCGCCGCCGGCTCGCTCGGCTCGGGCACGCTGGTGGCCTTCGCCCCGGATCCGATGCGGCTGGTCTTCGAGCTGCTGCTCGGGGCGACGCTGGTGCTGGCGGCGCTGACCTGGGCGATGCCGGAAACCACCTCCGGCAAGCCCGGCGCGCTGGCCTCGCTCAGGCCCGATCTGCACGTGCCGGCACGGGCGCGCCCGGCACTGCTCGGCATCGCGCCGGTCAATGTCGCGGGCTGGGCACTCGGCGGCTTCTATTTCTCGCTGATGCCGAGCCTCGTGCGCGCCGCGACCGGGCTGCAATCGCCCTTCATCGGCGGGGTCGTGGTCGCGGTCCTGCCGCTCACCGCGACGCTCGCGGTCCTGGGGCTGCGCGAGGTCGGCGCCGAGCGGCTGCTGCGGATCTGCGCCTATGCGCTGGTGGCCGGCGTCTCGATCACGCTCGCGGGCGTCGCGTCGCATCGCGTGGCGCTGATGCTGCTCGGCGCGGTGGTGGCGGGGATCGGCTTCGGGACCGTGCTGTCGGGCACGATGCGCACCCTGCTGCCGCTCGCCGGGGAGCATGAGCGCGCGGGACTGCTGTCGGCCTATTATGTCGGCGGCTATCTGGCTTTCAGCCTGCCCTCGCTGCTGGTCGGGCTGCTGGCCTCGCGGATCGGATTGCCCGCGGCGGGCGCGCTCTATGGGGCGGTGGTCATCGTGCTGGCGCTGATCTCGCTCGCGACGATGAGCCGGCCGCGCTGACCCCGGAAAACGGCGAAGCGCCCGGGGAGCGGATGCTCTCTCCGGGCGCGTCGCTTGTGCCGTCAGGCGATCAGCGGGCGTAGACGCTGTTCCAGGCCACATCGCGGATCGCGAAGCGGGTCAGGCCCAGATCGGCAAGCTCGCGGTCATTGAGCGCGCGGAGCTCGTCGAGGGTCTGGCGATAGAGCTTCCAGTTGGCGATCGCGCGGTTGAGGGCCGCGAACAGACCGGACTTGGTGTCGAGCGCGAGGGCCGGGGCGTTGGTGACGATGCTAGCCATTCTTCAGTTCCTTCCGTTGTTGACCGGCCATTCGGGGCCGGATGGCGCGCGGGACCATTCCCGCTGAACGCCGGTCCTCTGCCGCGCGGGGGCGGCAGTCCGAGCCTTCGCGCCGCGTTCCCGTTCTGGGATCGAGCGGCTGGGCGAGGGCCCGTCTTGCGGTCGGGGCGATGCCGTGCTGGCTTTGGCACCCGGCCGGAGCCAAGGCGGCCCCCCCTTCCGCCGGATGCCGACCTGGGAGCCCGATCGGGCTTCGGTCTGCGAGGGCGGGAACGAGGGTCATTGCCTTGGGTTGTTCGGTTTCGTTCGGTTTTGTTTGCTTCCTTGCTAATGCGATAGATACCACTTTGCGGCACCGCAACAACCGATAGATGCGAATTGCTGTCATGCATTTTGCGCAAACCGGGTTATCAGATTGTTTTTATGTATTTTTTTCAATAAATCCAGGAAGTGTGCGGCGCAATACGGGCTTTGTGGCGATGTTCGGTCCTGTTCGCGCGCCGTCGGGGATGGGCCATCCGGGCCGGTTCGGCCCGTGGGTGGATTCGCGACTGTCGCCGAACCCATCGGCGCCCATGAGTTTGTGGCGCAGATTTGGGCAATATCGTGATTTGGATGATGCTTGCGCTTCCGAGGCTTGGCGATAAGCTGGCGCCAAGACAGAAAAAGCGATGCGGTCGGGCGGCGCGGGGCATGGGATGCCTGCAGCGATGCGCGCTCTGGGACGGCCGGCGAGCGCTGACGAGGAAGGGGTGGCGATGGCGGCAGAAGGGGCACGATCGGCCCGCGACATCCCGGTGGCGCTCGAGGTGAGCGCGATCTGCAAGACCTTCGGCAGCCATGAGGTCCTGAAAGGCATCTCGCTCACCGCGCGCGAGCATGACGTGGTGGCGATCCTCGGCTCGTCGGGATCGGGCAAATCGACCTTCCTGCGCTGCATCAACCTGCTCGAGACCCCGAACAGCGGCGAGGTGCGGCTGAAGGGCGAGTTGATCCGGATGCGGACGCGCCACGGCGAGCCGGTGCCGGCCGACATGCGGCAGGTCGACCGGATCCGCGCCAAGCTCGCCATGGTGTTCCAGCAGTTCAATCTCTGGCAGCACATGACGGTGCTCGAGAATGTCACGGTCGCGCAGATCCATGTGCTGGGGCGCGACCGCAAGGCTGCGACCGAGAAGGCGGAGGCGATGCTCGCCAAGGTCGGCGTCGCCGACAAGCGCGGGCATTATCCGAGCCAGCTCTCCGGTGGCCAGCAGCAGCGGGTGGCGATCGCCCGCGCGCTCGCGATGGATCCCGAGGTGATGCTGTTCGACGAGCCGACGAGCGCGCTCGACCCAGAGCTCGTGAACGAGGTGCTGAAGGTGATGCGCGATCTCGCGGCGGAGGGGCGCACCATGCTCGTCGTCACCCATGAGATGGGCTTCGCCCGCGAGGCCGCCAACCATCTGCTGTTTCTCCATCAGGGGCTGGTCGAGGACGAGGGCGATCCGCGCGCCGTGATGGCGAACCCCAATTCGGAGCGCTTCCGGCAGTTCCTGTCGGGCAGCCTGAAATGACTTCACCCGTGCGCAGGCCCGATCCTGCGCCGCCAGCAGGACGAAAGACCATGATCAGATTGCCGCGCATGCTTCTCGGACTGGGCGCCACGCTCCTGGTGCTGGCCGCACCGGCCGGGGCCCAGGAGAAGCTCAAGATCGGCACCGAGGCGGCCTACAAGCCGTTCGCCTGGGTGCTGCCGAACGGCGATCTGACCGGATTCGACATCGACATCACCAAGGCGCTCTGCGCCGAGATGAAGGTCGAATGCACCATCGTCAACCAGGCCTACGACGGGCTGATCCCCGCGCTCAACGTGAAGAAGATCGACGCGATCATCGCCTCGATGTCGATCACGCCCGAGCGGGAGAAGGCGATCGACTTCGCCGGCCCCTATTATCTCGCGCCGGCGATGTTCATCGGGCCCAAGGGCTCGGACATTGCGATCACGCCGGCCGGCCTCTCGGGCAAGTTCGTGGGCGTCCAGCGCGGCACCACGATGGAGAAATATGTCAACGCGAATTTCTCCAAGGCGACGGTGCAGAGCTATGACACGCTCGAGGCGGCGGGGCTCGACCTCACCTCGGGCCGGGTCGATGTGGTCTTTGCCGACGGGATCGTGCTGCAGGATTTCCTCAACAGCAAGGACGGGGCGGGCTTCGAGCGGCTGGGCGAGCCGATCTATGACCCGGAGATGCTCGGGATCGGCGCCGGCATCGGCATCCGCAAGGGCGACGAGGCGCTGAAGACCAAGTTCAACGACGCGCTGAAGGCGGTGATCGCGTCGGGCGAATACGCGAAGATCAACGAGAAATACGTTCCCGGCGTCAGCATCCTGCCGAAATAGCCTGCCCGAAAGCCAGCGAGGGGCGCAATGGACCGTCTGATCGAATATCTGCCCCTGCTGCTGCTCGGCCTCAGGACGACGCTCATGCTGGCGCTCGCGACCGTCGCGCTCGGGCTCGTCCTCGGCATGGCGCTCGCGGCGGCCAAGCTGTCGCCGCGGGCCTGGTTGTCGCGCCCGGCCTATGCGCTGACCAACTTCCTGCGCGGGATCCCGGAATATCTCGTGCTGCTGGTGATCTATTTCGGCGGCACCCAGCTCCTCAGCGATATCGGCGCCGAGGGGGTCGAGGTGAGCCCGTGGGGCGCGGGCCTGGTCGCGCTGACGATCATCTTCGCCTCCTACGCGTCCGAGACCTTCCGCGGCGCCTTCCTGTCGGTGCCGAAGGGCCAGATCGAGGCGGGCCGCGCCTATGGCTTCACGGCCTGGCAGACCTTCCGGATCATCCAGCTGCCGCAGATCATGCGGGTGGCGATCCCCGGGCTCGGCAATCTGTGGCAGAGCGTGGTCAAGGATACCGCGCTCGTCTCGATCGTCGGGCTCGACGACCTGATGCGCAAGTCGGGCCAGGCGGCGCAATCGACCCGCGAGCCGTTCCTGTTCTATTTCGCCGCGTCGATCGCCTATCTCGCGATCACGCTGATCTCGATGGCGGTCATCGCGCGCCTCGAGGCCCGGGCCAATCGCGGGCTGAGGAGGGGCTGATGGGCGCGTTCCTCGACATCCTGACCCAGTACTGGCCCACCTATCTCAGCGGCACGCTGCTCACCATCCAGCTCGTGGCGATCTCGGCGGTGCTGGGCTTCCTGCTCGCGGTCCCGGTGGCGCTGGCGCGGCTCTCGGAGAGCAGCATCCTGCGCGGGGTCGCCAGCGCCTATTCGCTGTTCTTCCGCGGCACGCCGCTGCTCGTCCAGATCTTCCTGGTCTATTACGGGCTCAGCCAGTTCACCTTCATCCGCCAATCCTTCCTCTGGCCGTTCCTGCGCGACGCCTATGTCTGCGCGCTGATCACCTTCACGCTGAACACCGCCGCCTATTCCGGCGAGATCCTGCGCGGCGGCATCCTGTCGGTGCCGCGCGGCGAGATCGAGGCGGCGCGGGCCTGCGGCATGTCGGCCTTCAAATGCTACCGGCTGGTGATCCTGCCGCGCGCCTTTTCGATCATCCTGCCGGCCTATTCGAACGAGGTGATCATCCTGATGAAGGGCACCGCGCTCGCCTCGACCATCACGCTCCTTGAGCTGATGGGCGTGTCGCAGAAGGCGGCCGCCGCCACCTACCAGCCGATCCAGGTCTTCGCGATCGCGGGCGTGATCTATTACCTGCTGACGCTGATCATCACCCGCCTGTTCCGGCTGCTGGAGAAGCGCTACAACCGCTACATGGTCGTCGCCCGCTGATCGGCAACGGCCGGCGGCCTTGACCCGCGTTCCGGCATCGCCGTATCATCTGCGGGTTTCGTCAGGCCAAAGCACTTTCCAGAGCACGTTATTGCGTGGGTGCCGCGTGGACGCCGACCGGAATGCCGACCGGAATGCCGACGAGGCGGACGTTCTTCGTGTGATCGAGGCGGAGACGGCGGCCTATTTCAACAAGGATTACGAGGGCTGGACCGAATGCTGGGTCCACGCGCCCTATATCCGCCGCATCGGCTGGTTCGCCCGCTGCGGCGTACTGGCGAATGCCGGCTGGGAGCGCGAATCCGCGGCCATGAAGGCGAGCATGGGCGAGTTCCCGATGCCGAACCGCTCGGCCGCGCAGGTCCGCCGCGAGAACGTGAACATCCGGGTTGACCACGACATGGCCTGGGTCACGTTCGAGCAGGTCGCTCCCTCGACCGGCGATCCGTTCGACGTCCCGGGACGGCAGCAGGAGATGCGGATCCTCGAGCGCCATGAAGGCCGGTGGCGGATCGCCGGATGTTTCATGATCGGCTCGCCAGTCGAATACGCCGATCATCCGCTGCTGCGAGTCGACGCGGCCGCGACCATTGTCTGGATGAATGGCGCGGCGGACCAGGAGCTGAAGACGCACCCTGCCCTGCTCCTGAGCCGCGGCCGGCTGCGGGCGCGCGGCCGGGCCGACGACCTGCAGCTTCAGGCCGCGATAAAGTGGGCGGCCGGGCTGCGCCGCTATGCCCGCCGGCAGGTCGGTCAGTCGGTCGCCCCGGCCCGGTACGGCGCGTTGCCGATCATCCTTGGCGACCCTGACGCGGCGTCCCACACGGTCTGCTGGATCATCGCCGAGGGCGGGCTGGTGATGGTCTCCTTCAACGATCAGCATTCGACGCAACAGCGCCTCGCCGCGGCGGCGGTGCTCTACCACATCTCGCCCGCGCAGATGCAGCTGGCGGGCCTGATCGTCGGCGGCAACAGCCTGGTCGAGGCGGCGCGGCTGCTCGGGATCAGCATCAACACGGCGCGGACCCAGCTGCGGCGCATGTTCGCGAAGACCGGAGTGAGCAACCAGGCGATGCTGGTCAGCGCGCTGCTCAGCGTCGCCTTGCCGCTGGCCTGATCCGCTCTTTCTCGGATTGTCACCGGAACGGATGACAAGCGCCGCGCGGGTTTTTGCTATTATCGACGCCGTATTCCAGAAGCCCCCGGCACTCTGGCGCCTGCCCCGCAAGCGGAGGCAAACACCCGATCCCGGCGGCGCGAAGAGGAGAGCCGTCATGAAGAAGGTTCCGCACGTCGAATCCGTCGCAAGGACAGACATCCCGGCAGGCCAAGCAACGGCTTTCGCCCCCCGGCGCCGGACCGTGGCCCTTGCCGGTGCGTCCGCGCTCCTGCTCGTCATGTCGGCCGTTCGGCCAGGCGCCGCCGCCACCCTACCCGACAACGTGCGGGCCGCGCTCGGCCGGTTCGCGGATCCGTCGGTGGCGATGAAGGAGGGCTATGAACCCGGCCCTTGCGTCAGTGGTCCGACGGGCGGCGCGATGGGGATCCATTTCGTCAATGCCGACTATCTGAAGGACGACGCGATCGACGCCAAGAAGCCCGAGGCGGTGCTGTACGAGCCGACCGCCGACGGCAAGCTGGCTCTGGTCGGGGTCGAATACATCACCTTCAAGGGACCGGCCGCCCTGGATGGCCAGCTCTTCAACTTCAACACCGCGCCCAATCGCTACGGCCTCGATCCGTTCTACGAGCTGCATGTCTGGGCCTGGAAACCGAACCGGAACGGAATGTTCGCGGACTGGAACCCTGACGTCTCCTGCGAGGCAGCGACCCCGGAACAAACGGCGGGAGGCCATCACTAGCAGGCGGGCAATGGTGCCGCAGAAGGGACTCACGCCCCTGATTTTTCAGGGGTGTTTTTCGTGTCGCACCACAGGATGCACCACATTTCAACGGGACGACCGTGGGCGCGAAATAGACTGTAGTCCATCTTAACTATAACTAACGACGGTTTTCTTGGGGTTTCGGAATCTGCAATTCGAGAGAAGAATTCTATTGACACGGAATCGCAGTCGAATTCCGCGCTGTTCTTATATTTTCTATTGACAACTACGGGCGTTCGTGTATCTTAGGGGTCGGACTACCGAGGCCAGAAGGCCGCGACCCCATTCTCACGGGAGAATGCCAGCCGAACCCATAGCCACCCCCTAGACGGAGGACCTACCGGAATGACCTTCCTGCGCCCGCGCGACGTGACCAAGCGCCTCGGCTTCAGCCGAGCCTACCTTTATGCCTTGATGGCCGAAGGCCGCTTCCCCCGCCCCACCAAGCTCTCCGCGCGCGTGGCCGTCTGGCCGGTCGAGACGATCGACGCATGGGCCAAGGCCCAAGTCGCCGAGGCCGCGCAATGAGCCGCCGCCTGATCAACATCGACCGCGTGTGCTTCCTGGTCGACGGCGCGCCGAGCACCGTCCGCTGCCGTGTGGCGCGCGGCACCTTCCCCGCCCCCGTCGCCACCGAGCCGGCCGGCCGGTCGCATCGGAACCTCTGGGACGAGGCCGAAGTCGTCGCCTGGAGGGACGAGCACGCCCCGGACGGACTGGCCCGCCGCGCCGCCGCCCCGAAGCGCCAGCGCGCCAGCAAGCCCGCCACGGAGCGCGAGCGCGAGGCCGAGGCCGGCCGCGAGCTTATGAGCGAGGCCCGCCGCCGCCGCCAAGCCGCCGCCGAGAGCGAGCGGGCACACCTCGCCGCGCTGAAGGCCGAGTGCGAGCATTACCGCGACGAGGCCGAGGCCCTGCGCGGGGATCGAGTGGAGACCGAATTGCGGCGGCGGCGGGACGATCGCCGACACGGGACACTCTCCAGCCTGAAGCCGAGCCCGGGTGCCGCCGAGCGGCCCGCCGCCGAGTGGCCCGCCGCCGAGTGGCGCGACCTGATAGAGAGGGCGCTGGCCGGCGACCCGGAAATCAGGACGCGGCTTAACCGGCTACGCGCGCGCTTCGTTGACCATCTCGATACGATGCCGCGCCCGGTTCGGCACCTGATCCCGTGACGCAGAAAGAAAAGGCCGGCTTGGGATACAACCCCAATGCCGGCCTCAAGTCATTCACGAACACTGAAGGAATAATTGCATGAATTCGCCTGAAAGTCAAGCCTATTTCGACGCAGAACTAGCAGATTTGCTCGGGGATATTGTCCCATTTCCGCAATCGCCGCTTGATCGCCCGATCGGCTTTACTCGCTTCGAGGATTGGGACGCGAAGACGAAGACTGTCGGCGCCTGGTCGCTGCGCCAGATGGCCGAGCGCGTCAATCACAACGTCGCCGAGATCAAGGCCGAGCTACCGTGGATCAAGTTGACGGATTTCGGCGACCAGCCGACGCCCGGCGGATGCCTGCGCCACAACGGCAACGTTCTGCGCGTGCATGGAATCGAAGGTGACTACGACGGCGAGGCCCTGAGCCCCGCCGAGGGCGCCGCCCGGCTGCGCGCTGCGGGCATTGCGGCGCTGATCTATACCAGCCCCTCGCACCGGCCCGACCGGCCGCGCTGGCGCGTCCTGGCGCCCCTGAGCAAGCCCCATGCCCCCGAAGCCCGCCGAGACCTCTGCGCCCGCCTGAATGGCGCCCTGGGCGGCATCCTGTCATCCGAGTCGTTCACCCTCTCGCAGTCCTATTACTTCGGCCGGCTGAGCGACTCCGAGGGCTTCGAGACGCATCTGGTCGACGGCGCATTCCTGGATCATGTCGAGGGGATCGAGCCCGTCGCGCCCGCGAGCGGCGGCGGCGAGCCGCTGGACGAGCTGGAGCGCGAGCTTAAACAGCAGCAGGCCGAGGAGTCATTCGCCGAGGACATGGCTTCCGGCCGGCTGCAGTCGGCGCTCGCGGCAATCGCCGAGCACGGCACCGGAACGACCTACACCGATCCCGAATGGCAGACCGTGGTCCGTGCGCTTAGCCACGCGACCCGCGGCAGCCGCGAGGGCTTCGACGTGTGGGCGCGCTATGTCGAGATCTGCCCCCGGATGCGCAATTGGGCGAAGGATGGCGAGCACAAGGCCGCGATGGTCCGCCGGCAGGCCCGCGGCGACTGGAACCGCTACGCCCGGCGCGACCATGGGCGCCCCGTGGCGCTCGGCAGCCTGTATCATCTGGCGAAGGCCGCGGGCTGGGCATGGGAGAAGCCGGCGCCGCCGGCCACCGCGCCCAAGATCGACCCCGCCAATCTGGGCCTGGAATGGTTCCACGCCGCGACCCTGCCGCAGGCCACGCCCTACCTGGTGCGCGACCTGCTCGACCAAGGCGCCGCGAGCGTGGTCTATGGGCCGAGCAACAGCGGCAAGACGTTCTTCGCCCTCGACCTCGCCTTTCACCTCGCCACCGGCAAGGAATGGAACGGCCGCAAGGTGAAGCGCGCGGCAGTGCTCTATCTCGCGCTGGAAGGCGGCACCGGCATCGTCAAGCGCATCATGGGCATTCGGCAGGAATCCGAGATCCCCAGGCCGATCCCGTTCGCCTATCGCCGCGGAGGGGCAAACCTGCTGGCGGGCGACGACAAGGGCGACGTGGCGGCGATCATCACCATGCACCGCGAGCTTATGGCAGCGGACGGCGCGGCGGATCTTCCGAGCATGATCGTCATCGACACGTTGAGCCGATCGCTTTCCGGCGGCGACGAGAACAGCCCGGTCGATATGACCGCCTTTGTCGGGAACGTCGACCGCATCCGCGAGGAGACCGGCGCCCATGTCCTGATCGTCCATCATACCGGCAAGGACATTGCCAAGGGTATGCGAGGGCATTCGTCGCTTGTCGCCGCGATCGACTCCGAGATCGAGATCCTGCGGCCGGACGGCGGCACGTTCTGCAAGGCCAGCGTCAAGAAGCAGCGCGACCACGAGTCCGACTATGACCTCCCGGCCTTCCGCCTGAAGCCGGTTTTCCTTGGCGACGACGACGAAGGCAATCCGGTCAGGACGGCGGTTGTCGATTGGTGCCCGGACGTGCTGGAAGACCCGCGCATTGCGGATCTCGGGAAGGCCGGCAAGGCCGCATGGAACGCGGCGCGGAAGCTCGCCGACGAGTCCGGCTTCGTGGTGCGGGAGGCGCTGATTGCGGAACTTGCAGCACACTCCATTTCGCCGACCGACAAGGGCCGGCGCGAATACGCGCATAAGGCGATCCGGGAATTGACTACAGTCAATCTTCTATCGCATTGCGAGTTGACAACCGCCACCGACACCCCCGAAGTTAAAGGGTCTTTGGTGGCGGATTTGGTGGCGGGTTTTCGGCTCGCGCCACCGACCGCCACCGAATGGCTCGAAGACGCAGCCGGACACGGATCGGAAAAACCATGATAATTCATGGTGTTGCTGAGATCGAGTTGACAACCGCCACCGGCGCCACCGACCGCCACCGAGCCACCAGTGGCGCAGTTGACCCTCGCCACCACCGCCACCGCACCCTATAGGGGCGGTGGTCGGTGGCGAGCAACCCGGGTGGCGGAATAGCCCCCCATGGACAGAGATTGATTATATCCCCTGCCACCGCGCCGCGACCTGCCACCTGGTCGAGGAGTCCAGCCCCTCCAGATCGCGCTCGCACCGCCGCGCCAGCCGCTCGAAGCGGGCGCGGTTCTCAGGTGCCACGATCACCCTGCCGATAGCGAGCGCAGCCGGCAGCCCGTGGCGCACCACAAGCCGGCCGGCCTCGCGCCGCAACCGCGCCCTGCGCCTGATCGCTCCCATGAACATGATACGGCCCCCGCCCCGTTCCCCGGCGCTAGTGTCGCACCGAGGGCGGGCCGAGGGCCAGTGTGTCGAGTGGAGAGGGTTGCTGATCGGTTAGTGCATGGCCCGCCTTTCGGCTTCTGCCTGCTCGGTCATTGCGGCGAATTCCGGGTCATGCAGAAGCACGAGCCTCAACAGATTGTCAGCAAGGGCCTGGGCGGCGCCGAACGTCTCGGCTCGGCCCCATCCGCGCTGCAGTTCCAGAAGCCATTCTGCGACGATGCTTTTGGCGATCCCCGAGCCTACCAGTCCTTCGCTATGGTATCGGTCGAGTCCCTTGTTGATAGCGTGATTGATCATCGCTGTCGTTTTGTCGCTGCCCGCGGCAACGCCAGCTTCCCAAGCTTCCATGTCTTCGGCGGTCTTCACGTATTCCATTTGCATCTCCTATTCGGTTTGTGTTCGCAATGCATCGCACCTAACGCGGCGATTCGCTACAGTTATCGTAGTTAATTCGGACGCAATGTCGACAGTGTATCTCACAAATACACGAAGTCACGTTTACACGTTCTGCACCGGGGGGTGGTTAACAACTTCGGCTATACTCTAGGGACCGGCGCGGGTTGCCGCGCACGAGATTTGCCCGAATGTAGGTTTTCAGGCCCACCCCGGAATGCCCCGCAGCGCCACGGAGCGGCCCGCTGGCGGGCATCTCGCCCCCGGCTGGTATCACCGCCCGCCCGGTCGGGAGGCCGCTGCACGGGCCGCTCCGTCGAAACTGATCGGTTTCGATTCCCGGATCCCCTATGCATACCAATCTAATACCAATCTAAGACCAATCCCGACCAGCAGCGAAACCGATCGGTTTCGATCCCTCCGAATCACCCCGGGCCGGTGGGGTATCTGCGCACCCCATGCGCAATCAGGTTTTCGCGGATTCGGTCCCGGATCGTCCACGGGAGACCCGACAAGTTTGTCCGCAGTCGTCCCTAGTCGTCCCTAGTCGTCCCTAGTCGTCCCACGAGGTAACGACTCCAACATACTGAAAAGACTCGACATTTCCGCCATTTTGGTGTACTATACCATCATGATCTGGAAGAAACGCACCCCCGCCGCCCCCGAGGCGAAATCCCTGGCGAACCCCTCGCCGGACCTGTCCGAGATCTTCGGGATTCAGGCGACCTCGAACGGGCTGAACGTCTCGGCCGCGCAGGCAATCGCGGTGCCGGCGGTATCCGCCTGCATCTCCGTCATCGCCGAGACCGCCGCCAGCCTGCCGGTCAAGGTCAAGCGGATCGACGCGGACGGCATCGAGCACGACGCGCCGGATCATCCCGTTGCTGCGCTGCTGGCGGGCGACGTCAACGACTGGATGGCGTTCCCTGCCTTCGTCGCTGACACGGTGTCCACCTCACTAACCCGCTCGGAGGGCGCGACCGCCTATATCGGCCGCGACGGCATCGGCCGCGCCGCCGAACTGATCCCGTATCGCCCGGGCGTCATGGCCGTGACCTTCGACGCGGCGACCGGCGAGCCGACCTTCAGCCTCAACGGCACCGTCATCCCGTCGCGCGATGTGCTGTGGCTGCCGGCCCCGCTCGGCCGCTCGCCGCTCGCCCGGGCGCGGGGATCCGTGTCGATCGCGGCGGTCATGTCCGACCACTGCGCCCGGCTGTTCGCCCGCGGCGCGCGGCCGAGCGGCACGCTCAACTTCGCCAAAGGCATGGGCGAGGACTCGATTAAGAAGACGATCGCCGGATGGCGCGCGGCCCATGAAGGCCCCGACGCAGGCGGCAAGACGGCGATCCTGGCAGATGGCGCCGAGTTCCGCCCCCTCGCCCTGAGCGCCGTTGACGCGCAGTTCCTCGAACTGTGGCAGTTCACCGTAACCGAGATCTGCCGCGCGTTCCGCGTCCCGCCGAGCATGATCTATCAGCTTGACCGCGCCACCTGGTCGAATTCGGAGCAAATGGGCCGCGAATTCCTGACCTATACTCTGGAGCCGTGGCTGCTCGCCCTCGAAGCCGCGCTCCGTCGCGCGCTGTTCCTGCCCGACGAACGCCGGCATTTCGCGATCCGGTTCGACCGCGACGACCTGACCCGGGCCGACCTGACCGCCCGGGCGACCGCGATCAACAGCCTGATCGCGAGTCAGACCATCAACGCGAACGAGGCCCGCGACTGGCTCGGAATGCCCCCGCGCGACGGCGGCGACGTGTTCCTCAATCCCAACATCACCTCGGAGCCCAAAGCATGAGCGACACGCCCATGGACCTCGCCGACATTCTCGGCAATTCCCGGGATCAGACCCGGGGCCGTTGGTTCGATTTGCGGCACCCCGTGACCGGCGAGCCGACCGGGATCCGCCTGCAGATCGCCGGGCCGGACTCCGACCAGCAGCGCCGCGCGCAGCTGCGCCTCGCCGACCGCCTCGCCGAGCTGGCCGACACGAACGGGCGTGTGACCGCCGAGGACCGCCACCGCGCCCGGATCGAGGCGCTGGCCGAGTGCGTCACCGATTGGGCGATCACCGAGAACGGCAAGCCCCTGCCGCACTCGTTCGTCAACGTCTTGCGCCTGCTGAAGGCCGCGCGCTGGGTCGAGGAACAGGCCGACCAGCTGGCCGGGATGCGCTCCAACTTCATGGGCGAGTTCTGATGGATCGGTTCGTCTTCGAAACGAAGTTAACCGCGGCAGACGGCGGCGAGATCGAGGGCAAGGCGTGGGATTTCACCCGCCCCGACCGCGTGGGGGACGTGATCCTGCCCGCCGCGTTCAAGGGTGTGCCCATGCCGCTCCCGATGCTGTTCGGCCATGACCAGAACGACCCCGTGGGCGCCTGGACCGAGGCCCATGTCGCCGCGGACGGGCTGTATCTGAAAGGCCGGCTGCTGGTCGAGGATCTGCCCCGTGCTCGCGAAGTCCGCGCCCTGGTGCAGTCGGGCGCGGTGCGCGGCCTGTCCATCGGCTTCATCACCAAGAAGGCCGCGGGCCGGAAAGGTGGCGGCAGGGAGATCGCCGAGCTTGAATTGCTCGAAACGTCGATTGTGGCGATCCCGATGCATCCCGGCGCCCGGGTTACCAGCGCGAAAACCGCGGTCGAGGCGCTGAATATCGCCGCCGCACTCAACCGGGCCTCGGCCCATTTCAACGTGAGGTAGAGGCCGTGAGGCACAGCCACGAATTCTCGACGAAGACAGCCGAGGACGATCCCGCCGGCATCGTGACGAAGGCGCTGGACGAGTTCCGCGACTCCGTCAAAGGTGAAGTCTCGGCGCTGACCGATCGCCTCTCGAAGCTCGAAGCCAAGGCCGCGCGCCCGGGCGCCCCGGCGGTCATCGTGAAGGCCGACGACGAAGCCGCCACCGAGCGCAAGGCGTTCGGCGACTACCTGCGCTTCGGCTCGTCCCTGCCGGCCGAGTCCCAGAAGGCGCTCAACGTGTCGTCCGACCCGCAGGGCGGTTTCTTCGCGCCGGCCGAGATCTCGACCGAGATCACCCGCAACATCGTCCTGCAGTCGCCCGTCCGCCTCGTCGCGAGCGTGCGCTCGACCTCCGCGCCGAGCGTGGTCTATCCGAAGCGCACCAGCGTGACCAACGCGGCCTGGCACGGGGAACTCCAGACCCGCACCGGCTCCGAGCCCGGCTTCGGCCAGAACGAAGTCATCGTGCGGCAGCTGTCGACCTACGTCGACATTTCGAACGCCCTGCTCGCCGACGCCCCGGCCGCCCTGGACGAGGTGACGATCGCGCTCGCCGAGGACTTCGCGCAGAAAGAGGGCGCTGCCTTCGTCAACGGCACGGGCGTTCTCGACCCCGAGGGCCTGTGGACCAACGCGGCCGTTGTCGAGGTGCCGACGCTCAACACGTCGCTCTCGGCGAGCTTCGACCCGCTGCTCAACGCCATGCACGCCCTGCCGGCCGTGGTCCGCAATCGCGGAACCTGGCTCATGTCGGGTGCCAGCCTGGCCGAGCTTCGCAAGATCGCGATCAGCGCGGGCGCGGCCGGCGCCTACGCCTGGAACGAAAACCTGTCGGACGGTTTCAGCGCCAAGCTGTTCGGCCGGGACGTGCTGGAACTCCCCGACGCCCCGGCGCCCGGGAACAACACGAAACCGATCATCTTCGGAGACATCAACGCGGCATATCGAATCCTCGATCGCTCGGAGATCAGCATCCTGGTTGACCCGTACTCGCAGGCCGTCTCCGGGCTGACCCGGATCCACGCGACCCGCCGCGTTGGCGGCGCCGTCATCAATCCCACCGCGATCGTGAAGATCCGGCAGGCCGCGAGCTAAGGAGCACAACCCATGCGCGATCTTTCCCGCAACATCAAGGCAGTGCAGGCGCTCGCGCCCGCCGTCCAGTCCGCGACCGTCAACGGCGCGGCGGTCGACACGAAGGGGCCCAATCGTGTGGCCTTCATCGTGTCGACGGGCGCAATCACCTCGGCCGGCGACTTCTCCGTCAAGCTGCAGGAGAGTGCGGACGGCTCCACCTTCGCGGACGTGGCTGCGGCCGAGTGGGACTCCGACGCCCCGGCAACCCTGCTCGCGAACGCTGAATACCGGCTCGGGTACCGCGGCTACCGCCGGTATGTCCGCGCGGTGCTGACCAAGGCCGGCGGAACGTCGATCGCGGCCGGCGCCGTCGCGGTGCTGACCGACCTCACCATCCGCCCGTGACGCCCATTCCCGGCGGGACCTCCCCGCCCGCCGGGACCTCCCCCGACCGCCGGTTCTCCCCGGCCGGCGGTCGGACCCTCCAGCCCATAGGAGCCGGCCCGTGCCGTCCAAAGCGCCGTCCATTCAGCCCTGTTGCGGATCGGTCCTGCCGGCCGGCGCCCGCTGCCCGTGCCGCAAGCAACTCGACCGGGACCGCAAGGCCCGCCACGACTCGATGCGGCCGAGTTCCAGCGCGAGGGGCTACACCAGCATCTGGGAGTCGGCCCGCGCCCGATTCCTCTCGATGCACGGTGCCTGCTCGCACCCCGGCTGCCGCGCCAACGCGACCGTGGTCGATCACCGCGTTCCGCACCGGGGCGACCCCTCGCTGTTCTGGGATCCAGAGAACTGGCAGCCGCTGTGCGCGCACCATCACAACAGCGCCAAGCAAAAACTGGAGCGCCGGGCATGATCACCGCGCACTCCCGGATCTATATCGGCGGCGTGATCCCGCCCCGCCTGGTGCATTTCGGCGCCGACCTCGGCGCGTCCGCGTTCGCCGGCCAGACTTGGCGCGAGATCGAGGGCCTCGAAGACCTCGGCCGGCTCCGCATGACCGCCGATCCCGTTCGCCAGTCGGGCAGCCGCTCCGGGCCGCGCGCGACCCGCGAGAAGGCCGCGCGCTGGACCGACACATTCGAGCCCGCCTTCGCGCTCGACGCCAGCAAGCCGGGCCAAGCCGCGCTGATCGCGGCCGAGGCGACCGCGGACGACTACGCCTTTCGGATCGTGCTCGCGGACGGCGCCGAGCGGCTGTTCGTCGCGGCCGTCGCGGGCGTGATCGAAGTGTTCGGGGCGCCGAACGATCAGCCCCGGCTCGTCGCCGAACTGTGGATCAACAGCAACGTGGTGCGAGTCTGACTATGGCGATCGTGACCATTCAGCAGATCCGCGATCATCTCGGCCTGAGCGATGGCGTGGCGACCGAGGACGACGCCCTGCTCGGGCTGTTCCTCGACGGCGCGCAGGGCCTCGTTGAGGCGGAATTGGGCTATGCCATCGCGGCCCGCTATCCGTCCAGCGTCCCGGCGGCGCTATCCGTCGCGGTGCTCCAGATCGCAGCGACCTGGTTCGCGAACCGGGAGTCCGCCGTGCCCGAGACGCTGCAGGATGTTCCCTTCGCCGCGCGCGCCATCCTCTGCGCCTATCGCGATCGGAGCTTCTGAGCCATGGCCGACAACGGACTCGCCCGGTTCCAGCACCGCATGGCCGCGATCCCCAAGGCGGCGCGGGCGGCGGTCAAGCCGGCCCTGGTCAAGGGCGCCGACGAGATCGCGGGCGCCGCGCGCCGCCTCGCGCCAGTCGACTCCGGCGACCTGCGCGCCAGCATCGCAGTCACCGGCCCGGGCGAGACCACGCCCCCCTATTCGCAGCCGGGCGGCCGCCGCACCCTGACCGAGCTTCAGGCCGCCGTGACCGCGGGGGATAGCAAGGTCCGCTACGCCCACCTGGTCGAGTTCGGGACCGAGCACACACAGCCGCAGCCCTATTTCTGGCCCGCCTTCCGCAGCTACCGGAAGCGCGCGGCGAACCGGATCAAACGCGCAATCTCCAAGGCGATAAAGGACGCGAGATGAAAACCCCTCCGACAATCGAACGGCTGCACGAACTGCTGCGGCTCGACCCGGATGGCGTGCTGCGCTGGCGCGTGAGTCGCGGGCCGGTCAAGCAGGGCGCCGAGGCAT
The DNA here is from genome assembly GCA_046348955.1 of Amaricoccus sp. Classification (GTDB taxonomy): domain Bacteria; phylum Pseudomonadota; class Alphaproteobacteria; order Rhodobacterales; family Rhodobacteraceae; genus Amaricoccus. Next base: position 154,267 of record JAXMDG010000001.1, read on the forward strand.
TCACCGCGCAGACCAGCAAGGGGGCGCATGCCGGCGCGATTGATTACCAGAAAATCAATCGCGCCCGCGTCGTCTTCGCCATGCACTTCGGCCGTTGGCCCGCGGGCGAGATCCGGCATCTCAACGGTGACAACTCCGACGATCGCCCGGGCAATCTCGCCGACGCCATGACCGACCCGGGCGGCTCGGCGCGAACCTGGACCTGCAACGGCGCCGCGCGCACCTCGCGCTATCAAGGCGTGTACGCCTGGAAGGATCGTTGGGGAGCCCGGCGATCCGTTGGAGGGCGAAGCCGGTTCCTGGGCTACTTCGACTCCGAGATCGAGGCGGCGCGGGCCTATGACGCGGCCGGGGCCGGCACCGATCATGCGAACCGCGGCGCGATCCGCAGCGCGGCCGCATAATGTCCGCCGCCCTCGCCTTGCAGATCGCCCTCCGCGCCCGTCTGGTCGGCACGCCCGCCGTGGTCGCGCTGGTCCCGGCCGCGTGCATCATTGACCGCGGGGACCGGCCGGCGGCGCCCGCCTGCATCGTGCTCGGCGAGGCGCAGGAGATCGAGGACGGCGGCATGACCCGCCGCCGCGTCCGCGTGCACCACACGCTCCATGTCTGGCGCCGGGAGACCTCGCTGGAAGGCGTGACGGCCATCGCCGGGCAGGTCCGCGCGGCCGTGCACGCGGCGCCGCTCGACCTCCCCGATCAGTTCGCGTGCCTCGGCGCGTGGGTGTCGAGCGTCCGCACCCTGCGCGACCCGAGCGGCACCATGGGCCATGCCGTGGTGACGGTCGAGGCCATTGTTGAGGATCTGGCATGACCGCCCTGGTTGAGACGATCGTGATCCGGCGCGCGAGCGTGACCCTGACCGACGCGGGCAGCCCCGCCGCCAGCTGGTCGGACCTGATCACGCTGCGCGCCGCCGTGTCGGACGTGGCGACCGCCGCCGAGCCCGACGACGCGGGCGCCCACGACCGGGCCTCGGCCGTGTTCCGCGTCCACCATGTCCCGGGCCTGACCCCCGCCGACCGCATCCTCTGGGCCGGCCGTGTCTACGCGATCCAGTCCATTACCGAGATCGGCCGGCGGCGCTGGCTCGACCTGACCGCCAAGGAGACCTGACCATGCCCGTAGGAGCCAAGCCAAGCCTGCGCCGCGACCCGAAGCCAATCGGCCGCATGTACGCCCCGAAATGGCTGAGCCCGGACGCGGCCGAGGAATGGAACCGCGTGCAGCCCGAGCTTGCCGAGCGGCGCATCCTCACGACCCCCGATCTGGCAATGCTGGAGCAGTTCGTGGTGCAGATCGGGATCGCCCGCGCGGCCGAGCGGCAGCTGCAAGCCGAGGGCTTCGTCGTCGCGACCAATGCCGGCCCGAAGCGGCACCCGGCTTCCGTCATTCTCCAGCAGGCCACTACCCTTGCCCGCCAGCTGGCATCCGAATTGGGGCTGACCCCGGTCAGCCGTTCCCGCCCCGCCGTCCGCGACGACGACGAAGGCGACGACCTGCTGGATCTTTGACATGCTCTCGCCCGCCTGGATCTCCGACAACAGCCCGATCCCCGATCCCCTCGGCTATGGCGAGCGGGCGGTCGCTTGGCTGCGCCGGCTGAAGCACCCGAAGAACCCCGCCCCCGGTCACCCGTTCCAGCTGGACCCGTGGCAGGAGCGGATTATCCGGGCGATCTATGGGCCGCGCAACCCGGACGGGACGCGCGTTGTTCGGCGCGTGGTCCTGCTGCTGCCGCGGGGGAACCGTAAGACGAGCCTGTGCGCCGCGATCACCCTTCTGCATCTGATCGGCCCCGAGCGGCTGCCGGGCGGGCTGACCATCTCGGCGGCGTCGGCTCATGAACAGGCTCGGGAGTTGTTCAACGAAGCGGCGACGATCGTTCAGGCGGACAAGCGCCTTGGAAAACACCTAACCGTCCGCGACTATACTTCGACAATCGCACTTCCCGCCGAGCGTAGCCGATATGTTGCAGTATCGTCAAAGGGAAACGCACACCATGGCAAGACACCGACCGTGGCTGTACTTGACGAAATCCATGTATGGTCGGGTGCTGACGGTCTTCGTCTCTATGAGGCGATCGACTCTGCTATGGTTAAGGTTCCGAATACTCTGACGATCATTGCCAGCACCTCGGGCCGGGGCCAGGAAAACCTCGCCTGGAAGACGGTTGAATACGCGATCAAGGTGCAGAAGGGCGAGATCGACGACCCGGCGACCCTGCCCGTCATCTTCATGGCCGAGCCAGGTGACGACTGGACCGACGAGTCCGTTTGGCACGCGGTCAACCCGGGCCTCGCCCACGGATACCCCGACCTAGCCGCGTTCCGGGACAAGGCCGCGAAGGCGCAGCATTCTCCCTTCGAGCGGGACTCGTTCCTGCAGTTCAACCTTAACGTCTGGCTCGACCAGTCCACATCGCCCTTTGTCGAGATGGCCGTCTATGACCGCGGCTCGGGCGAGGTGGATCTGCTCGACCTCGAAGCCCGGCAAGTCCCGTGCTGGCTCGGAGTCGACCTCTCGAAGAACGAAGACCTGACCGTGGTGGTGGCCTGCTGGCGCGACGGCGACTCCTACCTGGTGCGCCCCTGGTTCTTCTGCCCCGAGGACCAGCTGCGCGCCCGCGGCGAGCATCATGGCGTCGATTATGTCGAATGGGCGCGGCAGGGATACATCACCCCGACGCCCGGCAATGTCGTGGATCTGCGCGCGGTCGAGGACCAGATCCGCGAGCTTTGCGCCACCTATGCCGTGCAGGAGATCGCCTTCGATCCGACCTATGGCCGCGCCATGATGGCCGCGCTCAACGAGGACGGCCTGCCGGCGGTCGAGTTCCGGCAGGGTTGGGTCAGCATGGCGCCGGCCGTCCAGACACTGGAGCGCGTCATCCTCTCGGGCGCGCTGCTCCATGGCGGTCATCCCATCCTCCGCTGGAACTTCGGGAACGTCCAAATCGAGACCGACAAGGCCGGCAACCGCATGATGCACAAGGGGCGCAGCGGCAACAAGATCGACGGGGCCGTGGCAACAACCATGGCCGTCGCCCGCGCCGCTGCAGATGAATCCGGCTTCTCTACCTCGCGTGACTGGTTCACAGAGGATCTATTCTCGCCAATTTAAGAAGGAATGCCACCATGGCGTTTGATCAAGACGGCGAACGACTGTTCGTCACCCTCGAAGCCCGGATCAACGACTTCGAGAAGCAAATGCGGAAGGCCGAGCGCACCGGCACCGGCACCTATGAGAACCTGCAGAAGCGCAGCAGCCGCGCCACCAAGGCGATGGAACAGGACATGGTTCGCTCGACCGGCCGCATCAATCAGGCCCTGGCCGCGACGTCGAGCAAGATCGGCGCATTCGCGGAATCCTTCGAGGGGCTGGGCCGGGCGGCAGGCAAGGGCGGGCTGATTGCCGGCGCGATCACGGCCATTGCGGCGGCGACCCTCGAAGCCGGGAAGAAGGTCAATGAGTTGGCCGGGCATATCGCCGAGATCGGCGACAAGGCGAAGATGGCGGGCCTCTCGGCCGGCGAGTTCCAGAAATGGGCCTACGTCGCATCGCAGAACCGGATCGAGGTTGACGCGCTCGCGGACGGGCTGAAGGAGCTTTCCCTGCGCGCCGACGAGTTCGTCACGACCGGCGGCGGATCGGCCGCGGAGTCGTTCCAGCGCCTGGGCTTCACCGCCGACGAGCTTCGAGACAAGCTGCGCGACCCGTCCGACTTGTTCCTCGAAATCATCGACCGCCTTGGCGATCTCGACAACAATGCAGCGCAGATCCGCATCATGGACGAGGTGTTCGGCGGGACCGGCGGCGAGAAGTTCGTCCAGCTGATCGAACAGGGGCGGCAGGGGATCGAGCGCACGCGCGACGAGGCGGTGAAGCTCGGCGCCGTCATGGATGACGACCTGATTGCGAAGGCCGACGACCTCAACAAGATGTTCGGCGCCGTCGCCACCACGGTCGGATCCGGCCTCAAGAACGCGATCATCTCGGCCAGCGCGGCGCTGTACGACTTCATCAACTCGTTCCGCGAGTTCCAGAGTCAGACCGATCGGCAGATCGCCAATCAGCGGGCCGCGATCATCCGCGAGCGGGCCGACCTCGAGTCGCAGCTGCGCACGGCCGCGAGCGGCGAGGGGCTGACCGAGAACGCCAAGAGGCTCGGCTTCGGGCCGGACTCGCCGATCGCCAAGCACGAGGCCGAGGCGCTGCAGGCGCGCATCGCCGAGCTTTCCACGACGCAGGCCAAGATTGATGCTGTGATCGCCGACCGGAAGGGGCAGTTCGGCCCGAACGTGCCCCCGGGCGGGTTGCCAAAGAAGCCGGTGCAGGGTCCAGACCTGCCGGCCGGCTGGACCCCGCCCAAGGTCGATAGCACGCCCCCGAGCACGGGTGGCGGTGGCGGCTCGGCGGCGGCTGACCGGCCGGATGACCTTGAGCGGGCAACCGCGCAGATCCAGAAGCGCACCGCGGCGCTGCAGGCTGAGACCGAAGCGCAGGCCAAGGTTAATCCCCTGGTCGAGGACTACGGCTTTGCGGCGACCAAGGCCAAGGCGGCGCAAGAGCTTCTGACCGCGGCGCAGCAGGCAGGCGTCAAGATCACCCCGGAGCTTGCCGCGCAGATCGGCGAGCTTGCCGGCGCCTATGCCACGGCGAGCGCGGAGTCGAAGCGGCTGGACGAGTCGCAGGCCGACGCGGCGAAGTCCGCGCAGGCGCTGGCGGGCCTCAAGCAGGACGTGACCCGGGGGCTGATCGAAGGGCTGCGCGAGGGCACCGACGCGGCAACGCTACTCTCGCAGGCGCTCACGAAGGTCGCAGACTATTATCTCGACCTCGCGCTGAAGGGCATGTTCCAGCCCACCGCGGGCGGCGGGGCGGGCGGCGGCATCCTGGGCGCCATCGTCTCGGCGCTCGGCAGCGTCTTCGGTTTCGCGGACGGCGGCTATACGGGGCCGGGCGGGCGGAACGATCCCGCCGGCATCGTCCATGCGGGCGAGTACGTCTTCAGCAAGCAGGCGGTCGAGGCGATCGGCGCGGGCCGGCTCGAAGCCATGCACCGATCGGCCAAGCGCGGCTATGCCGATGGCGGCGCCGTGGGGCGCGCGGCGAGCCCGGCGGCGGGCGGGACCAACATCAAGATCGTGAACACGCTCGACAGCGCGGACGTGCTCGACCACGCGCTGAGCACCGAGCGCGGGCAGAAGGTGTTGCTCAATCACGTCTCCAGCAACGCCCGGCGCATCAAGGCGGCGCTGTCATGACCCCCGCGCTCGACCGACTGCGCCGCCAGCTTGTCGAGGCGCTGCAGGGCCACCTCGCGACCGGCCGGCGCCCGGCGATCCCCGAGGCCGGCGGGCCGCTCTGGTCCGCCTTCCTCGACCTCGACGCGACCCGGGGCTTTCACGCGGCCGGGCCGCAGCCGATCACGTTCGCCGAGATCGAGGCGTGGGGGCGGCTGACCCGCACGCCCCTGGAGCCGCACCACGTCGCGATCCTGCGGGCAATGGACGTGGCGCTGCTCCAGCACGTCGCCGAGGAAGCCCGGAAGGCGGCGGAGCGATCACAGTAGCTCGGCGACCGCCGCCCGGTCGACCTGTTCCCCCCACCACGTCATCATCTTGACCCGATGCGGCAGCCAATCCGCGGCGTTGTAGACCCCGCGGACGCTACCGTCGACGTGCGCCAGCTGCATCTCAATCCAGTCGCCGGAGAACAACCCGGCCTCGTTGCAGGCGGTCGAGAAGGTCCGCCGGAGCCCGTGGATAGTGGCGCGCGAGCGCAGCCCCATGCGATACATGGCGAACAGCAGCGTGTTCTCGGACATGGGATTGCTCGGGTCTATGTCGCCCGGGAATATCCAGCCGCCCCCGCCGGTCAGTTCCCGCATCCGGGCGAGGATCCGCGCCGTGCCGGGCGCGAGCGGGACCAAGTGCTCGCGGTGCATCTTCATCCGCGCCGCCGGGATCCGCCACAGATCGCCCTCTACCTCGCCCCATGTCGCGAAGCGCGTCTCGGCCGTCCGGGTCGCGGTGCGGAGAACGAATTCGATCGCGAGCCGCGTTGTCTCGGCGCCGTCATAGCTCTGGAGCTTCGCCATGAAGCCCGGCAGTTCCTTCGGGGCGATCATTGCATGGTGCCGCACTCGCGGCTTGGCCGCGAACGCTTCGTGCAGGCCGTCCGCGGGATTGGCGACGACATGACCCTCGGCCTTGGCGAACCGGAATATCGCCGCCACGTCCTGCGCGATCCGGCGCGCCAGTTCGTGGGCGCCGCGGGCTTCGACCTTCCGCACGACCGCCAGCACGTCCCGGGGCGTGATCGTGTCGACCGGCCTGAGGCCAAGGTCTGGGAGGACGTTCTGCAGCAGCCGCGTCTCGCGCATCGTCCGCGTCCAGTCGCACCAGCGGGGCGCCCGAGCGGCCCGCCATGCATCGGCCATCGTCTCGAAGGTCGGCGCCTTGGAGATCGGCGCATCGGCCTTGGCGCCCGGGTCTATACCATTCTGCAGCGCGACCTTCACCTCGGCCAGCCGCAGCCGCGCGCCCGCGAGGCCCGTTGCAGGGTAGGGGCCAACGATCAGCGTTCGGGCCTTGCCCTCGAAGCGGTAGGCGACTTCCCACGTTCTCCTGTTCGTGGGCGTCACGACCAGCCGCAGCCCGCCCCCGTCGCTGAGCTTGATCCGCCGGCCCGTGGCGTTCTTGGCGCGGCATTGCGAGTCGGTAAGCGGCAAGATCGGTACTCCCGGAAATGTGGTGCAACCCGGCACTTCGAAAACTTGCACCACACATGCACCACATTTCAACGGGACGACCGCGGACGACTGGAAGCCACGATCCGGCGAAATCACGACCCGATCGCGTTAACTTATTGATTGTAGGCTATTTTTCGGGGAGAAAATTGACCACAGTCAATCTTAACCATGGCCCAAAAATGGACCTGGTGCCGCAGAAGGGACTCGAACCCCCGACCCACGCATTACGAATGCGTTGCTCTACCAGCTGAGCTACTGCGGCGACCGCGATCCCCATAGCAACCGCCGGGTCGCGCGTCCAGATCTAGCGCGCATCGAGAAAGCGGCTGACTGCGCCGACGAAGGGACGCGGCGCCTCGGCATGCAGCCAGTGGCCCGCGCCCGGGATCACCTGGCGCTCGGCCGCCGGGAAATGCTCCAGGATCGCCGGCCAGTGCTCGGGTCGGACATAGGTGGACAGCTCGCCGCTCAGGAACAGGGCCGGGCCGGGATAGACGCCTTCGACGGGGGGGAAGCCGACGATCCCCGGCATCTGGTCGGCCAGGGCCGCCAGATTGAGCCTCCAGCGCGCGCCGGCCTCGTCGAGCTTCAGGCTCTGCAGGAAGAAGGCCCTGAGCGACGCTTCGGGAACCGCCTCGGCGAGCCCGGCCTCGGCATCCGAGCGCCGGGCGATGCGCGACAGATCGACCCCCTGCATCGCCCGGACATAGCGCATCTGGTCATGGTCATAGGCGACCGGGGCGATATCCGCGACGATCAGCCGCTCCACCAGCGCCGGCGCGGTCAGCGCCAGGACCATCGCGGCCTTGCCGCCCATCGAATGGCCGAGCACCGCCGCGCGGCCGCCATGCTCCGCGATCACCGCGGCGAGATCGGCCGCCATCGCGGCATAGGTCTGGACCGGATGGTGCGGGCTGTCGCCATGGTTGCGCATGTCGACCGCGATCACCTGCCGCGCCTCGGACAGGCGCTTGGCGATCACCCCCCAATTGCGCGCCGAGCCGAACAGCCCATGGGCGATGACGAGCGGCGGCAGGTCCGGATGGGGCTCGCCCTGGATCAGCGTTGCGAGCTTCAGCGCGTGGGTCATGCCGGCCTCAGACAATCAGGTTGGTGATCACGGGGTCGTCGGTGATGTCGAGATAGGTGAGGCCGGCGGCATCCATGCGCGCCAGCAGCGCCTCCGATTCGGCGCGGTCGGGCGATTCGATGCCGATCAGCACCGAGCCGAAATTCCGCGCCGACTTCTTGAGATACTCGAACCGCGCGATGTCGTCGCCGGGCCCGAGCAGGTTCAGGAAGTCGCGCAGCGCCCCCGGCCGCTGCGGTATGCGCAGGATGAAGTATTTCTTGCGGCCTTCCCAGCGCAGCGCCCGCTCCTTGACTTCCGGCAGGCGCTCGAAATCGAAATTGCCGCCGGACACGACCGCGACCACGGTGCGCCCCTCGAGCGGTCCGAGATCGCGCAGCGCGTCGACCGCGAGCGCCCCGGCCGGCTCCAGCACCATGCCCTCGACATTCAGCATCTCGAGCATGGTCTGGCACAGCCGGTCCTCGGGCGCGATCAGCACGTCGGTTGCCGGAAACCGCGCCAGCGTCGCGAAATTGAGGTCGCCGATCCGCGCGACGGCGGCGCCATCGACGAAATTGTCGACCTTGGGCAGGGTGACGAGCCCGCCCGCCTCGAGCGCGCGGCGCAGGCTCGGGCCGCCGCCCGGCTCGACGAAGCGACAGACCGTGGCGGGCGAGCGCTCCGCGAAGAACCGGACCATGCCGGCCGCAAGCCCCCCGCCCCCGACCGGCATGACCAGGAGATCGACCGCGCATTGCGCGGGCAGCTGCGCCAGGATCTCCAGCGCGCAGGTCGCCTGCCCCTCGATCACGTCGGCCGAATCGAACGGCGGCAGAAAGATCGCGCCCGCCTCGGCGCAGAAGGCCTGCGCGGCCTTCAGCGTATCGTCGAAATAGTCGCCGACCAGCCGGATCTCGACGGCCGGGCCGCCGAACATCCGCGTCTTGTCGATCTTCTGCTGCGGCGTCGTCACCGGCATGAAGATCACGCCCTCGGTACGGTAGTGCCGGCAGGCATAGGCCATGCCCTGGGCATGGTTGCCGGCCGAGGCGCAGACGAAGCGGCGCCGCGTCGGATCGGCCGCCAAGGCCTTGCGCATCGCATTGGCGGCGCCGCGGATCTTGTAGGAGCGCACCGGGCTCAGATCCTCGCGCTTGAGCCAGATGTCGGCGCCGTACTTGCCCGACAGATAGTCGTTGCGCTGCAGCGGCGTCGGCTCGAACAGGAGCCGCAAGTCGGCCTCGGCCGCGGCGACGCCCGACAGGAATGCTTCACCCTTGTCCATGCCGCCCGCTAGCACGCCGCCGCCCGAATGGCCAGCGGCTCGGACCCAAGACACGGGGTGGCGAGGGCTTGGGACTTGACCGCGACGGGTCGGGCGGGTCCCATGGAGCCCTGGCAAGGGGGAGGCCCGGCTCTGGCACGCGCACAGCTCACCATCGATCTCGCGGCGATCGCCGACAATTGGCGCGCGCTCGATGCGCTGAGCGGACCGGGGGTCGAGACCGCCGCCGTCGTCAAGGCCGATGCCTATGGGCTTGGCGCCGCCGCGGTCGGGCCGGCGCTCCGGGCGGCGGGCGCGCGCACCTTTTTCGTGGCCCTGGCCGAGGAAGGCGCGGCGCTGCGGGACGCGCTCGGACCCGGACCGGCGATCTATATCCTGTCCGGGCTGATGCCGGGCGATGCCGGGCCCATGCGCGCCCACGACCTGAGGCCCTGCCTCAACAGCGTCGCGCAAATTCAGGATTTCATGAGGGCGTTTCCAGGTCATCGCCATGCAGTCCAGCTCGATAGCGGCATGCATCGGCTGGGCCTCGCGCCCGACGAGCTCGGCGCGGCGGCAGGGGTCGCGCCCGATCTGGTGCTGAGCCATCTGGCCTGCGCCGACATGCCGGCGCACCCGCAGAACGCCGCGCAGCGCGAGGCCTTCCTGGCGCGGGCCGCCCGGCTGCCGGCGGCCCGGCGGAGCCTTGCGGCCACTGGCGGCATCCTGCTCGGCGCGCCGTTCCATTTCGACCTGACGCGCGCCGGGATCGGGCTCTATGGCGGCCTGCCCTTCGCGGGCGCGCGGCCGGTCGTCACCCTGGCCTTGCCGGTGATCCAGGTCCGCGACGTGCCGGTCGGCGGCGCGGTCGGCTATGGCGCCGCCTGGATCGCCGAGCGGCCCTCGCGGGTCGCGACGCTGTCGGGCGGCTATGCCGACGGCCTGATGCGCGCGCTCGCGGGCGGCGGCGCGTCGCTCTGGGCGGGCGACCGGCCCTGCCCGCTGATCGGGCGCGTCTCGATGGACCTGATCGCCGCCGACGTCACCGACCTTCCCGCGGTGCCCGACCGGCTGGACATCCTCGGTCCGACCCAGACGGTCGACGATCTGGCGCGCGCCGCCGGCACGATCGGCTACGAGATCCTCACCAGCCTTGGCGCGCGCTATGATCGCGTCTACAAGGGCGCGGCCCCCGAAGCCGACGGTGCCCCGGACCCCGCATGACCCTGTCGAAGCTCGCCATCGCCTTCCTGGCCTCGATCGGCCGGTCCGTGCTCGACCTCGCCGCGGCGACCGGGCGGATCGCGCTCTTCACGCTGGCGACGCTGTCGCAGCTGGTGCGGCCGCCCTTCTATCCGACCGAACTCGGACGCCAGCTCATCACCATCGGCTATTTCTCGCTGCCGGTGGTCGGCATGACGGCGCTCTTCACCGGCGCGGCGCTGGCGCTGCAGATCTATGCCGGGGGGCAACGCGCCACCGCCGAGACGCTGGTGCCCTCGATCGTCGCGATCGGCATGGTGCGCGAACTCGGGCCGGTCCTGGCCGGGCTGATGGTGGCGGGCCGCGTCGCCTCCTCGATCGCGGCCGAGCTCGGGACCATGCGGGTCACCGAGCAGATCGACGCCCTGACCACGCTCTCGACCGATCCGATGAAGTATCTCGTGCTGCCGCGCGTGCTCGCCGCCTTCATCGCGCTGCCGCTGCTCGTCGCGGTCGCGAACGTGATCGGGATCATGGGCGGCTATCTGATCGGGACCGGGACGCTCGGCTTCAACGCCGCCGGCTATATCCGCAACACGCTCGACTACATCCACCAGATCGACGCGGTCTCGAGCATGGTCAAGGCGGGGGCCTTCGGCTTCCTGCTGGGGCTGATGGGCTGCTATCACGGCTATCATTCGAGCCGCGGCGCGCTCGGGGTCGGACGGGCGACGACGAATGCCGTCGTGTCGGCCTCGATCCTGATCCTTGCGGCGAACTATGTCCTGACCCAGGCCTTCTTCTGATGCCGGTTCCCAAGATCGAGCTGCGCGACGTCTGGAAAGCCTTCGGCGCCAACCAGGTACTGGCGGGCGTTTCGCTCGGCGTCGAGCCGGGCGAGAGCCTCGTGATCATCGGAGGCTCCGGCACCGGCAAGTCGGTCACGCTGAAATGCATGCTCGGGATCCTGACGCCCGACCGCGGCAGCGTGCTGATCGACGGCGCCGCCGACGGTCGGATCGACCGCACCGCGTTCCTCGCCGATTTCGGCATGCTGTTTCAGGGCGGCGCCCTGTTCGACAGCCTGACGGTCTGGCAGAACGTGGCCTTCCGCCTGCGCCACGGACGCGGCCGGTTGAGCCGCGCGGCGGCGCGCGAGCGCGCCATCGCCAAGCTCGCCCGCGTGGGATTGGGGCCCGAGACCGCCGATCTCTATCCCGCCGAAATCTCGGGCGGCATGCAAAAGCGCGTGGGCCTGGCGCGCGCCATCGCCACCGATCCGCATGTGATCTTCTTCGACGAGCCGACCGCCGGGCTCGACCCGATCATGGCGGGGGTGATCAACGACCTGATCCGCGAGCTGGTGACCGAGATGGGCGCGACCGCCGTCACCATCACCCACGACATGACCACGGTGCGCACCGTCGCCGATCGGGTGGCGATGCTGCATGACGGCCTGGTGCGCTGGCACGGCCCGGTCTCCGAAATGGACGATGCTACCGACCCTTATCTCGACCAGTTCATCCATGGTCGCGCCATTGGGCCGATCGCCGCCGTACGATGAGCGAAGGAGGAGATCCGAGCATGGACGAGGTTACCGGCGGATGTCTGTGCGGCGACGTCCGGCTGGTGGCGAAAGGGGCGCCATATCGGGTCGGCCTCTGCCATTGCCTCGACTGCCGCAAGCATCACGGCGCGCTGTTCCATGCCTCGGCGATCTTTCCCGAGGGCGCCGTGACGGTCGCGGGCGAGACCCGCGACTATGCCGGGCGCCATTTCTGCCCGCGCTGCGGCTCGCCGGTCTTCGGTCGCAGCGGCGACGAGGTCGAGGTCAATCTCGGCGCGCTCGACCTGCCCGACCGGTTCCGCCCGACCTACGAGCTCTGGACCATCCGCCGCGAATCCTGGCTGCCGCCGTTCCCGGTGGCGCGCGCCTACCCGCGCAACCGCGATGCGGGCGGGCGTCTTGAGCCCTAGGCCGATGAGCAGCCGCCGCGCCTTCGTCTGCGCCGAATGCGGAGCCAGCAGCGCCAAATGGTCGGGCCGCTGCGAGGCCTGCGGCGCCTGGAACAGCATCTCCGAGGATCCGGGCCTGGCGCCCGGTCCGGCGAACACGCTGGGCGGCGGGCGGGGCCGGCGCATCGCGCTGAGCGACCTCGCCGCGAGCGAGCCCGAGCCGCCGCGCCAGATCAGCGGCATCGCCGAGCTCGACCGGGTGCTGGGCGGGGGCCTGGTGCCCGCAAGCGCGATCCTGGTGGGCGGCGATCCGGGCATCGGCAAGTCCACCCTGCTCCTGCAGGCGGCGGCGGCCTTCGGGCGCGCGGGCGGGGCGCCGATCTATGTGTCGGGCGAGGAGGCGGCGGCGCAGATCCGGATGCGCGCCGCGCGGCTCGGGCTCGCCGACGCGCCGCTGCGGCTCGCGGCCGAGACCAACCTGCGCGATATCCTGACCACGCTCGAGGCCGAGCGGCCGGCGCTCGCGGTGATCGATTCGATCCAGACGATGTGGGCCGACCATGTCGAGAGCGCGCCGGGCTCGGTCGCGCAGGTCCGGGCCGCCGCGCACGAACTGACCGCTTTCGCCAAGCGGCGCGGGACCGCGGTGATCCTGGTCGGCCATGTCACCAAGGAGGGCCAGATCGCCGGCCCCCGCGTCGTCGAGCACATGGTCGACACCGTGCTCTATTTCGAGGGCGAGCGCGGCCACCAGTTTCGCATCCTGCGCGCGGTCAAGAACCGCTTCGGCCCGTCCGACGAGATCGGCGTCTTCGAGATGACCGGCGCCGGCCTGGCCGAGGTCGCCAATCCCTCGGCGCTGTTCCTGTCCGAGCGCGGGCGCCCGACCTCGGGCTCGGTGGTCTTCGCCGGGATCGAGGGCACGCGCCCGGTGCTGGTCGAGGTCCAGGCGCTGGTCGCGCCCTCGGCCCTCGGCACGCCCCGGCGCAGCGTGGTGGGCTGGGATGGCGGGCGGCTCGCCACCGTGCTCGCCGTGCTCGAGGCGCGCTGCGGCATCGGCTTCGCCGGGCTCGACGTCTATCTCAACGTCGCGGGCGGCCTGCGCATCTCCGAGCCGGCCGCCGATCTCGCGGTCGCGGCCGCGCTCGTCTCGGCGCGCCAGGACATCCCCCTGCCCGCCGAGGCCGTGGTCTTCGGCGAGATCAGCCTCTCGGGCGCGCTGCGGCCGATCGCGCAAGGCGAGGCGCGCCTGCGCGAGGCGGCGAAGCTCGGCTTCAGCCAGGCCTACGCGCCCGCCGGCATCCGCACCGCCGGCAACGAGCCGCTCGTTATCCAAATGGTTGCGGATCTGGGCGCATTCATAGAGAAGTGCTTCGGAGCGGTGGACCAGCAGGACGTGGAATGAGTGGATATACGATCGTCGATGCCGCCGTTCTCGCGGTCATCCTGCTTTCCGCGGTGCTCGCCTATTCGCGCGGGCTGGTGCGCGAGATGCTGTCGATTCTCGGCTGGATCATCGCGGCCGTGGTGGGCTTCACCTTCGCGCCCGCGGTCGAGCCGCTGATGCGCGAGATCCCGGTCCTGCGCGACATCATCGGCCAGAATTGCGAGCTCGGCGTGCTGGCGGGCTTCGCCGCCGTCTTCGCGGTCGCGCTGATCGTCGTGTCGATCTTCACCCCGCTCCTGTCCGGCGCCGTGCAGAATTCGGCCCTCGGCCCCGTCGATGCCGGGCTCGGCCTGCTCTTCGGCGTGGCGCGCGGCGTGCTGCTCGTGATCATCGCGCTCGTCGTCTACAATCAGGTGCTTGGCGCCGGCGGCATCGCCATGGTGGACCAGAGCCGCAGCCGCGCCGTCCTCGACGGCGTCGAGCGCCAGCTCACCCAGGACGCGCCTGCTGCGCTGCAATGGACGGTCGCGCGCTACGAGAGGCTGACGGCGAACTGCACCAAGTAGACGCAGGCGGATGACATTCCTGCGACAGCGTCCTATATAGCGGCTCAGTCCCTCCCCAAAGCCGGTGCCATAGTGCTGTCTCACCCGTTCGACGACGACAAGCTGCATGAGGAATGCGGGATCTTCGGGGTCATCGGGGTCCAGGATGCCGCGAATTTCGTGGCGCTCGGCCTGCATGCGCTGCAGCATCGAGGCCAGGAGGCGGGCGGAATCGTTTCCTACGCCCCGGCCGTCGGCTTCAGCCAGCAGCGCCGATTCGGCTATGTCCGCGACAATTTCACCAAGGCCTCGCTGATGGAGACCTTGCCCGGCAATCTCGCGATCGGCCATGTCCGCTATTCGACCGCCGGCTCCAAGGGGACGACCGCGATCCGCGACGTCCAACCGCTCTTCGCCGAATTCGCCATGGGCGGCGCCGCCATCGCCCATAACGGCAACCTGACCAACGCCGTCTCGCTGCGCGAGGAGCTGATCCGGCACGGCTCGATCTTCCAGTCGGGCTCGGACACCGAATGCATCATCCACCTGATGGCGCGCTCGATCCAGAAATCCATCCCGGAGCGGATGAAGGACGCGCTGCGCCGGGTCGAGGGGGCCTTCTCGATCGTCGCCATGACCCGGTCCAAGCTGATCGGCGTGCGCGACGCGCTCGGCGTCCGGCCGCTGATGCTCGGGCGCATCGGCCCGAGCGACAGCGGCGGCTGGGTCCTGTCCTCGGAAACCTGCGCGCTCGACATCATCGGCGCCGAATTCGTGCGCGAGATCGAGCCCGGCGAGATGGTGATCTGCACGCGCGAGGGGATCGAGAGCGTGCGGCCCTTCGCCCCGGTCCGTCCCCGCTTCTGCATCTTCGAACATGTCTATTTCTCGCGCCCCGACAGCCTGATCGCCGGGCGCTCGGTCTACGAGAATCGCCGCCGCATCGGGGTCGAGCTGGCGCGCGAGGCCCCCGTGGAGGCCGACCTGGTCTGCCCGGTGCCCGACAGCGGCACCCCGGCCGCGATCGGCTACAGCCAGGAGAGCGGCATCCCCTATGCGATGGGGATCATCCGCAACCAGTATATGGGCCGCACCTTCATCGAGCCGACCGAGCAGATCCGCAATATGGGCGTGCGGCTCAAGCTCAATGTCAACCGCGCGGTGATCGAGGGCAAGCGGGTGATCCTGGTCGATGACAGCGTGGTTCGCGGCACGACCAGCCAGAAGATTCGCGAGATGGTGATGGATGCCGGCGCGGCGGAGGTGCATTTCCGCATCGCCTCGCCGCCGACCATGTGGCCCTGCTTCTACGGCGTCGACACGCCCGAGCGCGAGAAGCTCATCGCCGCACGGATGAGCGAAGAGCAGATCCGCGCCTATCTCGGGGTCGACAGCCTGAAATTCATCTCGCTCGACGGGCTCTATCGGGCCTGCGGCGAAGAGGGGGGGCGCGATGCCGCCGCGCCGCAATTCTGCGATGCCTGCTTCTCCGGCGACTATCCGGTGCGTCCCTCCGACATGATCGACCACGGCTTCCAGCTCAAGGTCAGCGCTTGAGCGGCGCGCCTCGGCTGGCGCTGGTCACCGGGGCCAGCCGCGGCTTCGGCTTTGCCGTGGCCCGCGCGCTCGGCGCCCGCGGCTGGCAGGTGGTGGCGATGGCCCGCACCGTCGGCGGTCTGGAGGACCTCGCCGACGCGATCGAGGCCGATGGCGGGCTCATCCCGACCCTCGTCCCCCTCTCGATTACCGACGAGGGCGGATTGCAGCGGCTTTGCCTCGCGATCCACGAGCGCTGGGGCCGGATCGATCTCGTGGTCCATGCCGCCGCGCATGCCCCACCGCTCTCGCCCGCCCCCCATATCTCCGACAAGGATCTCGACCAGGGGATCGCGGTCAATCTGCGCGGCACCGCCCGGCTGATCGCGCTCGTTCAGCCGCTTCTGCTGGCCGCGCCTGCCGGCCGCTTCGTCTATGTCGCGGACGACCGCGCCGGCGAGCCGTTCTTCGGTGCCTATGGGGTCGGCAAGACCGGCGCCGAGGCGCTGGTTCGGTCCTGGGCGGCGGAGAGCGCGCGGATCGGGCCGCAGGTCGCCTTGTTCCATCCCGCGCCGATGCCGACCGCGCTGCGCGCCCGCTTCTTCCCGGGCGAGGATCGCGCTCCCCTCGCCGCCTGCGCCGCCGAGGCCGAACGGCTGGTCGCCACCCTGCCCGCCTGATCGCGGCCCGATCCCCGACGCGGCCCGATCGCGCCTTGAAACCCGCCCGCCCACGCGGCTATAACCGGCCCCGCGCGGGTGTAGCTCAATGGTAGAGCAGCAGCCTTCCAAGCTGAATACGTGGGTTCGATTCCCATCACCCGCTCCACGTACCCCCATAACGACCTGTAATTGCTGAGAAAATCGGAACGCAGATTTCCGACCCCCGCTCGGACCCTCCCAAGGAAATGCGGTTGGACGCGCCCGGAGGCGCCGGCCCGAGACTCAGTTGCCCCCCCCCCCGGATCGGCCGCGCTAAACGCTTGCGCGATAGGGACGCTTCGCCCACAAACGCACTTCTTCCTTGACCGTGCGCCGCCCAACTCTTGGAAAGTGCAGTGCAACCTCAGCAAAGAGCCTCTTACCGGACCATGTTGAGGGAGACTCGCGGATGAAGGTTCGCAAATCCTCTTGAGCCGCAATTAGAGCCAGCTCCTCCGCCTTTCGGCGATCGGCCTCGCGCTTCATATCCGCTCGGGCCAGCTCCTCCGCTTGTCTGGCGAGCTTCTCTGCCATGCGGCGGTCCATCTTCTCTGTCCTGCGGCGGATAGCCTCTGCGTTCTGCGCCAGACGTCGGTTTGCCTCGGTGGTCCGCCTCCGGTGCTCCGGTCCTTGATCTCCCCGCTCACCCGTCTTGATGTTCAACCCGTTCGGCCAGAGCGTCCCCAGCTCCGCGATCCTCAGTCGTTCGAAGGCCTCGCCTGCCTCTTTGGTGTCGAATGTGCTCAAGGCCTCCCGCGTGAAAGCATCTTGTCCGTGCTCTCGGATGGCGTCGTAGAGTTCCCCCCGCTTGTCAGTCCGGCGGGATTCCCGCATGTGCCGCTTCCACCGTCCGTCAAGCCCTTCGCTAGTGCATCCCACATATTGCATCCCCGTAGGAACGCACGTTATCAAGTACGCAGTCCATATCGTCTTTCGCACTGTGCTATATCCGAGGTTCTGTTGCCTCGATTATCCCTCGAATCGTGACGCATTACTTATGAAATCGTCGCCAGAGCCACCCACTTAGCTTGGGGGCCATCACCCGCCACGTCCGCCGCCACGGCCCACGACGGCATGAGACAGCCTGAGACTAAATGCTGCCACGCCGAGCACCCACTCCACAACATCTTGACATCTCTGCTCGAATCGGTGATCTTCATCCCGATCTCCTCTCGCATGAGGGGTGATTACCGGGACCACCGCCGGAGCGAGAAGCGGCCCAGACGTCTCCACGCGAGTCGGACTAACGCAACGTAGTGCTGGGACGCACCCTGAATCCCAGGTGAGACAACGGGTGTCGGGCGATACTGATCCCGCTCATGCTGAGCGGCCCGGTCATAACATGGTCAGCCAACCAGATTTGCATAGCGTCTCCGCGTGCTGCGTGGGGCTTCGGGCGCGTGCCATTCAGGAGGGCATGACCATGAAGGTCACCCCGGAATATCTTACTGTCCGGCAGGTCAGCGGCCTGCTCGGTATCTCGAAAGCGACCTGCTGGCGTTGGACTGCCACCGGGGACTTCCCGAAGCCGATCAAGCTCGGCCCGAACACCACCCGTTGGCGTGTGGCGGACGTCGAGGACTTCCTCGCTGCGCGGGAGAAGGTGTGATGACGAGCCTCTCAGAAGCCGTGGCGGCGCAGCGCGAGGCCGACGAGGCCGGCTTCCGGGCGACCGTCGAACTCGCGGATTTCATCGCAGAGACGATCGTGGTGGGTTTGCGCGGGAAGAAAAACGATCGGCTCGCCCGTTTGCTGGCTTGGCAGATCGTCCATCGAGAGACTGGTCGCCACTACTTGGTCCGGCCTCACTGACCCAGTTCCGCTGATCCCCGCCCCCCTCGACAGCCTCGGCGCGTCAGGGGGCGGGGCGACCCTTCAGCCTTGCCGGCGTCTATCGCCAGGGGGCCGGGAACGTGCGCCCGAAGTTAATCGGCGTTCTTCTTGGCCATCACTCAGCCTTTATCGGGCTTGTTCTTCATTTGACGGCTAACGCACAAGTCAAGATCAAGAACTGTCTGACATATTGAGGCTGAAAAGATCGACGCACAGGACGATTCTGAGCGCCTTTGCTTCGAATTCGAGCGAAGAAGGGCTCAGCGGATCGGTTCATCGGCCGCGAACACACATAGGAGATCTAAAATGGGTATCGGTCGTCAACCCGGCTTCAAGCACACCGACGAAGCTCGGGCGAAGATGAGCGAAGCGGCGAAGAATCGTGCGGCGTCTGCTTCCGCTTCTCGCCGCGACCTCGCGCTCGGCGAAATCGTCAAGATCGCCACCGCCGAGGCGAGCCGCGAAATCACCGCTGCGGAAGCGGTCGCCCGTGTCGGGATCGCCGCCCCCGTGCTGCAGCTGTGCCTGCGCGAGGACGAGCGCCCGGTCTTCGACCTCTGGTTCAAGGCCATTCAGCTGAAGGCTCTCGAAGAGGCCGCGCAGGCGCGCGCGGAGGGGGTGGTGTAACCATGGCCGTCCGCATCATCAGCCGGAAGGCGAGCATGGCTGCCCCCCTTGCTGCCGCGCCGGACGCTCGCCCGAGCGACATCGAGCGGGAGATCAGCGCCGCGTGGAAGGCCCACAAGCGCAGTTCGCGGTGGCGGGCGCGGATCGCCGGGCGCGCGGTCGAGGCCGTCCGGCGGGCGGCGGCACAGGCCGCGGAGGATGCGGCGTGACCGAGTTCCTCCCCCGTCCGCCGATTGCGCTCCTGAATAGCGCTCGGCTGGCGGTTCCGGTCGGCCCGGTCTCGCTCGCCTGCGCCACGGCGTGGATCGAGAGTTACAACCGATACGTGAAGCACCGGCATCGCGTCGATGAGTTCAACGCCGCCCCGTGGGATGAAGGCGGAGGATTAGCGCCGCTTCAGCCGTGGCCGGTGGCGGCGGTAAAATGGCTAGACGACGACACCATCGAGTTCTGGCCATTTCTGGAATCCGCCCGGCGCACCGAGCGGGAAGCGGAGGTCGCCGCCAAGCATCCGTGGTCTTTGGTTCTTCGGGTGCGTGGCCTCGGCTACAAGACGGCGGATCGCCTCATCGACCAAAGCGCCGTCAGGTGGGGCTACTGGATCGAGCCTGCGGATCGCCGTCGCTGGGACGGTAGCTGCTGGATCGCAGAGTGCCACCACGACGCCGCGCGTGCCTTCGCCGAGGTCTTTCCGCCGCCGGCATGGAAGGACACGCCCGAGGGGCGCGCGGCCGTCGCGGCGGGCGCCGCATCATGACCACCAGAAACGGGAACCCCGGCGGGTGTCAGCCGCCGGGGTCAGAAGTCGGGCATGGAAGACTGGAGATTCCCAAGCTCCATTATGCGCGGCTTGAACGGATTTGGCTGCATAAATCGTCCGCGTGCGGTGAATTTCTTCGTCGCGTACGGCGCATATAACTAGGATCAGGACTATAATGACTAGCTATCTCGCCGATCAACAGCGCGAGCATGAAGAATATAGACGAGGCGGAGGCAGACTCTCACTCTCCCGGTGGCGAGAGGAGCGAGAGCGCGAGGTTCTGATCTTCGTCGCACCGGCCGAGGGCGACCTGCTCCGGTACGGCTTCACGCAACTGCCGACCGCCGCCGCGAAGCTCCGCCCCCTTCAGGCGCGGTGCACCAGCCCGCGCCGGGCCGTGATCGGTCAGTACGTGGACGGCTATTTCGTGCCCGACGCCATCTTCCTCTTCGATCATCGGCGAGGGACGCGCACCGAGCAGCTGCGGGTCATAACACCGGACGGCGATCCGCATGCCGGCTACGCCGACCTGTTCTCGGAGGCCGATGTCGCCCTGATGGCGGCGGAGGCCGCGCGCTATCGCTGGCCCGAAGCAAAGCCCTTTCCGCTGCACGATCTGCCCCAGCAGCTCGCCGAGGAGCCGTTCCTGAAGATCGCGCACGACGCCGGCCGGCTCTTCACCGCCACCACGACCGACGGCATGGTGCAGCTCATTCAGGTCCGGCGCGACCCGGCGACCGAGGACGGCACCGAGACCTCCGCCGGCAAATACGTGTCCTGGCACTACACCGACAATGGCTGGATGCGCGGCGAGCCGGACGACGAGCGGCTGGCCTTCTCCTGCGGGCACATGCTCAAGGACGCGGCCGGCGCCACGTTGATGGTGACCGAGGGCATCAGCACCCCGCACCGGCTCTATGCCGAGATCGCGAAGGTCAAGCGCGGCGAGCCGTCTGCCCTGCTCGACGACCACCCCCTTCGGGACGAAATCCTGAACGCGGTGCACGTCGGCTATCTCGGTGGCGCGCGGTGGCCGCAACGGGCCGACTGGGACGTCATACGGCGCAGCCGGGCGGCGAAGGTGGTGATCGTACCCGACAACGACGATCCGGGCCGGGGGGCGGTCAGATACATCAGCCGTAGACTCGCCGGCATGACGTGCACATGGCTCCAGTTCACCAGCGAGTTCGACGTCGGGTTCGACCCGTCGGACCCGTGGCCGCAGGAAATGTTCATCGTCAACGACGACGGCGCGCGGGTCTACCGCGCCGACGCGCCCCGGTTCGAGGACTTGGAGCATCCGGCATCGTGGTTGACGCGGCAGGTGGGCGACACCGGCGGGCGGAACCCGCGCCCGATCTTCGGGCTGCATCCCGGTGCCGGCGATACCTGGACCTTCGTCGCCGAGATGGGTGAGTATTACGACACCTCGGACCCGCTGCGGAAGGGCATGAAGGCGGACGCGCTCAAGCGCGCGCTGCGGCGATTCAGCGACGTGAAGGACACAGTCGAGCTGATCGACGTCGCGCGCACCAGCGACGTGGCCGCGCTGACCTACCGGCCCAACATGCCGCCGGGAATCGTGCATGAGGAAGGGCAGGCAAAGCTCAACCAGTACGTCGCGCCCCGCTATGCCATCGCCGCGCCGGACGCCGACGTGTCTCTTTGGCTCCGGTTCCTCGAGCACCTGCTTCCGCGAGAGGAGGATCGGCGGCAGGTCATGCGGTGGATCGCGACCTTGGTGGCTCGGCCCGAAGTGCGCATGGGATATGGCCTGCTGCTGCAATCGACCGAGACCGGCACCGGCAAGTCGACCTTCGCCGAAATCGCGAGCAGGCTCGTGGGGCGGCACAACTCCTCCGCCCCCTCCTCGAAGATGGTGGTCGAGTCCGACTTCAACGGATGGCTGCTGAACAAGCGTCTGGTGACCGTGCACGAGATCTACGAGGGCGGAAACTGGAAGGCCGCGAACAAGCTGAAGAGCCTCGTCACCGAAAGCTACATCGAGGCGAACACGAAGTTCCAGGCGACCTACAATGCGCCCCTCTACGCGCACTTCGTCTGCTGCTCGAACCATACGGTGAGCCTCAGCATCGACAACAAGGACCGCCGCTGGCTTATCCCGGAGGTGGCAGAGGTGAAGCTGACCTCGGACTTTGCACGGGTGCTGTATCGCTGGCTCGACGGGCCGGGGTTAGGCGCCATCGCGCGCTGGGCCCGGGACTTCGGCGACTACGTCCGCGACGGCGAGGAGGCGCCCATGACCGAGCGGAAGCAGGAGCAAATCCGAGACTCCATGTCGAAGGCGCAGCGGTTCGCGGTGGCCGTCGCCACGGAGATGGCGGAGGCGACCTGCCCCCTCGTCATCGGTGCGGGCGAGGTGCTCGCAGCCGCGCGGGCGATCTGGGGGGACGCGGTGAAGGACAACCCGACCGACGTCGCCGAGGCCATGGCGTTCGTGCCGGGGATCGTGAACACCGGACGGAAGGGCCGTATGCGTCATGCCGGGAAGCCGCCGTCCCCCTCCATCCGCAACCGGCTGTTCCACGACGGCCCAAACCTCGAAGTGGGCGATCATCTGTTCGATCTCAGTGGGGTCGCCCAGAGCTACGAGCAGCCGATGTGAATGTGAACGTCGCCCGATCCGCCGATCCGCTTGATCCGAATTTTATCTTCTTGCTAAGCAATGGGAATCAATTCCCGATCTTCCTAAGGAACTGAAAACGTGGATCAAGCGGATCGGCGGATCGGAAGGCCTCTCTAGGGGGCCACTACCATGGTTCTACTACCATCCGAGCGCGCCAAGCGTCAACGAATACTTCCAAGCCTCATCCGGTCTCGTGCGCGTGCGCCCTATCACTCAGCCCCGCAGCAGGTGCCATGCGCCCCGAAACGGGTCCATCCAACCGAGTGGATATGGGTTCGGGTTCGGGCGGAAGGCGTAGTCGTAGGACGGGAGCAACCTGCGCACGGTGCTGTCCTGACGGACGCGACCATTGTGACCTGGGATCGAGAGCCAGCTAGCGTGCGACCGCGACAGAACCTCGGCGACCTTCAAGCTCGGCATGATATAGGTTCGGGGAGTGTTCTCGACCGATCCGCCGAAGTCCACGAAGGCGTAGAATAGCCTGTCGCTGACTAGCTCCTCATGCTTCGGCCGCATGTGCCAGCCTCCGTCCGACCCCTTGTCGAGCCGCGCCTTCACCTGCACGGCGCAGAGCTGCGTTCCCGAAATGTCGGCAACGACGATGTCCATGTTCGGCACGCCCTGCGGCGCTAGCGAGGCGATGAAGCCGCGCCGCAAGAGTTCCGCCATCACATAGTGTTCGCCAGCGGCCCCGAGCAGCGACGTCGTTGATGCACCCGTATAGGTGCTGGGCTCGTGCTCCGACATGCGTATCCCCCCAAGTTCGCTTTCGAAGAGACCTCATACCGCGGGACGATTGTATGATCGTGAAGAATCGGCCATCACGACACCCACCCCGACCGTGCGATGACCCTTACACACCCGCGCGCCATGCCGGGGGCGGGACACCCACCGGCCTCCCGAGGTAGCAACCCTCACCGCGCGCGTTGCGCGTAGCGCCATCCTGCGTCGCCTCGTGCTTTAGACCGGTCCTTGGGCGGGTCGCTTCCGCCCGGCGCCCGCCGCCTCAGGAATCGGGGCTTTATGCTTCCCGGCCGGGGCACAAGAGCCCCGTTCCACGGTCCTCGACGTCGGCCCGGCCGCTCCATGCGGGGGGCGACCTCTCTGCGATCTCGGCGCCCGGCCGACCCGAACCGCAGAGCCTCGACCCGACCGCCGGAGCGCCCCGGAACGGGCCAAGGAAGCCCCGCCGGCCGAAGCCGCCCCAAGGCCCGCCGCCGGCCCCGCCCGCCAATGCAGGGCCGAACGGCTGGGCTCCTTGGCCCCGCCCGCGCCCCGGCGCCCGCGCGCCCGCGAAGGAACCCGGTGCAGCAGCCCCTTCATGCGCTGGGCTGGGCTCCCGTCTCCGGCATATCGGCCAATATGCCACCACAGCCGGCCGAGGTCGCCGGGCCACGGCAGGCGAAGTCTTCGGTCCAACGATCGGGCATGCGGCACCCCCGATCCGCTCCAGCGTATGCCCATGCAGGGGGGCGACCTCCACCACGACGACGCAGTCCTCACGGAGTGGTCAGGGAAGTTATGCGGCATTGATCGCCATCATCCCGAGTACAAGCCTATAGGCATGACCAGAGTTGTCGTTCATTTGTCAATTGAGTGACTTTATAAATTGGATAAATATTATGGCATACGCGGACGATTTCTGGAGTCAAGTGTATCAATACGAGAGATAAGGGCCTCCAGACGGGGCGCCCGCCCCGCCGGCTATGGCAACAGGAGACGCTACAATGTCCGCCACCAAGACCGCGAAGGCCCCGCGCAAGTCCACCACGACCATCCCCGAGGCGCTGATGGCGCAGCAGGTGGCCGACACCACGACGTTCATCGCGGCGCAGACCGAGACCGCCGACGAGGCTCTCGATGCCGACCAACAGGCGCTCGATGCGGCATGCGCCGTGCTCGATCAGGCTGCGGCCGAGGAGCTGTTGGACGCCGAGCCGGCGCCCGCGACCACCCTCACGCCCATGCAGCGCACCGTCCTGCTCGCCTTCCCCGGCGGCGCGAGCGCCGAGGGCGACAACGGCGCCAGTTGGACGGAGGTCGCCGACCTCGCCACCGCGACCGGTCTCACGAAACGGCAGGTGATGGGCGTGCTCAGCAGCCTCAGCACCAAGGGTCTGATCTACGCCGACGAGGAGAAGGCCAACGGAGAGGCCGGCACGCTCCAGTGCCTGACCGACGAGGGCGCCCGACTGGTCGGGATGCTCACGGCCGAGCCCGTGGCGGGGGGAGAGGTCGCATCGGCCCCGGCTTCCTCGTGGGAGACCTGCCGCAGCGAGGCCGACGTGCTCGCCTTCGCTGCCATCGCTTTGCCTGGGCAGAAGCTCGTGCCTAAGGACACGGCACAGCTGATCGCGGGATTCCCGGGATGCCACAAGAACCTCCGGAGCTTCTCGCACTACCACTTCGTGCGGTTCCCGAAGGCCACGCCGCAGGAGGGCACGTTCATCTGCTTCACCGGACCAAAGCACGGCGCCATCGTCGTCGTGGATGGCAAGCCGCAGGGCGAGCTGGCCGGCAAGTCCATCCCGGTGGTGGCGCTGTTCAAGGCGGAGGAGGTCTGAGATGCCGCGTCCCATCTGGAAAGAGTGGCTGGCGATACTGGCCTTCGTCGTGCTCTTCGGCCCGATCCTTCTCGTCGGCGTCCCGCTCATCTGGGCATTCCTTGGCGCGCAGGGCGCCCGGGACTTCATCTTCGGACGCAGCAGCCGGGGGGTGGAACGATGATCTGGTGCGTCATCGCCCTAGCCACCTCGCTGGAGAGCAACGTGCCTCGGATGTGTTTCGAGGATCGCGAGACCTGCCGAGCCTTCATCCAGCAGCTCGGGCTGCAACCAGCCCAGTGCGAGCGGCGCCAAAAGGGATAGGTGCCGGCCAGCGCCAGACCAGCGAGCCCCGGTGACGAGCCGGGGCTTCGTCGTTGTTGGGTCGGCAGAACGGTCAGAATGCCGGCGCGCGCGGAAGCGCCCCGGAACGGCCCGTGCATTGGCTTCCCCGCCGCCGGCCCCAAGCCCCCCGCCGAAGCCTTCGAGCCAATTCCGGCTCACGGTGTTGGCGGAACCCGCGCCCCCGGCCCGCGCCCCCGCCCGAGCGCCCGCGCCGCGCGCGCGAAGACCGCGCTTCACACCCTTCCTGCGCCCGGTTCCGGCGATCTCGGCCGGCTATCGGCCCGTCGTGGGCTTTCGGCACTCGCTACGGTGATCCAGCGTTGGCTCCACTGGGTCGCCATACCCAAGCCTACTCGCGGACCCCAGAAGCCAACGGGCACTCAGCCCCTGACCACTTCACACGGTCCACCCCCGGAGGCCAGCCGGAAGCCCATGCCCTGGGGGTGGCGACCAGTAAAACTCATCAGTTCATCACTAAGTATGCGAAAGAAGTTCACTTCTGTCGACGAATTTTGCAGCCAAACGCTGAATAATGGCGCAAGAATAGCGCGGAAACTGTGCGACGGCCACCATGAATACTACAGAAGAACAGATCGAAGAGCAGACCGATGGCATCGAGCCAGCCCGGCTTTGGCCGGGTGTCAAGATCGATCCGGACACGGGCCGGCGCGTCAGCTGGAACGGCAAGCCGATCACTCGGGCAAGGGCCGAGAAAGAGAAGACCATGGCCACGCCCGGCGAGGGTGAGGACACGGACACCATCGCAGGCGCCCTGTTCCATATCTCCCGCCTGTCAGGGTCGCGCGACGAGCGATCGGTGGAGCTGGCACGGCTGGTTCTGGCCCATCCGTACGTGGCGCCTCTTCGGTACTATGGCATCTGTCAGCAGCACAGCATCAAGATGCCGGGCGGCCACCCGAATCTGGAACGCGATGCGCCGTTCCTCTGGGCCCTGTTCCATGCGTTGAAGTATCGCCCCGCCCCGGAGCAATCGCAGGCGATGTTCATGGAGGCGCTGGGCGCCGTGGCCCGGTTTCGCAACCCGGCCAAGCGGCACGAACACGTAGCCAAAGTCCGCCTGATGTTCGACCCGCTCGTGAGCGGCGAGGGCGCCGACCGGGCCATTGAGGCCGTGAAGTTGCACCCCCTTCTCGACAACCGGGACCAGCGCGAGGCGCACGAGCTGCTGAAGCTCGCCGCCGTGGTCCTGCCGCTCGTGCGCGAGGCCGCGAAGACTATGCCCAGCGGCAGGCCGGGCGCTATCCGCAGTGGGCGCCCGATGGTCAGTCGTGCTGTCCCCGGCCCGGATGGCAAGATGGCGCTGAAACCGGTCTCTGGTCCCGGCATCGGTCCGAACCGGGGGGTGCAGTCGTGATCTCCCGCGCCTTGAGCCGGTCCTTGGAGGGGTCGGTTCCTCCGGCCTCCGGATCGCTGATTCCGCCGAGCGAGTTGCCGACTTCTCGGGTGCCTCGCGGGGGCGCCAGCGCGAAGGATATCTCGTGGGATACCCCTCTGCCCGAAGGTGGAAGCGGCGTCTATCTCCTGACCGCTCCGAACGGGAAAGTCTATGTAGGTTGGACAGGCGTAGGATTCGAGGACCGCTGGCAGGGGCATCTGAAAGGTGCTCGGGGCGACAACGACAATCGCTCGAAGCTGTATCCGGCGATGCGCAAATACGGGCCGGATGCCTTCACCCGCGTTGTGCTGGGCGTCTTTGAGACCTTCGAGGAAGGTTACGACTTCGAGACTGCCGAGATAGCCAGAAGGGACAGCATCAAGAACGGGTTGAACTGGCACTCGGGCGGGCGCGGAGGCCATGGCGGGGAGGAATGGCTGGAGCGGCACCGCGCCGCTACCTCCGGCAGCTCCGAGTGGCTGGAGCGGGCCACTGAGGCGAACCGGCGCATCCATGCCACGCCGGGGTACCGGGAGAAGCTGGCAGAGGCCCACGGTTCCCCACCCCCTGCGTCCGACGAAGAAGTGGAAGCGTGCTACGCCGAGCTTAGCCAGCGCCGGGGGGAAGGTCTACCAGCGAAGACTGCCTGTCGCTGCGCGCGGCTGTTGCACCAGTCCCTGAACAACATCCAGTTCGGGGATGCCGCCGTGGCAGAGGGATTCAACCGAAACGTCGCGGGCGGTGCTTACAAGGAGTCGTATATCGCCACAGCGTTATACCCGATCATCCGACCCGCAGCTTGGCATTCCATCTCTGATGCCATAGCGGCAGCAGTTGCAGAGCTACCGGGGTTCATAGAAGACGAACGGGCGTACAAGCAGGTCACCTTCAGCGGATCGCGGCAGTACAGCCCCATCGCAGGTGGCCTCCGCCGCCTAGCGCTTCGATACCCAGACCTCCCGATCACACCCCTCGCCCGTGCCATCGCAGCATCGGGCATCTGCTCGTTTGGGCTGGCTGTGAGCAACATCGGCAGCGCCCGCCAGATCATCGCATTGGCCGCCGACCTCGGCGTCCTTCCACCGCGCCCCGAGTCCGTCTCGGAAGCCGCATAACCCCCAAAGGAGCCTGCTATGAGTACCTTCCGCCGCGACTTCATCGAACCCCCGAAGTACCGCACGGACGCCTACGGAAGAATTATTCCGGGCAGCATCGAACTCACGGGCGGCGAGCAGGCCCGCGCCGATGCCGACGCCGCTTATTCCGCGTCCGTGGCCCGGATCAACGCCTCCCGTCGCGACATCGACACCGGCACGGCAGCCAAGGCCGAACCGGTCGACCCGGTTCAGGATCGTCTCGCCGCGATCAAGGACACGAAGAGCGAGGCCAGGCTCAACGATGCCGAAGCCCGTGCCAACGAGGCATATCGCCAGTCCGTCGAGCGGCTGAACGCGTCTCGGACGAAGCAGCACCCGGCCGGCCAGCCCGTGAAGCTCTAAACACCCCCCGCTCGCGCATAAGGAGAGCCAGAATGCCCACCTTCAACGTGCCCATCACCACCGACGGAAGCGGCAATGCCGATGTCACCTTCCCCCTGTCCCGGATTGGTCTGCCGCCGACCGGTGGCAAGCTGGACGCCATCCACTACGTCAAGGATGGAACGAACGGCTTCTCCAATGGCGTGGACTTCTCCATCACCGATCCTGTGACGGGCGAGGTCATCTTGAACGAGAACGACGTGAACTCGTCCGCTATCCGTCGCCCTCGTGCCGCGACCCATACTACGGCAGGCGCTGCGGCGCTCTATGCTGCGGGGGGCGTAGCCGTTCTCGATCGCATCGCCGTCAACGGTTCGATCCGCATCGCGGTGTCCAGCGGCGGCGCCAACAAGAACGGCACTTTCATCATCGTGGTTGGGGAGTGAGTGCAATGACCACCGCCATCGCCGCCACCGACGCCCCGGCCGAGGTCTCCGCTGCCGAGCGCCTCGCAGCGCTGGAAGCCACCGCTGCCCCCCTCCGCGCCCGGCTCATCGAGATCACCGAAGAGCTGGCTGCCACCGTGCCGGGAGGCGGGTCAATCGAGGACGAGCTGGCGGCCCGGCGCCGGGAAGCAGACCTCCAGATCGAACGGGATGTGATTCAGAGCCGGCTGTCCCCGCTGGAAGCGCTGGCTATCCCGCTCCGTGCCGAGGTTCGCGACGCGGAAGCGGCTGCCGCGCGCGAGGCCTTCGCTCAGGCCGGGCTGGCCCGTGTCGAGAAGCTCGATGCCTCGGTCCAGAAGCTCATCGCCGAGGTCGAAAAGTTCCGCGCCTTCTTCGACACCGAGGGCCGGCGGAAAGGTGTGCATCGCTCGATGAAGCTGCGGACTGTCAATCGGCACGGAATCCTACCCCCCCGTCGGCGTCGAAGTTTGACCCCCCGTCGGGCGAGGAGCGGGACCCGGCCCGGCGGAGCGGTGCGGGTGGCGGAGACGGGCCGGGTCCCGCTCCGGTTCGGCGCTGAGGGTTGGGTCAGGCGCGGTTCTTGAAGCGCCAGCTCTCGTTGCCGGTCTCGACGATG
Source organism: Amaricoccus sp. (assembly GCA_046348955.1). Classification (GTDB taxonomy): domain Bacteria; phylum Pseudomonadota; class Alphaproteobacteria; order Rhodobacterales; family Rhodobacteraceae; genus Amaricoccus. The sequence continues at coordinate 183,400 of JAXMDG010000001.1, forward strand.
TCGCAGTGGTGGGTGAGGCGGTCGAGGAGAGCGGTGGTCATCTTGGGGTCGCCGAAGACGGCGGGCCATTCGCCGAAGGCGAGGTTGGTGGTGACGACGACCGAGGTCTGCTCGTAGAGCCGGCTGACGAGGTGGAAGAGCAGCTGGCCGCCGGCCTGGGCGAAGGGGAGGTAGCCGAGCTCGTCGAGCACGACCAGGTCCATGCGGCAGAGGTGGTCGGCGATGCGGCCCTGGCGGCCGGCGCGGGCCTCGGCCTCGAGCTTGTTGACGAGGTCGACGACGTTGAAGAAGCGGCCGCGGGCGCCGCCGCGGATGCAGGCGCGGGCGATGCCGACGGCGATGTGGGTTTTGCCGGTGCCGGTGCCGCCGATCAGCACCAGGTTGCGCTGCTGGGTGAGGAAGCCGCCGCCGGCGAGGTCGCGGACCAGGGTCTCGTTGATCGGCGTGGCGTCGAAGACGAACTCGTCGATCTCCTTGGCCATCGGCAGCCGGGCGATGGCGATCTGGTACTTGATCGAGCGGGCCTGCTTCTCGGAGAGCTCAGCGGTCAGGAGGTCGCTCACCACCCGCTGGGGCTCGTGCTGCCGCTTCACCGCCGAGGCGACGATCTCGTCGTAGGCCGATCTCATGCCGAAGAGCTTCAGGTCGCCCATCGTCGTCATGATCGCGCTTCGCTCCATCATCCGCTCGCCCTCCTGAGGCTGTCGTAACGGGCGCAGTCGGCGGCGGGCTCGTGCCGCAGCCGCAGCGCCTCGGGGGTCATGATCGTCGCCGGCGGTCCGGGGTCGCGGCGGCGGGAGAGGATGTTGAGGATGACGTCGGCGGAGTGGACGCCTTCCTTCAGCGCCTCGGCGCAGGCGGCCTCCACCGCGGGCAGGCCGTCGGTCAGCACCGCGCCGAGCACCTCGACCATCTGTCGGTCGCCGTCCGGCGCGGTCTTCAGCTTGCGGCGCACTCGCTCGAGCGCCCCCGGCAGCACCCAGTCCTCGAAAGGGGCGCCGTTCCTGAGCGCCCCGGGTTTGCGCGCCAGCACGGGGACATAGTGCCAGGGGTCGTAGACGGTCTGGCCACGGCCGAAGACCCGGGGATGCTGCCCGACGATCCGGCCGTCCTGCCGCAGCTCGATGCGATCGGCGTAGGCGCGGACCTCGACCGGCCGGCCGACCGCGCTCGCCATCACCGAGTATTTGTTGTTGTCGAAGCGGACGAGGCAGGTCTTCGATGGCGAGACTGGCGTTGAGCGGAAGCCGTCGAACGGTCCGGCGTACGGCACCAGGCTCGGCCGCTCGGCCTCGAACATCTCCCAGATCGTCCGATCGCGCACCTCCGGATGCGGCTGCGCCTTCGCCCAGGCGATGCAGCGGTCGACGAGCCAGGCGTTCAGCTCCTCGTAGCTCCGGACCCGCACCCGCGGCGAGAAGAAGCGCTGCCGCACCGTGCCGACCTGGTTCTCGACCTGGCCCTTCTCCCAGCCCGACGCCGGGGTGCACGCCACCGGCTCGACCAGGTAGTGCCCGCACATCTGCTGGAAGCGCCGGTTGTAGTCCCGCGCCTTGCCGACGAGGATCGCGTCGACCGCCGTCTTCATGTTGTCGTAGATCCCGCGCGTGCAGGTGCCCTTGAAGAAGGCGAAGGCGCGGTCGTGCGCGTCGAACACCATCTCCTGGCTCTCGCGCGGGTAGGCCCGCACGAACGGCATCCGGCTGTGGCAGAGCCGCACCTGCGCCACCTTCACCGTCACCGTGACCCCGGCGATCAGCACCACCTCGTGGCTCCAGTCGAACTGGTAGGCCTCGCCCGGCGCGAAGCTCAGCGGCACGAACGCCGCCGCCGTCGCCGCGGCCCGCTCCCGCTGCCAGCCGGCCGCGTAGCGCCGCACCGCGTCGTAGCCGCCCTCGTAGCCGAACCCGCGCAGCTCCTCGAAGACCCGGATCAGCGTCAGCCGCTCCCGGCTCGCGCGGCCCGCGTTCACCGACAGCAGCCGGTCGAGCTCCTCTTTCCACGGCCCGATCTTCGGCTGCGGCTGCACGCTCCGCTCGTAGACGAACGCCGTCTCGCCGCTCCTCAGGATCTTCCGCACCGTGTTGCGCGAGACGTGGAGCTCCCGGCAGATCTCCTTGATCGACCGCCCGCGCACGTAAAACTCGCGGCGCACCCGCGCGATCGTGTCCACGCCCTTCATCCCCCGCCACCCGTCCAGAACAAACCGGACAGGCACTGCCGTTCACGGAGGAAGGGGGGTCAATTTTCGACGCCGATCCCCGGCCTCACGGGGTCAACATTCCATGCCGATCCACAGCGGACCGCCATCAGCGAACTGATGGGGACTCTCAACAGGGCACGGAACCTGTTGAACGGGACGCAGCACTGATGGGTACGCTGGACCCCGCCCCCGGTGCGGCCGAACCGGGGGGTGTGCCTACCGAACTGGCCGAGATCGACACGGACACGATCTGTGACTTCCTGCTGAACTGGTACGACCGGACGAAGATCATTCCGTTCCCCGGCTGCGAGTTCAGCGTCAAGCCGATCCGTGACCACTGGCGGCACCTGTTGGTGGCGACAGGGCACTGAACAGGAATGGGACCAATGAGTGTGTGATGCGCACCCTTGGTCCCCGGAGGCCGGCGGGGAAGCTTCTGGCCGTGGCTATCCCCGCCGGCTCCACACAACAGAATCCCGGGATGTGCGCGGTGTTCCTTCCAGCCAGCGCCACCGGAGCAGGGGACCAAGGAGTGTGTGCTGCGCGCCCTTGGCCCCCGATCAGAGAGCCGGGCACAGTTTTGCAGGGGCTGTGCCCGGCTCCACCAACAGCAGCAGAGCGGCAGCAGGAGGTAGGGAATGGCTATGGCAACAGCGCAGGCGGCAGCAGAGCGGCACTTCAAACAGGCCAGTTTCCCCCCGGCTCAGACGATCGAGGAGAAGCGCCGGCAGCAGTCGAAGGAAGACGTGATCAAGCTGCACCGGGCGTGTCGTCTGTTGCGCATGGCACTCGGCGCCGACCGGCGCCCCGGGGGGAACCTCGCCGAACTCCGCGACCCGCCCCCGGACTGGATCAAACGGGCCTTGTGCGTAGTTGCCGAGGACTGCGTGATGAGCACGGTGCACCCGAGAAACGGTATCGATAAGGTGTTGGAGCTGCTCGCAGAGAGGTCCACGCTCGGTGCACTGATGACTCTCGAAGAAGAAATCCTCAGGCTCAGAAAGGACTACGGCGATCCCGGACCGGAGAAGCCGGCCGCGCCCGCGCGGCCCGGCGCCAAGGGCATGAATCGGTCGTAAGGGCGCCTTCGGCCCGCCGGCCCCGGCCCGGCGCCCAAGGCCTTGGCTTCCCGCGCCCCGAGCCGCTTGGGAGGGCGCTTGAGCGGGTCGCAGAAGCCCGGTCGCGCAAGTCCCCGCCCCGGCTGGGCCTTTTCGGTCCCTCTGGTTCCCGGCGCGGGCGCCAGTGGCCTCACTTGGGACAGGACGGTATGGCAAGGGGACCGAGTCCCCGCCGGGGGCGCAACGGCAGAGCGCGCTGGTGTAACGGGTCGTAAATGACTATTTGAGGATATGCTGTGCGAAGGGTACGCAGGCGAGCGCGGCGAATTGCAAGGGAAGTGATGGGCTTATGAGTGACTGGAATGCCGCCAGCGTCCAGGTGGTTTGGTTCAGTGCCGACGCCCACGGCCTGGATGCCAGTGACCTATTCGCCACGATGGCCGGCGCGCCGGCCATCTCCACCAATCACAATAGTGCCCCAACCCCGGCCAATCCTCGTTTTTCGAGCGCATCGGGCGAGCTTAATGGGGTGGCCTTCGAGATTGGTGTTCAGTTCGGACGCATCGATTTCGTGGTGCAGCGACCGGCATCCGATGGACAGATTGTCCCCGAGCTTTTTGCAGATACCCCGGCGTTGTTGACCGATACGATCGTGAAGGTTAAGCGGCTCACCGGCACTGTCCCAAGCGTCAATCGCTTGGCTCTGGTCCTACAGTTGGGCAACTTTGCCGGATCGCATCCCAAGTGCACCCAACTGGTGAACCAGAGCATCGGAAACGCGGTAGATTATGAAGGCATTTCCGACCTGATGCTGCAGGTCAATCGCCGGTTCAAGGCGACGGATACTACCGAGTTGGAGATGAACCGACTCCTACGCTTTTCGGTGCTCCAGATTCAACAGGTCTTCTTGGACGCTGCCCGCGCTACAATGGCAGGCACGCAGGAGTTGTTCATGGCGTCCTTCATGGTGGACCTCAACACGGTGCCGACGACGCGTGCGATAGATGTCGCGGAGCAGAATAGAATATGGGACACTCTTGCCGCAGAGGCCCTGCGGCTTCGGGACGTGGGTAGTATCGAGGGGCTGGGGGAACAATGACGAGCTTCGCATTCAAAGCCAGCTCAGACACCGATGCCCTCGCGGGCTTGCGGCAAACTTGGCGCGTCTACTCGGATCGGATAGCGACGGATAGCTCACTGCCCATGCCGGCGCGGATGGTCATCCTAGTCGGCACCCAGGCTTCTAGCAAAGTGGACGTGCCGCATCCCGTCGGGGCGTCGTCTGTCGAGGGCCTTTCGCAGGAGTGGTCGTCTCGATTCGCTAGCCTGTCGGCTGTCCTCAAACTGATGCGCGATCTGCCGCAGGATGACGACCAAGCCATAGACGAGGAGACCAAGGCGGACGCAGAGCTGCTGCTGTCGTACATCCGTACTTATGACATTCCTCCACCGAAGCTATTTTCGCATGGCGGTGATGCCGTCGTGTTCATTTGGGAGCAGCCCGACGTCCTCCGCTATCTGACCATCAGCGGAGGAGACTTCTCGGTGCTGGACATGCACCGTCATACCCGCATGAAGTGCAAGTCCGAGCTGACGCCAATCAGGTCGCAAGAGACGGACGACCAATTGAAGAGACTGGGGGGCGTGGCCTACATTGGTTCAGGAACGACTGAAGGAAGATGAGTACGTTGTCCGAGCGGCGCTCTATCCACGGATGGCCACCAAGAATGAGAATGTTGTGGCCATCCAAAGCGTTATTCGGTTTGGCCAGTACGTCAAGGACCGCACCACCGGCGAAGACGCTCACAACTCTGACGGCAAGCGCTACGCTGAAATCTCGGTGGGCCGACAGAGCATGCTTCCTACATGGCCCCAGGTTCACGACTACGGGTGCCGCACTGCCACAAGCAGCAACGCTGCAAGGATGCGGCGCGTGACCGAGGGGGGAGAAGCTTGGGACGACGACAAGCACCGGGACTACTACGTGGGGTCGTACCGACTATCCGTCGAACGGCTGGCCTCCATTCGATCCGACCACCACTCGATAGCGGTTTGGCATCACCCCGAGGAGGGTCTTCCTGAACACTGCAATATAGAGATCGTTGTTGAGAATGAGGTGGCTAGGAAGCAATTGGGCCACGACCGAACTGAGGTCATCGCGGACATACAGAGCGTCCTAGAGGACCCGAATGGTCACGTCTGCGACTATGACAGAGGGAACGAGGCCGTCCTGTCGAAGATCAGCCTTGAGGTCCCGCTCGCCTCGAATATCGTGGCTCTAAACCCCCCGCAGGTGCGCGGCTATTGAGTTCTGCGGATCGCACAGCACCCCTTAAGTCACTCAACTTCCACAGAAACGACGATCGTGACTTCGGCTATAGGCTTGTACCCGACACCCATGAAGCCAATGCCCGATCACCCCGTGACCATTACGGAGCTGTCTCTGCCGGCTCAGCTCCACCCCCTGCCGACGCCCCGACCACAAACCCCGCCCACGCAGCCATATGCACCCGGCGCCGTTCCAGCAAGTCGGACCGCTGATATGCCTGTTCCACGCCGGACCCGATATCGTGGCCGAGGCACAATTCGGCGATCTCTCGGGGCACGTCGGTCCGGTCGGCTGACCAAGACCTGAATGCGCTGCGAAGTCCGTGCGGGACTGCCGGCCTTCCCGACGCGGGATCGAGCCACCCCGTCCCGGTCTCCTTGGTCCGGTCCTCGTTCATGCGGCGCATGCATGCCGACAGCGACATGTCGGATAGCGGCCCGAGCCGAGGTGCCTTGAACACCAGCTCCCCCGGCGCCGGTTCCTCGGGGCGCAGCGATGCCAGTAGCGCGGCGGCGGGCGCCGAGAGCGGCACGCGATGCTCGCGCTTGGTCTTGGTCCGGGGGGCGGGCACGGTCCAGAGCGCGTTCGGCAAGCTGACCTCGTCCCACGTCATCCCGCGGACCTCGCCGGAACGGGTGGCCGTGAGCGCGAGCAACTGCAAGGCTTGGGCACTCACCCCCTCCCGCAGCCTCAACGCGGCAAACCATAGCGGCACATCGTCAATCGCCAGCGCGGGCTGGCGCCCGCCCTTCGCCACCCGGCTGGGCGCCGGCAGCATCGGTTGGAGTCCGCCGCGCCAGATCGCCGGGTTCGACCCCTTGTCTCGCCAGCCGTGCGCGATGGCGAAGTCGAACGCTGCCTCCAGCCGCTCCCGCAGCTTCGTCGCCGTCTCGGTCTTTGTGGTCCAGATCGGGCGCAGGACTTCCGCGACATCGACCAGGCTGATCTCGCCCACCGGCCGGTCGCCCAGCGCCTGCTTGCCCTCCGGCGCGGCGTAGGCGTACCGCTCCAACAGGCTGCGGTACCGCGTCCGGTTCTTCTCGCCGTCGATCTCCGCCAGCTTCATCTTCAGCCAGGCCTCGCAGGCGTCCCTGAACGTTCTGCGGGGTGCGGCAGCCTCTCGGGCTTCCCGGCGTTCCTCCAAGACTTTCCCGCCCTCGCCTCGGCGGATGCGGTCCGCGAGCACCCGAGCGTTGTCCCGGGCCATGGCGAGCGTCACGTCGGGCAGGGGACCGAGGCCGAGTTCCACGCGCCGCCCGTCGATCCTCGCACGGAGTATCCACGACTTGGCGCCGCTGGGCTTGACCTGTAGGCTCAGGCCGGCGACCCCGCCGACGGCATGGAGTCCGGGGGCGGTGATCCGCTTCACTTCGATGGGCGATAGCTCCTTCGCACGTTTGGGCATGCGTTATGGTTCCCTGTTTCAACGGACGCCCACCGACCCACCCAAAGACTTTGCGTTGGGGCGCGCTTCCTTATTGCGCGGAAAGACGGCTTGCACCTCCAGAAAAGTTGCAACAGGCTGAGAATTATGGGGCTTTCGAGCCTCGGCGGGCTTGCGTGCGGCGGGGGGAGACGGGTACTATGGAGCCCATCACCCGCTCCACCGATCCTTCGGCTTGCATCGGGCTCGCACGGAGTGGCGCTGCCGCGAGGGACATTTGGTCAAGAAACCGGCCTGGGCGATCGAGAAGGAACGGGCGCGGCGCCAGGATGGGGCCGGCACAGTCTGGCTCTTCGGCCTGCATGCGGTGCGCGACGCGCTTGCCAACCCCGCGCGCGTCAAGCGCCGGCTCATCGTCACCCGCAATGCCGCCGACCGGCTGGCCGCCGAGATCGGCGCGGCCGGCCTCGCGCCCGAGATCGTCGATCCGCGCCGCTTCGAGGCGCCGCTCGATCCGCAATCGGTGCATCAAGGCGCGGCTCTGGAGGTCGAGCCGCTCGATTGGGGCTCGGTCTCCGAGATCTGCGCGCCGCACGCTGACGCGCCCCTGGTGCTGCTGCTCGACCGGGTCACCGACCCGCACAATGTCGGCGCCGTCCTGCGCTCGGCCGAGGTGTTCGGCGCCCGCGCCGTGATCGCGCCGCACCGGCATTCGGCGCCCGAGACCGGGGCGCTCGCCAAATCCGCCTCCGGGGCGCTCGAGCGCCAGCCCTATCTGCGGGTCCCGAACCTTGCCAACGCGATGGGGGCGCTGCGCGAGATGGGCTATGCGCTCGTCGGGCTCGACGGCGCGGCCGAGCACGAGATCGGCCCGGCCACGGCCGAGTTCGCGCGCGTCCCGCTCGCGCTGGCGCTCGGGGCCGAGGGGCCGGGCCTGCGCGAGCTGACCGGCAAGCTCTGCCACCGGATGGCGCGCATTCCGGCGGCCGGGGCCTTCGGGTCGCTCAATGTCTCGAATGCCGCCGCGGTCGCGCTCTATGCGGCAACCGCGGCGCGGCGATAATATGCGATCACATTCGCTTCACTGTTCTTTAATATTTGCGGTTCCGCCCCATATTGACGATCGAGGCAGCGTGCCTGGAACTGCCCTGCCTCGTCTCACTGTCCCTCGTTCCAACTGTGCGCCCGGCTTCGTGTCGGGCGCTTTTTTGTCCAGAGATTGACGCAACACCATGATCGGGACCGACGACGACCTGCGCGAGATCTTCGAGACCGTTCGGACCATCGCCTGCGTCGGGCTGTCGCCGAACCCGGCGCGGCCGTCGCATCAGGTGGCGCGCTATCTGCAAGGCGCGGGCTATCGGGTGATCCCGATCAATCCCGGCCAGGCCGGAGGGATGCTGCTCGGCGAACGGGTCTGGCCCGATCTCGCGAGCCTTCCGCCCGAGCTTGGTCCGATCGACATGGTCGATATCTTTCGCCGCTCGGAGGAGGCCGGCGCGGTGGTCGATGCCGCGCTGGCCCATCTCGCCGGCCGCGGCCTGCGGGTCGTCTGGATGCAGATCGGCGTGATCGACGAAGCCGCGGCGGCGCGGGCGGAAGCGCGCGGGGTCGCCGTGGTGATGGATCGCTGTCCCAAGATCGACCATCAGCGGCTGGTCCGCCGCTGACGGCGCGTTGACCTTGGTTTCGATCTGGTGAACGATTTTGGGAATATCGTTTAGACACAGTATGTTGTCCTTTGTCGCACGCGTGCGACGACCGGGTTTCGCACGCCTTCGCGTTTCGGGCTTTATCTTTTCCGCCGCCCCCCTATACTGCCCGGCCATGAGCGGAACGGCGCCTCTTGCATGGGACGGGACTTCGGCAGCGGGCATGCCCCGGCTGGCCGGCCTGCTGCTGCTTAGCCGCCTCTGAGCGTGCCGTAGCCGGCGCACGCGCTCAGAGGTCAGCCCGACGCGCCGCGGAGATCGCCACGAACCCGAACCCGCATCATTAGGAACTCTCGGCCATGACCGAAGCCCGACCCCAGGACCAGGTCCTGATCTTTGACACCACCCTCCGCGACGGCGAGCAATCGCCCGGCGCCACCATGACCCTGGAGGAGAAGCTCCAGATCGCCGTCCTGCTCGACGAGATGGGCGTCGACATCATCGAGGCGGGCTTCCCGATCGCCTCGGACGGCGATTTCGAGGCGGTCAGCGCCATCGCCCGCCAGGCGCAGAACGCGGTGATCTGCGGCCTCGCCCGCGCCAATCCCAAGGATATCGACCGCTGCTGGGAGGCGGTGCGCCATGCCAAGCGCCCGCGCATCCACACCTTCATCGGCACCTCGCCCCTGCACCGGGCGATCCCGAACCTCGACATGGACCAGATGGCGGAGCGGATCCACGACACCGTGAGCCACGCCCGCAACCTCTGCGACAATATCCAGTGGTCGCCGATGGACGCGACGCGAACCGAGCACGATTATCTCTGCCGGGTGGTGGAAATCGCGATCAAGGCCGGCGCGACGACGATCAACATCCCCGATACCGTCGGCTACACCGCCCCGCGCGAGAGCGCCGACCTGATCCGGATGCTGCTCGACCGCGTCCCGGGCGCCGACAGCGTCATCTTCGCCACGCATTGCCACAACGATCTCGGCATGGCGACGGCGAACGCCCTGGCTGCGGTCGAGGCGGGCGCCCGGCAGATCGAATGCACGATCAACGGCCTCGGCGAGCGGGCGGGCAATACCGCGCTCGAGGAAGTCGTGATGGCGCTGCGGGTCCGCAACGACATCATGCCCTACCGGACCGGCATCGACACGACGAAGATCATGCAGGCGAGCCGCCTCGTCGCCACGGTCTCGGGCTTCCCCGTCCAGTTCAACAAGGCGATCGTCGGCAAGAACGCCTTCGCCCACGAGAGCGGCATCCACCAGGACGGGATGCTCAAGAACGCCCAGACCTTCGAGATCATGCGACCCGAGGATGTGGGGCTCAATTCAACGAGCCTCGTCATGGGCAAGCATTCCGGCCGCGCCGCCTTGCGCTCCAAGCTGGCCGAGCTCGGCTATCAGGTGGGCGACAACCAGCTCAACGACGTCTTCGTGCGGTTCAAGGAACTCGCCGACCGCAAGAAGGAAGTCTATGACGACGACCTCATCGCGCTGATGCAGGACCAGGGGACCAATGCCGCGAACGACCGGATCCAGGTGAAGAGCCTGCGCGTCGTCTGTGGCACCGAAGGCCCGCAGACCGCCGATCTGGTGCTGACGGTCGACGGGACCGAGCATGCCGTCCATGCCGAGGGCGACGGCCCGGTCGATGCGGCCTTCCGCGCGGTGCGCGAGCTCGTCCCCAACGAAGCGCGGCTCGTGCTCTATCAGGTCCATGCGGTGACCGAGGGCATGGACGCCCAGGCCACGGTCAGCGTGCGGCTGGAGGAGGGCGGCAAGATCGTCACCGGCCAATCCGCCGACACCGACACCGTCGTCGCCTCGACCAAGGCCTATGTGAACGCGCTCAACAAGCTCCTGGTCCGCCGGCTCAAGACCGCCCCCGACGCGGTCAGCGCCTGAGCCCGAGGGTCCCTGCTCCAGCCGGAGCGGGGACCGCCCCGCCCTTGCGACGTCATTCCAGCGAATGCCGTGCGCGGCGCGTGCCCATCTTGAAGGCCTCACAGTCTGCCCATGGACGCCTTTCACTGGATCGTCGTGCCGATCTCCACGGTGCTTGGCCTGACGATTGCCCGTGTCCTGGCCGCCTATGTCGCCGCGTTCAAGGCGCGGCGGCGGGTGCGCTTCGACTGGATCGCGCTCCTCTTCGCCGGCGTGGTGCTTGGCGAGGGACTGCAATTCTGGTGGGCGCTGCTGGAGCTGTCCGTCCTGCCGAGCTGGTCGCTCGCATCCTTCACCCTGCTGATCGCGATGGTGATGTCCCTCTTCATTGCCGGGTCGATCGTGGTGCCGTCCGAAATGGATTCCGACATGCGGCTGGCCTTCGAGCGGGATGGGCGATGGGCCTTGCTGGCCCTCGCCTGTTTTCACGGTCTCGCCATCCTGGGCAACTTCTGGCTATGGCGCGTGGCGGTTCTCTCGCCCGTCCAGGGGCTCCAGCTTGCCCTGGCCACGCTTTGCCTCGTTGGCGCCCTCTCGCACCGCCGCCAATGGCACGCCGTCGTGGCCATCCTCTATCTGGCTCTCGGCATAGCCGACACGTTCCTCGCCTCGATCGAGGCCTACTGACGCCGGAGCCCGACGCCCCCCGCCCGTGCGCCGAGCGAGGGGGCGCAAAACCTTAGCGGCCGAGACTGCGGGCATAGGCCTCGAGCTGGTCGACAACCGTGCCCCAACCGCTGAAGAAACCCATCTCCTCGTGCGACTTGCAGGCTTCGGGCGTGCGGTGCCGGGCGATCGCCGTATAGCGCGTGCCCCCATCGCCCGCATCCGCAAGCAGCAGGATCGCGGTCAGGAACGGGTTCTCGCTGGGCTTCCAGTCTTCGCTGTAGGTGTCGGTAAAGACGAGCTTTTCCTCCGGAACGACCTCCAGATAGACGCCGTTGTTCTTCATCTCGGCGCCGTCGACATCGAAGGTGGTGTTGAAGCGGCCGCCGACGCGCAGGTCGATCTCGCAGCTCGTCACGACATGCGGCCTCGGCACGAAGAAATGCGGGATATGCTCTGGCCGGGTCCAGCATTCCCAGATCAGCGACCGGGGGGCGGCCAGGGTCCGCTCGAGCTTCAGGTCAGTCTTTGGATCGAGATCCATTCTCTTTCATCCTCATCAGTTGGCCGACATAATCGTCGAGCCGGTTCAGGCGGCCTTCCCAGATCGTGCGCTGCTCGCCGAGCCAATCCTGAACTGGGGCGAAGGCCTCGGGCGCCAGCGCGCAGGACCGGATCCGGCCCTCCTTGACCGACGTGACCAGACCCGCCGCCTCCAGCTTGTGCAGATGCTTGAGGAACGAGGGCAGCGCCATGGCATGCGGTTCGGCAAGCTCCGTCACCGTGGCCTCGCCGCGGGCGAGCCGCGCGAGGATCGCCCGGCGCGTCGGATCGCCGAGCGCAGTGAAGAGCAGGTCGAGTTGGGAATCATGCTTAGCCATGAGGCTAAGCATGCGACCCCAGCCCACAGCGATCAAGAGAAAGCTTAGCCAATCAGATAAGCAATGCGAAAACCCGCAACGGTCCTGTCGCCGGATAGCGGCAACTTCCAGGATTCAAGCATGAATTCCCTCCGGTTGCGATCCGAACCTGACAAATCCATCGCAAGATGCAGAAAGAGCACAGTTCAACCGAAAGTTGATATATTCATGCACTACGTGTGCGCGAATCGCGACCCATCCCTTTACCCTGGCGATCGAGCCATCCTATAAGGACGGGAACGGCCGGACGAGCACACCCCGAACCAGATTCCGACCCCGAGGCTTAGAGGGCAGACAGCACGATGGGACTCTTCTCGTCCGACATGGCGATCGATCTCGGCACCGCCAATACGCTGATCTATGTCAAGGGCAAGGGGATCGTGCTCAACGAGCCCTCGGTCGTCGCCTATCATCTCAAGGACGGCAAGAAGCGGGTGCTCGCGGTCGGCGAGGACGCCAAGCTGATGCTCGGCCGCACGCCCGGCTCGATCCAGGCGATCCGGCCGATGCGTGACGGGGTGATCGCGGATTTCGAGGTCGCCGAGGAGATGATCAAGTATTTCATCCGCAAGGTGCATCGCCGCGGCACTTGGTCGAAGCCCAAGATCATCTGCTGCGTGCCGCATGGCGCGACCCCGGTCGAGAAGCGGGCGATCCGCGAGAGCATCATGGCGGCGGGGGCGAAGAAGGCCGGGCTGATCGCCGAGCCGATCGCCGCGGCGATCGGGGCCGGCATGCCGATCACCGAGCCGACGGGCAACATGGTGGTCGATATCGGCGGCGGCACCACCGAGGTCGCGGTGCTCTCGCTCGGCGACGTCGTCTATGCCCGCTCGGTGCGGGTGGGCGGCGACCGGATGGACGAGGCGATCGTGAGCTATCTGCGGCGCCAGCACAATCTGCTGGTGGGCGAGGCGACGGCCGAACGGATCAAGACCACGATCGGCACCGCCCTGATGCCGCAGGACGGGATCGGCGCGGTGATGGATGTGCGCGGGCGCGACCTGTTGAACGGCGTGCCGAAGGAGATGCAGGTCAGCCAGGGCCAGATCGCCGAGGCCTTGGCCGAGACGGTGCAGACCATCGTCGAGGCGGTGATGGTGGCGCTGGAGCAGACCCCGCCCGATCTCGCGGCCGACATCGTCGATCGGGGCGTGATCCTCACCGGGGGCGGCGCGCTGCTCGGCGATCTCGATCTGGCGCTGCGCGAGCAGACCGGGCTCTCGATCTCGGTCGCGGAGGACTCGCTCAATTGCGTGGCGCTCGGCACCGGCAAGTCGTTGGAATTTGAAACCCAACTCGCGCATGTGATAGATTTCGGCCATTGAGGGCGGCGGCAGACCGTCCCGGTCGCGGCCGCCCGGATCGCGGCATGGGCTGAGGCGAAGACGAGAGCGTGGCGTTCCCGAGCGACTCACAACCGGACTATCTGCGCGGCCTCCGCCGGGTGCTGCTCGGCGTGTTCGCGGTGCTGTTGCTCGCGATCTTCCTGGTCTGGCGCATCGACAATGCCCGCGTGGAGCAATTGCGGGTCAGCCTGATCGACCGGTTCGTGCCGAGTTTCGACTGGACGCTGAAGCCCGTTGCCGCGGCCGCGCATCTGATCGCCGATTTCCACGCCTATAGCCGGGTCTATGCCCAGAACGAGGAACTGCGCCGCGAATTGCAGCGGATGCAGGGCTGGCGCGAGGCGGCCCTGCAGCTCGAGCAGAAGAATGCGAGCCTGCTCGCGCTCAATCACGTGCGGCTCAATCCGCGGACGAGCTTCGTCACCGCCGAGGTGATGGCCGATGCCGGCTCGCCGTTCCGCCGCTCGGTCATGGTCAATGTCGGCGCGGCCGACGGGGTGACCGATGGTTCGGCGGTGGTGGACGGGCTTGGCCTGGTCGGGCGGATCGCCGGGGTGGGCGAGCGCTCGTCGCGGGTGATCCTGATCAATGACGGGTCGAGCCGGGTGCCGGCGACGGTGCTGCCCTCCGGCCAGCGCGCGATCGTCACCGGCGACAATGGCAGCGCGCCGACGCTCGAATTCCTCGACCAGCCCGACGAGGTCCATGACGGCGACCGCGTCGTGAGTTCGGGCGATGGCGGGCTCTATCCGCCGGACCTGCTGATCGGCCAGGTGGTCGCCACGCCCGACGGGCGCGAGAGGGTCCGGCCCGCCGCCGACTATCGCCGTCTGGAATTCGTGCGCGTGCTGCGGATCGCGCCCCCCGCCCCGGTCGAGGGACCGGGCGGGCTGATCGGCCCTGTCCGGCCGGACACCGCCCTGGCGGAACCGCGATGACCCGCGCATCGGCCCTGCCTCTCTGGTCGCAACGGCTGCTGCTGCCGGCGCTGGCGCTCGTCGCCATCTATCTGCCGCTGATCCCGCTGGCGCCGGGCAGCGGGGCGGTGCCGCCCGACCTGCTCTTCTGCCTCCTGGTCGGCTGGACGATCCGCCGGCCGAACGCGATCCCGGCCTGGGCCGTGCTTCTGCTCGGGCTCTTCGCCGACCTGATGCTGTCGCGCCCGGTCGGGCTCGGCGCCCTCGGCCTGCTGCTCGCCACCGAGGCCGCGCGGATCGAGTCGGCCCGGCTGCGCTCGGGGCCCTTCCTGCTCGAATGGCTGCTCGTCACGCTCTGCTTCGCGCTGGTCCTGACCTGGACCGAGATCCTGCTGCGGCTGAGCTTCGCCGCGGGGCCGGGCTTCGGCGCGGCACTGCGCCATCTCGGCGCCACCGCGCTCGCCTATCCGCTGGTCGTCGCCGGGCTGGTCTGGCTGCTCGGCCTCCGCGCCCCGCGCGAGACGCGCCAGCCCGGACGCCTGCCATGAGCCGCGACGAAACGCCACCGCCGCGCATCACCCGCCGCGCGCTGATGCTGTTCGGGCTGCAGCTCGGGGTGATCGGCACGCTCGGCTGGCGGATGCGCGACCTGCAGATCGTGCAGCACGACCACTACGCCCTGCTCTCCGACGAGAACCGGATCAACCTGCGGCTGATCCCGCCGGCGCGCGGGCTGATCCTCGACCGCAACGGCACGCCGCTCGCCGTCAACCGCCAGAACTACCGGATCTCGATGGTGCGCGAGCAGGTGACCGACCCCGAGGCGACGCTCGCCCGCCTCGCCCAGATCATCGACCTGCCGGACGAGCTGCAACAACGGGCGCTGCGCGACATGAAGGACCATAGCGCCTTCGTGCCGGTCGTGGTGGCCGAGCATCTGAGCTGGGACGATGTCGTGCGCGTCTCGGCCAATGCCCCGATCCTGCCGGGCGTGCTGCCCGAGGTCGGGCTCAGCCGCTACTATCCGCATGGCGGCGATACCGGCCATGTGGTGGGCTATGTCGGCCCGGTCTCGGAACGCGACCTGCAGAAGCTCGAGAACCCCGACCCGGTGCTGCAGATCCCGCGCTTCCAGATCGGCAAGACCGGCGTCGAGCAGCGGCTCGAGGACGAGCTGCGCGGCCATGCCGGCACGCTCCGCATCGAGGTCAGCGCGGCCGGCCGGGTGATGCGCGAGCTCGGCCGGGTTGAAGGCACGGCCGGCGAGGACATCACGCTCACGCTCGACGAGCCGCTCCAGACCTTCGCGATGCAGCGCATGGCAGGCGAAAGCGCGGCGGCCGCCGTGATCGACTGCGAGAACGGCGATATCGTGGCGCTCGCCTCCTCGCCGGGCTTCGACCCGAACCTCTTCGTCTTCGGCATCGGCGCCACCGACTGGAACGCGCTCCTCAACGACGAATACCGGCCGCTCGCCAACAAGGTGATCGCCGGCACCTACCCGCCCGGATCGACCTTCAAGCCGGTGGTGGCGCTCGCCGCGCTGGCGGCCGGGGTGATCCGGCCCGGCGACCGGGTGAACTGCCCGGGCTATACCATGCTCGGCAACCGCGCCTTCCATTGCTGGCGCAAGGGCGGGCACGGGCCGATGGACCTGCATGGCGGGATCGCCCATTCCTGCGACTGCTATTTCTACGAGGTCGCGCGGCGCGTCGGCGCCGACGGCATCGCCGAGATGGCAAAGAAGCTCGGGCTCGGGGTGCAGCACGACCTCCCCATGCCGGCGGTCGCGGCGGGCAACATGCCGGATCGCGCCTGGAAGCAGGCGGTGCGCAAGGAAGCCTGGACGGTCGGCGACAGCTTCAATTACGGGATCGGCCAGGGCTTCACGCTGGCCTCGCCGTTCCAGCTCGCGGTGATGGCCTCGCGGGTCGCGACCGGGCGCATGGTGGTGCCGCGCCTCGTCAAGGCGGTGGGCGGCGTCGAGGTGCCGGTCGCGCCCCAGGCCTCGCTCGGCATCGACCCGAACGACCTCAAGGCGGTGCAGCGCGGCATGTGGGGCGTCTCGAACGAGGGCGGCGCCACCGCCTATCGCTCGCGCATCGCCCTGCCCGAGATGGCGATGGCGGCCAAGACCGGCACGGCGCAGGTGCGCATCATCTCGACAGCAGAGCGCTCGACCGGCGTCAAGCGCAACGAACACCTGCCCTGGAACCGCCGCGACCACGCGCTCTTCATCGCCTTCGCGCCCTGGGACAAGCCGCGCTATGCCATGGCGCAGATCGTCGAACATGGCGGCGGCGGCTCGGCGGTCGCGGCCCCGATCGCCCGCGACATCCTGCTCTTCGCGCTCTATGGCGGGCTGCCGCCGCTCGAGGCCTATCCGGCCGAGCAGCGCAAGGCCATCGAGGACATGCGCGCCGCGATCGCCGCCGGCTCGGCACCGGGCGAGCCGGCATGAGCACCGCAAGCCCGGACCAGCCGCGGGGCGCGGCGAAACTGCTGGCGCTGAACTGGCCGCTGGTGCTGCTGCTCGGCGCGGTGGCAGGCGCCGGCTTCCTGATGCTCTATTCGGTCGCGGGCGGCTCCTACGCCCCCTGGGCCGGGCCGCAGATCGCCCGCTTCGTGGTCGGGCTCGTGGTGATGTTCGTCATCGCGATGATCGACATCCGCTTCTGGCGCGCGGTCTCGCCGCTCGCCTATCTCGTCTCGCTGCTCCTTCTCATCTATGTCGAGGTCGCGGGCGCCATCGGCATGGGCGCCCAGCGCTGGATCGATCTCGGCTTCTTCCAGCTGCAACCGTCCGAGATGATGAAGATCTCGCTCGTGATGCTGCTCGCCGCCTACTATTCCTGGCTCGACCCGGCCAAGGTCTCGCGCCCGCTCTGGGTGCTGCTGCCGCTGATGGCGATGGGGGCGCCGGTCTTCCTGGTCCTGACCCAGCCCGATCTCGGCACCTCGATCATGCTGCTGGCGGGCGGCGGCGCGGTGATGTTCCTCGCCGGCGTCAGCCTCTGGTATTTCATCACCGCGATCGCGGCCGTGGTCGGCGTCGTGACCCTGGTCTTCAAGTCGCGCGGCACCGACTGGCAGCTCCTGCGCGACTACCAGTTCAACCGCATCGACATCTTCCTCGACCCGGACAAGGATCCGCTCGGCGCCGGCTACCATATCACCCAGGCCAAGATCGCGCTCGGCTCGGGCGGGCTGGCCGGCAAGGGCTTCATGCAGGGCACCCAGAGCCGGCTGAACTTCCTGCCGGAAAAGCATACCGACTTCATCTTCACCACCCTGGCCGAGGAATTCGGCTTCCTCGGCACCTCGGCGCTGCTTCTGCTCTTCACGATGATCGTCGGTTTCTGCATCGTGAGCGCGATCGGCAACCGCGACCGGTTCGGCGCGCTGCTGACCGCCGGGATCGGGGTGACCTTCTTCCTGTTCTTCGCGGTCAATATGGGGATGGTGATGGGATTGATGCCGGTCGTCGGCGTGCCGCTGCCGATGGTGTCCTATGGCGGCTCGGCGATGCTGGTCCTGATGGCGGCCTTCGGGCTGGCGCAGAGCGCGCATGTCCATCGCCCCCGGACCCGCGAGTGAACATGCGCGCCCGGGTCCTGTTCTCCGCTCCGCCCGAATGGTGGCCGCTCTATGAGGGCCCCCTCGCCGCGGCCTGCGCGGCCGAGGGCGTCGCGGTCGATTTCACCACCGAGGCCGCCGACCCGGCCGCGATCGACTATATCGTTTACCGCCCCGGCGGGCCGGTCACCGACTTCACCCCGTTTCCCCGGCTGAAGGCGGTGCTGAGCCTCTGGGCCGGGGTCGAGACCATCGCCCCCGATCCGACGCTCGCCGTGCCGCTCTGCCGCATGGTCGACGAGAGCCTGACCGCCGGCATGGTCGAGTATGTGGCGGGCCACGTATTGCGCTATCATCTCGGGATCGACGCCCAGCTCGCGCAGCAGGACGGGATATGGCGCAACCATGTCGTGCCGCCGCTGGCGCGCGACCGGAAGGTCGGGCTCCTCGGGCTCGGCGCGCTCGGCGGCGCGGTCGGCGTGACGCTTCTCGGCCTCGGCTTCGCTCTCGAAGGCTGGAGCCGACGCCCGCGCGAAGCCGCCTTTCCGACCCATTCCGGTCTCGATGGGCTCGCCGCCCTGCTCCGCCGCAGCGAAATTCTCGTGACCTTGCTGCCGGCGACCCCGGCGACGGAGGGGCTGCTCGATGCCGCCCGGCTCGGCTTGCTGCCGCGCGGCGCGCGGATCATCAATCCCGGGCGCGGCAGTCTCGTCGAGGATGCGGCCCTCCTTGCCGCGCTCGACAGCGGCCAGATCGGCCATGCGACGCTCGACGTGTTTCGCGCCGAGCCCCTGCCCCCGGATCATCGCTACTGGGCGCATCCCCACGTCACGGTGACGCCGCATATCGCCGCCGAGACCCGACCCGACACCGCTTCGCGCGCGATCGCGGCCAACCTGAAGCGGGGCGAGACCGGCCAGCCCTTCCTCAACCTCGTCGATCGCGCCCACGGCTATTAGACTAGCGCCGCAGGATCGGGGGCCTTGAGGGATCCATGCCGGGCGGCTTCGGTTTCGGCGCGGCCGGCGCGGGCGGCTGGTGGCGCGGCAGATCGAAGCGCAGCGCGGTGGGTCGGATCGCGGCCAGCGTCCCCTCCGTCTCGATGAAGCTCACATCGACGGCCGCGCCCTCGCCCTCGCCGCTCAGCCGCACGGTTTCCGCGACCGCGGCCGCGACACCAGGCTGCGCCGCCGCCGGCACGCCGGCGAGCGCGAGCAGCAGGACCGGGCGGCCCTCGGTCTCGGCGCCGGCCAGCAGCGCTTCGTCGATCACCTCCGCCATCGCCGCGAGCTTGGCGCCGAGCGCGGCGATCAGGTCGGCCGAGGCGAGCGATGGCGGGCCGAGCCGTCCGAGCCGGGCCTCCAGCGCCACCGGCCCGGCCTCCGCCAGCCCGGCGAGCCAGTCGATCGCGTCCCCGGGCAGCAGCACCGCCGACGGCGCCCCGAGATTGAGCCCGAGCCCGATCCCCTGCCCCGCCAGGGCCGCCACCAGCCGGCGCCCGGGCATCGCGGCATAGGGCGCGGGTCCCTCCAGGAACCCGGCCAGCCGGTCGTCGCGATCGAAGGCCAGCGCGAAGCGGCCTTCCTCCAGTTCGAAGATCAGCGGCGCCAGCCGTTCGTCGTCCCGCTCGGGCTCGGCGACGAGCGCGAGGAACAGTTCGGCATCGAGCACGCGCTCGTGAAACCGCCGCTCCGCCGCCGGGTCGCCATTTCCCTGCGCGCGGAACGCCGCGTCGAGTTGGGTCTCGTCGATCAAGACAGATCCATCACCTCAAAGCCCCCGAAGATCATCCGCTTGCCGTCGAACGGCATGCTCGCCGGATCGAGCGGCGCCATCCGCGGATCCTCGCGCATCTTGCGGGCGGCCTCGTCCCGCACCGCGCGCGACGGATAGAGCACCCAGGAAAACACCACGGTCTCGCCCGGCTCGGCCTTGACCGCCATCGGAAACGACGTGAGCTTGCCCTCGGGCACGTCGTCGCCCCAGCATTCCCAGACTTCCGTCGCCCCGTATTCCCGGAACAACGCGGCGATCTTGCGCGCGAGCGCGGCATAGGCATCGCGATTGCCCGTCGGCACCGGGATGACAAATCCGTCGATATAGGCCATGCGCCTCCTCCTTCGCGGTTCAGGTTTAGACCGAAGCGAGCAGCAGGGAAACCCGCGCCCTGAGCTCGGGAACCAACTCCGCCTCGAACCAGGGGTTCCGCCGCAGCCAGCCGGTGTTGCGCCAGGACGGATGCGGCAGCGGCAGCAACCCCTGGGGCGCGCTCCGCCAGGCGCGTACCGTCTCCGTCACCCGCGCCCTGCGCCCGAGATGCCAGGCCTGGGCATGGGCGCCGATCATCAGGATCAGCCGCACCTGCGGCATCGCGGCCAGCGCCTCCGCCCGCCAGGTCGCGGCGCAAAGCGCCGGCGGCGGCAGGTCGGCGCCCGCCGCGTCATAGCCCGGAAAGCAGAACGCCATCGGCAGAACCCCGAACCGCGCCCGGTCATAGAACGCCGCCCGGTCGACCCCGAGCCAGGACCGCAGCCGATCCCCCGACGCGTCGTCGAACGGCCGCCCCTTGGCATGAACCTGCGCCCCGGGCGCCTGCCCGGCCACAAGGATCGGCGCCCGCGCCGACAGCCAGGGAACCGGGCGCGGCGCGTGCCCCGTCCGGGTCGCCGCGAAACGCCCGGCGCAAAGGCGGCAGGCCTCGATCCGCGCGGTCAGGCCGGCAACGGCATCCATGCCCCACATCTCACAAACGCGTGATCATGACGCGCGGCGTAACGATGGCGGCACCCGAACCGTACCCCCAGAAGCCGCACCAACGCGGCTCCAACAGGAAACACGGAGACAGCCATGAAACGGATCCTGCTCGCCCTCGCGCTCACCACCGCGGCGGCCGCGCCGAGCTTCGCCGCCGACCTCACCACGATGGCCTGCAAGGACTTCGCAGCCCAGGACCATACCCAGCAGATGGGCACCATCGCCGCGCTGCAATCGGCAGCCAGCCAGATGCAGATCAGCCAGACCCTGATGGCCAACGACATCTTCAACCAGCTCACCACCAAATGTACCGGCCATCCGGACATGATGATCTCGGACGCCGTCAAGAACATGCACTGACATCGCCCGTCAGGGGCGCTCGGCTTCCGGCGCGCCGTCGAAATCGGCGCGCACGATGCCATAGCGCTTGAGCTTGTCGTAGAAAGTCTTGCGCGGCAGCCCCAGGGCCGCCAGCGTCGCGCGCAGATCCCCGCCATGGGCCCGGAGCACGCGGCGGATCTGCTCGGCCTCGAACCGCTCGACCAGGTCGGGCAAGGACCCGCCGGCCTCCGGCGGGTCCGCCTCGGCCGACGCCTCCGGATCGAGCCCGAGCGCCGTGCGATCGGCGAAATGCACGAGCTCGCGCACATTGCCGGGCCAGTCGTGACGCGCGAGATACGCGAGGATCGCGGGCGTCACCACCGGGACCGGGCGGCCGAACCGCTCCGCCGCCCGCCGGGCGAAATGCGCGAACAGCAGCGGAATGTCGTCGCGCCGCTCGCGCAGGGGCGGAATCCGCAAGGTCACCACATTCAGCCGATAATAGAGATCGGCGCGGAAATCGCCCCGCGCGTCCCGATCGCCGAGATCGGTCTTGGTCGCGGCAACCACCCGCAGATCGAGCCGCCGCCGCTCATTGGTGCCGAGCGGCTCAACCTCGCGCGTCTCGAGCACGCGCAGGAGCTTGACCTGCACCGCCGGCGGACAGGACTCGATCTCGTCGAGAAACAGCGTGCCGCCGCTCGCATGCTCGATCCGGCCGACCCGGCGCTTCGCGGCTCCGGTGAATGCCCCCGCCTCATGGCCGAACAGCTCGCTCTCCAGCACGCTCTCCGGCAAGGCGCCGCAATTCAGCGCCACGAAGTTCCGGTCGCGCCGGCGGCTCCACTGATGCAGGAGGCTCGCCACCACCTCCTTGCCCGACCCGGTCTCGCCCAGGATCAGCACGTCCACATCGGCATCGGCGACCTGATGCACCATGTCGCGCAGCCGCCGGATCCCCGGCGCATCGCCGATCAGCGGCATGTCGGCCACGCCCTGCGCCGCCTGTCGCAGCCGGCGGTTCTCCATCACCAGGCCGCGCTTCTCGGCGGCGCGGTCGATGGCGCCGATCAGCCGCTCGCTGTCGAAAGGCTTGGAGATGAAGTCATAGGCGCCATCCTTCAGCGCCGCGACCGCAAGCTCGACATCGGCATGGCCGGTGACCAGGATCACCGGCAGATCGGAATCGATCGCCCGGATCCGTTCGAAGAGCTGCAATCCGGTCATCCGCGGCATGCGGATATCGGTGACGACCGGCCCCGGGAAATCCGGCCCGATCGCCGCCAGCGCGGAGGCGGCGTCCGGGAACGCCTGCACCTCGAACCCCGCGAGCGTCAGCGACTGGCTGGTCGCCCGGCGCAGATCGGCATCGTCGTCGACGAAGATCACCGGCCCGCGGCTCATGACGCCCTCCGAAGCTCCAGGGTGAAGGACGCGCCCGGACCCTCGGTCTGATCGCAGCGCAGGCTGCCGCCGAATTCCTGGGCGATATCGCCCGAAATCACCAGCCCGAGCCCGAGCCCCGTCGGCTTGGTGGTGGTGAAGGGCATGAAGAGGCTCTTGCGTACCTCCGGGGCGAGGCCCGGCCCGGTATCGCGGACGGTGATCGCGACCGTCTCCGGCCCGGCGAGCACGGAAATCGCGATCTCCCGCCCCGGACCGTCGCGCATCGCGTCGAGCGCGTTCGACAGCAGGTTGACCAGGATCTGTTCCAGCCGGATGCGCCCGGCAACGACCTGCACGCTCTCAGGCGGCTCCGATCGCGTGATCTCCACGCCCGAATCCCGGATCCGGCCGGACAAGAGCGCCAGTGCGCCGTCTATGGCCTGATCGACGGCGACCGGCCCGACGCCGGCCGCGCCGCGGCGGGCGAAGCCGCGCAGCATCTCGGTGATCCGGCCGATCCGCTCGGTGACGCCGACGATGTCCGCAAGCGTCTCGCGCGCGGCCTCCGGCTTGTCGCCGGCAATGAGCCGCTGGCCGTTTTCGGCATAGGCGCGGATCGCCGCGACGGGCTGGTTGATTTCGTGCGCGACGCCCGCGGCGATCTGGCCCAGAATCGACAGCCGATTGGCCTGGGCCAGTTCGTCGCGCAGGCGGCGCACCCGGGTCTCGGCGGTCTCGCGCTCGACGATCTCGCCGGCGAGCGCGCTGTTGGACCGGTTCAGCGCCTCGGTGCGCTCGGCGACGCGCCGTTCCAGCTCGGCATTGATCCCGGCGAGCGCGGCCTGGCGGTCCAGGGTCCAGCGGCGGCGGCGCAGCAGGCCAAAGGCAACCGCCGCGATCAGCAACCCCGCGAGCAGAGCCGTCAGCGCGGCGTTGCGCGCCGCCCCCGCCATGGTCGGATCGGCGCGCAGGAACAGGGTCAGGTCCCAGCCGGGCGCCGATGCCCCGACCGGCCCGCTGGCCGCCACGTAAAGTCCGGGGTCGGATGCGCCGCGCCGGATCGGGACCATGTCGCCGCTGCCCGGGCCGGGCACCGACGGGAACGGCCGATCGTCGAGCCGGAGCGCCGCGCGCGTCGCCGCCGGATCGGCCAGCGGCCGCGTGATGCCGAAGCGCCAGTCCGGAACCGATGTGACGAGCACCACGCCTTCGGAATCCGTCACATGGATCACGAAGCCCGCCTCGCGCCAGCGGTCTTCGAGATCGTCGAACTCGACCTTGGTCACCACGACGCCAAGCGGTCCCTTCACGCTGTCCACTCGCCGCGACAGATAGAGGCCCGGCCGCCGGCTGACCGTGCCGAGTGCGAACTGCGCGGCCGCGCCATCACGCATCGCGTCGGTGAAATAGCCGCGGAAGCCGTAGTCGCTGCCAACGAAACTGTCGGGCTGGCCGGCATTGCTGGCGGCGATCGCGATTCCTGTCCTGTCGATCAGATAGATCACCGCCGACCCCGCCTCGTCGGCGATGGCCTTGAGCTTGGCGTCCAGCCGGCGTTCGTCCGCGGGATCGGCGGCCAGCAAGGCAGCGGTCACCTCGGGATCGCGGGCCAGCACCAGCGGGATCAGCCGCTGCTCGTCGATGACGCCGGTCAGCGCGCCCGCCGCCAGCGGCAGGGCATCCCGCGCCCGTATCGCAAGATCGGTCGCGGCGCGCTGGCGCGCGACCTGGCTCGCGGCAAAGCTGGTGGCGAGAAGGGCCAGCGCCGCCAGGACGGTCAGCCCGGCGATCCGCCAGCCCGACGCAATCGGCCGCGCGACCGACCCAAATTCCGCCTGCGTCGCCATCGAGGCTCCCCGTTTGCACCGAACCTAGTGCGGTTTCCCGCCGGGTGCCAGCGGACACGTGCGGAATTCCGCACGATTGCGGCGGACCTTCCCGGCAGCCGACTGAAAAACCAGTAAAATTTCTAGCTCTCTTGCTTGGCACGAACCTTGCTAGAAATGAGATGCGCCCTCGGGGGGCAAGATATCAAACCGGCGGCTCGATCAACGGGGCCGCGCAGAACAGGAGGAATACCATGCACATCGCTTCAGCCAAGGCTGCGGATGCGCCGGCCAAGCCGTTCTACCGGCAGCTTTATTTTCAGGTGGTCGTCGCGATCGTGCTCGGCGTCACCCTTGGGCATTTCTCGCCGGAGATCGGCGCCAGCATGAAGCCGCTCGGCGACGCCTTCGTGAAGCTCGTCAAGATGATCATTGCGCCGGTGATCTTCCTCACCGTGACGACCGGCATCGCCGGCATGTCGGATCTCAAGAAAGTCGGCCGGGTCGCCGGCAAGGCCTTCCTCTACTTCCTGACCTTCTCGACCCTCGCGCTCATCGTCGGCCTGATCGTCGGCAACGTGATCCAGCCGGGCGCCGGGCTCAATATCGACCCCGCCACGCTCGATGGCAGCGCGGTCGCCGACTATGCCGCCAAGGCGCATGACACCACGCTGATCGGCTTCCTCCAGGGCATCATCCCGGCGACCGTCGTCGGCGCCTTCGCCGAGGGCAACATCCTGCAGGTCCTGTTCTTCTCGGTCCTGTTCGGTCTCTCGCTCGCGATGGTCGGCGAGCGCGGCAAGCCGGTCTACAACCTGCTGCAGAGCATGACCGCGCCGATGTTCAAGCTCGTCGAGATCCTGATGAAGGCGGCCCCCGTCGGTGCCTTCGGCGCGATGGCCTTCACCATCGGCAAATACGGCATCGGCTCGGTCGTGAACCTCGCGATGCTGGTCGGCACCTTCTACCTGACCGCGCTGATCTTCGTCCTCGTCGTCCTCGGCACCGTCGCCTGGTGGAACGGCTTCTCGATCCTGAAGCTCATCCGCTACCTCAAGGAAGAGCTGCTGCTGGTGCTCGGCACCTCCTCGTCGGAAGCCGCCCTGCCCTCGCTGATGGAGAAGCTCGAAGTCGCCGGCGCCAAGCGCTCTGTCGTCGGCCTCGTCGTCCCCACCGGCTATTCCTTCAATCTCGACGGCACCAACATCTACATGACGCTGGCCGCGCTCTTCATCGCCCAGGCCTGCAATATCGACCTCTCGATCGGCGACCAGATCCTGCTCCTGCTCGTCGCCATGCTCTCCTCCAAGGGCGCCGCGGGCATCACCGGCGCGGGCTTCATCACGCTGGCCGCCACCCTCTCGGTCGTCCCCTCGGTCCCGGTCGCCGGCATGGCCCTGATCCTCGGCGTCGACCGCTTCATGTCCGAGGTCCGCGCGCTCACCAACTTCATCGGTAACGCGGTCGCCACCATCGTCGTCGCCCGCTGGGAAGGCGAGCTCGACCAGGACAAGCTCACCGCCGCGCTGAACGGCCAGGTCGATGTCGAGCATATGGACGAGCTCCTGCCCGCCGCCTGATCCAGACCGATCCACGACAACCAGAAAGGGCCGGCCCCCCCGTGGGCCGGCCCTTTCCATCTCTAGCGCGGCGCCCCGACCGCCCGTCCCGCCTCACGCGGCCAGGCGAGCCCGCGATGCGCCCGCGCGAGCGGCGCAAGCCGCGCCAGCACCTCCGCCGCCGCCGGACAAGCCCGCCCCGCCGCCATGTCGACATGCAGCAGCATCTGCTCCCCGGTCGCCAGCACGCGCCCATCCTCCGCCTCCATCCGATGGAAGACATGGATCCGCTTGGCATCGGTCTCTAGGATCTGCGTCGTCGCCCGATAGGCCTCGCCCCGCTTCGCCTCGCCGCGATGCAGGATATGCGTCTCGGCGGTGTAATAGCTGTGCCCGCCCGCCACATACGCCATGTCCGCCCCGATCCGCGCCAGCAGCGCGTCGGTCGCGGCGCTGAAGACCTGCAGATAGCGGCTCTCGGTCATGTGCCCGTTATAGTCGAGCCAGGCCTCCGGAACCCGGTCCTCGACCAGGACGAGCGGCGCGCCCACGCGCCCCGCCGCCCGCTCCGCCGCGACGAGCCGCGCCTCCTGCTCGCGCAGCAGCGCCCCCGCCCCCCAGCCCTCGCCGCCGTTCTGACCGGCGAGCGCGCGGATCATCGCCACCAGATTGTCGTCGCGCCGCCGCTCCAGCTCGCGGACCGACAAGGCCCCGGCCTGCGCGTCCGACTGGCTCGCGATCTTCTCGACCAGGGCCGCGTCGAGATCGGGCACATCCATCAGCTTGGTCCAGTTCCATTGCAGCGCCGGCCCGAACTGCGCCAGGAAATGCCGCATCCCCGCCTCGCCCCCGGCGATCCGATAGGTCTGGAACAACCCCATCTGCGCCCAGCGCAGGCCGAAGGAATAGCGGATGATGTCGTCGATCTCCTCGACGCTCGCCACATCGTCCTTCACGAGCCACAAGGCCTCGCGCCACAGCGCCTCGAGCAGCCGGTCGCCGACGAAAGCCTCGATCTCGCGCCGGATCACCACCGGCTTCATCCCGAGCGCCCGATAGAGCGCCACCGCCCGCTCCACCGCCTCCGGCGCGGTCTGCCGCCCCGCCACGATCTCGACGAGCGGCAACAGATAGACCGGATTGAACGGATGGGCGACCACCAGCCGCTCGGGATGGCCCATCCCCTCCTGCAGATCGGACGGCAGCAGGCCCGAGGTCGAGGATCCGATCAGCGCCCCGGGCTCCAGGACCGCGTCGATCGCCCGCAACACGTCGCGCTTCAGCGCCAGCCGCTCGGGCACGCTCTCCTGCACGAAATCGGCGCCCGCCACCGCGGCCTCCAGCGTCGGCGCGAAGCTCAGCCGGCCGCGCACCGGCAGCGGCGCGCTGACCAGCCGCGCCACGGCGCGCTCGGCATTGGCGAGCACGGCGCCGACGATGCGCTCGGCCTCCGGGCCGGGATCGAACACCGCCACATCGACCCCCGCGAGCAGCAGGCGCGCGACCCAGCCCGCGCCGATCACCCCGCCGCCGATGCAGGCGGCCTTGCGCGGGGCGCTCACCAGCGCCGCTCCAGCTTGAGCTTCGCCCGGACCTCGGAGGGCCCGAGGATACGCGCGCCGAGACCCGTCGCGATGCCGGCCGCGCGCTCGACCAGGGCCTCGTTGGTCGCGAGCACGCCCTTGTCGAGCCAGAGATTGTCCTCGAGCCCGACCCGGATATTGCCGCCTGCCAGCATGGCGAGCGCCGCATAGGGCATCTGGTTGCGCCCGATCGAGAAGGCCGAGAAGGTCCAGTCCGGCGGCAGCGCGTCGGTGATCGCCTTGAAGGTGCCGAGATCGTCGGGGGCGCCCCAGGGAATGCCCATGCAAAGCTGCACCATCACCGGATCGTCGATCACGCCTTGCGCCTTCAGCCATTTGGCGAGCAGCAGATGACCGGTATCGAAGATCTCGATCTCGGGCCGCACGCCGAGCGCCTGGATCCGGCGCGCCATCGCCTTCAGCATCGCCGGCGTGTTGGTCATCACATAATCGCCCTCGCCGAAATTCATCGTGCCGCAATCGAGGGTGCAGATCTCGGGGCGCAGCACCGCGACATGGGCGAGCCGCTCGGTCGCGCCTGCCATGTCGGTGCCGTGGGGATCGACCGGGAACGGCGCCTCGGTCGAGCCGAGCACCAGGTCGCCGCCCATCCCGGCCGTCAGGTTCAGCACCATGTCGGTGCCGGAGGCCCGGATCCGCTCGACCACCTCGGCATAGAGCCGCGGGTCGCGCGCGCCCTTGCCGGTCTCGGGATCGCGGACATGGATATGCGCGATCGCGGCGCCGGCCTTGGCGGCGGCGATCGCCGAGGCGGCGATGGCGGCCGGCGTCACCGGCACGAGATCGGAGCGCGACGCGGTGTCGCCCGAGCCGGTCACGGCGCAGGTGATGAAGACGTCCCTGTTCGGCTGAAGCGGCATGGCCCTGGATTTCCTCTTGAGCGGGGGCTGAATGGCAGGCCGAGCTTGACGGGCCGGCCGGTCGCGTCATTGACTTCACCCGAAGCGGTTTTTGCACAGTGCGAACCGATCCTGCGGAGAGCGAACCGATGGTCTTCGAAGCGTCGGACGACCCCCTCGCCATCACGCTGCTGCTCTATCCGGACGCGTCGCTGATGACGCTGGCCGCGACCCTCGATCCGATGCGGGCGGCGAACCGGGTGGCGGGGCGCACGCTCTATAACTGGGAGCTGGTGTCGCTCGACGGAGCGGCGCCGCTCACCACCTGCGGGCTGCCGATCCCGGTCGCCGGGCGCTTCGAGCCGGCGCGGCGCCGCGACCTGCTGCTGGTGCTCGCGGCCTTCAACGTGGTCGCCCATTCGACCCGCGCGGCGCTTGCCGCGGTGCGGACCGGCGCGCGATACGCGGCCATGACCGGCGGGATCGAGGCCGGCGCCTGGGTGCTCGGGCTCGCCGGCCTGCTCGACGGCCGCGCCGCGACCACGCATTGGGAGGATCTGGAGGATTTCGCGGCGCGCTTTCCGCTCGCCGACATACGACCCGACCGCTGGGTGATCGACGGGCCCGTGCTCACTGCCGGCGGCGCGATGCCGGCGCTCGACCTGATGCTGGCGCTGGTCCGGGCGCGCCAAGGCTATTCGACCGCGCTCGATGTCGCGAGCCTCTATGTCTATGACGAGACCCAGGCGGCGAGCGCGGCCCAGCCGCTGGTTTCGCTCGGCCGGCTGCGCGACCGCGAACCGCGGGTGGCGGCTGCGATCCGGGCGATGGAAGCGCATATTGACCAGCCGCTGCCGGTCAGCGCGATCGCGCGCCGCGGCGGCGTCTCCGCCCGCCGGCTGGAGACCCTGTTCCGGACGGCCGTCGGCACCTCGCCGGGCGCCTACTATCTCGCCTTGCGGCTCAAGGCGGTGCGGCGGCTGGTTCTCGATACCCGGCTCTCGATGGCCGAGATCGCCGAGCGCACCGGCTTCTCCTCGATCGCCGCGCTGTCGCGCGCCTTTCGCCGGCAATACGGCATGCCCCCATCGGCCGCCCGCCGCAGCCAACAGGGCTGATCGGGTCCGCCCGGCCCAACCGGACCTCGTCCGCTCCCGCCCCATCGAACCCTGGCCGTATCGCAGGGGCGTCCGGCCGGCCCCAGCGACCCGGCCGCGCGATCCGGGCCTCTTCACGCTTGCCGCGCCGCGAGCTCGCGCTTCTCCGCCTCGGCCACTCCGCTCCCGTCTGGCTTCTTGAAGGATTTCATATGGGCAGAAACCCTATCGGGCAGTCCGAGGGGCCCCGCCAACAGGCGGGGAGACCAAAGACTCCGCGGGCAACGGCCCGCTCCGAGCAGCCGCGGATCTCGCGGCTGCGCCTCTCCGCCCGAACCTCCGCTCCGCAGCGACGAGACGGCCGAGCCGCCGCGACGGCGCCGCGCGCCGCGCGCGCGCGAGGCTGCCGCTCGCGGGGCGCCGCCGCGGCGCCCTTCCCAACCGCTGGGAGGATGCGACCGCATTCTCCCGGCGGTTGGGCAGCCACAAGGGGCCCTTGCGCGCGGTTAACCTTGGTTGCGATTCGGTTGACGGATTTAAATTTACCCTTATATATCAATATGTTGATCAGAGTCGCACGCGTGCGACGGGCTGTTTTCGCACGGGCCCGCTCAAAGCCCGAGCCCCTGGCGCACCGCCGGCGCGCCCGGCTTGCCCTCCCGCGTCGTCACCCCTTCGAGCCAGCCATCCAGCATCCCGGGATTGGCCCTCAGCCATTTCTCGGCCGCCTGATCCGCGCTCATCTTGTCATCGAGGATATAGCTCATCATCAGGTCCTCGGCCCCGACAGTGAAGGCGAGGTTCGACAGGAACTTG
Organism: Amaricoccus sp.; assembly: GCA_046348955.1. Lineage (GTDB taxonomy): Bacteria > Pseudomonadota > Alphaproteobacteria > Rhodobacterales > Rhodobacteraceae > Amaricoccus. Next base: position 213,548 of record JAXMDG010000001.1, read on the forward strand.
CCGAGATTCGGGCAATCCTTGGCGAAACCCGGCCGGGTGACGGTCAAGACCGAGGCCGCCCCGTCGTTCGGCCCGAACACATCGTCCCCGTCCGTCAGGTAGGCCATGTCGATATTGACGTTCATCGGGTGCGGCCGCCAGCCGAAGAACACGATCGGATCGCCGGCCCGCGCCGCCCGCTTGACCTGGGCCAGCATCGCCTGCTCGCTCGTCTCGACCAGCGAGAAACCCTTGAGCCCGAACTGGTCGCCCGCGATCATCTTCGAGATCGTGGCGTTCGCGCTGCTGCCGGGCTCGATCCCATAAATCTTGTGCTTCAGCGGGTCGGCGAATTTCGCGATGTCGGAATAGGTCTTGAGCCCGGCATCATAGGCAGCCTTGGGCACCGCGAAACCGATGATCGCCCCTTCCAGATTGGCCCGGACCACCTCGATCTTCCCCGCCTCGACCAGAGGCTTCTGGGTCGGCTCCTGCAGCGGCATCCAGTTGCCCAGGAACACGTCCACGTCCCCGCGTGGCAAGGCCTCGAAGGTCACCGCGACCGACAGGATATCCACCTTGGGCTTGTAGCCGAGATTCTTCAGGACCAGCCCCGCCAAGGCCGTGGTCGCCGAGATGTCGGTCCAGCCGACATCGGAGAAGTGCGGCGCGGCGCAGGCCGCGCCCTCCTCGGCCCGGGCGGGCACGCCGCCGACGACCAAAGCGGCCATCAGGCCTGCGGCGAATATGCGATATGCCATCCTCTTTGCCTCCTCAGCGGTTCTCTCCCGCCGAGAATAGGCCCTTCGGTGGGACCTGCCCTTTGCGCAATGCGCTGGACCCTTGATCTTTGCCGAAAGCGACGCCTCGGCCGCCGGCCCCGGGGACCGGGCCGGTCGCAGCTCATCCCTCGGCCGGACCGAGGCCCATCCGCGCGCCGGTCTGCATCCAGCCGCCATCGGCCGGCAGGATCGCGCCAGTGACATAGGCCGCCGCCTCCGAGCCGAGGAAGAGGCAGGCCCCGGCGACGTCGCCAGGATCGCCCAGCCGGCCGAGGGGCACGCCCGCGGCGACCCGCGCCTGGGCTTGGGCGGTCGGGGCCAACCGCGCCATGCCCTCGGTCCCCTGGATCGGGCCGGGCACCACCGCATTGACCCGCAATCCCTCAGGCCCCCATTCGATCGCGAGGCACCGGGTCACCATCTCGACCCCGGCCTTGGCGGCGCAGACATGGACCTGCCGTGCCATGGCGATCTGCCCTTGGGGAGCCGAGATGTTGATCAGGCTGCCCCCGGGGCGGCGCATGTGGGGATAGGCCGCCCGCATCACGTGGAAGGTCCCGATCAGGTCGATATCGACCACCGCCTTGAAGCCGTTCGGGCTGATATCCCGGGCCAGGGCCGGAAAGTTTCCGGCGGCACCGGAAACGACCACGTCGATCGGCCCAGCCTCGGCGGCGAACGCCTCGAGGGCGGCCGCGACGGCCAGGGCGTCGCGGACGTCGAAGGCATAGCCGAGGGCGGTGGGCATCGAGGCGACGGCGGCGTCGACCTTCGCCTGCTGGCGACTGCCGACCCCGACCCGCGCCCCGGCGGCGGCAAAGGCCTGGGCGATGCCGAGATTGATCCCGCTGGTCCCGCCGGCGACGAACACCGTTCGCCCGGCATAGTCGAAACGCGTCGTCATGGCGTCCCCCCCCTGGCCTCGTCGGAGCGCTGAGCCTCCCCCCCGCCGCACGAGAGTCGCACGCGTGCGACAACGATCAACCCATTGAAATCAATAGGGTTTTCCTGCGCCGTTAACTGATTTTCAACCGGCGACGCGAGCGGCGGGCTCGCGAGGTCAGTCGCGCTTCAGGCCGGCCATCTGGGCAAAGAAGGCCTGCATCTGCTCGAACCCCTTGGCCGATACCGGAAGCCATGCCTGCATCAGCTCGGCCGGATCGGCGGCGCCGATCGAAGCCGACATCCGCGCCTGCAAATCGCGCAGCATCTGCTCCTGCATCGGCTTCACGTCGGGCAGACCCAGAAAGGTGCGCGCCTCCTCCGGCGTGCAGTCGATATCCACCGTGACCTTCATCGCGGTTCTCCTTGCATCGGCGTCAAGCGGTCAACGCATTCACAGCGAAAATCGCCCCGCCGATCAAGGAACCAGACGTCGCGCCGTTAACGGGGGCGCGACGAACGGCCAAATGCTTCAGACGATCGGCCGGCCCTGCTCGTTGAACCGGTGGATGTTCTCGGGGAGCGGACGGATGCCGATCCGGGCGCCCCACGGAATTTCCGTCTTGCCTTCCTGGCGCACCAGCACCGGTTCCTCGGAACCGATATCGACGAACAGATAGTTGTCCGAGCCGAGATTCTCGGCATGGACCACCTCGCCCGACCAGACCGGGCTGGCATTGTCGACGACGATATGCTCGGAGCGAATCCCGAGCGTGTGGCAATTATAGTCCCGCGCGATCGCGCCGTTGATGAAGTTCATCTTCGGGCTGCCGATGAACCCCGCGACGAAGATCGAGTTCGGCCGTTCGTAGAGCTCGGACGGACTACCCACCTGCATCACGAGCCCGTCGCGCAGCACGCAGATCCGATCGGCGAGCGTCATCGCCTCGACCTGATCGTGCGTGACATAGATCATCGTGACATTCTCCATCGAATGATGGAGCTTCGCGATCTCGAGCCGGGTCGCGACGCGCAGCGCGGCGTCGAGATTGGACAGCGGCTCGTCGAACAGGAAGACCCGCGGATCGCGCACGATCGCCCGGCCGATCGCCACGCGCTGGCGCTGGCCGCCCGAGAGCTGCTTGGGCAGCCGATCGAGCAGATGATCGATCTGCAAGAGCTTCGCCGCGTTCTCAACCCGGCGCTTGATCTCGTCGGGCCCCGCCTTCGCGAGCTTCATCCCGAAGGCCATGTTGTCGTAGACCTTCATGTGGGGATAGAGCGCGTAGGACTGGAACACCATCGCGATGCCGCGCTTGGACGGAACCACGTCGTTGACGCGCTCGCCGTCGAAGACGAGGTCGCCGGAGGTGATGTCCTCGAGCCCGGAGATCAGACGCAGCAGCGTCGATTTTCCGCAGCCCGAAGGCCCGACAAAGACCATGAACTCGCCGGTCTTGATCTCGAGATCGACGCCCTTGATGACATCGACCGCGCCGTAGGACTTACGGACCTGGGTCAGTTCGATTTGCGCCATGCTTCTCGCTCCGGGACTAGCCTTTGACGCCGCCGGCCGTCAGGCCCGCAACAATCTTGCGCTGGAAGATCAGGACCAGGATGATGATCGGCACGGTCACGATGACCGAGGCCGCCATGATCAGGCCCCAGGGGGTTTCATACTGGCTGGCACCCGACAGAAGTGCGATCGCCACGGGCACCGTCCGGGTGGTGTTGGACGACGTGAAGGTCAGCGCGAACAGGAACTCGTTCCAGGCGCCGATGAAGGCGAGCAGGCCGGTCGTGACCAAGGCAGGCCACATCAGCGGCATGAAGACCTTGCTGATGATGATCCAGGGCGTCGCGCCGTCGACGATCGCCGCCTCCTCGATCTCGATCGGCAAGTCGCGCATGAAGGTCGTCAGAACCCACACGGTGAAGGGCAGCGTGAAGATCGTGTAGCTGAGGATCAGCGCCCAGGGGGTGTTGAAGATGCCGATGAAGCGCACCAGCTCGAACAGGCCCGCGAGCACCGCGATCTGCGGGAACATCGAGACGCCGAGGATGGTGAGCAGGAGCAATGTCCGCCCGCGGAACCGGACGCGCGCCAGCGCATAGGACGCGGTGACGCCGACGAGCAGCGCGAAGGCGACGGTGAGCGTCGCGACGAAGACCGAGTTCAGGATATTGCGCGGGAATTCGCCCTGACTCAGCACCCCGCGGTAATTGTCGAGATTGAACTCGGTCGGCCAGTAGTTCACCTGGAACAGAGCCGTCCCGGTCTTCAGGCTGGTGATGATCGCATAGTAGAATGGGAAGACCGCAACCACCACGATCACGACGACCGCAAGATAGAAGAGGCCGGTCTTGAGCGCCTTCATGCCTTGTCCCCCCCGAGATCGACGCGGCCGAGCCAGATATAGAGCACGACGCAGAGCGCAATGATAAGGAACAGCAGGGTCGATTGTGCCGATCCATAGGCGAACTTGTCGAAGTCGATCAGGTTCTCGCGGCTGATGATCGACATGGTCTTGGTGGCCTTGGAGTTCGGCGTCAGAACATAGATCAGGTCGAAGATGCGGAGCGCGTCGAGCAGGCGGAAGATCACCGCCACCATCAGCGCCGGCTTCACGAGGGGCAGCGTCACCTTGAAGAAGACCTTGACCGGGTTGATGCCGTCGATCTTCGCCGCCTCGTACATGTCGCGGGGGATCATCTGCAGGCCGGCGAGGCAGAGCAGCGCCATGAAGGGCGTCGTCTTCCAGATGTCGACGATCAGCACCGCGAACATCGCGGTCTCGGCATTGGCGGTCCAGGCGATCTTGTGGTCGATCACACCGATCGACATCAGCATGTCGTTGATGATGCCGAACTGGTCATTGAGCATCCAGCTCCACATCTTGGCCGAGACGATGGTCGGGATCGCCCAGGGAACCAGGATCGCGGCGCGCACCAGGGCCCGGCCCTTGAATTCCGCGTTGAGGACCAGCGCGACCAGGAGACCCAGCACCGTCTCGAGCGAGACCGAAACGATCGCGAAGCGGAAGGTGTTGTAGACCGCGTTCCACCAGGCCGGATCGACGAGGGTGCCGCGCCAGATCACCTTGCCGGAATTCAGCGTCTTCCAGCTGAGGTAATTGTCGAAGCCGATGAACTGCCCGCCCTGCAGATCGTTGAGCGAGGTGTTGGTGAAGCTGAAATAGATCGTCCTGAGCAGCGGCCAGGCCGCGACGGCGAAGAGCGCGACGATCATCGGCAGCAAGAACAGCATGGCGGCGCGGACCCGCTGCGCCTGCAGCTCGGACCGGCCGGCGGGGCGGACCGTTCCGGCCGCGCCCTTCGGCGGGCGGCCATCCACTGTGGCGGTGCTCATGGACCAATCCTCCCCTCTCGATTGTCCGGCTGACCGAAGGCCGGTCCGGCCTTCGGCGCGCAGTTGCGGGATAGAAGCGGTGTGCTGGTCTTACCAGCCGGCGCCCTTCAGATCCTGCAGATCGGATTCGAGCACTTCGAGATTGTCCGCGGCGCTGCCATTGCCCGAGAGCGTCTCGTGCACGGCCGACCAGAACTTGTTGGAGACCTCGTTGTACTTGACCTTGGTCGGGGCCGAGGGTCGCGCCACCGCGTTCAGGAAGATTTCCTTCCAGCGGACCAGAACCGGCTGCTTCTCCTTGATCTCCGGATCGTCATAGAGCTTGACGATGGTCGGCAGGTGCGAGAGCTGCAGCGCAAGCTGCCTCTGGACCGCTTCGGACGACAGATATTTGGCGAACGAGACCGCCACCTCGGGATTGGGCGAGTATTTCGAGACCGCGACATTCCAGCCGCCGAGCGTCGCCGCCGACTTGTTGTCGCCGCCGCCCGACGGCAGGGGCGCCACGTCGAACTTGCCCTTGATCGCGCTGTCGGCGCTGTTGCCGAGCTGGTAGGCATAGGGCCAGTTGCGCATGAAGACCGCATTGCCGGTCTGCCAGACGCCGCGGCTTTCTTCCTCGGTATAGGACAGGACGCCGCCCGGCGAGATCGTCTTGGGCCAGGTCGCGGCGAGGTCGATCGCCTTGGCCGCCTCGGGATTGTTGACCGTGATCGTGCCGTCGGGGTCGATGATCTGGCCGCCGCCCGTCGACTTGATCCATTCGAGCGCGTTGCAGGTCAGGCCCTCATAGGCGTTGCCCTGCCAGACATAGCCCCAGAGATCCTTGCTGCCGGCGGCCCGCTCGCCCTCCTGGATCTTCTTGGCGGTCGCGGTCAGCTCTTCCCAGGTCTTCGGCACCGAGGCGCCGTATTTCTCGAGCAGGTCCTTGCGGTAGTAGAGCGCCGGCGCGTCGGTGAAGAAGGGCAGCGCGACGAGCTTGCCGTCGACCGTCTGGGACTGGATGATCGAGGGGAAATGGTCGCCGACCACGTCCTTCGCGGCGTCGGTCAGATCGAGGAAATGGTCGCTGAGCTGCGGTGCCCAGATCACGTCGACCATGTAGACGTCGATATCCTTGTTGCCCGCCGCCAGCCAGAGCCGGTACTGGGCGAACTGGTCGGTGGTCGAGGACGGCATCGGCACCAGCGTGACGGTGTTGCCGGTCTCCTTCTCCCAGGGCTTGAACAGCTCCTTGAAGACGGTGAGGTCGTTGCCGGTCGAGCCGGAGACGAAGTTGACGTTCACCGCGCCCGCGGCCGTCGCCATCAGTGTGAAGCACAGCGCGCCGGCTGCTGCGGCGGCGCGAAAGCCGGTCTGCGTCCGATTGAGCATTGATCCTATCTCCCCCATTCGCGCCGAGCTCTCTCGCGATCGGCGAAATTCTTTTTCTGCGGTCCGCCCGCTCGCCTTGCGGGTCGCCACGTTCGATTCCGATTTCACAGTTTTGCGTTTGGCTTCGGAACGAAGTCAAGCAAGCCCTCTGGTATGACTATTAAATTCCGGTTGGCGCGGTCGCGGGCGAGGGCGTCGGCCGATCCCCGCCGGTCGCCTGGAAGCCGGACGCGGGTCGCGCGCCGGGCCGACGCTCGATCGCACTTTGTTTCCAATTGTTTCCAAAGTGCTTTCGATCGCGATGTGCGGTTTTCCGCCGGCGGGGCAAAGCGTGGCCGGCAGGCAACGATCCGAAGCCAACCATCGTTGCGCAAACGGAAAAAGGATGCAGCCAACCGGCGTATCCTTTACGGTTTCTTAACCTTTTCGCAACCTACGGCTGTGCCCCCGGAAGGCCACCGGGTGGCTGTCGTTTGCGCAAGGTCCGCGAGGCGCAAATCGGCGCGCTCGCCAACAGAAGCGATTCCGTTTCCAGGAGCCAGACAATGACTGAGCAGCTTTCCGCGTTCGAACCCGCGCCCGCGCGCGCCAGACCCGGCCGATACCGGCTTCTGGCGCTCGCCCTCGCCTCGGTGCTGGCCAGCCCGAGCGTCGCAGCGACGATCACGATCAGCGATACCCCCTTTGCGGGGACCAACGCCGCGACCAGCAGCATCCACGACAACTTCGCCAGCTTCTCGACCTGCAGCCAGGACGGCGCGATCACGACGAGCGTCGGCAGCTTCAGCCCGGGCGGCAGGGCGGGCGGCGGCGGTTCGGTCTGCGGCCGCAACAATTCCGAGCAAGTCCGCTCAGGCGAGAATTACGGCCGCGATGGCCATGCCTATCTCGACAGCAACGATGTCTCGCGGCTGAAATGGACCCTGCCGAGCGACACCCGCAAGGTCCAGTTCGTGCTGCAGGACGTCAATGACCGGCCGGGCACCAAGGGCTTCAAGCTGACCGCGGGCTCCGCCACCGAGACCATCCACCGTCAGGCCAACGGCGCGCTCAACTATGTCACCGTGCTGTTCGATCCCGACGAGGTGAAGGAGATCGGCATGCATATGTGGCGCAAGACGACCAAGGGCTTCGACGGCTTCGGCCTGACCGGCGTGAAGATCACGCACGGGCCGGCACCGGTGCCCCTGCCCGCCAGCGCCTTCCTGCTGGCCGGCGGGCTCGGCGCCCTCGCGCTCGTGCGGCGGCGGCGGTCGGCGGCTCAGTAGCGGATCTGCGCGAGCGACCGCAGTTCTTCGGCCGTGGTGGTGCCAAGGCCGAAGAATTCCAGATAGGCCGGGATCTGCTCGAACAGCATGTCGGTCCCGATCTGGTACTGGCACCCCTTCGCGCGGGCGGCGGCGAGGAACGGGGTGATCTCCGTCTTCATCACCACCTCGCCGACGAAGGTCTCGGGCGCGATCCGCTCGACATCCATCGGCAGGGGATCGTCCGGCTTCATGCCCAGGGGCGTCGCATTGACCACGAGGTCGAATCCGGCCGGATCCTTGGACCCGACCGTCACCTCCAGCGCCGGATAATGGCTGCGCAGCCGGTCGGCCAAACCGTCCATCATCGGCGTGTAGCCATCAAAGAGCGCAAGCTGCGCGACGCCGGCCCGCGCCAGCGAGGCGGCAATCGCCGAGCCCACGCCGCCATTGCCGACCACGAGCGCCCGCGCGCCCTCGAGCGCGCGCCCCTTGCGCAGCACGCCGCGCACGAAGCCCTCGCCGTCGAACATGTCGCCAACGAGCCGCCCGTCGGGCTCGCGCCGCACCGCGTTGCAGGCGCCCGCGACCCGGACCGTCGTCGTCACCTCGTCGAGCAGTCCAACGGTCGTCACCTTGTGCGGCATGGTGATGAGCGCGCCATGGATGTTCGACAGCCGGAACAGCAGCGGGAAGAAGGCGGGAAAATCCTCGACCTTGCTGCCCATCGGAACCACGACGGCATCGAGGCCGCGCGCTTCGAAATAGGGATTGTAGATCATCGGCGCCTTGAAGGATTCTGTCGGATAGCCGATATGCGCGATGAGTTTCGTTGTGCCGCTGATCATCATTGCCCTCCCAGGCAGCTGCCGCGGACCAGCGGGCACGGCACGGGACGGGTGCCCCCTCCTGGGGGGGACGCGCATTCCGGGCTGGCAGGATGGGCCGCGAGACGGGGTTCTTTTTAAGGGGCGCCTAGGGACGCCACTTTCTCTGTGCCGCCAGCATGCCGGCTGCGTCCCCTTCCGTCAAATGCTCAGGTCTGACCGCCCGTAACATCAGGTTAAGATGGCCTGGCCGGGCCCCCAAGCCGTTGCTTGACTGTGCCCGGGAGGTCTCTCATGGTGCGCGGCAAGCGGGGCTTGTGTTCCCTTCGCGCGCGATATCCCCGCCAGGGCCCTTGCGCCCGCCGGCCGCTCCGAGGAGGCCTTGATGGATCTCGCCCCCCACCCGATCGCCGTCCACCACCTGCCGCCCTTCATCACGCCTCCGAGCGGGACCGATTGGCTGTTCAATGTGATGGTCGTCTTCCTGATCGTCACGATCCTGATGGTCGGCAATCTCTATTTCCAGCTGCATGCCCTGCCCGAGCGGATGGCGCACCGGACCAACACGGTGCAGATGCAGATCGTCGCGGTGTTGGCGCTGCTCGCGCTCTTCACCCACAATCATGCCTTCTGGATCGGGGCGCTGCTGCTGGCGTTGCTGCAACTGCCCGACTTCACGACGCCGCTGAACTCCATCGCCGAGTCGCTCGCCCGTCTGACCGCCCGCCGCGACGAGGAGATGGCGGAGCCGGACGCCCAGCCGGAGCCCGAGCCCGAGCCGCTCGGGACCGCTGCCCTGCCCGAACCGAGGGACTGAGCGATGTTCGAGCTCCTGTTCTGTTCCATGCTCACCGTGCTGCCGGACTATCTCTATCGGCGCTTTGCCCAGGGCAAGCGGATCGGCCGCGAGATCACGCTCTATACGGTCTGGTACGAACTGCGCTGGGGGATCACGGCCTGCCTCGTGCTGACCGTCTCGCTCATCACCCTGATCTTCTACTTCCATCCGGCAACGCGGAACGTCTCGTTCATCTTCCGCACCGTCACCATCCTGCCCGAGACGCCCGGCCGCGTGGCCGAGGTCTTCGTCCAGACCGACCAGCGGGTCGAGGCTGGCCAGGCCCTGTTCCGCCTCGACAGCAGCCAGCAGCAGGCCGCGTTCGACCTGGCCCGGAGACAGGTCGCCGAGGCGGTCGCCCAGACCGAGGTGGCCCGCGCGCAGCTCGCCGGCGCCGACGGCGTCATCGCCCAGGCCGAGGGCGCCTATCAGCAGGCGCTCGACGAGCTGGACGTCAAGGTCGAGCTGCAGAAGCGCAATCCGAACGTGGTCGCCCAGCGCGAGATCGACCGGCTGCAGGTCGCGGTCGATGCCCGCAAGGGCGGGGTCGATGCCGCGCTCGCCAGCCGGGAGAGCCTGCAGATCCAGGTCGACACGCTGCTGCCCGCCCAACAGGCCAGCGCCGAGGCGGCGCTGCAGCAGGCCCAGGTGGCGCTCGACAAGACCACGATCCATGCGAGCGTCGCCGGCACCGTGCAGCAATTCGCGTTGCGGCCCGGCGACATCGTCAATCCGCTGATCCGCTCGGCTGGCATCCTGGTGCCGGACGATCGCAAGCAGGGCTTGATCGCCGGCTTCTCGCAGATCGAGGCCCAGGTCCTGAAGCCCGGCATGATCGGCGAGATCACCTGCGCGGCCAAGCCCTTCACCATCGTTCCGGTGGTGGTGACCGGGGTTCAGCCGGTGATCGCCTCGGGCCAGTTCCGGCCGTCCGACCAGCTGATCGACGCGGGCCAATTGCCGCAGAACGGCACGCTGACCGTGTTCATGGATTCGCTCTATCCCGGCCAGCTCGACGACATCCCGCCCGGCAGCAGCTGCATCGCCAACGCCTATACCAGCAACTACGACCTGCTCGATGCCGGCGGCCTGTCGGCACCGCGCTGGCTGTTCCTGCATGCGGTCGATGCGGTCGGGCTCGTCCATGCGATGCTGCTGCGGATCCAGTCGATCGTCCTGCCCTTCCAGACGCTGGTGCTCGGAGGGCATTGACGCGCGCTGCGGTTGGGAGGCATGCCTGCGCGCAGGAGCGGTGACGCGAAGGAGAGGACGGACATGCCAGGGGAAATCCTCAGGGGCCGTCTCGCACGGTGGGTGCTGGCCGCGGCGCTCGGAGCGGTCGCGGCGACCGCCGCCCCGGCTCAGGACGGGGGCGCCCCCGCGGCGATTCCGGTCGGGACCGTCACCGTCGAGAACCGGCCGGTGACCGGCGCGCTCTCGGTGGTGGGGCGCGTCATGGCGATCGACCGGGTCGATGTCCGCGCGCGGGTCGATGGGTTCCTGCAGAAGGTCGCCTTCACCGAGGGACAGGCGGTGAAGGAAGGCCAGCTGCTGTTCCAGATCGAGCCCGATCAGTTCCAGGCCGATGTGCGCGCCGCCGAGGGGGCGCTGGCGCAGCGCCAGGCCGAGAAGGAGCTGGCCGACGTGCAGCTCGCCCGCGCGCAGGAGCTCATGAACAAGAATACCGGCACGGTGGTCGATCGCGACAAGGCCAAGGCCGAGGCGGATCGCAGCGCCGGCGCGGTCACGACGGCCCAGTCCCAGCTCGCCACGGCGCAGATCAATCTCGGCTATACCGAGATCCGCGCGCCGATCGCCGGGCGGATCGGCCGCTCGGCGCTGACCAAGGGCGCGGTCGTCGGCCCCTCCTCCGGTCCGCTCGCCACCATCGTCAGCCAGAACCCGATCTATGTGCTGTTCTCGGTCAGCGCCCGCGAATTCCTGCGCCGCGATGCCGGCGGCAACCCGGTCGAACCGAGCTCGATCCGGGTTCGCCTGCGGCTGGGCGACGGCAGCTACTACAAGGAGGAGGGCCGCATCGATTTCGTCGATGTGACGGTCGACCAGGCGACCGATACCGTGACCGGCCGCACCACCGTCGCCAATCCCGACGGCGTGCTGATCGACGGCCAGCTCGTCACGGTGATCCTCGAGCGCGGCCAGCCGATCGAGAAGCCGGTGGTGCCGCAGCAGGCGCTGATCGCCGACCAGGGCGGGCTCTATGTCTTCGTGGTCGAGGACGGCAAGGCGGTGGTGCGCCGGATCAAGCCCGGGATCGCGGTCGGGCCCGACGTCGCGATCGAGGACGGGCTCAAGCCCGGCGACCAGGTCATCATCGAGGGGATCGAGCGGATCCGGCCGGGCACCGCGGTGCTGGCGATGCCGGTCGCGGCGCTGAAGGCCAACTGAGATGCTGTCCGCGCTCTTCGTCGACCGGCCGCGCTTCGCGATCGTCATCGCGATCGTCACCACGATCGCGGGCCTGCTGTCGCTCTTCGCGATCCCGGTGGCGCAATATCCCGACATCGTGCCGCCGCAGGTCTCGGTCACCGCCTTCTATCCCGGCGCGTCGGCCGCGGTGGTGGAGGCGACCGTCGCCCAGCCGCTCGAGAGCCAGGTCGTGGGCGTCGACAAGTCGATCTACATGAAGAGCGTCAGCGGCGACGATGGCAGCTACCAGCTCACCGTCTCGTTCGAGCTCGGCACCGATCCGGACATCAACGCGGTCAATGTGAACAACCGCGTCCAGACCGCGCTCTCCAAGCTGCCCGAGGATGTCCGCCGCGGCGGCGTCACGGTCAAGAAGAAGTCCTCGGCGCTGCTCGGCGTGATCGCCCTCTCCTCGCCCAACGGCAGCCGCGACCCGCTCTATATCTCGAACTACGCCACCATCAATCTGCTCGACCAGATCCGCAGCACGCCGGGCGTCGGCGATGCCGCGCTCTGGGCGGCGCAGGACTATGCCGTGCGGATCTGGATCGACACCGACCGGCTGACCGGGCTCGGCCTGACGAGCAGCGACGTCATCGCGGCGATCCGCTCGCAGAACGCCCAGGCCGCGGCCGGCCGGATCGGCGCGCGCCCGATCTCCGACGACGCCCAGCTGCAACTCAACATCCAGACCCAGGGGCGCCTCAGCTCGACCGGCGAGTTCGAGCGCATCGTGCTGCGCGCCAATCCCGACGGATCGGTGCTGCGCCTCGGCGATGTCGGCCGGATCGAGCTCGGCGCCGCCAATCTCGACCGCGACACCACGCTGAACGGCAAGCCCGCCGCCGCGATCGCCCTCTACCAGAATCCCGGCGCCAACGCGCTCAAGACCCTGGACGCGGTCAAGGCCCGCATGGCGGAGGCCGCCACCCGCTTCCCCGACGACCTGACCTGGCAGGTCACCTACGATCCGACCGTCTTCGTCAAGGACACGATCCACGAGGTTCAGAAGACGCTCGTCGAAGCGTTCCTCCTCGTCGTCCTCGTCGTCTATCTCTTCCTCGGCAGCTTCCGCGCCACGCTGATCCCGGTGGTCGCTGTCCCGGTCAGCCTGATCGGCGCCTTCGTGGTGCTGAACGCCGTCGGCTATTCCGCCAACTCGGTCTCGCTGCTCGCCGTCGTGCTCGCGATCGGCATCGTGGTCGATGACGCGATCGTCGTGGTCGAGAATGTCGAGCGGGTCATGCACGAGCGCCCCGAGCTCTCGCCCGCCGACGCGACCAAGCTCGCGATGGCCGAGATCACCGCGCCGATCATGGCGATCACCCTGGTCCTGCTGTCGGTCTTCGTGCCGGTCGCCTTCATCCCCGGCATCTCGGGCGAGCTGTTCCGCCAGTTCGCCGTGACCGTCTCGGCCGCCATGGTGCTCTCGGCGATCAATGCGCTCACCCTCTCGCCCGCACTTTGCGCCATCCTGCTCAAGCCGCATCATGGACCGCGCCGCGGACCGATCGGCTGGGTGATGCGGGCCATCGACCGGGTCGCCGACGGCTATGGCCGCATCGTCGCGCGGCTGCTCCGGATCGCGGTGATCGGCCTCGTGCTGGTCGCGGTCGCCGGTGCCGCGACCTGGGCGATGCTCAAGGTCACGCCGACCGGCTTCCTGCCCGAGGACGACCAGGGCGCCTTCTTCGTCGTCGCGAAGCTCCCCGACGGCGCCTCGGTCTCGCGCACCGCCGACGTGATGGCCCAGGCCGAGCAGATTCTACGCGACGAGCCGGCGGTCGCCGACGTGACCAGCGTGATCGGGCTCAATTTCATCGACGGCTATTCGCAATCGAGCTCGGGCTTCGGCGTCGTGACGCTCAAGCCCTTCGCCGAGCGCGAGACGGCGGGCCAAAGCGCCGCCGCGATCATCGCCCGCGTCGCGGCCAAGCTCCAGGCCGTGCGCGGTGGGCTCGTCGCGCCGCTCGCGCCCCCGCCGATCATCGGGCTCGGCACCGGCGGCGGCTTCACCTACATGCTCCAGGATCTGCGCGGCGCCGACCCGGCCGCGCTCGCCCAGGCCCTGCGCGGCCTTGTTGTCGCCGCCAACCAGAATCCCGAGCTCAGCCGCGTCTTCAGCACCTTCTCCGCCAACAATCCGTCGGTCTTCCTCGATATCGACCGCGACAAGGCGGCGATCCTCGGGGTCGATCTCAGCGCGATCTTCCAGGCGCTGCAGGCGACGCTCGGCGGCTACTATGTCAACGACGTGAACCTGTTCGGCCGCACCTGGCAGGTGCAGGTCCAGGCCGACGCCGAGGACCGGGCGGCCATCGACGATATCTACCGGATCAATGTCCGGAGCGCGACCGGGGCGATGGTGCCGATGCGGAGCCTCGCGCAGGCGAGCCTCATCGTCGGGCCGCCGGCGCTGATCCGCTACAACAATACCCGCGCCGTCTCGGTGCTGGGCGGCCCGGCGCCGGGCGTCGCTTCGGGCCAGGCGCTCGCGGCGATGGAGAAGACCGCCGCGGCCACCCTGCCCCCGGGCTTCGCCGGCGCCTGGACCGACACCGCCTTCCAGGAAAAGCGGGCCGAGGGGGCGCTGCCGATCGTGCTCGGCCTCGCCGTGCTCTTCGCCTTCCTGTTCCTGGTCGCGCTCTACGAGAGCTGGACCATCCCGGTTCCGGTGCTGCTCTCGGTCACGATCGCCATCGCCGGCGCGATCGGGTCGCTGCTGCTGGCCGGGCTGCCGCTCGACCTCTATGCCCAGATCGGCATGGTGGTGCTGATCGGCCTCGCGGCCAAGAACGGCATCCTGATCGTGGAATTCGCCAAGGAACGGCGCGATGCCGGCGAGCCCCTGCACCAAGCCGCGACCGAAGGCGCCCGGCTGCGGTTCCGACCGGTCATGATGACCTCGCTCGCCTTCATCCTCGGCCTGCTGCCGCTGGTGATCGCCGCCGGGGCCTCGATGCTCGCCCGCCGCGCGGTCGGCACCCCGGTCTTCGGCGGCATGATCCTCGCCTCCGCGATCGGCATCTTCGCGATCCCGCCGCTCTACGTGACCTTTCAGTCCCTGCGCGAGCGCCTGCGCCCCGGGGCGCGGCCCGACGCGGCGCGCGGCGACTGACTTCGGCGCGTCGCACGGAGTCGCACGCGTGCGACTCCGACTAACCAACTGCAATATATAGATAAATCCTGTCCCGTTAACCCGATCTCCACGGAGGTTAAGCCAGCCTAGGGGCGGGCGCGATCAGGAGTCGGCGGTTGCCAGGGCTCCCTCGGTCGAGCGGCGCCACCCGCTGGGAGAGGCGCCGGCCAAGCGTCGGAAGGCGTTGCTGAAGGCGCTGGTATCGGCATAGCCGAGCGCCGCGCCGATATCGGTGACGCTGAGGCGCGTCTCCGAAAGCAGCCGCTGCGCCACGTCGATGCGGGTATGACCAAGGAGCGTCCTGAAGCTCGTTTCCTCGCGCGCCAGGGCGCGCTCGAGGACGCGCGGATGCAGGACCAGCGCCTCGGCGACCGCTTCGAGCGTGGTTTCGCCAAAGATCACCCGCGAGCGCAGCAGGCGGGTGACCTGATCCGACACGCGCGGCTGGTCGACCGCCCAGTAATCATGAACCCGCTCCGCCAGGGCGCGGCGCCGGACCGGGTCGGCGCCCTTGACCGGCAGATCGAGCATCGCGCTCGGAAAGACCAGCGCCGTCTGCGGGGCGTCGAAGACAACCGGAACGCCGAAGAGACGGCGATAAGCGTGCGGGTCGGCGGGCGCCCGATGCGAGATCAGGACCTGTTCGGGCTGCGCGCCGGCGAGCTCGCGCATCAGCGTGAAGCCAACGGCGATCGCCGCGTCCTCGACATGCTCGGCCCCGGGAACGCGACGCTCGTAGACCGCGTATCCCGCCCAGGCAGTATCCTCGATCGCCATCAGATAAGGAACGCCGCCGCGCACATAGCGATGCTGGTTCTCGACCAGATCGAGGAAGGCGCGACCGATGGTCGGCGCTTCGCGCATCAGCGCGCCGACCAGGCCGAGGCTGTCGGTGCCATTGCGCAGGCCGAGCAGCACGCCGAAATGCGGGCAACCGGTCCGCGCGGTGGAAAGCTCGAGCAAGGCGCAGGCGGCAGCGAAGGGAATGCGGCCCTCGCGGTCGGCAAGCGTCCCGGGCTCGAGGCCCGCGGCGTCGATGATCGTGGCCGGATCGACGCCATGCTCCCGCAGAAGCGCGGGCAGGACGGTCAGGGCCCCCACCCGCTGCCAACTTTGTGACATGGCTCGTCCTTTCCTCGTTAAAAGGCTCGGACACATTCATCATTTCAGTCGGAAATTCGCAAGTCCGGCGTCGCCGCGGGAGGTAAGGAGAGGCCGACAGACGCGACAGGACCTCGCGAAGACACGGAGTAAGAGTGAAGCATCCGGTTTTCGGGTGGACTGAATTGTGTCCGTCTCTCACTGCCAGACGCTGACAATCTCGTTGGTGCGCTCCAGCTCGGGGGAAACGATGTACTATACTGACGACTCGATACTTCCGGAGAACATGCAGCCGCTGATCATCACGGCGGCGCCCTACGGTCCGGAATGGCTGCCGGGCGATGCCGATATTCCGCTGACCTGGGACGAGCAGGTGCAGGCGGCGGTCGACTGCTACAATGCCGGCGCGACCATGCTGCACGTTCACGTGCGCGACCCCGCCACCGGCCAGGGCTCGACCAACTTCGACCAGTACAACTACATGCTGGGCCGCCTCAAGGAAGCCGTGCCGGACATGGTCCTGCAGGTCGGCGGCTCGATCTCGTTCGCCCCGCACACCGCGGACGCCAAGGCGAAGTGGCTTGACTACGACACCCGCCACATGCTGGCCGAGCTCGACCCCAAGCCCGAGTTCGTCACCGTCGCGACCGGCACCACCCAGTGGGACATCATGTCCTGGATGTCCGCCGACGACATCAAGGGGACCCATCTCGACAACAACCCCAAGGTGCAGGCCGCCTGGTCCGGCATGTGGGTCGATGCCGGCCCGGCCTTCTATCTCGAGCATCTGAAGCGGCTCGCGGCGCACAAGATCCAGCCCTACTTCGTCCCCGCCCACATCCACCAGCTCGAGATCATCGAGCGGCTGATCCGGGCGGGCGTCTACAAGGGGCCGATGAACCTCGCGCTCGCCGGCTATGGCGGCGGCACGCTCGGCCGCAATCCCTACCACTGGATGCAGTTCCTGCAGCAGGTGCCGCAGGGCGCGGTGCCGACCTTCTGGACCAGCATGCGCGGCCTGATCCCGATCTCGGCGATGGCGATCGTGCTCGGCCAGCATGTCCGCGTCGGCAACGAGGACAATCTCTGGGGCCCGGACAAAACCCGGCGCACCACCGTCCAGCAGATCGAGGGCGCGGTGCGCATCTGCCGCGAGTTCGGCCGCAAGGTCGCGACCGCCAAAGAGGCGCGCGAGATCATGAAAGTCGGCGTCTGGTACGACAGCGTCGAGGAGACGCTGCAGAATCTCGGTCTGCCGCCGCAGCGCAACGATGGCCATCCCGGCTTCCTCGTCTGGGAGACCGACGGCAAGAAGGTCAATGCCAAGACCGGCAGCGACTCGCACCCGATGGCCTATTGCATGGTCCCGCCCGAAGCGGCGAAGATCGCCATGGAAGCCGTCCAGGCGGCCAAGGCTAAGTCCTGATGATGCAGGGGGGCGGCTCCACGGTGCCGCCCCCCGACCCCACGGGGAGAGGGCGTTCTTGGGGCGCCGGCCTCCCGAACGCCAAGCGATGCCGTCCGGCTGGATCAGGTCCAGAGCGGAGCATCAAGAAGGGTGGAGAGATGACGAGCCGAGTTGCGACACGAACCCTGGCGGCGCTGCTGGCCGCCGCCTGCTGCGCGCCGGTGGCCATGGCCGCCGACAAGCCCGCTGCCGCTGCCCCGGCCGCGGCGGCCGAGACCGCGACCCGCGGGGTTTCCGCGCAGGCGGATCGGCTGCTGCACGAGATGGGAGCTTATCTTGCGGCGGCGCCGGAATTCACCTTCTCCGCCGATGTGACCTTCGATCACCTCCTGCCCACGGGGCAGAAGCTGCAATTCGGAGCGACCGAGACCGTCGGCGTCCGGCGGCCGGACCGGGTCTATGTCGACTGGCAGAGCGATCTCGGCGAGCGGCGCTTCTGGTATGACGGGAAGACGCTGACGATCACCGATCCGGCGACGCCGTTCTACGCGGAGGAGACCGCGCCGAAGACGATCGACGAGACGCTCGCGCTCGTCGAAACGAAGCTCGGCTTTGCGCCGCCGCTCGGCGATTTCCTCCAGTCCGATCCCTACAAGGCCCTGCGCACCGATGTCCGCTATGGCATCTATCTCGGCACCAGCGAGGTTGCCGGGCGGGAATGCCATTCGCTCGCCTTCGTCAACAAGCAGATCGACTGGCAAATCTGGATTGATACCGGCCCGCAGCCGACGCCCTGCAAGCTCGTCATCACCTATCTGACCCGTCCGGGCCAGCCGCAATTCAGCGCCGTCTTCAGCGACTGGAATTTCGCGCCGCGAATCGCCCCGGAAAGCTTCACGGCCGATCTGGCGCCGGGCTCCACCAAGGTTCCGTTCAAGCTCCAGACGGCGGAGGGGAAGAAATGAGTGACCGGAGACAGGCGATGACCAAATCCTTCCGGCTCGGCCTGACGGCTCTGCTCCTCGGGGGCGCCGTGATCAGCCTCGGGCTCGACATGCAGCCGGCCAGCGCGCGGGGCGGGTTCCGCGGCGGTTTCGGAGGCGGCGGCTTCGGCGGCGGCGGCGACTTCCATGGCGGGGACAGCGGGTCCCGGTTCGGCGATGGCGGCTTCGACGATCGCGGGGCGGATTCGGGCTTCGGTCATGGCGGCTATGGCAATGTCCATAGCGGCGACGACTTTTCCGACCATGCGAGCCAGTTCGACGACAGCCATTACGGCTCCGACGGCGGCACCGCGGACAGCCACCAGCAGTCGCGGCAGAACGAGGCCAACAGCCTCCAGCAGAACCGCACCAACGAGGCCAACAGCCTCCAGAGCAGCCATCAGACCCAGCAGGACAACCTGCAGCAGAACCGCACCAACGAAGCGAACAATCTCCAGCACAATCAGGAAAATAACGACGGTTGCTGTTGGGGTGGCGGCGGCGGCGGCTGGGACGGCTATTACGGAGCGTTCGGGGCGGGCGTCGCCGGTCTCGCGATCGGCGCCGCGATCGCCTCGGTCCCGGACGATGCGGTCCCGGTCACGGTGGAAGGCTCGCCCTACTATTACGAGGGCGGCGTCTATTACCAGCCGCAGGGTGGGCAGTATGTCGTCGCTGCGCCGCCGCAGGGCGCCGTGGTCCCGACCCCTCCGCCCTCCTGCTCGAACGTGAAGGTCGGCAGCCAGACCGAGCTCGATTGCGGCGGCGCCTTCTACACGCCGGTCTCGAACGGCTACAAGGTGAGCCCGCCGCCGATCGGCGCGACGGTGCAGACGCTGCCGAGCGGCGCGTCCTCGGAGCAGGTCAACGGGACGACCTATTACAGCTTCGGGGGCGCCTATTATCAGCCGTTCTATAGCGGCAGCCAGGTGATCTACGAAGTCGTCGCCAATCCGAGCTGACGGCAGGACAAGGAAGCGCGCGATGAGCGTTGGCGTGAGCCATTTCGAGTTGTTCGGCGACGAGCCGGAAAAGCTCGCCGGTCTTTATGGCGAGCTGTTCGGCTGGAGCGTCGAACAGGCGCCCGGCATCGATTACTGGCGAATCCAGGGCGCCGACGGGCAAATGCTCGGCGGCGTGACGCGGCGGCCGCCCTTCGCGCTGGAGGGTTGGCTCGCCTATTTCCAGGTCGGGTCGGTCGAGGAGGCGATCGCCACGGTCGAGCGCCATGGCGGGCGCGTCCTGAAGGAGCGCACCGCCGTGCCCCGCACCGCCTGGTATGCGGTGATCGCCGACCCGGCCGGCAACGCCATTGCCGTTTGGGAGCCGGACCCCCTCGCCTTCCCGCCCCCAGAGCCCGATTGAGGGCACGATCGGCCGGGCTTCCCGGCCCGTCGCCAAACTTCTGTCCAAGCCGGTCAGCGGAGGCTTCGCCATGAACGCCCCTTACGTCCATATTCCCGAGACCATCTCGACGATCGCGCAGGACTTTCTACGAGCCCTGCCCGACCCGGCCCAGAAGCCGCGCTTTCCCGACCTGGCGGATCTCGAGGGCTGGGCCAAGCTGCAGGCGTTCGCCGAGGCGGATGGTCGGGCGAAGTCGGCGCCGCTGCTCGCGCGCTACCCGCACAGCGTCCAGGAGGAGACGCTTGGCGGCATCCCGGTGCTCGACCTGCGTCCGGAGGGTTGGGTCGAGGACGGCAGGACGGTCGTCTACATCCATGGCGGAGCCCATGTGATGTACAGCGCCACCTCGTCGCTTGGCCGTGCCGTCGTCGCCGCCCATGCGACCGGACATCGGATCGTCTCGATCGACTACACCCTGGCGCCGAGCATCCGCTACGACGCGATGTCCGATCAGGTCGTCACGGCGATCGCCGCGCTCCTGGAGCGCGGGCAGCGGTTGGAGCGCATGGCGATCTACGGCGATTCCTCGGGCGGCGGCCTCGCAGCGGCGAGCGTCCTGAAGATGCGCGACCGCGGGGTCGGCCTGCCGGCGGCCGCGGTGCTGGTCTCGCCCTGGCTCGACGTCACCCCGGCGGGCGACACCGAGACGACGCTGCACGACGCCGATCCGAACCAGCTCTACGAGCTGCATACGCGCTATGCCGCGGCGGCCTTCGCCGACCTCGATGACCAGAAGCACCCCTATGCCTCGCCGGTCTACGGCGATTTCTCGAAGGGCTTCCCGCCGACCCTGATCCAGGGCGGGCTGAAGGAGACGCTGCTCAGCGGCTTCGTCCGGTTCTATCAGGCGCTCGATATCGCCTCGGTACCGGTGAAGCTCGATCTCTACGAAGGCATGATCCACAATTTCCCGGATCGGATCCCGGATGCGCCGGAATCGGCCATCGCGCTCGGAAAGATGCGGGATTTCCTGTCCCGGCACCTCTCATAGACAACAGGGAGAGCCAGAGAATGGTACAGACACGCAAGAGCGGACCGACCGGGCCATGGGACGCCGCGGTGCTGGCCGAGCTCGAATCCATGGACATGACCTGGACGGGCACCTGTCAGGCGATGACCACCGATCCGTGGAGCGGCGCGGTGCTGTCGCGGCGCTTCGTCGAGCTGGTGTCGGTCGCGATCTGCGTCGCCTGCACCAATCTCGACCGGACCGGCGCGCGTCGTCATATCCGCGCGGCGCTGGAGGCCGGCGCCAGCCAGGAGGAGGTCCTGACCGTCATCAAGATGGCGACCGTCATGGCGATCCATTCCTGCAGCCTCGGCGCGCCGATCCTGCTCGAGGAGGCCGCGGACGCCGGGGTCGCGCTGCCCGCCCGCGCCGACGTCCCGACCCCGGCCTGCGACAAGATGCATGCGATAGGTCAGTGGAACCAGGCCTGGGACCCGTTCCTCGCGCTCGATCCGGCCTGGACCGACGCCTTCATGGCGACCGGCGCCGGCATCTATGGCAGCAAGGTTTTCACACCCAAGGAGACCGAGCTTCTGAGCATCGCCTTTGACGCCTCGTTCACGCATATGTATGCCCCAGGCACGCGGCGCCATATCCGAAACGCGCTCGCGGCCGGTGCCAGCGTGGCGGAGATCATGGAGATCCTGAAGATTTGCGTCGCCCAAGGCGCCGCGGCCAGCAATCTCGGCGTCCCGATCCTCGCCGAGGAAGTGATGCGCCGGGAGGAAGCCGCGCGGTCGAGCAACGCATGACCAAGGAAAGGCCGATGGACAGTTCCGATACCCTGACCGGCGCGCCGGCGGCCCCCCGTTCGCTGCGCCAGCGCGCGATGCACGAGCTGCGCCAGTTCGTGATCATCTTCTTCTATCTGTGGGCGCTGTTTGGCCTTTTCGTCCTCAATGAGAGCCTCGTCGACCGCACCCATGGCGATACGATGGTGTTTCAGGGCTTCGCTGTCATCAACGCGCTGGTGATGGCGAAGGTGATGCTGCTGGCCGAGCTCTTCGATGTGGCCCGACGCTTCCGGGATTGGCCGGTCATCGTCACGATCCTGGTCGAGGCGGCGTGCTACACCGTGCTCTTCCTCGCCGTCCATGCGCTGGAGCGGGTGCTCGTCGGCGTCTATCACGGCGAAAGCGTCTCGACGAGCATGCCCTCGTTCGGCGGCGGCGGGCTCGCCGGCCTTCTGACCGTCGCGGCGATCACCTTCGTCTCGCTTCTGCCCTTCTTCACCTTCAAGCATGTGGCCCGCATCATCGGCCCGGACCGGATGAAGGCGATCCTGTTCCGCAGCCCCGCCGACCAACAGGCCCCCGCGGCCCGCTGAGGCCGCAGGGCGCACTGACCGCGCGTCGGGGTCAGCGCAGGTCGGGCGGCATCGCTTCCTGACCGAGCGCGGCCAGCGCGTCGTCGAGCGGCAGGACGCTGCTCTGGGTCTCGCCCAGGCGACGCAGCGACACGGCGCGCTCGGCGACCTCGCGGGCGCCGACGGCCAGGATGACCGGCACCTTGGCCAGGCTGTGCTCGCGGACCTTGTAGTTGATCTTCTCGTTGCGGAGGTCGGCCTCGGCCCGCAGGCCGGAGGCGGCCAGCAGCGCCACGATTTCCTCGGCATAGGCGTTCGCCTCCGAGACGATCGGCGCCACCACCACCTGACGCGGCGCGAGCCAGAGCGGGAAGCGCCCGGCATAGTGCTCGATCAGGAGGCCGATGAAGCGCTCGAACGTGCCGAAGACCGCGCGATGCAGCATGACCGGGCGATGCCGCGCGCCGTCCTCGCCGACATAGGTCGCGTCGAGCCGTTCGGGCAGCACGTAATCGAGCTGGAAGGTGCCGCATTGCCAGGTCCGGCCGATCGCGTCGGTCAGGTGGAATTCGAGCTTCGGCCCGTAGAACGCCCCTTCGCCCGGCGCGATCTCGAAATGCAGGCCGTTGCTCGTCAGCGCGTCGGCAAGCGCCGTCTCGGCGCGGTCCCAGGTCGCATCCTCGCCAGCGCGGGCGTCGGGTCGCGTCGCGAGCTTGTAGGCGATATCCGTCATGCCCATATGGCCATAGACCCGCGCGAACAGCGCGAGGAAGCGGCGCGCCTCCTCGGTGATCTGGTCCTCGCGGCAGAAGATATGCGCGTCGTCCTGGGTCATCTGGCGCACGCGCATCAGCCCGTGCAGCGCGCCATGCGCCTCGTTGCGGTGGCAGCAGCCGAATTCCGCCATCCGGAGCGGCAGGTCGCGATAGGATTTCGTGCCCTGCTTGAAGATCTGGACATGGCCGGGGCAGTTCATCGGCTTCAGCGCCATGAGCTCGGCCTTGCCGCTGAGGATCGGCTTGTCCTCGTCGGTGCCGGGGATCTCGTCCGGGACCACGAACATGTTCTCGCGGAACTTGCCCCAATGGCCGGACTGCACCCAAAGCGCGGAATCGAGGAGCTGCGGCGTCTTGACCTCGACATAACCGTCGGCATCGAGCTGGCGGCGGATATAGGCCTCGAGCACCCGCCAGAGCCGGAAGCCGTTCGGATGCCAGAAGACCGAGCCCGGCGCCTCCTGCTGCAGATGGAACAGATCCATCTCGCGCGCGAGCTTGCGGTGGTCGCGCTTCGCCGCCTCCTCGATCTGGTGCAGATGAGCGGCGAGCTCCTCCTTGGTGCGGAAGGCGACACCATAGATCCGCTGCAGCATCGGCCGGCGCGAGTCGCCGCGCCAATAGGCCCCGGCGATCGACATCAGCTTGAAGCCGTCGGCGGGCACCTGGCCGGTATGGACGAGATGCGGGCCGCGGCAGAGATCCTGCCAGGGCCCGTGCCAATACATCCGGATCGGCTCGGCGCCCGGGATCGCCTGGACGAGCTCGACCTTGTAGGGCTCCAGCGTCGCCTCATAGTGACGGATGGCGCGGTCGCGGTCCCAGACCTCGGTTCGGACCGGATCGCGCGCGGCGATGATCTGGCGCATCCGCGCCTCGATCTTGCCCAGATCCTCGGGCGTGAAGGGCTCGGCCCGGTCGAAATCGTAGTACCAGCCGTTCTCGATCGCCGGGCCGATCGTCACCTTGACGTCGGGCCAGAGCTCTTGCACCGCGCGCGCCATGATATGCGCGGCGTCGTGGCGGATCAGGCCGAGGGCGATGGCCTCGTCCTTCATCGTATGGATCGCGAGATGCGCGTCCCGCTCGATCGGTTGGCTGAGGTCGCAGAGCCGCCCGTCGATCGTCGCGGCGATCGCGGCCTTGCCGAGCGATTTCGACAGGCTGTCGGCGATCGCGGCGGCGGTGGTTCCGGCGGGATAGTGGCGGACCGCGCCATCGGGCAGGGTAACGGCAACGTCCTGCAGGCCGGCATCGCTCATGGCAGTCTCCTCTGGGTTTGGCGCCTACGACACGCCCGGATCTCGGGTGTCTTGCGCTATGCGCCAAAGCTGCGGCTGTCAAGCCGCCGGAGCCCTTACTTGGTGCCGAACATCCGGTCGCCGGCATCGCCGAGGCCGGGGACGATATAGCCCTTGTCGTTCAGCCGCTTGTCGAGTGCCGCGGTGATGATCCGCACGTCGGGATGGGCGTCGCGCATCCGCGCCACGCCCTCGGGCGCGGCGAGCAGGCAGAGGAAGCGGATGTCGGTTGCGCCCGCCTCCTTGAGCAGCGTGACGGCGGCGGCCGAGGAATTGCCGGTGGCGAGCATCGGGTCGAGCACGATCGTCACGCGCTCGGCGAGATCGGCGGGCACCTTGGAATAGTACTGGACCGGCTGCAGCGTCGCCTCGTCGCGATAGAGCCCGATGAAGCCGACCCGCGCCGAGGGGATGAGCTCCAGCACCCCGTCGAGCAGCCCGTTGCCGGCGCGCAGGATCGAGATGAGCGCGAGCTTCTTGCCCTTGAGGACCGGCGCTTCCATCTCGGTCAGCGGCGTCTCGATGGTCTTCGCGGTCATCGGCAGGTCGCGTGTCACCTCGTAGGCGAGCAAGAGCGAGATCTCGCGCAGGAGCTGGCGGAAGCCGGCGGTCGAGGTGTCGCGCTCGCGCATCAGGGTCAGCTTGTGCTGCACCAGCGGATGGTCGACGATGGTCAGATGCTCGGTCACGCGCGTTCTCCTGCCAGAAGCGGCCGCCCATGGCGCCCCGGCGCGAGGCCGAGATGGGCGGCCAGGGTCTCGCCCACATCGGCGAAACCGACGAGCCCGAGGCTCCTTGCGGCGATGCCGGGCCCGGTCCCGAGCACCGGCACCCGCTCGCGGGTATGGTCGGTTCCCCGAAAGGTCGGGTCGTTGCCATGGTCGGCGGTGATGATCAGCAGATCGCCCGCCCGCAGCCGGCCGAGCGCCTCCGGCAACCGTGCGTCGAAGGCTTCGAGGGCTCGGGCATAGCCCGACAGGTCGCGGGCATGGCCATAGAGCGTGTCGAAATCCACGAAATTGGCAAAGACCAGATCGCCGTCGCCGGCGTGGTCGATCGCGGCCAGGGTCGCGTCGAACAGGCCCATATCGTCCTTGGCCTTCGCGAGGTCCGAGATGCCGCGATGGGCGAAGATGTCGCCGATCTTGCCGATCGCATGGGTCCGCCCGCCGGCCGCGATCACCCGGTCGAGCAGCGTCGGCTCGGGTGGCGGGATTGCGAGATCGCGCCGGTTCGGGGTCCGCTGGAAGGTCTCTGGGCTCTCGCCGACGAAGGGGCGGGCGATGACCCGGCCGACGCGCAGCGGATGCACGATCTCCGCCGCGATCCGGCAGGTCTCGTAGAGCCGGTCCAGCCCGAAATGCGTCTCATGCGCGGCGATCTGCAGCACGCTGTCGGCGGAGGTATAGAGGATCGGCTTGCCGCTCGCGATATGCTCGGCGCCATAGTCGCGCAGCACCGGCATGCCCGAGGCATGTCCGTTGCAAAGCGTCCCCGGCAGATGCGCGCGGGCGATCAGGGGGGCGGTCACTTCGGGCGGGATCGCCGGATCGGTGCGGGGGAAATAGTGCCAGTCCCACGGCACCGGCACGCCCGCCAGCTCCCAATGGCCGGAGGGCGTGTCCTTGCCGCGCGAGATCTCGGTCGCCGCCCCCCAGAGCCCGGCCGGTTCGGTCTCGAAGCCCGGAAGCGCGATCCCGGAGCCGAGCCGGATCGCCGCCCCGAGCCCCAGCCGCTCGAGGGTCGGGAGGTGAAGCGGACCGCTGCGCCCCTGCTCCGCCCGGCCGGCCGCGCAGGCCAGCGCGATATGGCCGAGCGTGTTGGCGCCGGCATCGCCGAACTCGGCGGCGTCCGGCGCGCCGCCGCAGCCGACGGAATCCATCACGATGAGGATGGCGCGGGGCATCAGGCGATCCGCTCCACCACGAGCGCCGTCTCGTCGCCGGCGAGATCGCCGAGGCCGTAGGCGGCGCGCACCCGCTCGGTGGCGGCGGCGAGCGCGTCCTCGCTCGCGGCATGGATCCGGGCGATCGGGGTATCGGGCTCGACCGCCGCGCCGAGGCCGATCAGGTTCTCGAGCCCGACCGCCGGATCGACGCGGTCCGAGGCCCGCCGCCGTCCGCCGCCGAGCTCGACCACCGCGAGACCGAGGCCGCGCGTGTCGATCCCCGCGACGAACCCCGCGCGCCCGGCCAGAACGTCGCCGATCACCGGCGCGCCGGGCAGATGCGCCTCGAAATCGTCGAGAAACCCCACCGGGCCGCCAAGCGCCGCCACCATCCGGTCGAACCGCTCCGCCGCCGCCCCGGATTCGAAGGCGATCTGCATCCGGTCGACCCCGTCCGCGACATCCGCGGCGATCCCGGCCTGAGCCAGCAGCTCGCCCCCGAGCGCCAGCGTCACGTCCCAGAGCCGCCCGTCGATCGCCTCGCCACGCAGGAAGCGCGCGGCATTGGCGACCTCGAGCGCATTGCCGGCGGCGCTCGCCAACGGCTCGTTCATGTCGGTGACGAGCGCGCGCGTCGGGCAGCCGGCGCCGTTCGCCACCTCGACCAGCGCGCGGGCCAGGGCCCCAGCCTGCTCGACCGTCGCCATGAAGGCCCCGGTCCCGGCCTTCACATCGAGCACCAGCGCGTCGAGCCCGGCCGCGAGCTTCTTCGACAGGATCGAGGCGGTGATGAGATCGAGGCTCTCAACCGTCGCCGTCACGTCGCGGATGCCGTAGAAGCGCCGGTCCGCCGGGGCGATATCGTCGGTCTGGCCGATGATCGCGCAGCCGACCTCCGCCACGACGCGGCGCAGGGTCGCGAGATCGGGCTGGGTCCGGTAGCCGGGGATCGCGTCGAACTTGTCGAGCGTCCCCCCGGTATGGCCGAGGCCCCGGCCGGAGATCATCGGCACATAGGCCCCGCAGGCGGCGAGCGCCGGGGCGAGCATCAGGCTGACATTGTCGCCGACCCCACCGGTCGAATGCTTGTCGACGACCGGCCCCGGCAGGTCCCAGTCAAGCACCCGCCCGCTGTCGCGCATCGCAAGCGTCAACGCCACGCGCTCGTCGAGCGCCAGCCCGCGAAAGAACACCGCCATCGCGAAGGCCGCCACCTGGCCCTCGCTGATCGTCTCGGCGGTCAGCCCGTCGACCATGAAGCGGATCTCCTCCGCCGAGAGCGCCCCCCCGTCACGCTTGCGGGCGATGACCTCCTGCGCCAGCATCAGGCGTCGTCGTCCTCGTCGTCGCCGCCAAGCGCCGCGAGCAGCGCGTCGAGCAGGCTGGAGGCGCCGATGCGGAAATGTCTCGGGCCGGCCCAGCCCGGTCCCAGGATCCGGTCGGCGAGCGCGAGATAGGCGCCGGCCTCGGCGACGGTGCGCACCCCGCCCGAGGCCTTGAAGCCGGCGGTGCCGCCCTTGCGGGCGATCGCCTCGAGCAGGATCTCGGCGGCGCGCGGGGTGGCGCCGACCGGGACCTTGCCGGTCGAGGTCTTGAGGAAATCGGCGCCGCCCTCCAGCGCGCGCATGGCGGCGACGGCGATCTGCGCCTCGTCCCCGATCGCGCCGGTCTCCAGGATCGCCTTCAGCGTCGCGGGACCGCAGGCGGCCTTGACGGTCCGCACCGCCTCGGTGACCGCCGCGTCGTCGCCTGCGACCAGGCGCTTCCAGGGCACGACCATATCGATCTCGTCGGCGCCGTCGGCGAGCGCGGCCCGGGTCGCGGCAACCACCGCGTCGAGCGGGTCGTCCCCGGTGGGGAAGTTCACCACCGTCGCGACCTTGATCCCGGTATGGGCGAGCAGCGCCTTGGCCTGGCCCGCGAAGCGCGGCCAGACGCAGACCGCGGCGACCGAGCCCTCGGGGGCCTGCGCGCGCTTGCACAGCGTCTCGATCGCGGCGGCATCGCTGCCCTCGTCGAGATCGGTCAGGTCGAGGCAGACCAGCGCGCGACGCGCGATGGTGCGCTCAAGGCTCGGGTCGGTCATGGCCGCTCCTCCAGATGCTCAGGCGTGAAGGCTCCCGGCAGCAGCGCGCCCAGCGTGGTGCGGGCGCGCTCGCCCTTGAGGTCGGCGAGGATCACCGGGGTTTCGGGACCCGCGAACTCGGCGAGCTTCTGGCGGCAGCCGCCGCAGGGGGTGATCGGTGTGGGGCTGTCGGCGACCACGAGGATCTCGGCGATCCGGCTTTGCCCGGCCGCGACCATCGCCGCGATCGCGCCGGCCTCCGCACAGGTGCCCTGCGGATAGGCGACATTCTCGACATTGCAGCCGCCATACGCGCTGCCGTCGGGGCAGCGGATCGCCGCGCCGACCTTGAAGCGCGAATAGGGCGCATAGGCATTGGCCCGGGCGGCGAGGGCGATCTCGAAGAGCGTCATGGGCGGCGGGTTCCGAGGTCTGTTCCGGCCGCGACTATGAGCCCCGCCCCGGAGGCATGCAAGCGCGCCCTCAGGCTTCGGCGCGGCGCTGGGTCCCGGTCCAGCTCTCGAGCTTGCGATAGATCGTCGAGGGCGAAAGCTCCAGCATCCGCGCCGCGCGCGGGATCGAGCCGTCGCAATATTCGATCGTCGCCTCGATCAGCTCGCGCTCGACATCGGCGAGCGGCGTACCGATCAGCGCGCTCACCCGGTCCTTGGTGCTGGCGCTCGGCCCGGTCCAGCCGGTATTGAGCGCCGTGACCTGCTCGGTCACGTAGCTGAGGCTCGTCGCCAGCGCGATCTCGCTCGGCAACATGCCCGGCTGCACCAGCAGCCCGTCATGCAGCACCACGATATTGCGGATCACGTTAAGGAGCTGGCGCACATTGCCCGGCCAGGGCCGGCTGAGGAAGATCCGCGCAACCTCCGGGTCAAAGCCGGTGAAGCTCTTGCCTTCCTCGGCCGCGAACTCGACGAGGCTCGCCTGCGCGATCTCCATGATGTCGTCGCGGCGCGTGCGCAGGGGGGGCATGTGGATCGGCACCACATGCAGACGGTAGTACAGATCCTCGCGGAACCGCCCGGCCCGCACCTCCTCGGCCGGGTCGCGGTTGGTGGCGCAGACGATGCGCACATCGACCGACTGGGGTCGTGGCGCCCCCACGGGCTGGATCGTCGAGGTCTGGAGGAAGCGCAGCAGCTTGGTCTGCAGCGACAGATCCATCTCGCAGATTTCGTCGAGAAACAGCGTGCCGCCATTCGCCACCGCGGCCGCGCCCGGCTTGTCGCTGAGCGCGCCGGTGAAGGCGCCCTTCAGATGGCCGAAGACCTCGCTCTCCAGCAGGTCGCGCGGGATCGCCGCGCAGTTCAGCGGCACGAAAGGCTTCTTGGCGCGGGTCGAGACCGCGTGGATCGCGCGGGCGCAGACCTCCTTGCCGGTGCCGCTCTCGCCGGTGATGAAGACCGTTGCGGTCGAGCGGCCGATCGAGCGCACCATGCGGTAGATCTCGGCCATCGCGCCGGAGCTGCCGATGAAGCCCTGGAAGCCCGGAGCCCCGCCGGGTGCGACGGCCGCCTCGAGCCCCTGCTGGGTCGAGGCGAGCGCGTTCTGCACCGCGCTGAGCAGCCGACCCTCGTCGAACGGCTTGACCAGGAAGTCGAAGGCGCCGGCACGCATCGCCTGCACCGCCCGGTTGATCGAGCCATTGGCGGTGATCACGATCACCCGGCAATCCGGCGCGTTCTGCCGCAGGTTCTCCAGCAGGTCCAGCCCGTCGCCGTCCGGCAATTGCAGGTCGAGCAGCACGAGACGCGGCGGCTGCCGCTCGCATTCCGCCCGCGCCTCGGCCAGCGTGAAGGCGCAGGCGACCTTGTGTCCGGCGCGCGTCAGCACCGCGCTATAGACCATCGAGAGCGAGGATGTGTCTTCGACGAGCAGCAAGCGATTCGGCATGATGCTACCCGCCCGCCAGCTGGCCGCGGGCGAAGGCGATCGCCAGCGCGAGTTCGTCCAGGCACCGCCGCAGCTCGGCCGCAATCGCCGCGTCGTCCGCTCCATGCGCACAGCGATTGAGCTCGCGCGCGCAGTTCTCCAGGCGACGCGCCCCGATCGCGCCCGCCACCGAGATCAGGATATGCGAAGCCGACCGGATCGGACCGCGATCCAACGGCTCCAAAGCCGCCGCGAGCTCGCCCTGCGCGCTGACGAGATCGACCACGACCTTCTCGATCAGCTCGGCCATCATGTCGGCGCCGATCGCCTGCCGCAGCGCTTCGTAGGTCGCGAGATCGACAACCGGGCCCGCCTCGCCGCCGCCCGCGTCGACCGCCGTCGCGTCGGGCTCGTGCCCGCGCGCCGGCTGAACGAAGCCGGCCAGCGCCCGGCCGAGCGCCTCGATGCTGCTGATCGGCTTGGAGATCAGCCCGTTGGCGCCGGCCTCGGCGATCCGGTCCTGATGCTCGCGCAGCGCATAGGCCGTCAGGGCGACGATCGGCACCCGCGCCCGCCCGTCGCCCCGCGACCGGATGGTGCGGATCACGTCCAGGCCCGACATGCGCGGCATCTCGATATCGACGACGACGAGGTCGTAGGCCCCGGTTTCGTACCGCTCCAGCGCCTCGATGCCATCCGAGGCGATCGTCACCTCGGCGCGCAACGCGCTCAGCATCTGGATCGCCACCATCTGGTTGGTGGGATTATCCTCAGCCAGCAGGATCCGCACGCCCGACAAATCCGGCCGCCCGTTCTCGACCGCCGCCGAGGCCGCAGGGGACGCCCCGATACAGAGCTCGGCCGGAAAGCCGATCACCGCCTCCAAGCCGCCACTCACCCGATTGTCAAACCGCCCCTCGCCGCCCAGCCGGGACGACAATTCGCGCACGATATGCAGTCCCAGCCCGTGCTGGGTCTGCGGCGCGATCGCCGCCCGGTCGACCGGCGAACGCAGCCGAACCAGCATCTCCGGATCGAGGCCACGCCCGTCGTCGCGCAACCGAAACGAGATCCCGCCGCCCGCCGCAGGCTCCACCAGCAGTTCCACGACGCTCGACGCCCCGTGGCGCAGCGAGTTGCACACCAGATTGCCGATGATCCGCCGCAGCATCACCGGGTCGACCCGCACCGCCGCGGGCGCGCCGCTCGCCACCGCGAGCCGCAGCTCGACGCCGCACTGCTTGGCCTCGCCCTGCCAGCGCCGGCGCAGATAGTCGAGCAGCCCGTCGATCCGCACCGGATCCGGCTCCGCGCCGCCGCTATCGTCCAGCAGCGAGGCAACCAGGAACGTGACCATCTCGGCAGCGGCCGAAACCCGGTTCAACTGGTCGCGTGTCAGAGGGTCGCAACGGACGGTGTCGATCAGCGCAATGCCCCCGGTGATCCCCTGCAGCGCGCCCCGCAGATCGTGGGCCAGCATCGGCATGTCGCGCGGCGTCACCGCCAGACGCCCGGACTCGAATGCCGGATCGAGGACGCTCATCGCGCCTCCCCGCACCTGACGTCCGTTCCAGCCCTGGGGTCCGTCAAAGTCAAAACCTGTGGTTGAATTTCTCTCTCAGCTTTCAGCGTACGATACACTATGCCCGGCGCAATAGCAAAAGCCAATCGCCCCGCATTTCACCTATGGGCGAGTCGCGCGAGAATGCTGGTGCGCAGCCGACCCATGTCGTTCGGGGTTTCGACGATATCGTCGAACAGCGTCGGGCTGTTGGGCGAGCCGAGCGAGACGAACAAAGCGCCGGCGAACCGGTTGCGCAGATCCGACATCGAGGGATCGGAGCTGACGCTGGTCGCGTCCACCAGCACCAGATCGGCCGGCCCGTCACTGCCCGGGGGCAGGAAGATCACGCGATCCGACCGCAGCGCCGCCTGATAGATCGCCGCGAGAGCCGCCGACCGGGTCTCGAGATGGACGCGGATCTGCTCGAACTCGACGCGCGCGGCCGGGAGCGCCACCCGGATCGCCCGCCGGCCGGCGCCGTCATCCACCAGACCCAGCACCCCCTTCGCCGCCGAGATCAACCCCCGCGCGATCAGCGGGCGCAGCGCCTCGGTCGCCACCTGATCGGGGGCGATCTCGCTCAGACCCATCAGCAGCTCGAACTTCCACTCCATCGCGCCGGCCTCGCTGCCGAAGGCGATTTCCCCAATAATTTCTTGATCTTTGTAGGCGATGCTCAAGCGAACCGCGCCGGTGTCGCCAGACTCGAGCACATATTCCCCAAGATAGACGAAGATCTGGCCGAAGCGCTCCAGATCGCCATAGACCAGCTCCGGCGTGCCGGGCGCGATCTGGACCGCCACCCCGCCCGCGGTCACGCCCGCGAGCCCCTTGCGCACGAAGTCCGCCATCGCCGTCACCCGGAACGGATCCTGGCGCATGTGGAACCGCCCGTCCTGGATCTCGCCGTAGTCGAGCAGGCCGGACAGCATCTGCAGCATCGAATGGCCCGATTGATAGGCCTGCTCGACCAGTCGCTTCAGCCGCGCGGGAATGTCGCTCTGGTCGAGCAGGGCCAGCGGGCCGAGCATGCCGTTCAACGGATTGCGCAGTTCATGGCTCATCATCGTCAGGAAGCGCGACTTGGCCCGGCTCGACAGCGCCGCGTCCTCCGCGTTGCGCCGGTTCATCTCCGCGATCTGCCGCTGGCGCTGGTTCTCGCGCAGGATGAGAAACAGCGACACGAGGCAGACCAGCACAGCCCCGCTGCTGATCACCGCGGTCGTCCGGGCGCTCGACTGGATTCGGTCGCGGACCAAAGCCGCCGCGCCGGTATCGGCCCGGACCACCCGCAGTGTGTAGAGCCGCAGATCCTGCTGGAAGCCGCGCATTTCGTCGAGTATCGCACGCATCCGCTGCGAATCGCCCGGTTGCAGGTCGCTGATCGTCGAGTCGATGGTCTCAAGATAGTCCGCGATCGCTCGGATCGCGCCTTGGCCCTCGTCATAGCGCCGCAGGATCTCGCCGACGCGGCCGCTATTCATCAGCGAGACCCGGCTCCACAGGATATCGAAGCGCTCGTGCACCTCGTCCAGTGCCGCAGGCGTCGGATCGGCGATGAACTCGGCAGCGCTCAGATCGAAGCGCAGCAACTCGACCTCCATCTGGGTCGCGGTCCAGAGAATGTTGTCCTGGCTCATGACCCGCAGATTGTCGAGGTCGCGGCGGATCGCCAGATAGCCGAATGCGAGGATCCCGCCCATGACAACCATCATGGCAAGGCCGAGATAGCGCGGGATCGGCCGCATCGAGGTCACAATGATTCGATCCGCACCACCTGCCAGATCAGCCGTTTGATATAGAGGGGATCCTGCAGCTCCGGGTGATCCGAGATCGGATAGATCAGCCAGATCGGGCCTTTGTCGCGGCGCGACAGCTCTTTGCCGTCGGCCTCGGTCGCCAGGATCACGTCGTACTTCTGAAAGTCGCTGGTCGGCACATCGACGTAATAATCGTTTGCGGCAATGAAGCGCACCGTATCGACGTGATCGAGCGCAAGTCGCTCCAGGACATCGCGCGCGAGGGGCCCACGGAACGTGACCTTCCCATCGGTGAACTCAGTCTGCGTGACCACCGTCACTTGCGGCAGATCGGCCAGATCCTTTGCAGTGAGCCCGAGCGTCTCCGCATTTCCAGGGCCGCGGCTGAGGATCAGTTCCACATCGCCAGCTCGGCCGCTCCCTGCCCCGAAGGCGAGAAATGCCATCAGGAGAAGGCAAAGCAATGCCTTCCCTGGAACCGTCAATCCATGGTTCCTCACCGACGAAGATCCTCCTCGCTACCGCCGAGCCGACCCTTCCACCACCCGCCATCGGGCCATGGGTGTCCGCCTGCCGCAAGAAGGCCACCATGCCAAGTTGAAAATCAAGCGAAACTTACTCGCAAAAGGCGTCAATGCTCGCATTGCGCGTTGTGCCACGCCGCATTTCTCCTGCGGCGTGGCGGGGCCTTTCGTCGGCCCCGGCAGGATATCAGACGGGCCGGCTCAGCTCGGACAGCTTGTCGCTGATTTCGCCCAGGATCGCCGGATCGTCGATGGTGGCGGGCGCCTTCCACTCCTTGCCATCGGCGATGCGGCCCATCACGCCGCGCAGGATCTTGCCCGAACGGGTCTTGGGCAGGCGATCGACCACGATGGCCGACTTGAAGGCGGCGACCGGACCGATCCGGTCGCGCACCAGCTTGACGCATTCCTTGACGATGGTGTCCGCGTCCCGGGTGCAGCCGGCATTGAGGCAGAGGAAGCCCATGGGCAGCTGCCCCTTGAGCTCGTCCGCAACCCCGATCACCGCGCATTCGGCGACGTCGGGATGGCTGGCCAGCACCTCCTCCATTGCCCCGGTCGAGAGCCGGTGCCCCGCGACATTGATCACGTCGTCGGTACGGGCCATGATGTAGAGATAGCCGTCCTCGTCGATCATCCCCGCATCGCCGGTCTCGTAATAGCCGGGATAGGTCGTGAGATACGATTTGACGAACCGCGCCTCGGCGTTCCACAGCGTTGCGAGCGTCCCCGGCGGCAGGGGCAGCTTGATCGCCACGGCACCGAGCTCGCCCGGCTCCTGGGGCGTGCCGGCCTCGGACAGGATCTGCACGTCATAGCCCGGCATCGGCACGGTCGGCGAGCCGAGCTTCACCGGCAGCAGCTCGATCCCCGCCGGATCGGCGCAGATCGCCCAACCGGTCTCGGTCTGCCACCAATGGTCGATCACCGGGACCTTCACATGCTCCTGCGCCCAGACGATCGTGTCGGGATCCGCCCGCTCGCCCGCCAGGAACAGAAGCTTCAGCCGGCCGAGATCGTAGTCGCGCACGAAATTGCCGACCGGGTCCTCGCGCTTGATCGCCCGGAGCGCGGTCGGCGCGGTGAAGAAGCTCTTCACCCCATGCTCCTCGATCACCCGCCAGAAGGTGCCGGCATCGGGCGTGCCGACCGGCTTGCCCTCGAAGACGATGGTGGTGGCCCCGACCAGCAGCGGCGCGTAGCAGATATAGGAATGCCCGACCACCCAGCCGACATCCGAAGCCGCCCAGAACACGTCGCCCGCGCCGATATCGTAGATGTTGCGCATGGTCCAAGTCAGCGCGACCATGTGCCCGGCGGTCGGTCGCACCACGCCCTTGGGCTGACCCGTCGTGCCCGACGTATAGAGGATATAGACCGGATCCATTCCCCCGACCGGGATGCAGGCCGCCGGCTCCGCCGCCGCCTCGGCTGCGACCCAGTCGAAGTCGCGGCCCTCGACCAGACTGGCCGCCGCCTGCTCGCGCTGCAGCACCAGGCAGAAATCCGGCTTCACCGTGGCCATCTCGATCGCCGCGTCGACCAGCGGCTTGTAGGCGACGACCCGCCCCGGCTCGATCCCGCACGAAGCGAGCAGGATCGCCTTGGGCGCGGCGTCGTCGATCCTGACGGCGAGTTCGGGGGCCGCGAAGCCGCCGAACACCACGGAATGAACCGCGCCGATCCGGGCGCAGGCCAGCATCGCCATCAGCGCCTCGGGCACCATCGGCATGTAGATGATAACCCGATCGCCCTTCACGATCCCCCGCGCCGCCAGCGCCCCGGCCAGCCGCGCCACCCTCTCCTGCAGCGCGGCATAGCTGATCGCCGTCTTGGTCTTGGTCACCGGGGAATCGTGGATGATCGCCGTCTGGTCACCGCGACCGGCCGCGACATGGCGGTCGACCGCGTTGTAGCAGGTATTGCCCAGCGCATCGGCGAACCAGCCGTAGATCGGGGCCCGGGTCGCATCGAGCCCATGCGTCGGCGCACGATCCCAATCGACCGCCTCGGCCGCGCGCATCCAGAACCCGTCCGGATCCGCTTTCCAGCCGTCATAGACCTCCGCATAGCTCATCAGTTCCTCCATCCCGCTCTTGATTGTCAGCCGTAACTTTGCACCGGCGTGGCCGCCAATGCCGCGATATTGAGCAGTCCGCGCGTCGTGATCGACGGCGTCACGATATGAGCCTGGTTGCCCATCCCCATCAGGATCGGCCCGACCTCGAGCCCACCCGCGACCGCCTTGATGATGTTGCGCACCGCGCTCGCCGCATCGGTATTGGCGAAGACCAACACGTTGGCCGCCCCCTCGAAGCGCGCATTCGGAAAGATCCGCTCCCGCAAGACGGGATCGAGCGCCGCATCCGAATGCATCTCGCCCTCATAGGCGAAATCGAGCTCCAGACCGTCGAGGATCTCCAGCGCCCCGCGCATCCGACGGCCCGAGCCGGTATCGAGATTGCCGAACTGCGAATGCGAGCAGAGCGCGATCTTCGGCTCGACCCCGAAGCGCCGCGCATGGCGCGCGGCCGCGATCGTCGCCTCGGCGATCTCTTGGGACGACGGCTCGGGATGAACCTGGGTGTCGGCGACGAAGATCACCTGCCGCTCGGCAATCATCAGCGACAAGGCGGCGATCGGCTTCAGAGCCGGGCCGGCAAGCACCTGGCGCACATAATTCAGATGCCACAGATACTGGCCGAAGGTGCCGCAGATCAGGCTGTCGGCCTCGCCGCGATGCACCATCACCGCGCCGATCGCCGTCGTATTGGTGCGCATGATCGCCCGCGCGAGATCCGGCGTCACCCCGCGGCGCTGCATGACCTCGTGATAGCTGCCCCAATAGGCCCGATAGCGCGGGTCGTCCGACGGATTGACCACGTCGAAATCGCGCCCGACCTTCAGCGGCAGCGCGGCGCGCTCGCAGCGCAGCTCCATCACGTCCGGCCGGCCGATGAGCGTCGGGCGCCCGACCCCCTCCTCGAGCATCGCCTGGACGGCGCGCAGCACCCGCTCGTCCTCGCCCTCGGCAAAGACGATGCGCCGGTTGCCTGCCCGCGCCACCTCGAAGACCCGGCGCATGATATAGGCCGAGCGATAGACCGAGGCGTTGAGCTTGGCCTTGTAGGCGTCGAGATCGGCCAGCGGGCGGGTCGCCACGCCGCTCGCCATCGCGGCCTCCGCCACCGCGCCGGCGACGATCGCAAGCAGCCGCGGGTCGAAGGGCTTCGGGATCAGATAATCCGGCCCGAAGGACAGCCGCTCGCCCTCATAGGCCGCCGCCGCCTCGGCCGAGGACGAGGCACGCGCGAGCGCCGCGATCCCCTCGACGCAGCCGATCTCCATCGCATCGTTGATCTCGGTCGCGCCGACATCGAGCGCGCCGCGGAAGATGAAGGGAAAGCACAGCACGTTGTTGACCTGGTTCGGATAGTCCGACCGGCCCGTCGCGATGATCACCTCGGGATTGGCGGCTCGCGCCTCGTCGGGGTTGATCTCCGGATTGGGATTGGCGAGCGCGAACACGATCGGCTTGTCCGCCATCAGCTTGACCATCTCGCCGGTCAGCACGCCCGGGCCCGACAGGCCGAGAAACAGGTCGGCGCCCGGGATCACCTCGGCCAGGGTACGCAGCCGGGTCTCCTGCGCGAAGGCCGCCTTCTCGGGGTTCATGTCCTCGGCCCGGCCGACATGGACGAGGCCGTGAATGTCGCAGAGCCAGATATTCTCGCGCCGCGCCCCGAGCTTCAGCAGCATGTTGAGACAGGCGATCCCGGCCGCGCCGCCCCCGGTCGAGACGATCTTCACATCCTCGAACCGTTTGCCCGCCACGCGCAGCGCATTGGTCGCCGCCGCCCCCACCACGATCGCGGTGCCGTGCTGGTCGTCATGGAAGACGGGGATCTTCATCTTCTCGCGGCAGCGCCGCTCGACCACGAAGCAATCGGGCGCCTTGATGTCCTCCAGATTGATCGCGCCGAAGGTGGGCTCGAGGCTCGCCACGATATCGGCCAGCTTCTCGGGATCGGTCTCGTTCACCTCGATATCGAAACAGTCGATATTGGCGAACTTCTTGAAAAGAACCGCCTTCCCCTCCATCACCGGCTTCGAGGCCAGGGCCCCGATATTGCCGAGGCCCAGCACCGCGGACCCGTTCGAGACCACGGCGACCAGGTTGCCCCGCGCGGTGTAGCGGACGCTGTCGGCGGGATTGGCCTTGATCTCCAGACAGGCCTCGGCGACCCCGGGGCTGTAGGCAAGCGACAGGTCGCGCTGGTTCGCCATCGGCTTGGTCGCCCGAATCTCGAGCTTACCCGGCGTCGGGAACTCGTGATAATCGAGCGCCGCCTGCCGGGCATTCTCGTTGCTGCCATCGCTCATGCCGACATTCTCCCCTAGAAACGTCATTCCCGGCGCTGTCCGCCGTGTCGCATCCTTATCGTGGCGCCCCATCCGGCGAAAGCCGCGGCCGGGGCATCCCGGCTAGTCGATCTCGTCGGCGAACAATTCGTCGTCCCCGGTCTTGATGAAGCGCGGATCGAGCCCGAGCGGCCGCTTGCGGTCGGGCGGCAGCGGCGAGACGAAAGCCGCCCCGCCCCGCCGCGCCCGGAAGTCGGCCTTGGCGGCGTCCCGCAGCCCCGGCTCGGTCATCAGGTCGAAGCCGCAGCCCGCGAGCACCCGCGCGGTGTTGAGCGAGGCCTTGTCGCCGATCGACATGCCGGCGCAGGCGGTCACCGGCCAGGTATGGAGCCCGATATGGAGCGGCAGCGTCGGCCAGCCGAACACCCCGGTCGGCACCTGATAGCTCACATCGCCGAGATCGGACGACGCTCCCGCCGACACATCCTCGAGGAAGGGCAGCGGCTCGGTGGCAAGCCCGTCCTCGCGCACCCCCATCTCGCGCTGGCAGGCCTTGGCGAAGGCCTGCTCCTCGTCGGTGAACCCCGCCGGCACCGCCAGGATATGGCGATACAGCCGCCGCGCCAGCGGCTCGTTCGGCATCAGGTCGTGGGCACCGAAGAAGAGTTCGAACTCGGCGCGCGTCTGGGTCGCCATCGCCGCGCCCTCGGCGATCTCGCGCAGCCATGCGGTCATGGCGTCGACCTTGGGACGGTCGGCGTCGCGCGCGACAAGCCACACCTCGGCGAAGTCGGGGACGACGTTCGGCGCCACGCCGGCCGCCTCATAGATATAGTGGACCCGGCCGGAAGGCAGCATGTGCTCGCGCATCATCTGCACGCCGATGCCGAACATCTCCGCGCCCTTGAGAGCGCTGCGGCCTTCCCAGGGGCTGTTGCCGGAATGGGCGGTGCGGCCATGGAACCGCACCTTGATCTTGTTGAGCGCCGCAAGACGCACGAGCCCCGCCCCGGCGAAGGGTGCCGGATGCCAGGCGAGCGCGGCGTCGAGATCGTCGAACAAGCCGTCGCGCGCCATATAGACCTTGGCGCCCTCGACCTCCTCGGCGGCGCAGCCATAGACCCGCACCGTGCCCTTGGTTCCGGCCGCCTGCATCATCCGCTTGAGCGCGATCGCGCCCCCGGTGCAGCCGGCACCCAGCATGTTGTGCCCGCAGCCATGGCCGACCTCGATTCCGGTCGGGCCCGGTCTCTGCCGCGGCTCGGCCGCGTTGCCGAGCCCTGGCAGCGCGTCATATTCGGGAAGGTAGCCGATCACCGGCCCGCCTTTGCCTTGCGACCACTCCACGACGAAGGCGGTCGGCACGCCGGACGTGCCGGTACTTACCACGGCGAAGCCCGCTTGCTTCAGCTCGCGCAAATGGATCGCGTGCGACTTCTCCTCGGCCAGCGACAGTTCGGCCGTCTCCCAGACCTCGCGCGAGATCCGCAAGATCACGTCCTGGACCGCCTCGACCGCCTGCTCCGCGGCCTTCGCAGAGGCCGGCGCGTCGTCCGGCCGCGGCGCCGGACCGGTCCCCGGCTCGGCCTCCGGGCGCGCCGCCGGCGGCTCGGACTGCGCGAGGACCAGGCCCGGCGTCGCCGCCGCAGCACCGGCGCCGACCGTCGCGAGCAGCGTCCGTCGCGTCATTCGACCGATCTCCTCCACCGCGGCGCCCCCTTCCCTCGATCCGCCTAGGCCACGCCGGCGCCGCCGACCCGGATCAAGGCGAGGATCTCGCGGGCCGCCGCCGGAATATTGGTCCCCGGCCCAAAGATCGCGCTGACCCCGGCATCGCGCAGGAAGCCGTAATCCTGCTGCGGGATCACGCCACCGCAGATCACCAGGATATCCCCCGCGCCCTGCGCCTTCAGCGCCTCGATCAGCTTCGGTGCCAGCGTCTTGTGCCCGGCCGCCTGCGAGGAGATGCCGACGACATGCACGTCATTGTCGATCGCGTCCTGCGCCGCCTCCTCCGGCGTCTGGAACAGCGGGCCGACATCGACGTCGAAGCCGATATCGGCAAAGGCCGTCGCGATCACCTTGGCGCCGCGATCGTGCCCGTCCTGGCCCATCTTGACGACCAGCATGCGCGGCCGACGCCCCTCTTCCTCGGCGAATTTCTCGACATCGGCCTGGATGGCGGCAAAGCCCGCATCGCCCTCATAGGCCGCGCCATAGACCCCCGCGAGCGTCTTCACCTCGGCGCGGTGCCGCCCGAACACCTTCTCCATCGCGTCCGAAATCTCCCCCACGCTCGCCCGCGCCCGCGCCGCCTCGACCGCCGCGGCGAGCAGGTTGCCGCCGTCGCGCGCCGCCGCTTCCAGACCCGCCAGCGCCGCCTCGCAGGCCGCCCGGTCGCGGGTCGCACGGATCCGCGTCAGCCGCGCCACCTGCGCCTCGCGCACCTTCACATTGTCGACGTCGAGAATGTCGATCGGCTCCTCCTTGGCGAGCCGGTACTTGTTCACCCCGACGATCACCTCCTCGCCGCGATCGACCGCCGCCTGCCGCCGCGCCGCGCTCTCCTCGATCCGGAGCTTCGGCATGCCCGACGCCACCGCCTTGGTCATCCCACCCAGCGCCTCGACCTCCTCGATCAGCGCCCAGGCCTTTTCCGCGATCTCCGCCGTCAGGCTCTCGACATAGTAGGAGCCCGCCAGCGGATCGACGACATGGGTGATCCCGGTCTCCTCCTGCAGGATAAGCTGGGTGTTGCGCGCGATCCGGGCGGAAAACTCCGTCGGCAACGCAATGGCTTCGTCGAGCGCGTTCGTGTGCAGGCTCTGCGTGCCGCCCAAGGCCGCCGCCATCGCCTCATAGGCGGTGCGCACCACGTTGTTATAGGGATCCTGCTCCTGCAGGCTGACCCCGCTGG
Source organism: Amaricoccus sp. (assembly GCA_046348955.1). Taxonomy (GTDB): domain Bacteria; phylum Pseudomonadota; class Alphaproteobacteria; order Rhodobacterales; family Rhodobacteraceae; genus Amaricoccus. Next base: position 254,671 of record JAXMDG010000001.1, read on the forward strand.
TCTGGCAATGGGTGCGCAGCATCGAGCTGCCCGCCTTCTTCGGCTCGAACTCCGCCATGATCCGGGCCCAGAGCATCCGCCCGGCCCGCATCTTGGCGATCTCCATGAAGAAGTTCATCCCGATCGCCCAGAAGAACGACAGCCGCCCGGCGAACTCGTCCACATCCATCCCGCTCGCGATCGCGGCCCGGACATATTCCCGCCCATCGGCCAGCGTGAAGGCGAGCTCCTGCACCAGGTTCGCCCCCGCCTCCTGCATGTGGTAGCCGGAGATCGAGATCGAGTTGAATTTCGGCATCTCCCTCGCGGTATAGCCGATGATGTCCGACACGATCCGCATCGAGGGCTCGGGCGGATACACATAGGTGTTCCGCACCATGAATTCCTTCAGGATATCGTTCTGGATCGTGCCCGAGAGCTGCGCCCGCGGCACCCCCTGCTCCTCGCCGGCCACGATGAAGCTCGCGAGGACCGGGATCACCGCCCCGTTCATCGTCATCGAGACGCTGACCTTCTCGAGCGGGATCCCGTCGAACAGGATCTTCATGTCCTCGACGCTGTCGATCGCGACACCGGCCTTGCCGACATCGCCCACCACCCGCGGATGGTCGCTGTCATAGCCGCGATGCGTCGCCAGATCGAAGGCGACGCTCACCCCCTGCTGCCCCGCCGCCAAGGCCTTGCGGTAGAAGGCGTTGCTCTCCTCGGCGGTCGAGAAGCCCGCATATTGCCGGATCGTCCAGGGCCGGCCGGCATACATCGTCGCCCGCGGGCCCCGCGTATAAGGCGCGAGCCCGGGCAGGCTGCCCAAGTGGCCGAGCCCTTCCAGATCGGCAGCCGTGTAGAGCGGCTTCACCGCGATCCCCTCCGGCGTCTGCCAGGTCAGGCTCTCCGGCTCCGCGCCCTTCAGCTCGCGCTTCGCCAGCGCCCGCCAGGCCTCGAGATCTCCGCTCATCCGATCAACCCCATTCCGCCATTCGCAAATCCCCGGCCCATCGCCTATCCTCGCCGGGACAGGAGACCGACATGCCACGCCCGCTTCTCGCCGCCCTGCTTCTCGCCGCCACGGCGGCTTTCGCGACCGGGCCAGACCAGCCGTCGCTCGCGGCGCTGCGCTGGACCGCGCGGCCGCTCGTCGTCTTCGCCGACACGCCGGACGATCCGCGCTTCCTCCAGCAGATGCGGATGCTCGCGGACCGGCCCGACGACCTCGCCGAACGCAAGGTCGTCATCCTCACCGACACCGACCCCGCCGCCGACGGCGCCCTGCGCCAGCAACTCCGCCCGCGCGAGTTCGGCCTGGTCCTGATCGACATCGACGGCAGCATCGTCCAGCGCCGCCCGGTGCCGACCAGCGCGCGGGAGATCATCAACCTGATCGATCGCACCCCCTCCCGCCGCGAGGAAACCGGCTCGCGCCGACCCTGATGCCACCGTGCCGCGATTGACTGCGCGACATGCCACCCCTAGCCTACCGCCAGGCACGCTCCGCTCACAAAGGATCCCTCGATGCGACTTCCGCTCCTGACCGGCGCAGCGCTGATGCTGGCCCTGCCCGCACTCGCCCAGCGCGTTCCGCCCGAGAACAGCCTGCCCCTGTCCGAAGTGCTCGCGAAGATCGAGACCAATCAATCCGTGCGCTCCTTCCGCCAGATCGAATGGGAAGATGACGGCTATTGGGACATCATCTTCCTTGGCGGCGACAGCAGCCGCCCGCAGCGCCTGCGCATTGATCCAGTGACCGGCGGCAGCTGGTCGCGCCGCTGATACCAGGCCCCGGATCCCGCTCCGGGGCGCAGATCGACCTGCGCTGCGGCCCGGACGGGTCATTCGAACTCCAGGATCACTTCGTCGACCGCCAGGCTGTCGCCCGGCTTGGCATGGATCTTCTTGACCACCGCCTTGCGCTCGGCGCGCAACACGTTCTCCATCTTCATCGCCTCGACCATGGCGAGCGGCTGGCCGTCGAACACCTCGTCGCCCTCGGCAACGTCGATCTTCACCACCAGGCCCGGCATCGGGCAAAGCAGCAGCTTCGACGTGTCGGGCGGCGACTTGATCGGCATCAGCGCCGCCAGCGCCGCCATCCGCGGCGACAGGATGCCGACCCTCAGATCGGCGCCCCGCACCCGCAACCGATAGCCGCTGGTGATCCGCGCGACCTTGAGCACCAGCAACTCGCCATCGATCTCCAGCCGCGCCAGCGGCTGGCCCGGCGTCCAGTCCGAGGCGACGCGCATCCGCTCCCCATCCTCGAAGACCACCGTCGCTCCGCTGCGGTCCGCCTCGATCGTCAGCGGCAGCGCCTCGCCCTGCAACGCCACGACCCAGTCGGCCCCGACCTTGCGCTCGTGGTTGCCCATCCGCCCCGAGATCCGCGTCCGCCGGATCTCGGCGACCCGATGCATCGCCGCCGCCGCCGCCGCGATCCGGCGCAGCATCGGCTCGGGCAGCATCACGCCCTGGAACCCATCGGGATATTCCTCGGCGATGAAAGCCGTCGTCATCGCCCCCTCGACGAAGCGCGGATGATCCATCACCGCACTCAGGAACGGCAGATTGTGGCCGATCCCCTCGACCTCGAAACTGTCGAGCGCGGTGCGCATCGCCACGATCGCCGCCTCGCGCGTCGGTGCCCAGGTGCAGAGCTTGGCGATCATCGGGTCGTAATACATCGAGATCTCGCCGCCCTCGAAGACGCCGGTATCGTTGCGGACCGCGACGGTCGCCGACTGCCGCTCCTGCGGCGGCCGATAGCGGGTCAGGCGCCCGATCGAAGGCAGGAAATTGCGATACGGATCCTCGGCATAGAGCCGGCTCTCCATCGCCCAGCCATCGAGCTTCACATCCTCCTGGGCGAAGCCGAGCTTCTCGCCCGCCGCGACGCGGATCATCTGCTCGACCAGATCGAGCCCGGTAATCAGCTCGGTGACCGGATGCTCCACCTGCAAACGGGTATTCATTTCAAGGAAATAGAAGTTTCTATTGCCGTCGACGATGAATTCGACCGTCCCGGCCGAGCAATAATCGACCGCCTTGGCCAGCGCGACCGCCTGCTCGCCCATCGCCTGCCGCGTGGCCGCGTCGAGGAAGGGCGAGGGCGCCTCCTCGATCACCTTCTGGTTCCGCCGCTGGATCGAGCATTCGCGCTCGTTGAGATAGAGGCAGGTGCCGTGCTTGTCGCCCAGGACCTGGATCTCGATATGGCGCGGCTGGGTGACGAACTTCTCGATGAAGATCCGGTCGTCGCCGAAGCTTGACGCGGCCTCGGATTTCGAGCGCTCGAAGCCTTCGCGCGCCTCGGCGTCGTTCCAGGCGATGCGCATGCCCTTGCCGCCGCCGCCCGCGCTCGCCTTGATCATCACCGGATAGCCGATTTCCTGCGCGATCTTGACCGCGTGCTCGGCATTGTCGATCAGCCCCATATAGCCGGGCACCGTCGAGACGCCGGCCTCGGCCGCGAGCTTCTTCGAGGTGATCTTGTCGCCCATCGCCTCGATGGCGCCGACCGGCGGGCCGATGAAGGCGACGCCGGCCGCCGCCAGCGCCTGCGCGAACTCCGCCCGCTCGCTCAGGAAGCCGTAGCCCGGATGCACCGCCTCGGCGCGGGTGTTCTTCACCGCCTCGAGGATCTTGTCGATCACGATATAGGATTGGTTGGCCGGGGGCGGGCCGATATGCACCGCCTCGTCGGCCATCCGGACATGCAGCGCCCCGGCATCGGCGTCGGAATAGACCGCCACGGTCGCGATGCCCATCTTGCGGGCGGTCTTGATGACGCGACAGGCGATCTCGCCCCGATTTGCAATCAGGATCTTCTTGAACATCGGTTCTCTCGGGCAAAGGGCGGCCGAAGCACGCCGGAGGCGGCAGGGCGCCGAAGCACGGCGCTGAGGAGAGCCGCCCGGGCCGGGTCAGGCCCGGGCACGGCGAGCCTATTGCATGACGTCGCCGCTGCCCTCGTTGATCGTGTTGTTGTCCAGCGGATCGTCCTCCGCCAGCGGCGCGGCATTGCTGCCGAGTTGCGAATCCGCGCCGCCGACCTGCATCCCGCCGCCGCAGCCGCCGAGCGTGAGACAGGCCAGCAAGGCCGCAACGCCGAATCTGATCTCCACCATTTTCCTCCCTCTGTCCCGGCCGGGCTGGGACCAGCGTAGCGAGCCAGCGCGCCCCGATCCAGCCCGACTTCCGTCTTACCCATCGCCGAACAGCTCTGGAAAACTTGCCCGCGCCCGTTCGAGATCGAGCCGCAGCAGCGCCTCGTAGCTCGCCGGGTCGAACGGATCCTCCGCCGCCACCACCTCGCGGCCGAACAACCAGCTCAGCCGTCCGGCATCGAGATTGCCGCGCTCGAACGGTTCCTCGCCGAAATGCTCCCACAAGGCTGCGACAAAGGCCGCGTCGGCAGCGCGGTCGAGCGGCCGACGGTCGGCATAGCGCTCGCGCGCCTTGATCGGGCTCGCGCCGTCGGCATTGGCGCGCCGGATCACGAATTGCAGGTCGCTTCCCGGCAGCCGCCCGGGAAAGCCGCGATGCTTCAGCATGCGAACCCCTCCGCCGGACGGATCAGTCCTCGCCCAGATGCATGACCGCGACGCCCATCGACACCGCGCCGAAGGTCAGCGCTGTCTGGAAGAACAGCACGAAGGTCGCGAGCCCGCTCTCGTCCCTGGCGAGCAGGGCGCCGAGCCCGAGGAAATCCAGCCGGATCGCCAGCAGCAGAAGCCCGCAGCCGATCACCATGCCGTTCGCGACATGGACCAGCATGAACCGGATCAGCTTCGGCAGCGACAGCCATACCCGCCGCAGCATCGTCTCCCTCCATCGCCGCGCCGCGCCCTCCTGGCGCAGCGCCCACCGGGGCGCCATCCGCCCCCCTGTCCTCCCCCGTCACGCCCCCGACCTCAGAGAGGAATATTGTCGTGCTTCTTCCAGGGATTGCTCAGCCGCTTGGTCCGGAGGCTCGCCAGCGCCCGCGCGACCCGGCGCCGCGTCGAATGCGGCATGATCACCTCGTCGATGAAACCCTTCTCCGCCGCCACGAACGGGTTGGCGAAGCGCGCCTCGTAGTCCCGCGTCCGCTCGGCGATCCGCTCCCGGTCGCCGAGCTCCGAGCGATAGAGGATCTCGACCGCCCCCTTCGCCCCCATCACCGCGATCTCCGCCGTCGGCCAAGCATAGTTGAAATCGCCGCGCAGATGCTTCGAGCTCATCACGTCATAGGCCCCGCCATAGGCCTTGCGGGTGATGACCGTCACCTTCGGCACCGTCGCCTCGCCGAACGCGAACAGGAGCTTCGCCCCGTGCTTGATGATCCCGCCATATTCCTGCCCGGTCCCCGGCAGGAAGCCCGGCACGTCGACCAGCGTCAGGATCGGGATCTCGAACGCGTCGCAGAACCGCACGAACCGCGCCGCCTTGCGCGCCGAATCGATGTCGAGACACCCCGCCAGCACCATCGGCTGGTTCGCGACGACCCCAACCGTCGATCCCTCGATCCGGATGAAGCCCGTCAGGATGTTGCGCGCATAGTCCGCCTGGATCTCGAAGAAATCCCCCTCGTCCGCGACCTTCAGGATCAGCTCCTTCATGTCGTAGGGCGTGTTCGGATTGGCCGGGATCAGCGTGTCGAGACTGGCCTCCATGCGATCCGACGAATCGTAGAACGGCCGAACCGGCGGCTTCTCGCGGCTGCAGAGCGGCAGGAAATCCATCAGGCGCCGCACCTCGATCAGCGTGACCAGATCGTTCTCGTAGGCACCATCCGCGACCGAGCTCTTGCTCGTATGCGTCTTCGCCCCCCCGAGCTCCTCGGCCGTCACCACCTCGTTCGTCACCGTCTTCACCACGTCCGGCCCGGTCACGAACATGTAGGAGGAGTCGCGCACCATGAAGATGAAGTCGGTCATCGCCGGGCTATAGACCGCGCCGCCGGCGCAGGGCCCCATGATCACGCTGATCTGCGGCACCACGCCGCTCGCCATGATATTGCGCTGGAACACGTCGGCATAGCCCGCGAGGCTCGCCACACCCTCCTGGATCCGCGCGCCGCCCGAATCGTTCAGCCCGATCACCGGCGCGCCATTCTGCACGGCCATGTCCATGATCTTGCAAATCTTCTGGGCATGGGTCTCGCTGAGCGAACCGCCAAAGACCGTGAAATCCTGGCTGAACACATAGACCTGCCGGCCATTGATCGTGCCCCAGCCCGTCACCACGCCGTCGCCAGGATGGCGCAGCGCATCCATCCCGAAATCGACGCAGCGATGCGCGACGAACATGTCGAATTCCTCGAAGCTGCCCTCGTCGAGCAGCACCTCGATCCGCTCGCGCGCCGTCAGCTTGCCCTTCGCATGCTGCGCCGCGATCCGGGCCTCGCCGCCACCGAGCCGCGCCTCGGCCCGCCGGCCTTCGAGTTGATCGAGAATTGCCTTCACCGGACCCTCCCCCATGTCTCCACCCGCTATGCAGCATGCGCCAGATCCGGGCAAGCGTTGTTCGGCGGATTTGCAAAGGCAATTGCAAAACCACGCTGCGAAATGCAAAGTTGCGAAGTCATGGCCTCCTCCCGCAAGCTCTATGTCGGCGTCAAGCTGCGCGAGTTCCGCGCCCGCCTCGGGCTTACCCAGGCGGAATATGCAAGCAAGCTTGGGGTTTCGCTCTCCTACCTCAACCAGATGGAGAACAATCACCGCCCGCTCTCGGCCCGCGTCGTCCTCGCCCTCGCCCAGGAGTTCGAGATCGACGTCACCGAACTCGCCGCCGGCACCACCGAGCGCATGGTCGCCGACATGCGCGAGGCGCTGGCCGATCCCGTCTTCGCCGCCGACCTGCCGCCGCTCGGCGACCTCCAGCTCGTCGCCTCCAACGCGCCCATGCTCGCCCGCGCCTTCCTCACCCTGCACCGCGCCCACCGCGAGACGCAGGAGCGCCTCGCCCAGCTCAACGAGGCGCTCGGCCATGACGACACCACGCCAAATCCCCTGCCCTGGGAGGAGGTCCGCGACTTCTTCCACTATTGCGACAACTATATCGACCCGATCGACCGCGCCGCCGAGCATTTTGCCGAACGGCTCGGGCCGGGCGAACGGCTCGCCGCGATCGCCGACTGGTTGGCCGAGCATCACGGCGTTGCGCTCCGGCTCGAGCCCGAGGCGAGCCTGCGCCGGTTCGATCCCGTGGCGCGGCGTCTCGTCCTCGCGGCCCATTCCGGCCCGGCCACCCAGGCGTTCCAGGCCCTGCATCAGATCGCGCTGATCGAGCATGACGACCTGCTCGAGGCGACGCTCGATCTCGCGCGCTTCCGCACCGAGGCGGCACGGGCGATCTGCAAGACCGGCCTCGCCAACTATTTCGCCGGCGCAGCCCTCTTGCCCTATGCCCGCTTCCTCACCCGGGCCCAGGCCCTGCGCCACGATCTCGAAACCCTCGCTCAGGTCTTCGACGCCTCGATCGAGCAGGTCGGCCAGCGGCTCTCGACGCTGCAGCGCGCCGGCGCCAAGGGCGTGCCGTTCTATTTCGTCCGGGTCGACCAGGCCGGCACCATCACCAAGCGCCACTCCGCCACGCGCCTGCAATTCGCCCGCTTCGGCGGCGCCTGCCCGCTCTGGAACGTGCATCAGGCCTTCGAGACCCCCGGCCGCTTCCTGCGCCAGCTCGCCGAAACGCCGGACGGGGTGCGCTATGTCTGCCTCGCCCGCGACGTCTCCAAATCCGGCGGCAGCTTCCGTGCCCCGGTCCGCCGCTATGCGATCGGGCTCGGCTGCGAGATCGCCCATGCCGCGAGCCTCGTCTATGCCGACGATCTCGATATCCGGAACGACGCGGCCTATCAGCCGATCGGGATCTCCTGCCGGTTCTGCGAGCGCCAATCCTGCCCGCAGCGCGCGGTTCCGCCGCTCGACCGCCCGCTCAGCGTCGATCCGAACGAGCGCGGGCTTCTGCCTTACCGGATCACCTGAGCGCATGAAAAAGCCCGCCCGGCGCGTGGCCGAGCGGGCTCGTTCCCGGGCCCCCGGGGGGGCTCGGAAGCAGGCTCAGAAGTGGTAGGTCGCGCCGAGCAGCACGTCGAAGGTGCTGAGACCGATGCTGTCCGCGGTGACGCCGTCATGGGTCACCTGGTCGGTCTGGGTCTGGAACCAGCGCAGTTCGCCGTCGAGCGCCAGCTGCGGCGTGACGTTATAGGCGACGCCGCCGATCAGCTGATAGGCGAACAGGCCGTGCTTCTGGAAGTCGCCCTGCTCGTCGCTGGCCACGTCCACATTGCCCGCACCGATACCCATGCCGGCATAGGGCTGCCATTCGCCGTTCACGCCCATCGGGTTGAAGCGGTAGATCGCGTTGGCCATCAGCGAGTTGGCGCTGGTATGGCCGCCGATATCGCTCTTCAGGTCGGCATTGCGATAGGCGTATTCCAACTCGACCGCCAGGCTCGGCGACACGAGATAGCCGCCGGCAACGCCCAGCGTGTAGCCGGTATCGTAGTTCAGCTCATAGTCCTTGCGGACATTGGTCCCATCGAGCCGGACCGTCGTGTTGTCGTTGCTCGGAAACGTGAAGCCGCCGAAACCCTTCAGGTAAAAATTGCTCGCCGTCTGAGCATTGGCGATGCCCGCGCCGGCCAACAGCGCAACCACCGAGGCCGCGACTGCCAGTCCTTTGGTGCCGGTCATTCTCAGTCCCTCCAGTCGATCAGTGATGGGGGGATACATAGGACCGATTCTCGGGATGTTCCATCACGGTTCGGTCATTGCCAGCCCACCATGGCGGTTCCGCAACAGATTGTGGCGCGCATTGGCAAATCCCCGATACCGCGCCTCGCGATCACGTTCAATCTATGGTTGTCCATCCCCGCCCCCCGGGGCTCCACCGCGCACCGGAGCCCGGCCTCGGTCCATCCCCAGCGGCGCCGGCCCGCCTTGTTGCTTCGGCCGATCTCAAGGCCGCCCGTCTCGCGGATTGCACGGCCCCCCCACACCCCGGCGGGTTACGGCCCTCATCCTGCCGCCCGCACGAGCGCCCCCAACCTGCCCGCCCTCCGGCCGCACCCGATGACGGCCTTCCGGCCCCGACCTGGCTTCTTCAAGGATTTCATAGAGGCAGAAACCCTATCGGGCAGTCCCAGGGGCCCCATCAACAGATGGGGAGAACAAAGACTCGCGGGCAACGGCCCGCTCCGGGCAGCCGCGATCTCGCGGCTGCGCCTCGCCCCCTGACCTGCCACTGCGGAGCGACGAAACGGCGGAGCCGCCGCCATGGGCGCCGCGCGCCGCGAGCCCAGCGCCGCCGCGCGCGGGGCGTCGCCGCGGCGCTCTGGAAAAAGAGCCGCGGCCCCTCCCCCGGCATCCCGGCCGGCCTTGCGCAGTTTGCCATTGCTCCGAACCGGCTTCCGAATATGCTCCGCCGCAGCGACCCGCGGCCGTCTGTTCGCGGTTCGGCCAGTTGGAGGGAGTTGGGTGATGGAGTATTTCGGGTGATGATGCAGCACGGATCCCTGGCGGTTCTCGCCGTGGCGCTCGGCGCGCTCTGGGCGGGCGCCGCCCTGGCGCAGGATGCCGATCTCGATGCCAAGGGCGCGAAGGTGTTCCGCCGCTGCGCCGCCTGCCACAAGATCGGCCCCGGGGCCGACAACGAGGTGGGCCCGAGCCTCAATGGCCTGATCGGCCGCACCGCCGGCACCGAGGCGGGCTTCACCTATTCCGACGCGATGAAGCAGGCGGGCGAAGGCGGGCTCGTCTGGAGCAACGACACGCTGTTTGCCTATCTCGAGAATCCGAAGGCGATGGTCCCGGGCACCAAGATGGCGTTTGCCGGCCTCAAGTCCGAGGATGACCGGCACGCCGTCATCGCCTATATCGACGCCCATGGCGGCGAGGAATAGCCGGCCCTGCCGCGTTAACCTCGGTTGAGATTCGGTTGACCGATTTCAGAGATCGCAGCAATATCAAAGACTTGACCGGAGTCGCACGCGTGCGACTCCGTCTTCGTCACGCATGCTCGGCCAGAAGCGCCCGCATCTGCGACGGAAAGACCTGATAGATCCAGGTCTCGCTCAGCGCCTTGCCCTCGCGATGGACGAACATCCGCATGTCGATCGGCTCGTCCTTGCCATTGTCCGGCCCCATATCGACATCGAACATCACCCGCCACAAGCTCGTCCCGGCGATCGGATAGGCGACGGTCAGGCCGAGCGTGCCGCGGCTCACATCGACCTTGGCCTCGACCCCGCTCGTGCGGTCGAGCCCCTCGAAGCCCCGCCCATCGAGATCGCAGACCAGCTTGATCGTGTTGGCAGGCCGCGGCTGGCCCGGCACGCCGCCGGCCCCGATCCGGGTCGCCACGAACTGCGCCACTTCCGCCGGCGGCCCCGCCTCGACCCAGTTGAGCCCATAGGAGATGTCGAACGAGGCCCCCGCGACCGCCGGCGCGCCGGGCCGCCAGAAGGCCACGATATTGTCGTGGATCTCGTCATTGGTCGAGAGCTCGACCAGCATGACCTCGCCCTTGCCCCAATCGCCCTTGGGCTCGACCCAGACCGTCGCCCGCTTGTCGTAGAAGACCCCGTCATCCTCGTACTGCTTGAAGTCCCGCTCGCGCTGGGCCAGCCCGAACCCCTTGATCCCCTCGGCCGCGAAGGCGTTGGTCATCACCCGGGGCGGGTTGTTGAGCGGCCGCCAGATCCGCTCGCCCGAGCCGAGCCAGAGCTCCAGCCCGTCGCTGTCATGCACCTCGGGCCGCCAGTCGGGCGAGACGAAGCGGTTGCTCTTGCCGAACCAGAACATCGAGGTCAGCGGCGCGATCCCCAGCCGCTCCATGTCGCCGCGCAGATAGAGCTTGGCATCCACGTCCTGGAAGATGCCGTTCGCCTCGTGCCGCGAGGCGATCCGATAGGCCCCGGTGGTCCGCGGGCTCTCCATCAGCGCATAAGTGACGAGGCCCCCGTCCGGAGCCTGTTCAAGCCAGAAGCTCGTAAAGCGCGGGAACTCCTCCGGCCCGTTGATCGCGGTATCGACCGCGAGCCCGCGCACCGAGAGGCCGAACTGCCCGGTATAGCCGGCCGTCCGCCAATAGGCGGCCCCGAGGAAGGCCATCCAGTCGTTCTTCTCCTCCGGATCCATCACCCGGAACCCCGCGAACCCGGTCCCCGCGCCCAGCATCCGCGCCGGGTGGTCGGCCGGCATGTCGAAAAGCTTGGTCGAGAACGGGATCTCCCGCGCGGTCCCGTCCTTCAGGGCGTACATCCGGACCGGCTCCTTGAAGTACCGCCCGGGATGGAAGAAGCGCACCTTGGCCGCTCCCACATCGCCCGACCACAGCGTCTCCTCCGCCCGGTAGGTGATCTGGTTATGCAAATCGTAGTCGATCCGCTCCAGGAGATCCGCATCCGGCACCGCGGGCGCCTGATAGGGCTGGGACGCCAGGTCGCGGGCGCGCTCCTTCAGCGCATCGAACGAGAAGGGCTCGGCCGGTCCGGTCGCGATACCGTCCCCTGCCGCCGCAGCGATCCGGGGCAGGAGCGAGAAGGCGCCGGCGGCGAGGGCCGCGGCCAGGGCATCGCGGCGGCTGAGATTTGCGGTGGTCAATCGGTCCCCCTGGTGCTTCGGGCCGGCCAAGCCGGGTCCGGTTTTGGCCTTGGATGCTAGCGGCCTGGCCGCCGCCCCTCAAGTCCCAACGCTTCCTGCCCACTCGCGCCGCCCCGGGCCCCTCCGGCTGGCCGGCCGGACCGAGGGGACTGCCTCGCCGTCTGCGGACCGGCGGCCCTGCCTGCGGGGGCCGCTCACCCCGGACCAGCGCTGCGGCTTCTGGTGGCTTCCCCCCTCGCGCTGTCGGCGGACGGGATCGCTCAACCCGCGCGCCCGATCAGCCGCTTGAACCAGCCCGATTTGGGCTCGCCGGTCTCCTCGGTGACGTCGGCGGGGGCGGGGGGCTCGATCGGCCCCTCGACTGCCAGTTGGAACCCGTCGAAGAAGGAGTCGGCCGTCTTGCGGGCGAACCCATCCACCAGGCGTCCGCCGATCTGGGCGAGCCGGCCCTCGAGATGAGCCGTCACCGAATATTCGAGCCGGGTCCCGCCCTCGACATCGCTCAGCGCCACGTCGGCGCTGCCCTTGGCGAAGCCGGCCGCACCGCCCTTGCCCTCGCCGGTCAAGGTGCAGCCCTGGCCCTGCACCACGTTCGACAGGCGGATCGTCCCCTCGAAGGTCGCGCCGACCGGGCCGATCTTCTGCCTGACGGTCGCCTCGAACCCCTGGTCGGGGCTGCCGGTCAGGGCCTCGCAGCCGGGGATGCAGACCCGGAGCACCTCGGCGCTGTTCAGAGCCGCCCAAACCTCGTCCCGCGGCGCCATGATCTGGCGCGAGCCCGTCATTTCCACCCGCTCATCCCTCCCCGGGGCCACCTGCTTTTGTCCGACGATAGCCGCTATCGGCCCGGGGCGCGAGGGTCCGTGGCGGAATTGCCGCGGCGCGGGACTTCCGGCCAGCGCGGGCTTGCCGCGGACCGGGCTGCGGGACAGAATCCCGCCTTTGGGGAGGGCAAGGAGGCGCGCGATGACAAGGCGAACCCTGATGGCCGGCGCGATGCTGGCCGCGATGGCCGGGCCGGCCCTGGCCCAGGCGCAGGAAAAATGCTTCGGGGTCGCCCTGGCCGGTCAGGGCGACGGGATCGGCGCGGAGACCGCCAAGGCGAGCGGGACCGTCAATTATCAGGGCAATGTCTGGGTCTGGGTGCCGCGCGGCAGCTGCCTGACCCTGCCTTTGCCGGTCCAACCCGACGGAACGCCCCGTCGCGGTGCCCTGCAGCCGCTGGATCGGGACCGTCCGTAGCCGGAGTCGCACGCGTGCGACTCTGACTAAGCGTCTGAAAAACATGGATATTTTTTGCGGCGTTAACCAAATCGACACGATAGAAGCAGGTGTTGACCGGACCGGTCCCCGTGCTATTCGCGCCCCAGCAGCTGGTCGGTGACGAACCCCGCGACAGCGCCGCTGCGATAGGCGGCCTGCAGCGCCTCGCGGTCATAGCGGGTGGTGAGCCAGTCGCGAAAACGAATTGGCGCGCGTGCCGCCTCGGCGGCGTAGGCGTCGAGCATGTAGCCGAGCACGCCCGTCCCGCCGGAGCGCAGATGCAGGTAGCGCCAGGAGAGCTGGGCGCGGGCTTGCTCGACACGCGCATCGGTGCGCAGGAGCAGATAGAGCGCGGCGGCGAAGCCGGCGCGGTCGGAGCCCGACTTGCAATGGATCAGCATCGGCCGCGCAGCCTCGGCGAAGATCGCGTCGAGCCCGAGAATGGTTTCGACCTGCGGCAGCGAGCGGGAATTCAACTTGACGTCGATCAGCCGGATCCCGACCTCGCGGCAGGTCTCGCGCTCGAGCAGGTAGGAGCCCCATTCGGTTTCGCCGCGCAGATTGAGGATCGTGGCGAAGCCGCGCGCGGCGAGCTTGCGGATCGTCGCGGGGTCGGGCTGGCTGCCGCGCCAGACGCCGGGGTCGATCTCGTGAAAATTGCGCCAGGCGAGCCGCAGGATGCCGTGGTCGAAGACCAGCATGTCGATCATGGCGCCGCGCCGCGCCTCCTCGCCGCCCGCGGCCAGCCAGCGGTCCTTCCAGCGCCGCTGCCAGCCGCGCCAGCCCCGCTGCTGGCGCGCCCTGCCCGCGGCGTCGCGACTCACAGGGCCGGGTCCGAGGCGGCCCGACAGGGGCCGGTCAGCGCGCCAAGCGCCTCACGCTGCTGGCCCGCCGCGTCGAAATTCGCCGGGTCGAGCCAAGTCTGCCAGGCGGCCCGCAGACAGGGCCAATCGCGATCCACCATCGCGAACCAGGCGGTATCGCGGTTCCGGCCCTTGACCACGGTCGCCTGCCGGAAGATGCCCTCGTAGGAGAAGCCGAAACGCTCAGCCGCGCGCCGGCTCGGCCGGTTGAGCGCGTCGCATTTCCATTCGAACCGCCGATAGCCGTTGGCAAAGGCCCAGTCGGCCATCAGGAAGATCGCCTCGCTGGCCGCGGCCGTCCGCTGCAGCACCGGCGCGAGGCAGATATGCCCGACCTCGATCGATCCCGATTCCGGCGTGATCCGCAGAAAGCTGGCCACGCCACCGGGCTGGCCGGTCGCCTGGTCGACCAGGGCGAAGAACAGCGGATCGCGCCCCGCCGCCATGCGCGCGAGCCAGGCGGCATAGTCGGCCTCGCTGTCGAACGGGCCATAGGGCAGATAGTCCCAGATGGCGGCATCGGCCTGGTTCGCCGCGTGGAGCGCCGCGGCATGGTCGGCGCCGAGCGGCTCCAGCCGCACGAAACGGCCTTCGAGCCGCATGGGTCCCGGCGCCTGCGGCACCTGCCAGCCTTCGACGATCCAACCTCGCTCCGCCATCCGTCCCCCTCCGGTCAACCGGCCTGCGCGAGGCGCTGGCGCAACTTGTCGCGGAACACGGTCGGCATCTCCCAATCCGGTTCCTCACCCACGAACAGCTCGAAGAAGCCGATGACGCTCGAGGCCTGTTCTGCGGCATTCTCGCGGAAGGACCACCAGCTGCGGATATCGAAGAAGGAGGGCACGACATCGGTCGCGATGTCGAATTCCTGGGCCAGCACCGCCGACAGCACGTTGACGCAGAACACCGTGCAGGCGAAGCCCTCGGGCCAGAAATATTCCGGATGCTCGCGATCGGCCTCGGGCGGCAGCGGGCCGGCGCTGACCGGCATGGTGCGGATCAGCTCGTGCAGCATCACGCCCGCCGCGAACGTGAAGAAGGCGCGGCGCTGCGCGGGGTCGTGCGGGTTCTGCGCCTCGACCCGCCGGAGCCAGGAGACGAAGGCGGAGGCGAGCTTGCGGTCGTCGAGGCGGTAGGCGACGCCGGTTTCCGCCGTCACCGCGGCGAGCTGGTCGGCGAGAGCGCTTTGCAGCCAGCGCAGACGGCGGACAGCCACGCGCACCGGCTCGGGCGAGGCGGGCAGCGCCAGCGGCGCGAGGTCAGACATGGTCGCGGAACTCGGCGAAGAGGCGGGTCAGCCTCTCGGGATCGCGCGCCGCGGCGCCGATCTCGGGGGCGAGCGCAGCGGCGAGCGCGACGCTCGGGGCAAGTCCGGCGGCGGGATCGTCCTGGAGCCGGGCCAGCAAGGCCGCGAAGATCGCAAGCGCGGTGGCCGGGTGTTCGGGCGGCCGCACCATATCGGCCTCCAGCAGGCGCCGCATCAGGAGGGCGGCGCGCGCCGGCTCCGCGGCGCCCGGCTGCCCGGCCCGGCGCAGCGCCTCGCGCACCGCGCCGTCGCCGATCCGCAGATCGGGCGCGCCGAGCTCGGCCAGCGCCCGGCGCAGGTCGCCGGCGAGCGCGTCGGCCGCGCGCGCCTCGGCGAAGTCGGCCTCGATGCCGGAGGCGGTCAGGAAGCCGTGCATCACGGTCGAGGCGGCCGCGTCGGCCCCGTGCGCGAGATCGTCGACCCGGCGCAGGACGGTGCCGGCGACGGCCGCGACGGGCGGGGGCAAGGGCGCCTGGTCGAGGGTTTCGCGCACGAGCCCGTAGCCGAGGCGCATCGCCTGGCGCATCTCGCTCAGCGCGCGCCGCGCGAGCAGGGGGTCGGGAAGGGGCAGGCTGGAGCGCATTCGGGCAGGCATGGTCTTTCGATCTCCGGTGGCTGGAACCTTAGCCTGCCCCTGCCCTGCCGGCCAAGCCACAAAACGGCGGCTCAGCCCAGGCGCAGCCGCATGCCGGTGTCAGCGTCGAAGAAATAGAGGCGGCGCGGATCGAAGGAGATCGCGATCCGGCTGTCGAGCGCGGCGCGGAAGTCGCGAGGCGCCTTGACCTCGACGCGCTTCGGGCCGGCCGAGACGGTGAGGTAGGTGGCGTCGCCAGTGGGCTCGACGCCATAGACCTCGCCGACGAGCTCGCCGCTGTCGGCGATGTGGCAATCCTCCGGCCGGATGCCGAGCATGACCTTGCCCCAGAGCTGCGGCGGCGCGGGGGCGTCGATGCCGGGCGCGGTGAAGCGGCCGTCGGCGGCCTCGCCCGGGATCAGGTTCATCGGCGGCGAGCCGATGAACCCCGCGACGAAGGTGTTGGCGGGGTTCGAGTAGATTTCGTCCGGAGTGCCGACCTGCTGGATCGAGCCCTTGTCCATGATGACGATGCGGTCGGCCAGCGTCATGGCCTCGATCTGGTCGTGGGTGACGTAGACGGTGGTGATCTTGAGCTGGCGCTGCAGGTGCTTGATCTGCACCCGCATCGAGGCGCGGAGCTTGGCGTCGAGGTTCGAGAGCGGCTCGTCCATCAGGAAGACCTGGGGCTCGCGCACCACGGCGCGGGCGAGCGCCGCGCGCTGGCGCTGGCCGCCCGAGAGCGCGCCGGGCTTGCGCTCCAGCAGGTGGCCGAGTTCGACCATCTCGGCGGCGCGGCGGATCAGGGCGTCCTGCTTGTCCTTCGGGACCCCGCGCATGCGCAGGGGAAAGCGGATATTCTCGTAGACCGACATGTTGGGGTAGAGCGCGTAGCCCTGGAACACCATGGCGACGTCGCGGTCGCGGGCATCGACGCCCGAGACCGCCTCGCCCCCGATGACGATCTCGCCCTTGGTGGGCTGTTCGAGCCCGGCGATCATCCGCATCGTCGTGGTCTTGCCGCAGCCCGAGGGCCCGAGCAGGACGAGGAATTCCTCGTCGGCGATCCGCAGATTCATGTCGTGGACGCCGACGAAGGCGCCATAGGCCTTCTCGACATTCTCGAGGTGGATCGAAGCCATGCGCTTACCCCTTGACCGCGCCCATGGTCAGCCCGCGCGACAGGTGCTTCTGGATCAGGATGACCAGGGCGAAGATCGGCAGGAAGGCCAGGAAGGAGACCAGGGCGATTGCGTTATAGATGATGCCGTCCGACCCGCCGGTGAAGTTCGCGAGGCCGACCGACATGGTATAGGCGTTGCTCGTCGAGGCGATGAGCAGGGTGAAGAGGAATTCGTTCGTCGCGAAGATCGCGGCGATGACGGCGGCGGTGATGATGCCGGGCAGGCAGGCGGGGACGATGATCTCGCGCAGGATCGTCAGGTCCCCTGCCCCATCGGTCCGCGCCGCGTCCTCGAGCTCCTTGGGGATGTCGAGCATGTAGCTGCGGAGGATCCAGGTGACGACCGAGAGGTTCATCGCGGCATAGATCAGCATGAGCGCCCAGACGGTATCGAGCAGGCCGAGATGCTTGAAGAGGAAGAAGATCGGGATGGCGACGATCGCCGGCGCCATCATCCGGGTCGAGAGGATGTAGAAGCCGATATCCTCGCGCCCGCGATAGTCGTAGCGGGTGAGCGAGAAGGCCGCGGGGATGGCGAGCGCGAGGTCGATCAGGACCGAGCCCGCCACCGCGAGCACGGAGTTGCGCAGGAAGGACGCGACCGGCCAGTCGGCCCAGAGCGCGCGCCAGGGATCGAGCGAGAGCGTCGGCAGGTAGATCGGGCGCGGCGTGATGATCTCGGTGCGCGGGCGGAAGCCGACCGAGAGGAACCAGAGGATCGGCGCGAGGCAGACGACCGCCCAGGCTCCGAGGATGACGTAACGCAGGAGCAGGCTTTCGCCCTTGGGCTTGCGCGCTGCCATCTCAGGCCTTTCCGGAGCGGAACGACCGCTTCACCACGAGCTGCGCGACGATCGTGGTGAGCACGAGCATCACCACGGAGGCCGCGGAGGCATAGCCGAAATTGAAGGTGCGGAAGCCCTGGCGGTAGATGAAGTAGCTCATCGTCTCGGTGGCGCCGCCGGGCGTGCCCTGGGTCATGATATAGACGTTGGTGAACATCGTCGTGATGTCGATGCCGCGCAGGATCACCGCGACCGCGATCACCGGGCGCATCATCGGCAGGCTGATATTCCAGAAGATCGACCCCCAGCTCGCGCCGTCGAGCCGCGCCGCCTCCTCGACCTCCTGGTCCTGGCCCTGCAGGGCCGCCACGAAGATGATGAAGAGGAACGGGGTCCATTGCCAGACATCGGCCACGATCAGCGTTGTCCGCGCGAGCCAGGTCGAGGCGAGCCAATCGACGGGCGCGTCGATCAGCCCGAGCCGCATCAAGAGGTCCGAAATCACCCGGCCGTCATTGAAGGCGAGCTTCCAGAGGAAGGCGACGGCGGAGGGCATGAACAGCATCGGCATCAGGAAGGTGATGCGCCAGCCGCGGATGAAGCTGTCGCGATAGGCATAGAAGGCGAGCGCCATCGCGATCACCGTCTCGAGCGCCAGGGCGATGCCGCCGATCACCACGGTGTTGCCGAGCGCGGCCCAGAATTCGCGGTCGCCGAGCAGCATCTGGTAGTTGGCGAGGCCCGCCGGGATCATCTTGTTGAAGCGGACCACGTAGAAGCTCTGCCAGATCGCGAAGGCGCCCGGATAGAGCGTGATCATCAGGAGATAGATCACCGCGGGCGCGACCAGCAGATAGGGCATGGCCGCGCGCAGGGCCGGGCTGCGCCGCTTGAGCGTCCGGCGCACCTCCGGGGCGGCCGAAGCCGCCCCGGAGCGCGAGATGGCGCCTGTCTCGGCCATCAGAACGGCAGCGGCTTGCCTTCGCCGACCCACATCGCGGGCTTGAAGTCGGCGATGGTGAAAGGCGCGTTGGCGGAGAAGAAGCCGTTCTTCTCCATGATCTTGCGCCAGGCGGCATTGCCGTTATCGAGCGCCTCCTTGGCCGAGATCTGGCCGACAAGCGCGCGGTTGAGCTCGTTGCCGAGCGCCTGCTCCATCTCGAACATCCCGGGGATGCGCGGGGCGCACCAGGCATGTTCGAGCCCGGCGGCCCAGACCTTGGAGGGCGGCGACACCGCCTGCAGGTTCGGATTGCCGAGGACCGAGCGATAGCCCGGCGCCACGCCGTTCGCGTTCGCCTCGTTCATCGCCATGATCGAGGCGGTGGTGAGGAAGGCCAGCATCAGGAAGGCGCCCTCGGGATTGAGGGAGGTCGCCGCGACGCAGGAGGTCGAGCCCGCGACATTGGTCGGCGCGAACCGGCCGCCCTCGACGCGCGGATCGAAGACCGAGACGAAGTCGCCGACGATCTGGCTCTGATCGGGGCGCGAGGCCTGGGTCCCGCTGTCCTGCCAGCTGAGATTGGTCGCGACCTGGCCGCCGAGCCAGGCCGCCCGGTTCTCGCCCCAGCCCGCACCCGACACGCCTTCGATCGCGTTCTTCTGGAGCGCGAGGAAAACCTCCATCGCCTTCAGGCCGGCATCGCTGTTGAGCGTCGGGTTGAAATCGTCGTCGAACAGGAACAGCCCGTGCTGGGCCGCGATATTCTCCCAGGTATAGGTCGCCCAGAAGCCGCGGGCGCCCATCAGACCTATCCCCGACACGCCCGGCTTCACCTTGTTGAGCTCGCCGCTCAGCCGGATCAGCTCGTCATAGGTCGGAACGGTCTTGGCGACGTCGATCGGGCCGCCGGCAACCTCCTCGACCAGCGATTTGCGCAGATGCAGCATCCGCAGGTCGCAGTCGAACGGGATGCCATAGAGCCCGGCGCCGGCAAGCTTGCCGTAATTGAGCAGGTATGTGTCGTAGAAGTCGTCGAGCGGCAGCTTCCATTTGGCGGCATAGTCATCGAGCGGCGCAAGGAAGCCGGGTGCCGCGAAATCGCCGAGCCAGGGCGAGAAGAATTGCAGCGCGTCGAACGAGGCATTGCCGGAGATGAATTCGGCGACCGCCTTGTCATAGAAGCTGTCGTCCGGGATCGGCACCAGCTCGACCTGGATGCCCGAGAGCTGCTCGAACGGCTTCAGCCCGTCCGCCGCCGACTCGGCATCAGCCGCGCCGATCGCGAACCGCACCTTCTTGCCGGCCTGCGTCTTGCGGACCGATTCCCAATCGACGGTGCGAATCCAGTCGAGCTCGGGATCCCAAAGCGGCTCGCCCGACATATTGAACAGCTTCTGATAGTCCTCCCGGACATATTTCTTGACCGAGATCTGGTCGAGCACGGTCTGCGGATCCGGCAGGCTGCCCTGGGCGAAGGCCGGTGCGGCGAGCGATCCCAAACCGCCGGCCGCTCCGAGCGCCGCCGACGTCTTCAGAAACGACCGCCGCGAAATGCTTCCATTTGCTGGCATAGATTCCAGGCCTCCCTCTCCTGGTCCCGCACATGCCGGCGCCCGTCACGGGTCGCAGGCTCTGCACTTCCGTCTTTTTTAGTTAGCGTATGTTCAGGATTCCCACCTGTCAACGACAATTCCAGCCTTCGCTCTTGCAGCATCCCAGGGCCTAGACCTGAACATCAATATTGACACAGTCACATATGTTCGACACTCTCATGGCAAAGAATCGCTGGAGGGAAAGAGATGGCGACGAATGTGGCCTTGACGGGGCTTGCCAAGGATCTTGCGGCGAGGGGCGAGAGCGGCCGGCCGGTGCGGATCGGGCTCGTGGGGTCGGGAGAGATGGGAACCGACATCGTCGCGCGGGTCGCCCATATGCCGGGGATCGAGATCGGGGCGATCTCGGAGCTGAACCTGCCGAACGCGGTCCGGGCCGTCGAGATCGCCTATGGCGACCGGGACCGGGTCAGCGAGACCGCGAGCGGCAGCGCGCTCAATCTGGCGATCGAGCAAGGCCGGATCGCGGTGACCTCGGATGTCTCGACGCTGCTCGAGAGCGGGCTGATCGACGTCGTGGTCGATGCGACCGGGGTGCCGGCGGTCGGGGCCGAGATCGGGCTCGCGGCGATGGAGCGCGGCAAGCATCTCGTGATGATGAATGTCGAGGCCGACGTGACGATCGGCGCCTATCTGCGCGCCGAGGCCGAGCGGCTGGGCGTGGTCTACAGCCTCGGCGCCGGCGACGAGCCCTCGTCCTGCATGGAGCTGATCGACTTCATCACCGCGATGGGCCATCGCGTGGTCAGCGCCGGCAAGGGCAAGAACAATCCGCTGAACATCGACGCGACCCCGGACGAATACCGGGCCGAGGCGATGGCGCGGAACATGAACCCGCGGATGCTGGTCGAGTTCGTCGACGGGACCAAGACCATGGTCGAGATGGCGGCGATCGCCAACGCGACCGGGCTCATCCCCGACAAGCCCGGCATGCATGGGCCGGCCTGCTCGAAGGAGGAGCTTTCGAAGGTGCTGGTGCCGGCCTCGGCCGGGGGGCTGCTCTCGGGGGTGGGCCGGGTCGATTACACGATCGGCAAGGGTGTGGCGCCCGGCGTCTTCGCCGTGGCCGAGATGGACCATCCGCGCATCCGCGAGCGGATGGAGGATCTGAAGATGGGCGAGGGTCCGTACTTCACCTTCTTCCGTCCCTATCACCTGACCTCGCTCGAAGTGCCGCTGACCTGCGCGCGGGTGGTCCTGTACGGCAAGGCCGACATGGTGCCGATGGCCCGGCCGGTGGCGGAGGTCTGCGCCGTCGCCAAGCGCGATCTGGCGCCCGGCGAGACGCTCGATCAGATCGGCGAGTTCTGCTACCGCGCCTGGATCATGACGGTGGAGGAGGCGGCGGAGGCCCAGGCGATCCCTTGTGGCCTGCTGGCCGGGGCGACGGTCACGGCGCCGATCAAGAAGGGCGCGCTCATCACGCGGGCCAATGCCGCGGTGCCGGCCGACAGCCGGATCGCCGCCCTGCGCGCGCGGCAGGACGCGATGCTGGACGCGATGCCGGACGCGATGCCGGACGCGATTCCGGGGCGCCGCTCGCCGGAACTCGAGCGGGCGTGAGGGTGTCATGGCCGATGCCGAGACGATGACGAGGCCGGACAACCGGCCCTTCGCGATCCGCCGCTATTCGCCCTCGGACCTGCGCGCGGCGCTGAAGAAGATGTATCTGATCCGCCGCTTCGAGGAAGGGGCGGAGGACAGCTACATGCGCGGCATGATCCACGGGACGATGCATCTCTGCATCGGCCAGGAGGCGAGTGCCGTCGCGACCTGCATGGAGCTGACCGACGCCGACAAGATCACCTCGACCCATCGCGGCCACGGCCATTGCATCGCCAAGGGCGCCGAGGTCCGCCGGATGTTCGCCGAGTTCTTCGGCCGCGAGGACGGCTATTGCCACGGCCGCGGCGGGTCGATGCACATCGCGGACGTGACGAAGGGCAATCTCGGCGCCAACGGCATCGTGGGCGGCGGGTTGCCGATCGCGGTGGGAGCGGCTTTGGCGGCCAAGCGGCTCGGGCGCGACGACGTGACGGTCTGCTTCTTCGGCGACGGGGCGAACAACGAGGGCGCCTTCCACGAGGCGCTCAACATGGCCTCGATCTGGAAGCTGCCGGTGATCTTCGTCTGCGAGAACAACCAGTACGGCATGTCGACCTCGACCGAGCGCTCGACCGCGGTCAAGCGGATCAGCGAGCGGGCGGCGGGCTATGCGATGCCGGGCGTCACCGTCGACGGCAACGATTTCTCCGCCGTCGCCGAGGCGATGCATGCGGCGATCGCGCGGGCGCGCGCCGGCGATGGCCCGAGCCTCGTGGAGAGCCTGACCTATCGCTGGCGCGGCCATTCCAAGTCCGACCGTAACCGCTACCGCACCAAGGACGAGATCGACAGCTGGATCGCGCGCGACCCGATCGAGCGGTTCCGCACCGAGTTGATCGCCCACGGCGTCGTCACCGAGGAGAGCGCCGACATGCTGTTGAAGGAGGCCGAGGCCGAGGTCGCCGCGGGCATCGACTTCGCCAAGGCGAGCCCGGCGCCCTCGACCGCCGAGGTCACCCGCTATGTCCATGGGGGGCCGCAATGACCGCTCAGGACCAGAGCCTCGCCACGCGCGAGATGAGCTATGCCGAGGCGATCCGCGACGCGATGGGGATCGCGCTCGACCGCGACCGGCGGGTGATCCTGATGGGCGAGGATATCGGCGTCTATGGCGGCGCCTTCCAGGTGACCGGCGATCTCATCGACCGGTTCGGCCCGGACCGGGTGATGGACACGCCGATCTCCGAGCTCGGCGGCGCCGGCGTCGCGGTCGGCGCGGCGCTGACCGGCCTGCGCCCGATCTTCGAGTTCCAGTTCTCGGATTTCGCGACGCTCGCCATGGAGCAGATCGTCAACCAGGCCGCGAAGCTGCGCTACATGCTGGGCGGCGAGGCCTCGGTGCCGCTCGTGATGCGGATGCCCGCGGGCTCGGGCACCGGCGCCGCCGCGCAGCACAGCCAGAGCCTCGAGGCCTGGTTCGGGCATGTGCCGGGGCTGAAGGTCGTCCAGCCGGCGACGCCCGCCGACGCCAAGGGGCTGCTGCTCGCGGCGCTGGAGGATCCGGACCCCGTCCTCGTCTTCGAGCACAAGCTCCTCTACAAGATGAAGGGGCCGGTGCCCGAGGGCTACTACACGACCCCGATCGGCCAGGCCGAGATCCGCCGCGCGGGCACCGATCTCACCATCGTCGCCTCGGCGATCATGGTGCATCGCGCCCTCGAGGCCGCGAAGGCGCTGGAGGCCGAGGGCATCTCGGCCGAGGTCATCGACCTGCGCACCGTCCGGCCGATCGACCGTGCGACGATCGTCGCGAGCGTCTGCAAGACCGGCAGGCTGCTTTGTGTCTATGAGGGCGTGCGCACGCTGGGCATCGGCGCCGAGATCAGCGCGCTCGTCGCCGAGAGCGAGGCCTTCGACTATCTCGACGCGCCGATCCTGCGGCTTGGCGGGGCCGAGGCGCCGATCCCCTACAATCCGGATCTAGAGCGGGCGGCGGTGCCGCAGGTGCCGGATATCGAGGCGGCCGCGCGCCGGCTTGCGCGCCGGGAGGTCTGAGATGCCGGTGGAAGTCATCATGCCGAAGGTCGACATGGACATGGCGACGGGCACGCTCTCGGCCTGGCACGCCGCCGAGGGCGAGGCGGTGCAGAAGGGTGCGCCCCTGTTCGATATCGAGACCGACAAGGCCGCGATGGAGGTCGAGAGCCCGGCCAGCGGCCGGCTGCACCATATCGTTGCCGCCCCCGGCCAGACCGTCGATGTCGGCAGCCCGGTCGCCTGGATCTATGCCGAGGGCGAGGCCGTCGGCAGCGTCCCGTCGCCGGCTGCGGCTGCCGCGCCCGCCCCCGCGCCGGAAGTCCCCGCCCCCGCTCCCGCCGCTGCCTCCGCCGCTGCCCCCGCCGCGGCCGCGGGGGGCGCGACGGCCGTCGCCGAGGCCGGGATCCGCGCGACCCCGATCGCCCGGCGCCTCCTGCGCGAGGCGGGCATCGCGCTCGGCGCGATCGCCGGCACCGGGCCGCGCGGCCGGATCCAGCGCGAGGATGTCGAGCGTCTGATCATGGCTCCGCGCCCGGTGCCGGCCGAGCCGCGCCGCGCGCCGGCCGGGCCGCCGCCCGACGCCGCGGAACCCTGGATCGAGGAGGCGGGCGATCTCTTCGTCTCGACCCGCAAGGGCGTCGGCACGCCGCTGGTGATGATCCATGGCTTTGCCGCGGATTCGCTCGGCTGGCTGCCGCTGGAGCGCGAGCTGCCGAGCGAGCTGCCGCTGATCCGGATCGACCTGCCGAGCCACGGCAAGTCGCCGCGCCAGCGGATCGGGGATTTCGACGCGGTGGTGCGGGCGGTGACGGCGGCCTTCGACCGGGCGACGACGGGCGAGGTCCATCTGCTTGGCCATTCGCTGGGCGGGGCCGTGGCGCTCGGGCTGGCCGAGCTCAGGCCGCGCAGCCTCGCCTCGCTGACCCTGATCGCCCCGGCCGGGCTCGGGCCGGAGATCGACCATGCGGCGCTGGCGGGGATCGCGCGGGCGAGCCGGGTCGAGAGCCTGGCGCCCTGGCTGAAGCGGCTGACCGCGACGCCCGACGGGATCGGTTGGGACTTCGCCAAGGCGGCCATGCTGTCGCGCAACGATCCCGGCCTGCGCGCCGCGCAGCTCGATCTCCTGGAGGCCCTGTTCCCCGACGGCGTCCCGGCCTTCGACGTGACCGCCGCCCTCGCCCGGGTCACCGCGCCGACGACGCTGCTCTGGGGCCGCAGCGACCATATTTTACCATGGCGCCACGCCCTGGCCGCCTCCGGCGAGATGGCGCTTCATCTTTTGCCGAAAGTTGGGCATATCCCCCATGTGGAATGCCCGGGCATCGTCGCCGGGATCCTGGCGCGTGGCACAAGACAGGCGAGCCGCCGACAGGCCGGCGCCTGATCGAGACACACCGGTCGGCTTGGGCGACGCGTCCCCTTGGATGAAAGGGTGCGTGCGTGAGAGAAGTGGCCCCGTCCGAGCAGCTGCTCGCCGAAGGTTCGCAGGCGTCCGAGCTCGACCGGCTGCGAGCCCGGGCGGTGTGGCTCTACTTCGTCGAGGGTCATACCCAGAGCGAGGTTGCGACCATGCTCGGGCTCAACCGGGTGGCCGTGGTCCGGATGATCGCCGATGCCAGGCGGCGCAACGAGGTCCGGATCACGATCTCCGCGCCCCTGGCCGAGCTGGCCGGGATCGAGCAGACGGTCCAGGCGCGCTACGGGATCGGACGGGTGATCGCGGCGCCGATCAGCAATGCCGGGATCGACCCGGTCAAGGTGATCGCCGCCGCCGCCGGCATCCATGTCAATGCCACGATGCGACCGTCGATGACGGTGGGCGTGGGCTGGGGCCGGACGCTGTTCAACAGCCTGCCCTTCATCGCCGGGCGGACGCTCGAGGATTTCCGCGTGGTCTCGCTGCTGGGCGGGATCGCCGCCGCCCGGCGCTTCAATCCGGCCGAATTCGCCTGGCAGTTCGCCGAGCTGTTCCAGGGCGAGGGCTACCTGATCCCGGCACCCGCCATCGTGGACAGCCCCGAGACCAAGCATGCGCTGCTGGAGCATTGCGGGCTGGCCGAGATCTTCAACATGGCCGACCATCTCGACATGGTGCTGCTGTCGGTCGGCAGCATGAGCGGGCTGACCACCAGCTATCGGATGGGGCATGTCTCGGAGGCGGAGCGGCGGCAGCTCGTCTCGATCGGGGCGGTCGGCGACCTGCTCTACAATTTCATCGACGAGCAAGGGCAGTTGGTCGACCATCCGGTGAATGCCCGGGTGATGTCGGTCGACCTGGCCCGGCTGCGCAAGACGCCGCAGCGGGTGCTGGTCTCGGGCGGGGCGGAGAAGGTGCCGGTCCTGAGGGGCGCGATCAAGGCGCTGTCGCCCACCGTGCTGATCACCGACGAGATCACCGCGACGACGCTGGCGGCCGACTGAGGCAAAGCGAGGCGTGCGACAGATGGAGAGTCGCACGCGTGCGACTTCTCCTATCCATTTGATATTTATAGATGTTTCAGATTCCGTTTACCTGATCAAAATCTCTCTTAACGCGCGAACCGGGATGACGCCGCTATTGCCCGGAGGGTCGCCCCCCATGCCAAAAGCGCATCCCGGCCCCGGGGAGGGAGGCCGGGACGCGCGCGCGCGCGCCCCGGAGGGCGCGGCCGCGGGACAGAGCCCGCGCGCTACTGGCCGCGGCGGCGGAGGAGGTCGACGAGCACCGCGACGAGGACCACGCCGCCGACGATCACGCGCTGCCAATAGCCGGAGACATTCATCAGAACCGTGCCGTTGGCCAGGACGGCGAGCAGGAGCGCGCCGAGCACGGTGCCGACGATCGAGCCCTGGCCGCCGCGCAGGCTGGTGCCGCCCAGGATCGCCGCGGTGATCGCGCCCATCAGCCAGCCCTCGCCCACCGAGGGCTGGCCGGCATCCATGCGGCTTGCGAAGAGGATGCCGGCGAGCGCGGCGAACATGCCGGCCAGCGCGAAGCAGAAGAACTCGACCCAGCCCGAGCGGATACCGGCCAGCACCGCCGCATCGCGATTGCCGCCGACCGCGAAGATGTTTCGGCCGAACCGGGTCTGGCGCAGCATCCAGATCAGGATGAGTGCGGAGGCGAAGAAGACCAGGACCGGCACCGGCACCCCGAAGACCTCGCCCTTGCCGAACACGGCGAAGGCATCGCCGAGCGGCCGGATCGGGCGCCCCTCGGTGATGACGAGGGTGAGGCCGGCGAAGATTTCCCAGGTCGCCAGCGTGACGATGAAGGGATTGAGCCGCAGCCCGGCGACGAAGGCGCCGTTGATCGCGCCGAGCCCGAAGCCGAACAGCATGGTGAAGGGGATGACCAGCCAGGGATGCAGCCCCCATTGGGTGAGCGCGATCGAGCCGACGATGGCCGAGATGCCCGCCGCCGCCCCGACCGAGAGGTCGATGCCGCCGGTGAGCAGCACGAGCGTCTGGCCGAGCGCCACCAACCCGACAAAGGCCGCCTGGCGGACCACGACGGCCATGTTGTAGGCCGAGAGGAAATTGTCGGCCGCGAGCGACAGGGCCGCGGTCAGCACCACGAGCGCCACCAGGATGCCGCTCGCCTCCCAGCGCCAGAACCGGTTCATCAGGCTCGCCTCGCGGCGCGCGGCCGAGCGGGGAGCGGTCTCTTCATGCAATGTCATCGTCGGGATCCCCTTGTCGGCGGCGCGCGGCGTGCGCCGCTCAGCTCATGGCCAGTTGCAGCAGCGATTCCTGGGTGGCGCCGGCGGCGGCCCGGATGCCCTTGGCCGCGCCCATATGCATGACGAGCACCCGGTCGGCGACGTCGAGCACCTCCTCGAGCTCGGACGAGATCAGGATGATCGAGAGGCCGCGCTCCTCGGTGAGGCGGCGCAGCTCGGCCTGGATCTCGTATTTGGCATTGACGTCGATGCCGCGCGTCGGCTCGTCCATGATCAGGATCCTGGCCTCGCGCAGCAGCCAGCGGGCGATGATCACCTTCTGCTGGTTGCCGCCGGAGAGGCTGGTGATCGGATCCTTGAGCGAGTGGTACTTGGTCTTCATCAGCCGGATGCTGCGCTCGACCTCGGTCATCATGTCGCGGTTGCGCATATGGAGGAGCCCGGCGAAGCGGTCGAGGCTCGGCAAGGCGGCGTTCTCGGCGATCGAGAGCAGCGGGAAGATGCCCTCCTGCTTGCGCTCCTCCGGCAGGTAGACGAGGCCCGCCCGGATCGCGTCGATTGGCGAATTGTGCGCCATCGGCTTGCCGAACACCTCGATGCGGCCGGCATCGGGCCGGGTCAGGCCGTAGATGCATTTCGCCATCTCGGTGCGGCCCGAGCCGATCAGGCCCGAGACGCCGAGGATTTCGCCCTGGCGCAGCTCGAAGCTCAGATCGGCGAATTCGCCGGCGCGGCTCAGCCCCGAGACCTTGAGCACCACCGGCCGGTCCTCGGGCAAAGCGCGGCGCGGCTGGCGGAGCGCGGTGACCGGCCGGCCGGCCATCATCGCCACCATTTCCTCGCGGCTGGCGCGCCGCGGGTCGAGCTGGCCCGCGAGCGCGCCGTCGCGCAGGCAGGTGATCTCGTCCGACAGCATCAGCACCTCGTCGAGCCGGTGCGAGATATAGAAGGCCGAGCGGCCGTTCGCCTTCATCCAGCGAATGTAGTCGTAGAGCTTGCCCGCCTCGCGGCTGGTCAGCGAGGCGGTCGGCTCGTCGAAGATCAGGATCCGCGCCTGGGTGGCGGCGGCGCGGGCGATCTGGACGAGCTGCTGCTGCGCCTTGGAGAGGCTGGCGACCTTGGCTTTGGGGTCGATGCTGTCATCGACGAGATGCAGGTCGCGCGCGGCATCGGCGAGGGTCCGCGCCCAGTCGACGGTGATGCGCCCGCCGCGCTGCGCGCCGAGCAGGATGTTCTCGGCGACGGTCAGGTCGGGCACCAGGCTGATTTCCTGGGGCGCGATGGCGATGCCGGCGGCCTGGGCGTCCTTGGGGCTCTGGAACTGGATCGGGCGTCCATCGACGCGGAGCTCGCCCGCGCTCGGCAGGAAGCGACCGCAGAAGATGTTCATCAGCGTGGATTTTCCGGCGCCGTTCTCGCCGATGATCGAATGGACCTCGCCGGCCCGGAGCTTCAGGGAGACGCCCCTCAGCGCATGGACCGGGCCGAACGACTTGGCGATGTCGTGCGCCTCGAAGATGATCGGATTCATCGCGCCCCCCCGGCGGAGAAGGGTCGGGCCGCCCGCGCGGCCCGCCCGGATCTGGATCGGCGTCGTCGCCCGATCAGCTCGTGCAATTGTCCTTGGTGATGAAGCGCGAGCCGGTATTGTGATCCATCGGGATCGTGTGGTTCTCGTTCATCGCCACCATGTAGCGCACGGCCCAGTAGCCGATATCCCACTGGCGCTGCGCCTTGAGCGCGGTGATCGTGCCCTTGCAGACGAAGTCGACGGCTTCGGGCAGGTCGTCCATGCCGACGATGTCGATCTGGCCGGCCTTGCCCGCATTGGTGACGGCGCGGGCGATGCCGATCGGGTTCGAGGCGTTCGAGCCGAAGAAGCCCTTGATGTTCGGATGGGCCTGGAGCGCGTTCTCGGTGAGGGTGACCGCGTCCTCGAGCACGTCGTTGTCGGGCTGCTCGAACACGACCTTGATGTCGGGATAGGCCTTCATCGCGTCCTTGAAGCCCTTGATCCGCTCGACATGGTCGGTGGCGGTCAGCGAGCCCGCGAGGATGCCGACCTCGCCCTTGCCGCCGAGCTTCTTGAACAGGAACTCGCCGAGATCGTAGCCGTCCTGGTAGCTGTTCTTCTGGCCGACGAAGGGGAATTCGTCCGAGCAGAACGAGTTGAAGGTGATGGTGTTGACCCCGGCCTCCTTGGCCTCCTTCAGGAGCTGGACGTTGGTCGCCTGGTCGAGGCAGGCGACGGCGAGCCCGTCGGGATGCTTGCCGATATTGGCCTCGATGCGGTTGTTCTGGTCGGCGACGTCGGCCTGGGGCGGGGAATCCCAGACCACATTGACCTTGATCCCTTCCTTGGCGAGCTCGGCGACGGCGTATTTGCCGCCCTCGGCGACGACGTCGTACCAGGGATGGATGACCTTCGGGATGAAGACGAAGTTCAGTTCCTTGGTGATCGGGTGGATCAGGTCGGCCTGGCTCTGGGCAGAGGCCGTGACGGCACAGGCCGCAGACAGGGCCAGCGCGGACGCAAGGGTCCGCACCGCCAGCGAGGCGGGTCGAGTCATCGTTGTTCTCTCCTGTTGGGTCTTGGTCCGGTTGCGCGCCGTCAGACGCTCATCGCCAGCGAGCCGGTGGCGCGGACCGGCTGCTGCTCCATGAAGGCAAGCGTGGTCTCGAGATCGACGATGCCGGCCTGGCTGCCGAGCCCGGTCGCGTTGAGCGCCGAGGAGGCGGAGGCGAGCCGCACCGCGTCGCGCGGGGTCATGCCGCGCAGGATGCCGGTGGCGAAGCCGGCATTGAACACGTCGCCGCAGCCGCAGGTGCAGACGACGTCGACATCGTAGGCCGGCACCTGGAAGCGGGTCCCGTCCTTGTGGTGGTAGAAGGCGCCCTCGGCCCCGAGGGTGATCACGCAGCAGGTGACGCCGCGCTTGTGGAAGAAATCGGAGATCGCGTCGAGATCCTCGAGGCCGGACAGCGCCCGGGCCTCCTCGACCGAGGGGATGAAATAGTCGGTCCAGGGCAGGACGGCCTCGACATCGGGCAGGTCGGCGGGGGAGCCGGCGAAGACGTCGACGGTGGTGATGCAGCCGCGCTCCTTGGCATGGCGGATCAGGGCGGCATTGCGCGGCCCGTCCATCGCGTCCATCAGCCCGACGCCGCCAAGATGGAAGACGCGGGCGTCGGTGACGCGGTCGAACTCGCCCGCGTCGATCTCGAACCGGCCGGTGGCGCCCTTCAGATGCAGAGCGGGGCGCGAGCCGTCGGGGCGGGTCAGCACGATGGAGCTCGAGGTCGGGGTGTCGTCGAAGCGCTGCAGCGCCGAGATGTCGATGCCGAAGCTCGCGATGCGCGCGACTGCCCAGTCGCCCATCATGTCGCGGCCATAGCCGCCGATCGCCAGGCAATCGAGCCCGAGCTTCGCCCCCGCGATCACCGCGGTTCCCGCCGCGCCGGAGACCGCGAGCGTCAGGTCGCGGATGAAGTAGGTGTCGCCGTTGGGTGGGATCGCGGTGACCGGCCAGCCCAGGCAGTCGAAGGTATAGAAGCCCATGGCCGCGTAGTCGTAGCGCATCTTCCCCCCAATGCACCCTGCGGGCGCCCGTCCTGTTGATTGTCAAGCAGCATGAACGGGGATTCGGCCCATGTCAACACACTTGTTCCAAGATCATCTCATATGTTCACGCATCGTGGAGCCACCCACAGGCGAAGCGCGGAGGAAGGCGGCCAGCCCCGCCGAACCCGCCGCCCCCTTGATCGCCAGTCTTGATCATGATACATATTTAAGTAACAAATGTTCAAAGGGAGACCCCCGGTGAAAGCGGCAATTCTGACGGCACCGAACGCGATGGAGCTTGGCAACGCCCCCGACCCGACCCCAGGCGACGGCGATCTGGTGCTTCGGGTCAAGGCCGCCACGATCTGCGGCACCGACATCCGGATCCTGCGCGGACGCAAGACCGCGGGCGTGCGCTATCCCTCGATCATCGGCCACGAATTCTCGGGCGAGGTCGTCCAGGGCGACGCGGCCTTCCGCCCGGGCCAGCGGGTGGGCGTCTGCCCGGCCATCCCCTGCGGCCGCTGCGCGCAATGCCTGCGGGGGCGCGAAAACCTCTGCCCGAATGCGCAGGCGATCGGCTATCATATCGACGGCGCCTTCGCGGAATATATCCGCATCCCGGCGCGCGCAGTGGAGCTCGGCAATGTGCATGTCCTGCCTGATGACCTCGCCTATGCCGAGGCCGCGCTCATCGAGCCGCTGGCTTGCGTCATCAACGGCCAGAACAAGGTCGCGCTTGCCCAGGGCGACAGCGTCGTGGTGCTGGGCTCGGGCCCGATCGGCACGCTGCATATCAAGCTCGCCCGGCTGCGCGGCGCGGCGCGCGTCATCGTCAGCGAGCCCAATGCCGGCCGCCGCGCCATGGCGCTCGCCGCGGGCGCCGATATCGCGATCGACCCGACAGCCGAGGATCTGCGCGCCCGCGTGCGCGAGGAGACCCAAGGGCTCGGGGCCGACGTGGTGATCTGCGCGATCGGCATCCCGGCGCTCGCGTCGCAGGCGATCGGGCTCGCCGGCTATGGCGGGCGGGTCAGCCTGTTCGCCGGCTTCAGCAAGGGCGAGCTCGGCCAACTCGACATCAACGCGATCCATTATGACGAACTGCGCGTCACCGGCTCCTTCGGCCTGTCCCGGCTCGACTACGAGACCGCTCTCGGCATCCTGGCCAGCCGCCGCATCGACAGTTCCGACATGATCACCCACCGCTATCCCCTGGCCCGGCTCGACGAGGCGTTCGGCATGGCCGAGGGCGGAGGCGCCATGAAGGTCGCGATCCTCGATGCCTGACCCCGCGCCCGAAGCCGGGTCGTTTGACGTCGCGATCATCGGCGGCGGCATCAATGGGTGCGGCACTTTCCGCGACCTCTGCGCCCAGGGCGTGAAATGCCTGCTGATCGAGCGCGACGACTTCGCCGCCGGCGCCTCGTCGGCCTCGTCGCGCCTGATGCATGGCGGGCTCA
Organism: Amaricoccus sp.; assembly: GCA_046348955.1. GTDB lineage: Bacteria > Pseudomonadota > Alphaproteobacteria > Rhodobacterales > Rhodobacteraceae > Amaricoccus. Next base: position 287,052 of record JAXMDG010000001.1, read on the forward strand.
AATATCTGGAGACCGGCGAATTCCGCCTGGTGCGCGAGTCGCTGACCGAACGCAACATGCTGCTCGCCACCGCGCCGCATGTGGTCAGCGCCCTGCCCTGCATCGTGCCGGTCCGGTCCTGGACCGGCGGCATCGCGGGCTCGCTCGCCCGCTTCCTCGGCATCAAGGCCAAGCTCAACGACCGGGGCTTCGCGATCACCGCGCTCGGCCTCACGCTCTACGATGTCTATGCCCGCAACTGGCGCGCGATGCCGACCCATCGCATGCTGTCGACCGCCGCCCTCCGGCGCGAGATGCCGGCGCTCGATCCCGCGATCATCGGCGCCGGGCTCTATTACGAGGGCCAGATCAGCTATGCCGAGCGGCTGGCGCTGGAGCTGGTGCTCGACGGCGAGGCGCTCTGCCCGGGCAGCCGCGCGCTCAACCACGCCGAGCTGCTGCCGCCCGAGGGCGACCGGATCGTCTGGCGCCAGGCCGGCATCGTGCGGCGCGCCCGGGTCAAGGCGGTGATCAATGCCGGCGGCGCCTGGATCGACAAGGTCAATGCCGCGCTCGGCATCGAAAGCCGGCTGATGGGCGGCAGCAAGGGCTCGCATCTGGTGATCGAGAATCCCGCGCTCCATGCCGCGCTCAACGGCCGGATGGTCTATTTCGGCACCGCCGACGGCCGGGTGAACCTCGCCTATCCGCTGCTCGGCCGGGTGCTGCTCGGCTCGACCGACATCGCGGTCGGCGATCCCGACACCGCCGCCTGCGACGAGAACGAGGCCGCCTATCTGCGGCGCGCGGTGTCCGAGGTGTTCCCGGGCATCCCGGTCACCGAGGACCAGATCGTCTATCGCTTCTGCGGCGTGCGCCCCCTGCCCCGCGCCGATGGCGCCGAGATCGGCAGCGTCACCCGCGACCATTCGATCGCCACCCTCGCGCTGCCCGGCAGCACCGTGCCGGTCTATTGCCTGATCGGGGGCAAATGGACCACGTTCCGGGCCTTTTCCGAACAGGCGGCCGACCGGGTCCTGACCCAGCTCGGCCGGACGCGCCAGGTCTCGACCGTGGGCCTGCCGATCGGCGGCGGCCGCGACTTCCCGCGCGAGCCCGCGGCCCGCACCGCGATGGTCGCCGAGTTCGCCCGCCTGGGCGGCATCGCCGAGGCGCGCGCCGACACGCTGCTCTCGCGCTACGGCACCCGCGCCCGCGGCTATTGCGAGGCCCTGGCCGGCCGGGGCGAGACCTTGCTGACGGCCCTGCCCTCGCATGCGCGCGAGGAACTCGTGCATCTCTGCCGGACCGAGCGGGTCGGCAGCCTCGAGGATCTGCTGCGCCGGCGCACCGGAATCGTGCTGACCGGCCATGCCAGCGCCGCCGTCGTCGCGGAGATCGCCGACCTGCTGCCCCGGCTCGCCCCGGGCCGGCGCGAGCCGGTCGAGGCCTGACCCCTCAGCGCGACTGGTCGAGCACGAAGATCCGGGGCGGCGCGCCGACGGGCGGCAGCAAGTCGGCGGTGAGGTCGAGCTCCGACCCGCCGACCCGCGTGACCTGCCCGGGCGGCAGGCGGTCGAGAAAGGTCTCGACCGGCTCGATCTTCAGCACGCCCCTCGAGCTGGCATAATGCATCGGGATCACCGCGCGCGGCTCGATGCGGGCGATCGCCGCGTCGAGATCGTCGAGCGCGATCGTGGCATGCGCCCCGGTCAGCGCCAGCAGCAGGTCGACCTGGCCCCGCAGCGCCGCGAGATGCTCCTCCGGCACCGGATTGCCGATATCGCCCATATGCAGCACGCGCACCCCGCCGAGGGTGAAGAGATAGAGCGCATTGGCATCCGGATCGCGGCCGAAATCGAAGGTCAGGCTCTCCATCGCCGGAAAGCCGCGGATCGCGAGGCCCCGGATCGTCACCCCCTCCGGCGGGATCGCGAGCGCGTTGACGATGGCCGGATCGCCGCGGACATGGCTCGGGTCGGAATGGAAATCGTCGGTGGCCGAGCTCATGATCACGATGTCGGCCGGCTCGTCGATCGGCTCGAAGCGCGCCCGCGACGGCGTATAGGGATCCGTGACGACCGCGAGCCCGTCGCCTTCCAGGCGAAAGCTCGCATGGGCGTAGAATGTGATCTTCATCTCTGTCCTCCCCCGGGTGAGCGTCTCCAGGATAAGCCAGATCCGCCGCCCCGCAACCCGCCGCCTCAAAGCGACCCCCGCCCGCCCGGGAAGGGCCTGTTCGCCGGAGCCACCGTCGCGCGAGATGCCTGACAGGGGTGCGGGACCCCGCTTGGTCAAGGATTTACCCGCGCGGGCGCGGGCGCCGCAGGCGTCCTTGACGAAGCGGGGTCCCGCGCGCCAGGCATCCTCGGCGCGTCGGTGGCTCCGGCGAGCAGGCCCGGGGGGCTTGTTTGCTGGTGAACCCGAGCCCTCTTCCCTTCGCGCGCGCCAGCGTGCGGCCCGAGGGGGCTCGATGCCCCCTCGGGCCGGCCCCGGCGGTGCTGCCTGGCGGGCCGCCCGAGCTCCAGGATCTGTGGGCCCTGCAGCAGGCGGCCCGATTTGACGGGGCCGGCTGGCTGCGACCGGCATCGCGGTCCCGAAAGAGCCGCTGCCGAGGCGGCTTCGCTCGGCAGCGGAGTGTGTTCGATCAGGCGCCGACCTTGCCGCCGTCGATGCGGCTGATCGCGACGGTCGCCGAACGCGGGACGACCGTCGGGCTTTTGTCCGGCCAGCGGCTGTTGATCGCGCCGGCGGCAAAGGCCTCGGCCGTCGTCGTCGCGCCGGGATGCTGGACGTTGATGAACAGCGTCGTCTGGTCCGGGGTGGCGATGACCCCGGTGATCTCCTGGCCGGTCGGGCCGGTCAGGAAGCGGCGGATCTCGCCGGTGCGCGGGTCGGCGCCCAGCATGGCATTGTTGCCGAAGACCTTCATCGGGCCCACGTTTTGCGACGCCTCGCCGATGTCGGTCTGGATCCAGAGGCGGCCGTCGGGATCGCACCACAGGCCGTCTGGGCAGGCGAAGATCGAATGCTCGGTCAGCGGCTTGCCGGCGAGGTCGCGGCTGTCGTTCTCGTCGCCCGCGAGCACGAACAGGTCCCAGTCGAAGCTGTCGGCCGAGTGGTCGTCGCCGGTCTCGTGCCAACGGACGATCTGGCCGAAGATGTTCGCGGCGCGCGGGTTTGCCGCGTCGACCTGGTCCTCGGTGCGGCGGCTGTTGTTGGTCAGGGTGAAATAGACCTCGCCGGTCGTCGGATCGACGGCGCCCCATTCCGGGCGGTCCATCTTGGTCGCGCCCGCCATATCCGCGGCGAGGCGGGTATTGACCAGGATATCGGCGAGATCGGCGAAGCCGTTCTCGGGGGTCAGCCCGTTCGCGCCCGGCTTGAGCGCCAGCCAGGTCCCGGTGCCGTCGTCGTTGAAGCGCGCGGCATAGAGCGTGCCTTCGTCGAGCAGCGTGCCGTCGGCGGTCGCGGGATCGTAGGGCCGGGCCGACACGTACTTGTAGATGTATTCAAAGCGCGCATCGTCGCCAGAATAGCAGACGATCGGCGCGCCCGCCTTGGGCTTGGCGAAGATCACCCCCTCATGGGCGAAGCGGCCGAGGGCGGTGTGCTTGTGCGGCACGCTTGCAGGATCGAACGGATCGAACTCGATGATCCAGCCAAAGCCGTTCGGCTCGTTGCGGTAGTCCCCCTGCGGGCTGTCGGCCAAGGTCGAGGCGTTGAAGCGGATGAATTCGTCCATGCCACCGGCCGCCAGATCCCAGGCATAGCGGCCTTCCTTCGCGCGGACGCCGTAGCGGGCATGCTCGCGCGGCATGTCCGGCTGCTCGCCGTCCTCGCCGCTCGTGGTGTCGTCGTTGTGGAAATACCCCGCCCAGTTCTCCTCGGCCGAGAGGTAGGTGTTCCACGGGGTCACGCCGTGGGCGCAGTTGTTGATGGTGCCGCGGGTGCGGGTGCCGTCGGGGCTGAACTTTGTCGCAAGCTGCGCCGCGCCGCGGACCGGTCCGGCGATTTCCATCGGCGTGCTGGCGGTCACGCGGCGGTTGCGCGGGTCGTCAACCATGACCCAGGTGCCATCCGGCTGCCGGGTGATCCGGGCGACCGAGACGCCGTGGGCGTTGATCTCCTTCAGGACTTCGTCGGCGACCCGGACGCCGTTCTCGATCAGGACGGCATCCTCGGCGACCGGCTTGCCGGCATAGGCGGCGTGCAGGAAGCGCGGATCGACATATTCGTGGTTCATGACCAGCAGGCCGTCGGTCGAACTGCCGTCGATCGGGAAGAAATGCATGCCGTCGTGATGGCTGCCGACCTGGCGGGCCTGATCGGTGCCGGTGGCGGCATGGTCGAACACGGTCGCGCCGTCGAGCGGCTGTCCCCAGGGCGCGAGGACCTGCGCGCGGTAGCCATCGGGCACGACGATCGTGTCGGTCTCGCTCGTCGCAATTGCGGTGAAGCCAAGGATCGACGGAGCCGACTTGGTCTCGGCGCGGGCGAGGTTGCCGAAGAGGCCGCCCGAGAAGACCGTCGCGACCGCGGTCGCGAGACCGCCGGCGAGGACCGAGCGCCGCGCAAGACGCGCCTCCAGCACGTCGTAGAAGGTCGGGTTAGCCGAACGATTCGACGGCGCCTCGTCTCCGGGTTCGTAGGCCGGGCACTGGCGAAAGTCCGGATAGTCCTTCTCGTATTCTGACATGATCAGTCCTCATGAAGGAAAAACAAGTTATAGAATAGAACATCATGGGCTGAACGCCGAACCGCGACAGACCCGATGATCGGATAGCAAACGAATAAGACAGGATCGTGTCGAAGATAATTATGACGCAACCCGAAGGCATTCTTGGCCAAATTTGTCGGCGTGCGTTGCGGGGACTGGAGCGCCGCTATAGGCAGCTCGGTTGAGGCCACATATCGGGAAAACTCCACATCCAACCGGACGGAATCGTTCGGCGGTCAAGATATCGCGACACTTCAAGCCTCTAGAACTCGGCGTCGAAGCTCCGGGCGTCGCAGAGACGCTCCGCCCGGCCGGCGCGGTCGATCAGCACCAGATCGAAGCGGCAATCGGGCGCATCCGCGCAGGCCGCGAGCCAGCATTCCGCCGCCGCGCCGAGCCGGCGCCACTGCGCGGCGCTGACCGCGCCCGCAGCCCCGGCATGGTCGCGACGGGCCTTGACCTCGACGAAGACGACGAGCCGGGGAAAGGCCACGATCAGGTCGATCTCGCCCGCGGGGCAGCGCCAGCGCGTTGCGGCGACGCGCCCGCCCTCGGCCTCGTAGAGCCGCGCCGCGATCTCCTCGCCGGCGAGACCGCTGAAATGGCCGCGACGGCTCATCGGCCCGCGAGGTCGAGGGCCCGCGCATAGACCGTGCGCCGCGGCAGGTCGAGCGCCGCCGCGACCTCCGCCGCGGCATCCTTGACCGAGAGCCGGCCCAGCGCCTCGGTCAGCGCCGCGTCGAGCGCCTCGGGGCCCACCTCGGCCGGCAGGGGCGGGCCGACGACGAGCACGATCTCGCCCTTGGGGTCGGGCGCCCCGGCATAGAGCGCGGCGAGATCGCCCAAGGCTCCGCGCCGCACCTCCTCGAACCGCTTGGTGAGCTCGCGGCAGACCGCGGCCGGGCGTTCCGCGCCCAAGGTGGCGGCCGCGTCCGCCAGCGCGGCGGCGATCCGGTGCGGCGATTCGTAGAAGACCAGCGTCGCGGGCACGGGCGCGAGCTCGGCCAGCGCCCGGATCCGCGCCGCCTCCCTGGGCGGCAGGAACCCGCCGAACAGGAAGCGATCGGTCGGCAGGCCCGCGACCGCCAGCGCCGCGAGCAAGGCCGAGGCGCCGGGCGCGGCGAGCACAGGGTGCCCGGCCGCGATCGCCTCGACCACCAGCCGATAGCCGGGATCGGCGACGAGGGGCGTGCCGGCATCGGAGACCAGCGCCACCGATCTGCCCTCCGCCAGGGCGTCGAGAAGGCGGGGGCGCTGCTCGGCGCCGTTATGGTCGTGATAGGGCAGGATCGTCGCCCCGGTCCGCCGCACGCCGTGGATATCGAGGAGCTTGCGGGTCTGGCGGGTATCCTCGGCGGCCAGCAGATCGGCCCGCGCCAGGATGTCGAGCGCGCGCAGCGTGATGTCGCGCGCCGCGCCGATCGGGGTCGCCACGAGATAGAGGCCGGGCGCCAGCGCACCGGTCCGCGCGAAGCTGTCGTCAGGGAGGGGCTCGGTCGCGGGTTCGTCCATTGTCGTTTACTTTTCTGGGGCAAGGCCCTAGCGTGTCGGCCCGGCCCGCCGCCCGGTGACGTCGCCCGATAGGTCACAGCGAGGAACCATGCTGTCAACACGAATCTCGACCGGAGCCGGGCTTCGCGCCAGCTTGATCGGAGGCGTGCTCGCCTTGCTCGCAGCCTGCACCACCCCCGGCGCCCGGGTGGATTCGGGGATCGCGGTCGATCCCAGCAAGCCGGTCAAGGTCGCGCTGCTGGTGCCGCTCGGCTCGGGCGATCCGGGCCGCGAGCGCATCGGCAACAGCCTCGTCAATGCCGCGAAGCTCGCCCAGGCCGACCTGCGCAACGCCCAGATCGACCTTGCGGTCTATCCCGATGCCGGCACCTCAGCCGGCGGATCGAGCGCGGCGAGCCAGGCGGTCGCCGAAGGCGCCAAGATCATCATCGGGCCGCTCTTCTCGACCGCGACCGCCGGCGCCCAGCCGGTGGCGCGCCAGGCCGGCGTCACCATGCTGAGCTTCAGCAACAATCCCGACGTAGCCGGCGACAATGTCTATATCCTCGGCAACACCTTCCAGAACACCGCCGAGCGGCTGGTCGCCTATGCCCAGTCGCGCGGCCTGAGCAATTTCGGCGTGGTCTATCCCAACGGGCTCGAAGGCGAGACCGCGCGCGCGGCGATCGCCACCGCCGTCCAGCGGCGCGGCGCGACGCTGGTGGCCTCGCAGGGCTACAACCTGTCGGTCGACAGCATCAACACCACCGCGCCGGCGGCCGCCGCCGCGCTGCAGGGCTCGGGCGCGAACGCGATCATCCTGACCGACGGCCCGACCGGCGGGCTCGGGCTCATCGCCCGCGGGCTGCGCGACAACGGGCTCTCGGCCGAGGCGGCCCAATTCCTCGGCATGCAGCGCTGGGACGTCTCGGCCGAGGCCTTGAGCGAGGCTGCCCTGCAGGGCGGCGCCTTCGCCGCGCCCGATCCCGGCTACAGCGCCGCCTTCGCCGGGCGCTACCGCACCGCCTATGGCGAGAGCCCGCACGAGCTGGCCGGCCTTGCCTTCGACGGGGTGGCCGCGGTCGGCGCGCTGATCGCCGAGGCGCGCGCCAGCGGCGGCAGCCCGTTCTCGACCGAGCGGCTGACCCAGCCGCAGGGCTTCGCCGGGTCGAACGGCCCGTTCCGCTTCCTGCCCGACGGCACCAACCAGCGCAATCTCGCGATCCTCGAGGTGCGCGACGGCAAGGCCTCGGTCGCTCAGGCTGCAGCGAGCGGATTTGACACTCTCACCAACTGACCGCAGCCTCGCGCCGCTGGTCCCGCCCGATTGGGCGGGATTGCTGTCGGTGCCGAGCGCCATCATCGACCCGCTTGCGCTCAAGGCCGCGCTCGACGCCGCCGCGCGCCCGCTGCGCGACCCGGGCGAGATGCGCGCCGCCGCGGTCGCGGTGCTGCGCGAGGGCTTCGTCGCGGGCCGCGCGGCGATCGCCGCCGAGATCGCCGCCCGCCCGCGCGAGGCCCATCGCGCGATCCACGACTATGCCTGGCTGACCGACCGGATCGTCACCCTCGCGCTCGATTTCGCGATCGGCTGGCTGCATCCCAATGCCAGCCTGACCGCGTCCGAGCGGATCTGCGCGATCGCGGTCGGCGGCTATGGCCGCGGCGAGATGGCGCCGTTCTCCGATATCGACCTGCTGTTCCTCACCCCCTACAAGCAGACGCCCTGGGGCGAGAGCGTGATCGAGAGCCTGCTCTATTGCCTCTGGGACCTGCGGCTCAAGGTCGGCCATTCGGTCCGCACCGTCGACGATTGCCTGCGGCTCGGCCGCAGCGACACCTCGATCCGCACGAGCCTGCTCGAACATCGCCATATCTGGGGCGATCCCGGCCTCGCCCAGCAGCTCGGCGATCGGCTCTGGTCCGAGCTCTTCGCCACGACGGGCCCGGAATTCGTCGAGCTGAAGCTCGCCGAGCGCGCCGAGCGCCACCGCCGGCAGGGCAGTTCGCGCTACCTGCTCGAGCCCAACGTCAAGGAGGGCAAGGGCGGCCTGCGCGATCTCCAGACCCTCTACTGGATCGCCAAGTACCTGAACCGCGCCCAGCGGCCCGGCGACCTGGTCAAGATGGGGGTGTTCTCGCCCGCCGAATACCGGATCTTCGCCGACGCGGCCGACTTCCTGTGGATGACGCGGGTGCAGCTGCATCTCGTGACCGGGCGGGCAACCGAGCAGCTGACCTTCGACACCCAGGTCGAGATCGCCTCGACGCTCGGCTACCAGGCCAACGCGGCGCAGCGCTCGGTCGAGCGCTTCATGCAGGACTATTTCATCCACGCCAAGCATGTGGGGGACCTGACCCGGATCTTCCTCGCGGCGCTGGAGGCGCGGCATGTCAAGCAGCGGCCCCGGCTCGGGCGGGCGCTGCGCAACGTCTTCACCTTCGGCCGGGAAGCCGCATCCAAGGGCTACCGGATCCGGCACGGCCGGCTCGACCTGATCGACTATGATGCGTTCGTCGCCCGGCCGGTCCGGATCCTGCGGCTGTTCCAGGAGGAGCAGACCAGCGGCATCCCGATCCATCCCGACGCGCTGCGGCTCGTCACCGCCAACCTGCACCTGGTCGACGACACCCTGCGCGCCGATCCCGAGGCCAACAAGATCTTCCTCAGCCTGCTGCTCAGCACCGCCAATCCCGAGCGGACGCTGCGGTTGATGAACGAGGTCGGCGTGCTCGGCGCCTTCATCCCGGAATTCGGCCGCATCGTCGCGATGATGCAGTTCAACATGTACCACCACTACACGGTGGACGAGCATACGATCCAGGCCATCGCCGTGCTGTCGCGGGTCGAGCGCGGCGAGCTGACCGAGACGCTGCCGATCGTCAGCGAGATCATCGCCAAGGGCGTGAACCGGCGGGTGCTCTATGTCGCGCTGCTGCTGCACGATGCCGGCAAGGGCGCGGGTCGCGATCATTCGACCTTTGGGGCGGAGATCGCCGAGCATCTCTGCCCGCGCCTCGGGCTCGACGAGGAGGAGACCGAGCTCGTCGTCTGGCTGGTGCGCAATCACCTGCTGATGTCCGACACCGCCCAGAAGCGCGATCTCGCCGAGCCGCGCACCGTGCGCGACTTCACGGCGGCGGTGAAGAGCGCGACCCGGCTGCGCCTGCTGACCGTGCTGACCGCCTGCGACATCATGGGGGTTGGGCCGGGCGTCTGGAACAACTGGAAGGCGGTGCTGATCCGCGCGCTCTACCACGAATCGCTCGAATATCTGACGGGCGGCAGCCAGGCGCTCAGCCGCCCGGAGCGCGAGATCGCGGCGAAGGCCGCCCTGGCCGAGGCCCTGAAGGACTGGCCCGAGGCGGCGGTGCGCGAGGAGACCGCGCGGCACTATCCCCCCTACTGGATCGGCTTCGACACCGCGACCCACGTGATCTTTGCCGACCTGGTGAAGAAGCTGCCCAAGGGAGAGCCCGCGATCCATATCGGCCATGACATGTCGCGGGACGCGACCCAGGCCTGTTTCGCCATGTCCGACCATCCCGGCATCTTCGCCCGCCTGGCGGGCGCGCTCGCCATCGTGGGCGCCAACCTGGTCGATGCGCGGACCTATACCTCGACCGACGGGATCGCGACCGCCGCCTTCTGGATCCAGGATCGCCAGGGCAAACCCTACGAGAACGCCCGGATCGGGCGGCTGAGGGCCAGCGTCGCGCGCACCCTCACCGGCGAGATCAGCGCGCGGGCCGAGCTCAGGACCCGCGACAAGGTGAAGCGGCGCGAGCGGGACTTCGTGGTTCCAACCCGGATCCGGTTCGACAATCTCGGCTCGGACATCTATACGATCATCGAGGTCGAGACGCGCGACCGGCCCGGCCTGCTTTACGACCTGGCGCGCACCCTGACCGCCAACAACATCTCGATCGCCTCGGCGATCATCGCCACATATGGGAACCAGGCGGTGGACGTGTTCTACGTCAAGGATCTGTTCGGATTGAAGCTGCATGCCGAGTCGCGCCGACGCGCGCTCGAGATGAAGCTGCGCGGGGCGATCTCGGCGATCGACGGCGAGGCGCGGTGAAGCCGATCCGGCTCCTGCCAGCCTTCCTCTCGGTCGGCTCCTGGACGATGCTGAGCCGGGTGCTCGGCCTGGTCCGGGACATGCTGATGGCGGCGGTGCTCGGCACCGGGCCGGTGGCGCAGGCCTATCTCATTGCCTTCACCCTGCCCAACATGTTCCGCCGCTTCTTCGGCGAGGGCGCGTTCAATCAGGCCTTCGTGCCGATGTTCGCCAAGCGGGTGCAGACCGGCGACGATCCGCGCGGCTTCGCCGAGGATGCCTTTTCCGGGCTCGCCGCGGTGCTTGTCGTCTTCACCCTGATCGGCATGGTGGCGATGCCGCTCCTGGTGCTCGCCATGGCCTCGGGCTTCGCGGGCGACGAGCGGTTCCAGCTGTCGGTCATCTACGGGCGGATCGCCTTTCCCTACATCATCCTGATCTCGCTGACGGCGCTGCTGTGCGGGGTGCTGAATTCGCTCGGTTATTTCGCGGTGGCGGCGGCGGCGCCGGTCGCGATGAACGTGGTGATGATCGGGTTCCTGCTGGTGGGGGAGCGCGCCGGGTTCGATGTCGGGCTCTGGCAGATCTGGTCGGTTCCGGTGGCGGGCGTGGTGCAGCTCTGGCTCTGCTGGTGGGCCGCCGACCGGGTGGGGATGAAGATCCGGCCGCGCTGGCCGCGGCTCACGCCCGAGCTCCGGCGGCTCGCGGTTCTCGCCACCCCGGCTTTGCTCGCGGGCGGGGTCGTGCAGATCAACCTGCTCGTCGGCCGTCAGGTCGGCTCGTTCTTCGATGGCGCGGTCGCCTGGCTCTCCTATGCCGACCGGCTCTATCAGCTGCCGCTCGGCGTCGTGGGCGCGGCGATCAGCGTGGTGCTGTTGCCCGACCTGTCGCGCCGGCTGCATTCGGGCGATGCCCAGGGCGGACAGGACGCGCTGAACCGCGGCGCGGAATTCACCCTCGCTCTGACCCTGCCGGCGGCGGCGGCCCTGGTGGCGATCCCGGGGCCGATCGTCTCGGTCCTGTTCGAGCGCGGCGAGTTCCACGCGGCCGACACCGCGGCAACGGCGCTCGCCGTCGCGATCTATGGCGCCGGGCTGCCGGCCTTCGTGCTGCAGAAGGTGCTGTCGCCGCTCTATTATGCGCGCGAGGACACCCGGTCGCCCTTCCGCTTCGCGGTGCATTCGATGATCGTCAATGTCGCGGTCGCGATCGGGCTCGCGCCGCTGATCGGCTTTTCGGCGGCGGCGCTCGGCACCACGGTGGCGGGCTGGACCATGCTCGTCCAGCTCTGGCGCGGCACCCGCGCGATGGACAGCTCCGCCCGGATCGACGCGCGGCTGCGCCGCTCGGTGCCGCGCATCCTGCTCGCCTGCCTCGTGATGGCGGTCGTCCTGGTGCTCGGCGCCGATCTGCTGGCGGACTGGCTCGCCACGCCCCTCCTGCGCTATCTCGCGCTGCTGCTGCTGGTCGGGGCGGGCATGGCGAGCTACGCGCTCGGCGCGGTCGCAACCGGCGCCCTGCGCCTCGGCGATGTCCGCGCGGCGATGCGGCGGCGCAGCGCCAGCTGACCCGCCGCCCTCCCGCGGCCTGCGGCCTTGGGGGAAGCGCCGCGGCGACGCGGCGCTTCTGTCAGCCTCGCGCTCGCGGCGCGCTGCACCGCCGCGGCGGCTCGACCGCGCGCCTCTGGCCGACCGAAGCGAGAGAGCGTCTGAGCGGGGCGCCGCCTATTCCGCCGCCTGTCCGGCGCGCGCGGCGAGCATCTGCGCCAGCAGCGCGCGCAGGGCGCCGGGGCGGACGGGCTTGCTCATCAGCCGGCAGCCCGCGGCCTCGGCGGCGGCCCGGAGCCCTGGATCGCGATCGGCGGTGATCAGCGCCGCGGGGATCGCGGGCCCGAAGACGGCGCGCAGCTCGGCCAGGGCTTCGAGCCCGGTCCGGCCGTGATCGAGATGATAGTCGGTCAGGATCGCATCCGGCACCCGCCCCCCGAGCAGCGCCAGGCCCTGCCCCGCGCTCGATGCGGTGACCACGGTGCAGGACCAGCCGCCCAGCAGGTCGCACATCGCCTGGGCGATCGCCGGCTCGTTCTCGATGAAGACGACCAGCGCCCCGTCGAATTGCCGCGAGCCGCTTCGGCCGCTCGGCCGGCGCTCCGGCACCGGCGCCGAGGCGAGCGGGACGGTCAGCGCAAAGCAGCTGCCCCGCCCCGGCTTCGAGCGCACCGAGACCGGGTGGCCGAGCAGCCCGGCCAGCCGCTCGACGATGGCGAGCCCGAGCCCCAACCCCTCGCCCCGCTGCGGCATGTCGGTCTCGAGCCGGCGGAACTCGACGAAGATCTCGCTGAGCTTGTCCTCCGGGATCCCGGTCCCGCTGTCCCAGACCTCGATCCTCAGCATGCGTCCGCGCCGGCGGCAACCGAGCAGGACCCGGCCCTTCCCGGTATAGCGCACCGCGTTGGCGAGGAAGTTCTGCAGGATCCGCCGCAGCAGCGCCGGGTCGCTGCGCACCGAGGCGGAACAGGCCACGGCGCGGAAGCCGAGCCCGTGCCGCCCGGCCAGCACCGAGAATTCGGCACCGAGCGGGCGCAGGATATCGGCGACGCGGAACTCGGCGAAATCCGGCATGGTGACGCCGCTATCGAGCTTGGACACTTCCAGGAGCTCGCCCAGCAGATGCTCGACCGAACGCAGCGAGGCGTCGATCTGGCCAATGGCCGGATCGCTGACCCGCTCGGCCATGGCCGACAGGAACAGATGCGCGGCCTGCAAGGGCTGCAGCAGATCGTGGCCGGCGGCGGCCAGGAAACGGGTCTTGCCGAGATTGGCGCGCTCGGCCTCGGCCTTGGCACCGGCGAGCGCCTGGGTCCGTTCGGCGATGCGCTCCTCCAACGTCTCGTTGGCCTCGCGCAGGGCGGCGGCGGCGCGGTAGCGCTCGCTCACATCGGTATAGACCGCGACGAAGCCGCCGGCTGGCAGCGGGTTGGTGGCGATCTCGAGCACGGTCCCGTCGGGCCGCCGGCGCTCGAACATGTCGGGCTGGCCGCGCCGCGCCGGATCGAGCTGGCGCGCCAGCAGCGAATCGAACTCGCGCCGGGGCCCGTATTCCAGCCGCGCCTCGTTGAACTGCACGATCTCCGCGAGGCTGGTGCCGACCCGGACCCGGTCGCCCGGCAGGTCGAGCAGCTCGATGAACCGCCGGTTCCACAGCGTGACCCGGAACTCCTCGTCGAACACGCAGATCCCCTGGCGGATGGTCTGCAGCATGTCGCGCAGGATCTCGTGCCGGCTCAGAATCGCGCGGGAGGCCTCGTCGATCAGCCCGCGCGCATCGGCCCGCGAGAACCGGCGGTTGGCAAGCAGGCTCGCCACCACCACCCGCGCCGAGCCCGACCCGATGGCGCCGGCAAGCAGCCGCTCGGTTTCCTGCACCGCCTCGGCGTCGATGCGGGCGCGCAGCAGGTCCTCGGGCCGCGCGAGCGGCCCCTGCCGCGCCAGCGCCAGCGCTCCAAAGGCCGCGTCGGCCCGCTCCTGCCCGACATAGCGCGCCGCGAGCGCATGCAGGTCGGCGAGCGAGGCGGCCTTGTGCGACAGCTCCCCCACCGGCCGGGCCGGCAGCGCCACCACGAAGCGCTCGGCCTGGACCCGCTCGACCGGCCCGGCCCGGGTGACGAGCGAGACGAGAACGAGGACCGCGAGATTGGGCCCGAGGCTCCAGACCATGCCATGGAGCAGCGGATCGAGCCGCAGCCCGCCGAGCGCCAGCGGGCTCAGCCAGCCGATGCCGAACGGACCCGACCCGACCAGCGCGCCGGGCAGCCAGCCGGCGGTGACGAAAGCCGGGACCGCGACGGTATAGGCCCAGCCCGCGAAGCCCGCGGCGATCGCCGCGAAGGCGGCGGCGCCGGTGGCGCGCCGCCAGGCCAATCCGACCAGCAGGGCGGGGGCGACCTGCGCCACGGCGGCGAACGACATCATGCCGATCTTGGCGAGCGGAAAGGCGGGCCCGATCAGCCGGTAGCAAAGATAGGCGAGCGCGATGATCGCCACGACCGCGAAGCGCCGCGCCGCCAGGACCATGGGGGCGGGATCGGCTTCCCAACGCCGCCGGAGCGCCCGGATCTGGGCGAGCGCCGGCAGGATCACGTCGTTGCTGAGCATGGTGCCGAGCGCCAGCGTCGAGACGATGATCATGCCTGTGGCCGCCGAGAGCCCGCCGAGAAAGGCGACGAAGCCGAGCCAGGGCCGCCCGAGCGCCAGCGGGATCGCGACGAGAAAGCCGTCGGGCTGGACCGTGCCCTCGGGAAACAGCGCGAGCCCGACCAGCGCGACGGGCAGAACGAAGAGGTTGATCGCCACGAGATAGGTGGGAAAGGCCCAGGCGGCGGTGCGCACGTCGTCGAGATGGGTATTCTCGACGACGGCGACATGGAACTGCCGCGGCAGGCAGAGAAAGGCCAGCGCCGACAGGGCGCAGCTGGCCCAGAAGACCGGGTTGGCCGCGTCGAAACCGAGCAGGCCGGGCGCGATCGCCGGCGGCGGCGCGCCCCCGCCCGGGCCGGTGACGAGCACCGCGGCGACGATCGCGCCAACCAGCGTCGCGGCCCCGAGCTTGACCAGCGATTCCGCGGCGACCGCCAGCATCAGGCCGCGATGCGGCTCGGTCGCATTGACGCTGCGCACGCCGAACAGCACCGCGAAGGCCGCCATCGCCACGGCGACGAGCGCCGTGGTCCCCCCGGGCAGCCCTCGGCCGGCCCCGCCGGTCAGGGTCTCGAAGCTGATGGTGATGGCCTTGAGCTGCAGGGCGAAATAGGGCAGCAGCCCGACGAGCGCCGTGAGCGTGACGAGCGCCGCGAGCGGCCGGCTCTTGCCATAGCGCGCCGCGATGAAGTCCGAGATCGAGACGCTGTTCTCGGCGCGGGCGATGCGGATCATCCGCTGGATCAGCGGCCAGCCGAGCGCCATGACGAGGATCGGCCCGAGATAGATCGAGAAGAAGCCAAACCCGTTGGTCGCGGCCTCGCCGACAGCGCCATAGAGCGTCCAGGAGCTGCAATAGACCGCGATCGAGAGCGGATAGACGATGGGCGCCCGCCGGCTGCCCTTGCCCAGCCGCCTCCGCCGATCGCCGTGCCAGGCGATCAGGAACAGGAACCCGAGATAGAGCAGCGACAAAGCCAGGACGGCCCAGTCCCGCATGCCTTTCCTCCCGCCGCGCCCGCCCTTGTCGTCGGCGGCTACCGCACCGCCGGCGATCCTGCGCGCCGGTTCCCGGAAAGTCTAGCCGCCCGCAGGCCGAGCTCGCGCGAGCGATCGAGCGCCTTCGCGCCTGGCCCGGTCCCCTGCCTGCCTCCCGCGAGCGCTCGCCTCCCCCGGGTCGCACGCCCGCTCAAGTCCGGCTTCTTCAAGGATTTCATATGGGCAGAAATTCTATCGGGCAGTCCGAGGGGCCCCATCAACAGATGGGGAGAAAAAAGACTCCGCGGGCAACGGCCCGCTCCGAGCAGCCGCGTCCGCGGCTGCGCCTCTCCGCCCAAGCCTCCGCCGCGGAGCGACGAAACGGCCGAGCCGCCGCGACGGTGCCGCGCGCCGCGCGCGGAGCGGTCACGCCTGGCGCGACGTCGCCGCGGCGCTTGTGGAACGGCGCCGCGGTGGTGGGTCAGCCGGCGGCGCGGGCCTGACGGAACGGATTGGCGGGATAGGTTCCGAGGATCTCGAGTCTGGTGGTGAAGTAGCGCAGCTCCTCCAGGGCCCGCGCGACCGGCAGGTCGTCGGGATGGCCCTCGATATCGGCGTAGAACTGGGTCGCGGTGAACTCGCCGTCCACCATGTAGCTCTCGAGCTTGAGCATGTTGACCCCGTTGGTCGCGAACCCTCCCAGCGCCTTGTAGAGCGCGGCCGGCAGGTTGCGCACCCGGAAGACGAAGCTCGTGAGCACGTCGCCCGGCAAAGCGGGGCGCGGCTCGCGCGCCATCACCAGGAAGCGGGTCGTGTTGTTCTTCTGGTCCTCGATATGGCGGGCCAGCACCTCGAGCCCGTAGATCCGGCCGGCGAGCTCGGAGGCGAGGCCGGCCAGAGCCGGATCGCCGGTCGCCGCCACGATCTCGGCCGAGCCGGCTGTGTCGGCGCCGGTGCGCGTGGCGATGCCATGCGCGCGCAGGAAGGCGCGGCACTGGCCGAGCAGCACGGTATGGCTCATCGCCGTCCGGATATCCTCGATCCGCGCCCCCGGCACGCCCAGGAGCGCGATATGGACGCGCAGGAAATGCTCGCCCACGATATGGAGACCGGATTCGGGCAGCAGGTGATGGATGTCGGCGACCCGTCCATAGGTCGAGTTCTCGACCGGCAGCATGGCGAGATCCGCCCGCCCCTCGCGGACCGCGGCGATCGCATCCTCGAACGTATTCGAGGGCAGCGCCATCATATCGGGAAACATTTCCGAGCAAGCCTGATGCGAATAGGCCCCGAGCGTGCCCTGAAACGCGATCGCATTGGTCAGTCCGGTCATGGTCCCCGGCTCCTTCTCTGGATGTCGGCGGCGACCTCATGGCAGAAAGCGCGGCGGGAGGAAAGCCGCGCAAGGCCAATCGGTCGCGCCCCCTGCCCGCGCGCACGGCTTGCGCACCGGACTGTGATCCGGCTAGAACGGCCAGAAAAGCAATCGGCCAGGTGCCGCATCGAGGAGCCGCGTTCCCGTGAACACGATGGAAATCACCAAGATCGTCGGCGCGGCCTGCGGCAGCCTGCTCGTCTTCCTGCTGATCCTGTTCTTCACCGGCCAGCTCTACGACACCCACAGCCCGGTCGCGGCCTTCACCGTGGCGGCGCCTGAGGGAGCCGGCGGCGGCGAAGGCGGGGGTGGCGCGGCCGAGCAGGTCGATGTCGCGGCGCTGGTCACCGCCGCCGACCCGGCCAAGGGCGCGGCGATCTTCAAGAAATGCGCCGCCTGCCACAAGATCGACGGCACCAACGCCGTCGGCCCGCATCTCGAGAACGTGGTCGGCCGCCCGGTCGCCTCGGTCGAGGGCTTCGCCTATTCCGACGGCATGAAGGCGCATGGCGGCGATTGGACGCCCGACGCGCTCTTCGCCTTCCTCGCCAAGCCCGGCGCGGTGGTCAAGGGCACCAAGATGACCTTTGCCGGCCTGCCCAAGCCCGAGGACCGCGCCGAGGTCATCGCCTATCTCGAGTCCCTTGAGAAAAAATAGCGGCCGGCGCGGCTTGCGCGCGGCAATCACGAATTCCTGCCTTGGCCTCCGCCCTGCCTCGCCTTACGAGTGCGAGACTGGATTTGGGAGGATGCCGATGCCCCGACGCCCGCGTCGAACCGGAAACGCCGCCGAGCCGCTGATCCCGCGCCTCGGGGCCGCCCTGTTCGGCCTGGCGCTTGGCATCGCCCTGCTCCTCGCGGTCGGAAAGGCCCGCGCCGACGAGGCCGCCGCGGCCGCCCCGTCCTCGCCGGACCAGGAGATCATCCACAGCCACGGGATCTCGACCTTCGGCGACCTCAAATACCCCGCCGGTTTCAAGCATTTCAACTATGTCAATCCGGACGCCCCGCAGGGCGGCACGATGACCTTCCGCGGCACCGGCGCAAGCAAGACCTTCGACAGCCTGAACGCCTTCATCCTCAAGGGCGAGCCGGCGCAAGGGCTCGGCCTGCTCTACGACAGCCTGCTCGGCGGCGCACCGGACGAACCCGACGCGAGCTACGGACTTATCGCCGAGAGCCTCGACTATCCCAAGGATCGCTCGTGGGTGATCTTCAACATGCGCCCCGAGGCGACCTTCTCGGACGGCCAGCCCATCACCGCCGACGATGTCGTCTTCACCTGGAAAGTGCTGCTCGACAAGGGCCAGCCCTCCTACCAGATCACGCTGAAGGACATCGAGTCCGTCGAGGCGCTCGACCCCCACCGGGTCAAGTTCACCTTCAAGCCGGGCGCGGCCACCCGCGACCTGCCGGAGCTCGCCGGCGGCCTCGCGATCCTGCCCAAGCACTATTACGACAAGGTCGATTTCGCCGAATCGACCCTGACCCCGCCGATCGGATCGGGCCAGTTCGTCGTCGCCGACGTCAAGCCCGGCCGCTCGATCCGCTACTGCAAGAATCCCGACTACTGGGGCAAGGCCCTGCCGATCAATGTCGGCTCCGCCAATTTCGACTGCTACCAGTACGAATATTACGCCGACGACAATGCCGCCTTCGAGGCCTTCAAGGTCGGCGACTACAAGTTTCAGCAGGAATTCTATTCCGTGCTCTGGGCCACCGCCTACGATTTCCCCGCCGTGCAGAAGGGCTGGGTGAAGCGCGTGGAGATCCCTGACAACACGCCCTCCGGCACGCAAGGCTTCTGGTTCAACCTGCGTCGCGACAAGTTCCAGGATCCCCGCGTGCGCGAGGCCATCGCGCTGATGTTCAATTTCGAATGGACCAACGCAACCCTGTTCTACGGCCTCTACAACCGCACGGACTCGTTCTTCGAGAATTCCCCGATGCAGGCAGAGGGCCTGCCCGAAGGCGCCGAGCTTGCGGTTCTCGAGCCGTTCCGCGACCAGCTTCCCCCCGAAATCTTCACCGAGCCCGCCTATACCCCGCCGGTCAGCGGCAAGAACCAGATCGACCGCGGGGCGTTGCGCCGCGCCTCGAAGCTGCTCGACGAGGCCGGCTGGACCGTCGGCAAGGACGGGCTGCGGCGCAATCAGAAAGGCGAGACGCTGTCGGTCGAATTCGTCGATGACAGCACCTCCTTCGAGCGGGTCATCAATCCCTACGTCGCCAACCTGCGCCAAATCGGCGTCGATGCCCGCTTCGTCCGGGTCGACCCCGCGCAGATGCAGGAGCGGCAGAAGCAGTTCGACTACGACATCGTGCCCGGCCGGTTCGTCATGTCGATGAGCCCATCGCTCGAGCTGCGCGAGATCTTCAGCTCGCAGGCGGCCAGCACCCCCAATTCCGCAAATCTCTCCGGCATCGCCGACCCGGTCGTCGATGCGCTGATCGAGCAGATCATCGCGGCCCAGAGCCGGGAAGAGCTCGATGCCCGGGTCAAGGCACTCGACCGCGTGCTACGCCACAAGCAGATCTGGGTGCCGAACTGGTATTCCGGCAAGTTCCTCGTCGCCTATTGGGATGTGTTCGGCCAGCCCGACCAGCCCCCACCCTATTCGCGCGGCGACGGTCTCTGGTGGTGGGATCCGGACAAGTTCGACCGGCTGCGCCAGGTAGGCGCGCTGCACTGATGGGCGCCTATGTCCTGCGCCGGCTGGCGCTGATGATCCCGACACTCCTCGGAATCCTGCTTGTCAACTTCGTGCTGGTGCAGTTCCTGCCCGGCGGCCCGATCGAACAGATCATTGCCCAGGTCCAGGACGAAGCGCAGAACACGCCCGGCCGGATCGCCGGCGGGGGCGGCGAGGCGCAGACCGGCGGCGATGCCTCCGGCTATCACGGCGCCAAGGGCCTGCCGCCCGAATTCATCGCCAAGCTCGAGCACCAGTTCGGCTTCGACCAGCCGCCGCTCACCCGCTTCCTGCTGATGGTCCGCAACTACCTGACCTTCGATTTCGGCGAGAGCTATTTCCGCTCGATCTCGGTCGTCGACCTGGTGCTGGAAAAGATGCCGGTCTCGATCACCCTCGGCCTCTGGTCCACGCTGATCGCCTACCTGGTCTCGATCCCGCTCGGCATCCGCAAGGCAATCAAGGACGGGTCGAGCTTCGACACCTGGACCAGCGGCACGATCATCGTCGCCTATTCGATCCCGAGCTTCCTCTTCGCGATCATGCTGCTCGTGCTGTTCGCCGGCGGCAGCTATTGGCAGATCTTCCCGCTACGCGGCCTCACCTCCGACAACTGGGCCGACCTCAGCTGGGGCGCGCGCATCCTCGACTATTTCTGGCATATCGTGCTGCCGGTGACGGCCTCGACCATCGGCGCCTTCGCCACCATGACGCTGCTCACCAAGAACTCCTTCCTCGACGAGATCAAGAAGCAGTATGTCGTCACCGCCCGCGCCAAGGGACTGACCGAAAACCGGGTGCTCTATGGCCATGTCTTCCGCAACGCGATGCTGATCGTGATCGCGAGCTTCCCGGCGATCTTCATCAGCGTGTTCTTCGGCGGCAGCCTGATCATCGAGACGATCTTCAGCCTCGACGGGCTCGGGCGGCTCGGCTACGAGAGCGCGATCCAGCGCGACTATCCGGTCGTGTTCGGCACGCTCTATGTCTTCGGGCTGATCGGCCTCGTCATCGGGCTCCTCTCCGATCTCACCTATGTCTGGGTCGATCCGCGCATCGACTTCGAAACCCGCGAGACGTGATGGCCCTGACGCCCCTGCAACAACGGCGGCTCACCAACTTCAAGGCGAACCGCCGGGCCTTCTGGTCCCTCTGGATCTTCCTTGCTCTGTTCGTGGTGACGCTCTTCGCCGAGTTCGTCGCCAATGACCGGCCGCTGCTGGTGCAGTTCCGCGGCAGCTTCTATGTCCCGGTGCTGCGCTTCTATTCCGAGGCCGATTTCGGCGGGGAATTCGCCACCGAGGCCGAATATGGCTCGCCCGAGGTGCGCTGCCTGATCCGCACCGGCGGGCTCGAACCCTGCCTCGACGATCCCGAGGGCGTGCTGGCCCAGGCCGAGACCGGCAAGGTCGATGGCCAGCCGATCGCTGAACCCGGCTGGATGCTCTGGCCGCCGATCCCGTTCAGCTACAACACGATCAATTACGACGTGGCTTCCGCGCCGTCGGCGCCCGACCGGACCCACTGGCTCGGCACCGACGACCAGACCCGCGACGTGCTCGCCCGCGTGATCTATGGCTTCCGCATCTCGGTCCTGTTCGCGCTGGTGGTGGCGGGGATCTCGAGCACGATCGGCATCGCCGCCGGCGCCTCTCAGGGCTATTTCGGCGGCTGGGTCGATCTGTTCTTCCAGCGGATCGTCGAGATCTGGTCGAACATGCCGAGCCTCTATATCATCATCATCCTGTCCGCGATCTTCACGATGAACTTCTGGCTGCTGACGCTCCTCATCGCCTTCTTCAGCTGGACGAGCCTTGTCGGCGTCGTGCGCGCCGAGTTCCTGCGGGCGCGCAATTTCGAATATGTGCGCGCCGCGCGGGCGCTCGGGGTGCGCGACCGGACGATCATGGTGCGCCATCTGCTGCCGAACGCCATGGTGGCGACCCTGACACTGCTGCCCTTCATCATCACCGGCGCGATCGGCGGGCTCGCCGCGCTCGACTTCCTCGGCCTCGGGCTCCCCCCCTCCTATCCGAGCCTCGGCGAGCTGGCGCTGCAGGGCAAGAACCGGCTCAACGCGCCCTGGCTCGGCTTCACCGCCTTCTTCACCTTCGCGATCATGCTGTCGCTGCTGGTCTTCGTCTTCGAGGGCGTCCGCGACGCCTTCGACCCACGAAAGACCTTCAAATGACCGCGCCCATCCGTCAGCCGCAAAGGCGGCCTGGACCGAGCGGATCCAGGCGCAAAGGACAGCGCGCGGATCGCGGGTGGGTGGGCGGGGCGATCCGCGCGCTGTCCGTGCCGGGGCCGTGCGCACAGCTTTCCATCCGGTTAACGCCCCCAGAAATGTCAATATATTTCAATTGGATACCCATTGTCGCACGCGTGCGACGGGTGGTGTTTCCATGAAGGATACCGGCAAGTTCCTCCCGATCCTGTCGGTCCGCGACCTGTCGATCGGCTTCAGCCAGGGCGGCCAGCGGAGCGAGGCGGTCCGCGGCGTCAGCTTCGACCTCTCGGCCGGCGAGACGCTCGCGATCGTCGGCGAGAGCGGCTCGGGCAAGTCGGTTACCGCCCTCTCGACCGTCCGGCTCCTGCCCGAGAATGCGGAGGTCCGGGGCCAGATCCAGTATCGCGGCACCGACATGACCACGGCCGACGCGCGCACCCTGCGCCGGGTCCGGGGCAACGATATCAGCTTCATCTTCCAGGAGCCGATGACGAGCCTCAACCCGCTCCACACCATCGACCGCCAGATCGGCGAGAGCTTGGCGCTGCATCAGGGCCTAGTCGGTGACAAGGCCAGGCTCCGCATCCTCGAGCTCCTGACCCAGGTCGGCATCCGCGACCCCGAGGCGCGGCTCAAGGCCTATCCCCACCAGCTCTCCGGCGGCCAGCGCCAGCGGGTGATGATCGCGATGGCGCTCGCCAACAACCCCGCCATCCTGATCGCCGACGAGCCCACCACCGCGCTCGACGTCACGATCCAGGCCCAGATCCTGACGCTGCTCGCCGATATCCAGCGCGCCCAGGGCATGGGGATGCTCTTCATCACCCACAATCTCGGCATCGTCCGCCGCATCGCCGACCGGGTCGCGGTGATGCGCCAGGGCGAGATCGTCGAGACCGGCTTCACCGAGGCGATCTTCGCCGATCCTCAGCATCCCTATACCCGCAGCCTGCTCGCCGCCGAGCCGACCGGCGCCCCGGCCCCGGTGCCGCCCGAGGCCGAGACCGTGGTCGAGACCGAGGCGCTCCGGGTCTGGTTCCCGATCAAGACCGGCCTCCTGCGCCGCGTCACCGGCCATGTGAAGGCGGTGAACCAGGCCGATATCGCCGTCCGCGCCGGCGAGACCCTCGGCATCGTCGGCGAAAGCGGCTCGGGCAAGACCACCCTCGCCCTCGCCATCCTGCGCCTGATCTCCTCCCAGGGCCGCATCGTCTTTCTCGGCCGCGACATCCAGGGCTGGAAAAACCGCGAGCTCCGCCCGATCCGCGGCGACATGCAGATGGTGTTCCAGGACCCCTACGGCTCGCTCAGCCCCCGGATGACCATCGAGCAGATCGTCGCCGAAGGGCTCGGCATCCACCGCCATCCCGGCGACCCGGCCGAGCGGGTGATCGACATCCTGCGCGAGGTCGGCCTCGATCCCGAGACCCGCCACCGCTATCCGCACGAATTCTCCGGCGGCCAGCGCCAGCGCATCGCCATTGCCCGCGCGATGATCCTGCAACCCCGCCTGGTCGTGCTCGACGAGCCGACCTCGGCGCTCGACATGACCGTCCAGGTCCAGATCGTCGATCTCCTGCGCCGGCTCCAGGCCAAGTACCAGCTCGCCTATATCTTCGTCAGCCACGACCTGCGCGTGGTCCGTGCCCTGTCCCACAAGGTCCTCGTCATGCAGAATGGCGACGTGGTCGAGGCCGGTGACCGCGAGACCATCTTCGAGACGCCGCAGACCGACTATACCCGTACCCTGCTCGCCGCCGCCTTCGACCTCGACCGGACCCCGGCCTGAGGCGACGGTTTCGTGACGGTCCCGCCGGTTGCCGGCAGCGCAGCGGACGGCTAGTGAAGGACCGATCGGCCCCGCCCGGGGTCGCGCAATTCGGAGCATCCCGATGACACTTTCTCCCGAACCGATCGGTCCGGTCGAATACATGGTCCTGGCCTTTCCCGGCAATCGCTTCACCGGCGAGATCACCCCGGCGCTCGACGAGCTGCTCGAGGCGGGCCTGGTCCGGATCATCGACCTCGCCGTGGTCGCCAAGGACCATGACGGTACCGTCAGCATCCTCGAAATGCAGGAGCTCAGCCCCGAACTGGCCGCCGCGCTGGAAAAGCTGACCGGCTCGGTCAGCGGCCTCCTCTCGGAGGGGGACCTGCAGACCGTGGCCGACGAGCTCGCCCCCGGCAACACCGCCGCCGCGATCCTGTTCGAACATGTCTGGGCCACCCGGCTCGCCGAGGCGGTGCGCGCCGCCAATGGCCAGCTCGTGCTCGCCGAGCGCATCCCGCACGCCGTGATCACCGAAGTCCGCGCGACGCTGCTCGCGGCCGCCGACGCCCTCTAGGAGACCCTGACATGTTCGGATCGCGGCGCAACCGCCCCAGCCTGATCGCCCGCACCGCCCAGACCGCCGCGCGCACCGCGGTGATCGCGGGCACCGCAACCGCCGTCTCCGGCGCCGTGGCCGGTCGCCAGACCGGCGGTGCGCCGCAGCCCGCGGCTCCCTCGGCCGCTGCTCCGGCCGCCGGCCTTACCAACGAGGCGATCGAGCAGCTGCAGAAGCTCGCCGACCTTCACAAGGCCGGCATCCTGAACGACGACGAGTTCGCGGCCCAGAAGGCCCGCATCCTCGGCTGACCAGGACAGGGGTTCGTCGTCGCTACTGGACGATGAACTCCGCCTGCAAGGCGCCGGCGGCCTTGATCGATTTCAGGATGTCGATCATGTCGTGGGCCGAGACGCCGAGCGCGTTGAGGCCCGCCACCACCTGCGGCAGCGACACCGAATTGTCGACGATGGCGAGGCCGTTGCCCGGCTGCTCCTTGATCTGCGCGTCGGTTCGCGGGATCACCACGGTCTGACCGTTGGCGAACGGATTGGGCTGCACGACCAGCGGCTCCTCCTTCACCTGCAGCGTCAGCGAACCCTGCGTGACCGCGACCCGGCTGATCCGCACGTCGGACCCGAGGATGATCGTGCCCGAGCGCTGGTCGACCACCACCCGCGCCTTGGTCGAGGTCTGCACCTCGATATTCTCGATCTGCGCCATCAGGAGCGCCGGCGTGTCGATCCCGACCTTGGCGAGGTCGAGCCGCACGGTGCCGGAATCGAGCATGGTCGCGAGCTTCACGCCGACATTCTGGTTGATCGCCTGGGCGACCCGTGCCGCCGTGGTGAAATCCGGATTGCGCAGCGCGAGCCGCATGTCGCGCACGGCGGAAAAGTCGAAATTGACCTCACGCTCCACGCGCGCGCCGGCAGGGACGACGCCGGCAGTCGGCACGCCTTGGGTGACGCTCGCCGCCTCGCCCTTGGCCGTGACGCCGCTCGCGATGATCGAGCCCTGCGCCACCGCATAGATCTGACCGTCGGCGGCATTGAGCGGCGTCATCACCAGCGTGCCGCCGAGCAGGCTCGACGCGTCGCCGATCGCCGAGACCGTCACGTCGATCTGGCTGCCGGCCCGGGCGAAGGGCGGCAGGGTCGCGGTGACCAGCACCGCCGCCACGTTGCGCGCCCGGAGCTGCTCGCCGGTCACATTGACCCCGAGCCGCTCGAGCAGGTTGACGATCGCCTCCTCGGTGAAGGGCGAGTTGCGCAGGCTGTCGCCGGAATTGTTCAACCCGACGACGAGGCCATAGCCCAGCAGGTCGTTGCCGCGCACCCCGTCGATATCGACGAGATCCTTGATCCGCGCCGGCGCCGCCTCGCCCGGATGGGCAAGCCCGCCGAACCACAGAAGCAGCATCGCGAGCGGTATGAGAAGCAGTTTCAGGCGCATGGAGATCCTACTTCATGTACTTGACATAGCTCAGATCGCCGAGCCGCGCCGTCAGCGTGTAGATCGTGTTGAGCTGGGTCTCGAGCGCCTGAAATCGCGATGTCACCGCGGTCGAATCAATTCCCATGATCGCGTTGCGCGACAGGTCGAGCGTGTCATGCTCGGCGACCCGCGCCGCCTTGGCATTTTCCAGCGTGTATTGCGACACGCCCACCGCCGACCTCAGATCGAGCAGCCCCTCCTTGGAATCGACCATCGCCTGACCCGCGGCGGCGAGCATCTGCATCTGCGCGTTGCTGTCGCTCGCGAAGGCGCCACCTGCGACGACCGCCGCCAAGGCTTGGCTCTTCAGCACCGCGACGAGCTGGTCATTGTCCGCGCGCACCGCATAGTCGAGCCGCCGGCTCTCGCCGACATCGACCGGACTCGGATCCTGGGTCGAGCCGATATAGCCGGTCGAATAGAAGGCGCCCGGCGGGGTCTTGCTGAAATAGGCGTTGATGGCGGCGATCGCATCCGACGCCGTCGCCGATCCCTGCGCCAGCGCGTCGAGATCGGCGAGCATCGAGTCGGGCGAGGCCAGCGCCGGACTGTCGGTCGCGGTCCCGGCGAAGAGCGACAGCCCCCCCGCCTGCGAGTTCAGAACCCCCACCGTGTCCCGGAAGGCGTTGCGGGCGGTCGAGGCATGCATGAGGCTCTGCTGCACGTCGCCGAGTCCGACCGAGCTCGACATGTCGATCGCCAGATCCTCGAGCGGCGACAGGATCAGCCCGAGGCCGCTCTGCATCGTGTCGAGCCGCACCTCGGTCAGCGCGATCGTCTGGCTGAACGCCTCGTTGCGGTCGAGCGCGCGCTCGACCGCGAAGATCCGCGTGGTGTTGCCGGCGGTCGCCTCGTAGCGGCTGGAATTCTCGCCGGTCGTCATCTCGGTGGCGGCGCGGTTCAGATCGTTGCGGGTGTCGATCGCCCGCTTGGTCATCGCATTGAGCCGGCCGAGATCGGAAGTGCCTGAGATTTTCATCGCCTAGATGTCCAGAAGGGTCTGCATCAGCGAGTCGATCGTGGTCAGCACCTTGGCATTCGCCGCATAGGCCTGCTGGACCACTTCGAGATATTGCAGCTCGCTGTCGCTATCGACGCCGGTATAGTTGGTTTCCTGCTCGCTCAGGGTCGAGGCCCGGGCGGTCAGGAAGGCGAGGTCGTCATCGCTGCGCGCCGACTTGCCGGAGAAGAAGGCCGAGATCTCCGACGCCATCGTCGAGCTGTCGTTCTTCGCCGTCTGGCTGAGGAACCCGGTCGGATCGCGCTTCTCCGACATCGCGTCGGTCATTGCCTGCAGGATCGCGCCATTGCCGCTCGTGCCCTGCGCCGTGGCGCCGAGCCCGTCGCGCAGCCGCCAGGAGGCGCCGCCCTGGTCGGGATCGACCGCGGCGTTGAGACCGATCCGGCTCGACAGCCCGTTGACGCCACCGGCGGCCGCATCGACGAACAGCCCGTTGCCGCCGGCATCGAGCGCGCTTGCCGGCATCAGGTCGCGGAAGCGCTCGATCAGGTCGTTGGCGAAACGGTCGACCTCGCCGGTATATTCCGGCACGATCGTGTCGCGCACCTGGAACAGCGCCCCGAGCGAGCCGCCATCGAGCGGCCCGGTGCCGCTGCCCGTGGCAATCGCCGTCGCGCCGCCGAAGCCGCCCTGATCCTGCGACAGTCCGCTCAGCTGCCCGCCGGCCAGCGTCATGTCGAAGGTGACGGTGGTCGGGGCCTCGGTGAAGTTCAGCTCCCAGACCGAGCTGTCGAGCAGCGTCGCCCCGTTCTGGCTGTAGATCGACACCGCGCCCCCGTCGCGGTTCACGGTCTTCACCGGGATGATGGTCGAAATGCTGTCGATCAACTGGCCGCGCTCGTCCTGCAGCGACAGCGTATCGACGCCCTGCAGGTTCAGATTGACGATCTTGTCGTTGAGCGCGTCGATCCGGTGCAGGGTCTGGTTGACCGTCGCCACCTGGCGGGCGATCTCGGTATCGGCCTCGGTGCGCACCGAGGACGCCTCGGTCGCGGTCCCGTTGATCGAGGCGACGAGGGCGCGCGCGGCATCGACCGCCGCGGTCTGCAGCGTCGTCGATTGCGGCGACGCGACGGCCGCCATCAGGGCGGTCTCGAGCGCCGTGCCGCTCGCCGACAGGGAGCCCGACACGCCCGCCTCGCCCATCTTGTCCATCAGCCGGTCGAAGGCGTCGGACCGCGCCTGGGTCGCGGCCTGCGACGCCACGGCCAGCCGGCGCTCGCCAGTCAGATAGGCGCTCTCGGTTCGGCTGGTGGCGCCGATGCGCACCCCCGCGCCGCTGCCGCCCGCGACCACCGAGGACAGCGCCGTGGTCCGCTTGGCATAGCCCGCGGTCAGCGCGTTCGAGACATTGCTCGAAATGGTGCTCGCCAGCTTCGAGGTTGCCTTCAGCCCCGAAGTGGCGCTGTTGAAGGCACTGGAAATGCTCATCGCCCGGACCCCTCGTTAAACCTCAGCGCTTCAGGTTGGTGGTTTCCTGCATCATCTCGTCGACGGTCTGGATCACCTTGGCGTTCGACGAATAGGCCCGCTGCGTCTGGATGAGCTGGGTGAGCTCGTTCGCGGTGTCCGAGGTCGACTGCTCCAGCGCGAAGCCCTCGATGCTGCCCGTGGGACCCGTCCCGGCATCGTAGAGATAGAGAGGCCCGCTCTCGGCCGAGACCGCATAGGTCTGGTTGTCGAGCACCCGCAGCCCGTTCAGGTTCGGCACGTCCGCGACCGGCACCTGATAGATCGCCTTCGAGAACCCGGTCGAATAGCTCGCGCTCAGGATGCCCTTCTCGTCGATGCTGAGCCCGGTGAAGGTGCCCGCCGCATTGCCGTCCTTGGTCACGCCCGACGACGAGAAGGTCGAAGAAAGCTGCGTCAGATGCGAGGTCGCCGCATTGCCGACATTGATGGTGATCGACTGGTTGCCGAGATTGAGCGTCATGTCGCCCGTCGCCGCGCTGTAGGCGGTCGAGGGCGGCGTGGCGCCCGCGGTCAGTTGCGTCATCGAGGCGATCGAACCCGGATTCGTCGCCCCGTTGTTGAAGACGATCTGGTAGCTGCCGGCCGAGCGGCCGGTCGCCTGATCGGTCAGCGCCATGGTCCAGGTATTGCTCTGGCCGGTCGCCGGAACCGTCGGCGTCATCGTCATGGTCAGCGTCTGCGGCGAGCCCAGATTGTCGAAATATTCCACGCTGATCGTCTGCGCGGCACCGCTCGCCCCGGCGGCGGTGTCGGTCGCCGGCAGGTTCGCGTCCAGCACGATCTTCGAGGTGGGCTGCGAGGCGGTCGAGGACAGGTTGACCTTGATCGGCTCGAGCCCGGAGGCGGTGTCGCGCGGCTGGGCCGGGACCGTCCCGTCGGGATTGGCCTTCCAGCCAAGCAGCACCAGCCCGGACGAGGTCGTCAGATAGCCGTTATTGTTGATGTTGAACGATCCGGTCGAGGTCAGCATCAGATCCTGGTCCGACGGCTGCCCGCCGACGGAGGCGAGCGAGGTCACCGGCAGCATGCCGCGGCCCGAGATCGCGATATCCGTCGCATTGTCGGTTCCGTTGATCGAGCCCTTCGCGTCGATGTTGAAAATCGCCGTCGTCGTCACGCCGCCGGCCGAGTAGGAGCGCCCGCCGCCGATCGCATAGGCGGTCCGCGCGTCATTGACCGTCATCGAGGCGAAATCCACGTCGGCGCGCTTGTAGCCGTTGGTCTGCGAGTTCGCGATATTGTCCGAGATGGTCGCAAGCTTGTTGGCGTTGGCGTTGAGCCCGGAGACACCGGCGTTCATCGAGGAGGAAATGCCCATCGTCAGTCCTTTGTCCGGGAGGGGGCGGTCGGCCACGCTCAGGCGGAGGGGATTGGTTCGCGAGGCATCCTTCGCCGCCCGGACTTAAGATCAGGCTAACGGGCCGCGTCGGCCGTCGGGAAGCGCCGCAGCAGGGTGATCTCGATCCGCCGGTTGCGCGATTCGCGCACATCGTCGGAGACCGGATCGCGGTCGGCCTTGCCGGTCACCCGCGCCAGCCGCGCATCGGCGACCCCCTCGGCGACCAGCGTCGTGCGCGCCACTTGCGCCCGATCGGTCGACAGCCCCCACGGGTCCGGCCGGAGCGGCCCCACATCGCTCGCCGCCAGGTGGCCGGTGATCGCGATCGGATTGGTGGTGCGCGCGATCACCCGGCCGATCATGGCGAGCAGCTTGTCGAGGATCGGATTGGGCTTGGCGCCGTCGCCATCGAACAGCGGCGAGCGGTCGATGTCGAAGACCTCGATGATCAACCCTTCGTCGGTGATCCGCGTCGCGATATGCTTCATCAACGGATCGGCCTTCAGCGCGTCGCCGGTGGCGCCCGACAAGGCCTTCTGGATGTCGTAGAGGCTCTGGTCGGTTGCGCCCGGCTTGTCGAGCACCTTCGGGTCGCCCTTCTGCCCGGTCTCGTCCTGATTGAGCACGTCCTTGCTGAACAGGCTCGACCCGTCGAACAGGCCATCGCCGCCACCGCGGCTGTTATGCAGGGGAATCGTCGGGCTGAAATAGTCGGCGAGCCCCAGCCGCGTCTTCTCGTCGGTGACGCTGAGCAGCCACATCAGCAGGAAGAACGCCATCATCGCCGTCACGAAGTCGGCATAGGCAACTTTCCAAGCGCCGCCGTGATGGCCGCCGGCCACCACCTTCTTGCGCTTGATGATCGTGATTCCGCCTTTGGCCCGTTCCATCTCTGCTCCCCCGGTCCCCGGCCTCGCATCTAGACGGCAAAGCCTGAAGCCGGCGTTACCGCTGCGGCTGCGAAGGCATTAGCTTTTATCAAGATTTGCCCGCATTCCCTTCAGACTTTGGCAACCATTCCTGTCGATCCTCGCGCCGTTGCGAAGGAGAGAAGGCGCATGTCGACGGTTCTCGCCAAGAAGCTGCGGCAGGGGGGCGTCGCGCGCTCGCCGCTGCCCGATACCGAGCTCGTCGGCGAAAGTTTCGCGCGGGCGGTCGAGGACCGGCTGCGCCCGCTGGTCAAGACGGTGATCGGCGCCCAGGTCGCCCATGCCCGCGTCACCAAGCTCGGCGAAGCCACCGGCGCGCTCGGCAGCCCCGCCATGCTCGGGCTGATCGCGATCGAGGATGCCGACGCGCCCGCGCTGATCGCGGCCCATGCCGACCTCGCCTATCACCTGATCGACCTCACGCTCGGCGGCGATCCGGCGATCGCGCCGACGCCGGTGACGCGCCCCTTCACCGCGATCGACATGGCGCTCTGCCGGCTGCATCTCGAGGCGATGCTGCAATCCTTCGTCCAGGCGGTCGGCACCGCGCTCGGCCGCCCGCTCGCCAAGGCGATGCGCATTCGCGACCAGCGGCAGAACCTGTCGCAGCTCCGCCTCGCGCCCGACTATATCGACGTCCTGGTCTTCACCGTCACCCTGAGCCTCGGCGAGGCCAACCGCACCGGCCGCTTCGACCTGATCCTGCCGCTCGCCGCCCTCGACGTGATCCGCGCCGCGATCCGCGAACTCGCTCAGCAGCAGGCGCGCGACCGGCCGAACGATCTCTGGAAGGCGCTGATGCGCCGCGCCGCCGCCGCCGCGCCGGTGCCGGTCGAGGCCGTGCTCTACCGCCAGTCGCTCAGCCTCGCCGCGCTCCAGGAACTGCGCGTCGGCCAGATCCTCGAGATCCCGCGCCAATCGACCGAGGAGATCGAGCTCGCCTTGCCCCAGCCCGGCGGCCGAACCGCGCTCCTCGCCACGGCCCAGCTCGGCGTGTTCCAGGACCGCAAGGTGGTGAAGCTCACCCGGGCGCCCGACCCGCGCCTCGCCGCCCATATCGACCGGGCGCTGCGCGCCACGCCCGGCCCCGAGGACGAGCCCGACCAGGGCTTCGCCGCCCGCGCCCCGGCCGACCTCCCCACCAGCTGACCCAAGGGCGAGGGGCGGAGGGGGGGCGCGGCCTCTGGCCAGCCCGGCGCAAATCGCCTATCTCAGCGAGGCCATCACTTGGGGAGCCCCATGGCCCGCATCCTGATCA
Source organism: Amaricoccus sp. (assembly GCA_046348955.1). GTDB lineage: Bacteria > Pseudomonadota > Alphaproteobacteria > Rhodobacterales > Rhodobacteraceae > Amaricoccus. The sequence goes on from JAXMDG010000001.1 coordinate 318,622, forward strand.
CCTCCGCGCTTCCTTACATCAACGGCGTCAAGCATCTCGGCAATCTGGTCGGAAGCCAGCTGCCCGCCGACGTCTATGCCCGCTACATGCGCGCCCGCGGCCACGAGGTGCTGTTCATCTGCGCCACCGACGAGCACGGCACCCCGGCCGAGCTCGCCGCCGCCAAGACCGGCGAGCCGGTCGCGACCTATTGCGCCCGGCTCTGGGCGATCCAGAAGGATCTCGCCGACGGCTTCCGGCTCAGCTTCGACCATTTCGGCCGCTCCTCCTCGGCGCGCAACCACGCGCTGACCCAGCATTTCGCCGGCCGCCTCGCCGAAGCCGGGCTGATCGAGGAAGTCCCCGAGCGCCAGGTCTATTCGATCGACGACGGCCGCTTCCTGCCCGACCGCTATATCGAGGGCACCTGCCCGAATTGCGGCTATCCCCGTGCCCGCGGCGATCAGTGCGAGAACTGCACCAAGCAGCTCGACCCGACCGAGCTGATCGAGCCGCGCTCGGCGATCTCGGGCTCGACCAATCTCGAAGTGCGCGAGACCAAGCACCTGCATCTGCGCCAGTCCCGGCTCCGCGACCGCCTGCGCGCCTGGATCGACGCCAAGACCGACTGGCCGGTGCTCTCGACCTCGATCGCGCTCAAATGGCTCGATGACGGCGAGGGGCTGCAGGATCGCGGCATCACCCGCGATCTCGACTGGGGCATCCCGGTCCGGCGCGGCCCCGCGCCCTGGCCCGGCATGGAGGGCAAGGTCTTCTATGTCTGGTTCGACGCGCCGATCGAATATATCGCCGCGACCGCCGAATGGGCCGACGCGACCGGCCAGCCCGACGATGCCTGGCAGCGCTGGTGGCGCGAGGATCTGGGCGCTTCCGATGTCCGCTACATCCAGTTCATGGGCAAGGACAATGTCCCCTTCCACACCCTGTCCTTCCCCGCCACCATCCTCGGCGCGAATTTCGACGGCGCCGAGCCCTGGAAGCTCGTCGACTACATCAAGTCCTTCAACTACCTCAATTATGACGGCGGCAAGTTCTCGACCAGCCAGGGCCGCGGCATCTTCATGGACCAGGCGCTCGACATCCTGCCCCCCGACGCCTGGCGCTGGTGGCTGATGTCGAACGTTCCCGAGGGCTCGGACAGCAACTTCACCTGGGACAGCTTCCAGTCCGGCGTGAACAAGGACCTCGCCGACGTGCTCGGCAATTTCGTCAGCCGCGTCACCAAGTTCGCCCAGGCCCGCTTCGGCGCCACGCTGCCGGAGGGCGGCGCCTATGGCGAGCCCGAGACCGCCGTCACCGCCGCCCTCGCCCAGCGCCTCGCCGCCTATGAAGGCTTCCTCGAGGCGATCGAGCTGCGCAAGGCCGCGCAGGAACTCCGCGCGATCTGGGTGATCGGCAACGAATATCTGCAATCCGCCGCGCCCTGGACCGCGATCAAGACCGACCCGGCGCGCGCCGCCGCAATCACCCGCTTCGCCTTCAACCTGATCCGGCTCTATGCGGTCCTGTCCCGCCCGTTCCTGCCCGACGCCTCGGTGGCGATATTCGCCGCCCTGCGCCTCTCCGCCGCCGCCTGGCCCGACGACCTGCCCGAGGCGCTCGCCGCCCTCGGACCCGGCCACGCCTTCGACGTCCCCGACGTCCTCTTCACCAAGCTCGACGACGACCGCCGCGCCGAGCTCGAAAGCCGCTTCGCCGGAGCCTGACATGTTCGCCGCCCGCGTCCAGCACACACTGCGCCCCGAGGCGATGGCCAACGAGAACCGCGCCCGGTTCGATGCCGACCTGATGCGCTGGTCGGACTATCTCGCCCGCCAGCCCGGCCTCGACAGCCTCACCGTCCTGCTCGATGGCGACGGCCTGCTCGCCCTCAGCATCTGGGCCGACGCGGCCTCGTTCCAGGCCGCGCTCGCCCATCCCGACCGCGAGGCCGCCGGCGCGCCGCTCGCCACCTGGTTCGCCGCGCCAGCCGAGCCCGACTTTCCCCGCATGCTGCATCACCGCAGACCCTGACGGCCGCGCGCCTCACGTCTCGACATGCTCGGGCAGACCCGCCCGCCTGGTCCGCGCGAACTCCTCCAGCTCGGCCTCGGTCATCGACTCGTACATGTCCCGCGCAGCGCCCTTCAGCTCCCCCTCCCCGATCTCTCCCCGCTTGGCCGCCAGCGCCGCCCCCGCCGCCTTCTGCTGCGCCTTCGATTTCGCCGGCATCGCCCCCTCCGTCGCTGATCCCGGAAAACCCGCTCCATCCCGAACCGGTTCCGCACACCCGCCCTGCGCCGCGACCTGAGCCTCCAGCCAACGCCGCATCCGCTCGACCGGCCCGGCATTGCGCAGCCGCAGCCCGCGGACGAAATAGCTGCCCTCCGGCAGCGCGACCGCCGGGCCTAAGACCGCCAGCCGCGCCTCCGCCAGCGGCCCGTCGAGATAGCGCCGATCGGTCAGCACCACGCCCGCCCCCGCCAAGGCCGCCTCCAGGGCCTGCGCCCTCGTCTCGACCACCAGCCCGTCCTGACGCGGCGCGCCCCGCTGACCGGTCAGCCGCCACCAGCGCGTCCAGTCCTGGAACCGGCTCCGCGCGCGGATCACCGGCCAATCCGCCGCCCGCGCTCCCCAGAATCCAGGCCGCGCCACCGGCACCAGGGTCTCGCGGAACAGCAGCTCCGCCCGCACCCCGTCCCACTGCCCGAGCCCATGGCGGATCGCGCAATCCACCTCCTCGCGCTCCAGATCGACCACGCGCTGCGTCGTCGTGACCACCAGGTCGATATCGAGATGGCACGCCCGGAAATCGCCCAGCCGCGGCAGCAGCCAGTTCGAGGCGAAGGTGCTCGTCGTGCTGAGCCGGATCTGGCGCCGCCGCCGCTGCCAGGGCGCCACCGCCGCCTCGATCCGCTCCAGCGCGTCGCCCATCGCCGACAGCAGCGCCTGGCCATCCTCCGTCACCACCGCGAGCCGCCCCTGCTTCGCGACCAGGGCCACGCCCAGCTCCCGCTCCAGCTCGGCGATCCGATGCGACAGCGCCGAGCGCGAGATCCCGAGCGCCGCGGCCGCTTGCTCCTGCCGTCCCAGCCGCGCGAGCGCGGACAAGGCGGCAAGCCCGCGCAAGGATGGCAGTTGGCGTGACATCACCAGCCCCCCGGGGAACGTCCCGAACCCGTGCAGCTATCTCACCGATCGGGCGATGCGGCAATGCTATCCTCGCCCCTTGCCGAAGCGCCCCACGGGATCCGACCATGCCAGACACCCCCCTCCAGCCGATCAACGCCCTCGACCTGCCGCCGCGCGCCAAGCCGACCAGCTATCCCGAGCCCTTCGCCAGCCGCATGACGGGCCGCAGCAAGCGCCCGCTCGGCGATGCCTTCGGCATCAAGGGCTTCGGCGTCAATCTGACCAGGCTGGATCCGGGCGGGCAATCGGCGCTGCTCCACCGGCACAGCCACCAGGAAGAGTTCATCTATATCCTCAGCGGCACGCCGATCCTGCGCACCGAACAGGGCGAATTCGCGCTCCAGCCCGGGATGTGCGCGGGCTTCGTCCCGGCCGGACCGGCGCACCAGCTCGTCAACCGCTCCAGCGAGGCCGTGCTCTATCTCGAGATCGGCGACCGCAATCCCGATGATCGCGGCGCCTATCCCGAGGACGATCTCGAGGCCGTGCGCCAGCAGGACGGCTGGCGCTTCCTGCACAAGGACGGGACCGCCTATTGATGCTGTCGCACGTCTTTCTCGGCACCAACGATCCCGCCGCCGCCCACGCCTTCCATGCGCCGATCCTGGAGAGGCTCGGCTGGCGCCCGCGCTTCGCCGACGCCGCGGCCGGCCGATTCGGCTGGCAGCCGGCCGCCGGGCCGCGCCCGCTCTTCCTGCTCGGCCGGCCCCATGACCGGGCCCCGGCGGCACCCGGCAATGGCGGCACGATCGCCCTGCTCGCGCCCGACCGCCCGACCGTCGACACGATCTTCGCGCTCGCCCTCGCCACCGGCGGCCGCAGCGAGGGCGCGCCCGGGCCGCGGCCGCACTATCACGACAGCTTCTATGGCGCGTATTTCCGCGATCCCGACGGCAACAAGATCTGCATCTGCTGCCACGCCCCGCCCGGCGACCGGCATCCGGCGAAGCCGCCGCTCACGCGCGGCCAGATGCTGCGCCATGGCGAGGCCTGGATCGCCGCCTGGAACCGGCGAGACCTGGAGCAGATCCTGGCCGGCTTCGCCGACGACGCGACCTTCCGGAGCCCCTTCGCCGCCGGCATCGCCGGCACCGACCTCCTGATCGGCAAGGCCCGGATCCGCGCCTGTTGGCAGGCCGCGCTCGACCGGATCGGCCATCTGCGCTTCCGCCTGATCGACATGGTTTGCGACGAGGCGACCCAGACCCTCGCCATCCAGTACGAGGCCGAGCTCGACGCACCGCCACGGCGCGCCTGCGAGATCGTCCGCTTCGGCCCCGCCGGCAAGCAGGCTGGCGAAGCCCTCTATGGCCATGCCGCCCCGGCGGCTATAACGGCGGGCGGCGCCGTCCCGCCGCCCCCCTGGTGATTCCGATGCCCGACTATGCCTATGCCACCGTCGATGTCTTCACCGAGCGCCGCTTCGGCGGCAATCCCCTCGCGGTCTTCACCGATGCGCGCGGCCTCGACGGCGCGACCATGCAGGCGCTCGCGGCCGAGATGAACTACAGCGAGACGACCTTCGTCCTGCCACCGGACGATCCCGCCCATACCGCGCGCGTCCGCATCTTTCACCGCACCGCCGAGATGCCCTTCGCCGGCCATCCCAATGTCGGCACCGCCTGGCTGCTTCTCGCCCTCGGCCTCGCCACCGGCCCGGTGCTGCGCTTCGAGGAACTGGCCGGCCTCGTCGAGACCAGCCGCCGCGCCGACGGCGCGATCGAGATCGCCGCCCCGCGGCCGCTGTCGCGGGGCGCGGCCCTGCCGCCCGCCGGCATTGCCGCCTGTCTCTCCGTGGCGCCGGATCGCATCGCCACCCGCGCCCATCCCCCCGTCGCCGCCAGCGTCGGCGTCGATTTCGTGCTTGCCGAGCTCGAGCCCGGCACCCTGCCCCAGCTCGCGCCCGACCTCGCCGCCTTCCGGCGCCTGGCCGCCGGGGGCGAGGGCGACCGGCTCTCGATCCTCGCCTACGAGCGCGAGGCCGACCGGATCCGCGCCCGCATGTTCGCGCCGCTTGCCGGAACCTGGGAGGATCCGGCGACCGGCAGCGCCAATGCCGCCCTCGCCGCCTTGCTGCTCTCGCTCGGCACCGATTCCGCCCTGTCGCTCGACATCGTCCAGGGTGTCGAGATGGGCCGCCCGAGCGCCCTCTCGGCCCGCGCCTGGCGCGCCACCGACGGCATCCGCGCCAGCATCGCCGGCCAATGCGTCCCGGTCTTCACCGGCACCATCGCGCTCTGACCGGCCGCGCCGGCCCGCCGTCAGCCGCCGTCCCTTGGGGGCACGCCGCCGCGACGCACCTGTCTTCCCTCACCGCAAGCCGGCCGTTCTCCGCCTCGCCCGCTCCGCTCCAGCCTGGCTTCTTCGAGGATTTCATAGAGGCAGAAACCCTATCGGGCAGTCCGAGGGGCCCCGCCGACAGGCGGGGAGAACAAGGACTCTGCGGGCAACGGCCCGCGCCGGGCAGCCGCGATCTCGCGGCTGCGCCTCTCCGCCCGAGCCCACGCCCCGCGGCCAGGAGACGGCCGAGCCGCCGCCATGGGCGCCGCGCGCCGCGCGCCGAACGCTGCCGCGAGCGCGGCGTCGCCGCGGCGCTCTACCGAAGAGCGACGCGACCGCCAAAACCGCGCGCGAAATCGCCGCACTGCGGTTAACCGGTCTTGAGATTCCGTTAATGCCGCAACCTGTTCATCAATAAAATCAAATGCATAGCCAGAGTCGCACGCGTGCGACGCTCACATTTCCAGGCACCAGCGCAGGATCGCCTTCTGGGCATGCAGCCGGTTCTCCGCCTCGTCGAAGACCACCGAGGCGGGCCCGTCCATCACCGCGCTCGTCACCTCCTCGGACCGATGCGCGGGCAGGCAATGCATGAACAGGGCCTCCGGCCCCGCCGCCGCCATCAGCGCCTCGTTCACCTGATAGGGACGCAGCAGGTTGTGCCGCCGCTCCCGCGCGCTCTGGGGATCGTGCATCGAGATCCAGGTGTCGGTCACCACGAGATCGGCCCCCGCCACCGCCCGCAACGGGTCGCGCTCGATCGCGACCCGCGAGCCCTTCGACCGGGCAAAGGCCACCGCCTTCGGCGATGGGTCGAGCGTCGGCGGCCCGGTGAAGGTGAGGTCATAGCCGAACTGCCCCGCCGCATGCAGGAACGAGGCGCAGACATTGTTGCCGTCGCCCGACCAGACCACCTTGGCCCCGGCGATCGGGCCGCGATGCTCCTCATAGGTCAGGATGTCGGCCATGATCTGGCAGGGATGGCTGGCATCGGTCAGTCCGTTGATCACCGGCACCGTCGCATGCTCGGCCATCTCGAGCAGGGTCGTCTCCTCGAAGGTCCGGATCATGATCAGATCGACGAAGCGCGACAGCACCCGCGCGGTGTCGGCGATGGTCTCGCCATGGCCGAGCTGCATCTCGGTACCCGACAGGACCAGGGTCTCGCCGCCGAGCTGGCGCACGCCCACATCGAAGCTCACCCGGGTCCGGGTCGAGGGCTTCTCGAAGATCAGCGCGACGATCCGCCCCTTGAGCGGCTGGTCCGCGTCCGGAACGCCCCGCGCCTGGCCTGCGCGCGCCGCCTTCATCGCTGCGGCCGATCCCAGGATCGCCCGCAGTTCCTCCGCGGGCGTCGTGTCGAGATCGAGGAAATGCCTCATGCCCCGGCCGCCTCGCGCTCCAACGCCACCGCCGCGGCCCCGAGCCGGCGCAGCCCCTCATCCACCTCGGCCTCGCTCAGAGTGAGCGGCGGCAGCAGCCGGACCACATTGTCGCCGCCCGCCACGACCAGCACATGCGCGCCATAGCCCGCCTTCACCACCTCGCCGTTCGGCACCCGGCATTCGAGCGCCAGCATCAGCCCCTCGCCGCGCACCCCGCCGAAAATCGCCGGATGGCTCGCGACCAGCCCCTCGAGCCCCTGGCGGAAACGCCCGGCCGTGCGGCTCACCTGCTCCAGAAAACCCGGCGCGGTCACGATATCCATCACCGCGACACCGACGGCGCAGGCCAGCGGATTGCCGCCATAGGTGCTGCCATGGGTGCCGAGCCCCATGCCGCGCGCCGCATCCTCGGTCGCGAGGCAGGCGCCCAGCGGAAAGCCCCCGCCGATCCCCTTGGCGATCGTCATGATATCGGGCTCGATCCCCGCCCATTCGTAGGCGAAGAGCTTGCCGGTCCGCCCGAGCCCGCACTGGATCTCGTCGAGGATCAGCAGGAGCCCATGCGCGTCGCAGAGCGCGCGCAAGGCGCGCAGCTCGGCCGCCGGAACCACCCGGATCCCGCCCTCGCCCTGGATCGGCTCGATCAACACCGCGGCGGTCTCGGGCGCAATCGCCGCCTCGACCGCGGCAAGATCGAGGAACGGCAGGACATCGAAACCCGGCAGGACCGGCCCGAACCCCTTGACCATCTTTTCCGCGCCCGAGGCTGCGATCGCCGCCGTCGAACGCCCGTGGAACGCCCCCTCGAAGCTGATGATCCGATAGCGCTCGGGCTCGCCCTTGGCGCTGAAATGCTTGCGCGCCATCTTGACCGCGCATTCGATCGCCTCGGTCCCGGAATTGGTCACGAAGACCGTGTCGGCGAAGGAATGCGCCACCAGCCGCTCGGCGAGCGCCTCCTGGTTCGGGATCCGGTAGAGGTTCGAGGTGTGCCAGAGCTTCCGCGCCTGGTCGGTCAGCGCCTTGACCAGCTCCGGATGGGCATGGCCGAGCACCGTCACCGCGATGCCGCCGCCGAGATCGAGATATCGTTCGCCCGAGGCTTCGATCAGCCAGGATCCCTCGCCCTCCACGAAGGAGAGCGGCGCGCGGGCATAGGTCGGCAGGACGGGCGAAATCACGGGGGCCACACTCCAGACGGGCCGCCTCCAAATGCAAATGCCCCGCGGGCGGCCGGACGCGGGGCGAGCCGACCTTCTGCCGCAAGGGGGGCCTCAAGTCAATTCCGGGCACGCGCTCGGTAACGGGCGCTTGCATCCCCCGCGCCGGCATGGCTGATTTGACCGCGCGGGCGCCATCGGCCCCCCGCGCGCTGCGGGGGAGGGCGCGGAATGGCTGGCTGGGACTTCTGGATCGACCGCGGCGGCACCTTCACCGACATCGTGGCGCGCGATCCGGACGGTCGCCTCCATCGGGCCAAGCACCTATCGGAGAATCCCGGGCGCTATCCCGACGCCGCCCTCCACGGCATCCGCCGCTTCCTCGCGCTCGGTCCCGACGCGCCGATCCCGGCCGAACGCATCGCCAGCATCAAGATGGGTACCACCGTCGCGACCAATGCCCTGCTCGAACGCAAGGGCGAGCCGCTGGTCTTCGTCACCACCCGCGGCCTCGGCGAACAGCTGCGGCTCGCCTACCAGAACCGGCCCCGCCTCTTCGACCGCCAGATCCTGCTGCCGACCATGCTCTATTCCACGGTGATCGAGGCCGAGGAGCGGGTCCGGGCCGATGGCACCGTCGAGACCCCGCTCGACGCGCCGCGGCTCGCCGCCACGTTCGCGGCGGCGCGCGCCCAAGGCCTCGCTTCCTGCGCCATCGCCTTCCTGCACGGCTACCGCTACCCCGCGCACGAAGCGCGGGCGGCCTCGCTCGCCGCCGAGGCGGGCTTCACCCAGATCTCGGTCAGCCACCGGGTCAGCCCGCTGATGAAGCTCGTCAGCCGCGGCGACACGACCGTGGTCGACGCCTATCTCTCGCCGATCCTGCGCCGCTATATCGACCGGATCGCCAGCGCCTTCGCCGGCGACATGACCGGCAAGCTGCTGTTCATGCAATCCTCGGGCGGCCTGACCGGTGCCGACCGGTTCCAGGGCAAGGACGCGATCCTGAGCGGCCCGGCCGGCGGCGTCGTCGGCGCGGTCCGAACCAGCGCCATCGCCGGACAAGACCGGATCATCGGCTTCGACATGGGCGGCACCTCGACCGATGTCTGCCACTATGCCGGCGACTACGAGCGCGTGCTCCATACCGAGATCGCCGGCGTGCGCGTCACCGCGCCGATGATGCATATCCATACCGTCGCCGCCGGCGGCGGCTCGCTGCTGAGCTTCGATGGCGCCCGGATGCGGGTCGGCCCGGAAAGCGCCGGCGCCGATCCGGGCCCCGCCTCCTATGGCCGCGGCGGTCCGCTCGCGGTCACCGACGCCAATGTGCTGACCGGGCGGCTCCGGCCCGAATTCTTCCCCGCGATCTTCGGCCCCCAGGGCGACCGGCCGCTCGACCTCGCGGCGGCCGGCGCGAAATTCGACGCGCTCGCCGCCGAGATCGGCAAGCCGGCCGAGGAGGTCGCCGAAGGCTTCCTGCGCATCGCAACCGAGAACATGGCGAACGCGATCAAGACGATCAGCGTCCAGCGCGGCCACGACGTCACCGGCTACTGCCTCACCGTGTTCGGGGGCGCGGGCGCGCAGCATGCCTGCGCCGTTGCCGACACGCTCGGCATGACGACCTGCCTGATCCATCCGATGGCCTCGCTGCTTTCGGCCTACGGGATGGGGCTCGCCGATATCCGCGCCACGCGGACCCAGGCGGTCGAGGCTCCGCTCGATGCAGCCGGGCGGCTCGCCGCCGCCGCCCTGCTCGACCGGCTCGGCGTCGAGGCGCTCGCCGAGGTCGAAGCCCAGGGCGTTCCCGAGCCGCGGATCCGGGTAGAGCGGACGCTTCGGCTCAAGGTCGCGGGCACCGACACCGCCCTGCCGATCCGCTTCGGCGACCTACCCGCGATGGGGCGGGCCTTCGCCGCCGCCCACCGCGCCCGTTTCGGCTTCGATCCCGGCGCGGCGTCCCTGGTGATCGAAGCGGCCCAGGCCGAGGCGATCGGCGAGGCCGCCGATCTGACCGAAGCCGCGCTCGAGGAGATGCTGCGCGACGAGGCCGAGATCGACACCGCCCAGACCGCCCCGGTCTTTCTCGGCGGCCGATGGATCGAGACCCGCTTCGTCCGGCGCGCGGCGCTCCGCCCCGGCGACCGGCTGACCGGCCCGGCGGTGCTGGTCGAGCCCCATACCTCGGTCCTGGTCGAACCCGGCTGGCGCGCCCGCATCACCGCGCATGACCATGTGGAACTGACCCGCCATGCCCCGCGCCAGTCCCGCGACGCGCTCGGCACCACGGCCGACCCGGTCCTGCTCGAAGTCTTCAACAACCTCTACATGTCGATCGCCGAACAGATGGGGGCGGTGCTCGAGAACACGGCTGCCAGTGTCACGATCAAGGAGCGGCTCGACTTCTCCTGCGCCGTCTTCGACGCGAGTGGCGACCTCATCGCCAACGCCCCGCACATGCCGGTCCATCTCGGCTCGATGGGGGCGAGCGTCAAGGCGATCATCGCCCAGAACCCGGCCATGCGCCCGGGCGACGTCTTCGCCCTCAACGCCCCCTATAACGGCGGCACGCATCTGCCTGATATCACAGTGGTGACGCCGGTCTGGGACGAAGCCGGCCGCGAGATCCTGTTCTTCTCCGCCGCCCGCGGCCACCATACCGACGTCGGCGGCCTCACCCCGGGCTCGATGCCGCCCGACAGCCGCACCATCCACGACGAAGGCGCCTATATCGACAATTGGACCCTGGTCGAGCGCGGCCGCTTCCGCGAGGCCGAGACCCGCGCGCTGCTGCTCGCCGGACCGCACCCGGTCCGCGCGCCCGACATCAACATCGCCGATCTCAAGGCCCAGGTCGCCGCCTGCGCGAAGGGCGCGCAGGAACTCGGCCGCATGGTCGCGCAGTTCGGCCTCGAAACGGTCCAGGCCTATATGGCCCATGTCCAGGACAATGCCGAGGAAAGCGTCCGCCGCGCCATCGAGGCGCTGAGCGATGCCGACTACACCTATCCCATGGATCCCGATTTCGACGGCACGCCCCGCGAGATCCGCGTGCGCATCCGCGTCGACCGGGCGCGGCGCGCCGCCACCATCGACTTCACCGGCACCACGGCCGAGCTCGCCACCAACTACAACGCCCCCGAACCCGTCACCCGCGCCGCGGTGCTCTATGTCTTCCGCTGCCTGGTCGACGACGCGATCCCGATGAACGAAGGGGTGATGAAGCCCCTCCACGTCATCCTGCCCCCCGGCACCATGCTCTCGCCCCGCTATCCCGCGGCGGTGATCGCCGGCAATGTCGAGACCAGCCAGGCGGTGACCTCGGCGCTCTTCCTCGCGCTCGGGGTCCAGGCGGCGGCGCAATCGACGATGAACAACACCACCTTCGGCAATGCCCGCTACCAGTATTACGAGACGATCTGCGGCGGCACCGGCGCCGGGCGGCTCTCGGACGGAACCGGCTATGCCGGCACCTCGGGCGTCCATTCCCACATGACCAATTCCCGCCTGACCGACCCCGAAGTCCTGGAATGGCGCTTCCCCGTCATGCTCGACGAATTCCGCATCCGGGTGGGCTCGGGCGGCGCAGGCCGGTTCCCCGGCGGCGACGGCGTCACCCGCCGCATCCGCTTCCTCGAGCCGATGACCGTGGCGATCCTCGCCGGCCACCGCGTCGTGCCGCCCCCGGGGCTCGCAGGCGGCGCGCCCGGCGGCCTCGGCCGCACCCGCATCCTGCGCGCCGACGGCACCGTCGAGACCCTCGCCTCGGCCGACAGGCGCGAGCTTGGCCCGGGCGACAGCTTCTGGCTCGAAACCCCGGGCGGCGGCGGCTACGGCCCGCCCAGCCCGATGGACAGGACCGGACCGGACGCGTAAGCCCGGGGCCGGCAGGCAGGGGGACAGAGGCGATGACCGACGGGCTGAAGGGCGTCGCCGCCATGGCGACGGCGGCGACCATCTGGGGCCTCTCGGGCATCTTCTACCGCGCGCTCTCCTCCGTCCCCCCGATCGAGGTCCTCTGCCACCGCACGATCTGGAGCGTGGTGTTCTTCGGCCTCGTCCTCGGCCTCCAGGGCCGGGGAACCGAGATCCGCGAGGCCCTGGCCCAGCGCCGCACCTGGACCACGCTCGGCCTCTCGGCGCTGCTCATCTCGACCAACTGGCTCGGCTTCATCTATGCGGTGCAGAACGGCTTCGCGCTGGAGGCGAGCCTCGGCTACTACATCTTCCCGCTGGTCGCGGTGGCGCTCGGCTGCATCGTCTTCGGCGAGCGGTTCCGCCCGGTCCAGATCGTCGCGATCGGCCTCGCCACGCTCGCCGTGCTGACCCAGGCGCTCGGGCTCGGCCATGTGCCCTGGCTCGCGCTGCTCCTCGCCGGCACGTTCGGGCTCTACGGACTGATCAAGAAGCGCCTGCGCCTCGGCCCGACGGTCAGCGTCTTCATCGAGACGCTGATCCTCCTGCCCGCCGCCCTCGCCTTCCTCGCCGGCATCAAGGCCGGGCTCTGGACCGATCTCGGCGGCCGGACCGCCGGCCTGCTCGGCAACGACGTTGGCACCGCGGCGCTCCTCATCCTGTCCGGGCCGCTCACCGCGGTTCCGCTGATGCTCTTCTCCCGCGCGGCGCGGCTGATCTCCTATGCGAGCCTCGGGCTCGTGCAATATCTCAACCCGACCCTGCAATTCGCCGTCGCGGTGCTGGTCTTCGGCGAGCCCTTCACCCGCTGGGACGCGATCGCCTTTCCGCTGATCTGGACCGGACTCGCGCTCTATTCCTGGGAGGTCTGGCGTCAGGAAAGGCTCTCGCGCAGCGCCGCCATCAGTTCCGGCACCGTGCCATAGACCTCGACGAGGTCGAGAAAGCCCGGATCGGCGAAACCCTGCGCGACGATATGCTGCAGCAGCGCCATCAGCGGCGTCCAGTAACCCTTGACGTTCAACAGGAAAACCGGCTTGTCGTGCAGCCCGAGCTGGCGCCAGGTCAGGACCTCGAACAACTCGTCGAGGCTCCCCGGCCCGCCCGGCAGCGTCACGACCGCATCGGCATTCATGAACATGACCTTCTTGCGCTCGTGCATCGTCTCGGTGACGACGAAGGTGTTGAGATCGCGCCGGGCCACCTCACGGCGCACCAGATGCTCGGGCACGACACCGAAGGTCTCGCCCCCCGCCGCGCCGGCGGCGCGCGCCAGGATGCCCATCAGCCCGACATCGCCGGCGCCATAGACCAGGCGCAGCCCGTCGGCCGCCAGCGCCTGGCCCAATTGCTCGGCCGTCGCCGCGAAATCCGGATCCGCGCCGCTGCGCGAGCCGCAGAACACGCAGATCGATTTCCGGTCGAGAGTGCGCATCGCTGGGGCTCCGGTCATCGCTTCTGTTTGCATTGCACTGGTTTTGTGACAAGATCCGCTCTAGCAGTTTGCCGCGGCGCCGGCCAGCCCCCGGGATCGTCCGGGCCTCGGTCCCGGCGCGCCGACTGAAGCAAGGGGTGCTCGATCATGGGCATGGTGTCGTCCAACCAAACGCGCGCCGCGATCATACTGGGCCTGTGCGCCGGCACTGCCGGGCTCGTCTATCTCGCGACCCGGGGCAGCACGCCACCGGCCGAGCCCGCGCCGGCCCCCGTCGCCACCGCGCCGTCCCCGGCCGGGACCGTGTCGCCAGGGCCCGAAGCGACCGCCCCGACTGGGGGCGCCTCCGACAAGGCCCCGGCCGACGACAGGCAAGCCGCCGCCGCGCCGAGCGTCGACGTGGTGCGCGTCGAGCCCGGTGGCTCGGCGCTCGTCGCCGGGCGCGCCGACCCGGGCGCAACCGTCACGCTCTATGCCGGCGATCACCCGGTCGCCGACGCGCAAGCCGACGCCCAGGGCAACTTCGTCGCGATGTTCCAGGCCACCCCCTCCGCCGAGCCGCAATCCCTGACCCTCGGCGCCACCGGGTCGACCGGCGCGGAAACCCGTTCCGACCAGCTCGTCGTCCTGCTGCCCAGCGCGCCGCCCCAGCAGACGGCGGATGCCGCCACGCCGGACGCTGCGGCGCCCGCCGCAGCCGCGAGCGCTCCGTCCGCGTCCGCGCAATCCGAAACCGCCGCGTCCGAAGCAACCACGCCCGAGACCGCAGCACCCGGGACCGCCGCGAACGAGCCGGCCCCGCAGATCGGCGCGACCGCGATCCTCTCGCCGGACAAGGCCGAGATCACCCCGACGGCCCGGCCGGCCGGCATGCCGGCCGACCGGGTGTCGCTCGCCAGCATCTCCTATGCCGGAGCCGGCTCGGTCACCCTGGCGGGCTTCGGGCTCGCGGGCGCCGAGCTCAAGGCCTATGTCAACGACGCCCTCGCCCGCGAGGGCCAGGTCGATCCCGAAGGCCGCTGGAGGCTCGCGCTCGACGACATGTCGGCCGGGCTCTACCGGCTCAGGATCGACCAGATCGACAAGACCGGGCGGGTGTCGAGCCGGATCGAGACACCGTTCCAGCGTGATCTGCCCGCGAGCGGCGCCGACGGCGGCACGGCCGAGACCAGCTCGGTCGTGGTCCAGCCCGGCAACAATCTCTGGACCCTCGCCCGTCTCCGCTATGGCGCGGGCATGCTCTATACCCGGATCTATGCCGCCAATAGCGGCCTGATCCGCGATCCCGACATGATCTATCCCGGCCAGATCTTCCGGATGCCGGCCGCCGCCGCATCGCCCGCCGCATCCCCCGCCTCGGTCCCCGCTGCCGGCCCGGACCAAGCCGCGCCTCAGCCCGTGCCGAGGCCTGCCGACTGACGAGCCGCAACGCGGGGGCCCCGCGACGTTCGCCTGCCGCTGATCTAGCGGCCTTGTCCGGGCAAGCTGGCATCGCCAGGGCCGAGCGGGCGCTGCATCTCGACCGTGTCGACCCAGCGGCCGAACTTGAAGCCGACCGCGCGCAACATGCCGACATGGGCGAAGCCCGCGCGCGCATGCAGCGCGATCGAGGCGGCATTGCCGCTGTCGCCGATCACCGCGACCAGCTGGCGCGCGCCGCTCGCCGCCGCCTCGGCGATGAGCCGCTCGAGCAGGCGCCGCCCGATCCCCTGCCGGGCCGCCGCCGGATCGAGATAGATCGAATCCTCCAGCGTGAAGCGATAGGCGCTGCGGGCCCGGTAGGGACCGGCATAGGCATAGCCGAGCACCCGTCCCGCCCGCTCCGCCACCAGATAGGGCAGGCCCCGGCCGACGATTTCGCCGCAGCGCCGGTCGATCTCGGCGATGCTCGGCGCCTCCTCCTCGAAAGTGGCGATCCCGGTCAGCACGTGATGGGCATAGATCGCCTGGATCGCCGCGATATCCGCGGCGTCAACCGGCCGGATGGCCGCCGCGCTCACAGATCCTCGATCCGGATCGCGACCGGCGCCCCCCGGCAGACCGGCAAGGCCGCGATCTCGGCCAGCGCCGCGTCGAGCGGCGCGCGGGCCGTGGCATGCGTCACGATCAGCACCGGCGCCTCCGCGCCCGAATGCTCGACCTGACGCATCCGGTTGATCGAGATGCCGGCGGCCCCGAGCGCCGCCGCGACCTGGGCGAGCGTCCCCGGAGCATCGGCCAGCAGGAAGCGCAGGTAATAGGCCGCCGGCGCGCCCTCGCCGGCGCGGCCCGGCGCGGCGAGGCTCGCCGCCGGCCGTCCGAAAGCCGGCGTCACCAGCCCCCGCGCCACGTCGATCACGTCGCCCACGATCGCCGAGGCGGTCGGCCCCTCACCCGCCCCGGGACCCGACAGCACGATCCGGCCGACGAAGTCGCCCTCGATCACGACCATGTTGGTCACGCCCTCGAGCTGGCCGATCGGCGAGCCCGCCGGCACCAGGCAAGGCTGCATCCGCGCCTCGACCCCGCCCGGCG
Source organism: Amaricoccus sp. (assembly GCA_046348955.1). Taxonomy (GTDB): domain Bacteria; phylum Pseudomonadota; class Alphaproteobacteria; order Rhodobacterales; family Rhodobacteraceae; genus Amaricoccus. The sequence goes on from JAXMDG010000001.1 coordinate 334,485, forward strand.
CCGCGCGCGCCACCCCGAGCAGCTTGATCCGGTAGCCGAGCTCGGCGGCATGCTCGATATCGGCAAGGCTCACCCGCTCGATCCCCTCGACGCTGATCGCGCCGTAATCCACCCGCGTCCCGAAGGCGGTCGCCGCGAGCAAGGCGAGCTTCTGGGCCGCATCGATCCCGCCCACGTCGAAGGACGGATCGGCCTCGGCATAGCCGAGCCGCTTGGCCTCCTCCAGCACCGCCTCATACGGCGCGTCCTCGGCCTCCATCCGCGTCAGGATGTAGTTGCAGGTGCCGTTCATCACCCCCATCAGCCGGGTGATCGCATTGCCCGCCAGCCCCTCGGTCAAGGCCTTGACCACCGGAATGCCGCCCGCGACCGCGGCCTCGAAGCGCAGCGCGACCCCCGCCGCCTCCGCCGCCTCGGCCAACGCCTGGCCATGACGGGCAAGCATCGCCTTGTTGGCGGTGACGAGATGCTTGCCCGAACCGAGCGCCGCACCCGCCGCGGCCCTCGCCGGTCCGTCCTCGCCGCCGATCACCTCGACCACGAGGTCGATATCCGAACGCCGCGCCAGGGCGACCGGATCGTCCTCCCACTCATAGGCCGAGATGTCGAAACCGCGATCCCGGCTGCGCGACCGGGCCGAGAGCGCCACGACCTCGATCGGCCGCCCGGCCCGCGCCGCGATCAGCGCCCCGTTCCGCTGCAACATCCGCACGACGCCGCCGCCGACGGTCCCGAGGCCGGCGATGGCGATACGCAAGGGTTCGTTCTTCATCAGGACTCTCCGGCACGGGGATCGCGCGGGGCCCGAGCCCCCCCGATCCGCCCCCCGCTCTAGTGGAGCCGCGCCTCTGCCGCAACCGCGAACTGCCCCCCCCTCGGGGCCCTCGGGTCCGCCAGCCCGCAGCGCCCCCTCGAAGGGCCTGTTTCCCGGAGCCGCCGTCGCGTTGGATGCCGAAAAGGGGCGCGGGGGCCGGGTCGTCAAGGATTTACCCGCGCGGGCGCGGGCGCCGTCAGGCGTCCTTGACGACCCGGCCCCCGCGCCCCAGGCAGCCGACAACGCGACGACGGCTCCGGGAGACAGGCCCCGGGCGCCTCCTGTTTCCTGGTGAGTCCCGAGCCCCTTCCGCGCGACAGCGCGCGGCGCGAAGGGGCTCGATGCCCCTTCGCGCCGGCCCCGGCCGGGAGCGCCCGCGCCTCAGTAGAGCTCCGGCACCCAGCGCTGCCGCTCCTTCGGCGGACGCACATAGCCGGCATCGGACGGCCGCGGCGGCAGCTCGGCCTTGGGCCGGGCGATCTCCTGATAGGGAACCTGACCCAGCAGATGGCTGATGCAATTCAGCCGGGCCCGCTTCTTGTTGTCGGCATCGACGACATGCCAGGGCGACAGATCGGTGTCGGTGAATTCCTGCATCGCGTCCTTGGCGCGCGAATAGTCGACCCATTTCTCGCGCGACTTCAGATCCATCGGCGACAGCTTCCAGCGCTTGATCGGATTCTCGATCCGCTGCTGGAAGCGCCGCTCCTGCTCCTCGTCCGACACCGAGAACCAGTACTTGACCAGCGCGATGCCCGACCGGATCAGCATCTCCTCGAAAAGCGGGCAGGCGCGCAGGAATTCGAGATATTCCTCCTCGGTGCAGAAGCCCATCACCCGCTCGACCCCGGCGCGGTTGTACCAGGACCGGTCGAACAGCACGATCTCGCCGCGCCCGGGCAGATGCGGCACATAGCGCTGGAAATACCATTGCCCGCGCTCGCGCTCGGTCGGGGTGCCGAGCGCCACCACCCGGCAGATCCGGGGATTGAGGCTCTCGCTGATCCGCTTGATCACCCCGCCCTTGCCGGCCGCGTCGCGTCCCTCGAACAGCACGACGACCTTCAGCCCCTCCTGCTGCACCCAGTCCTGCAGCTTGATCAACTCGAACTGCAGCCGGACCAGCTCGTCGACATACTTGTAGGGCTGCCCGCTCCTGGGCTGCTTCTTGGGCTTCGGCCCGCGCTTCCAGACGATGGTGCGCTCGCTATGCTCCAGCGCATTCTGCTTCAGCTCGCTGGCCGGCCTCTCCTTCTTCGACTTCTTGCCCATGCCCCCGTCCATCCATACCCGGCGCGCCCCGCCGTGGAGCGCGCGCCCCACTGTCGCGGCGAGACGGACCACAGGCAAGCCCAGATGCTCGCGTCCCCACCGGCGCCGGTATCCCGAATGCCGACCGAAGCCGCGCGGCTCTCGGCGGACCCGCAGCACGATCCTCCCCAGCCCCGCGCGCTCCTCGAGCCGAGCGCCCGGCGCCGCCGCAAGATCCAGGTTCTCGAAATCCGGCGCCCGGCGGACCGCGCCCGGTCGGGCAGCCGATGCGAAATCCCGCCCGTTGCGAGGCCGCTCACCGTGACGCTGCGCAGCCTGACCTCGTCGCCATCGAACGCCGCCGGGATCCCGCTGGCATTGCCGAGCGGAGAGAGCCGCCCGCCCGGCGCCAGCCGGCGCAGCAGCGCGAGGCGCAGCGGACCGCCCACCGTATCGAGAGCGACATCAACCGGCGGCCCATCCTCCTCGAAGCGCTCCGGCGTCAGGATCGCGGTCGCCCCTGCGCGCACCATCGCGGGATGGCGGGCCCAACTGCCCGAGATCGCCACGATCTCCGCTCGCCGCCGACATCCTCGCCCAGGCGATCGCGCGCCGAGCGCGCGCGCAACGCATCCCGCTATCGCTCCGCGATCTGATGACGGTCGCGTCAACGCGACCGGCCTCGATTTTACCGGCCTCGATTTTAACGTCGATACGCTGTCAGGCGCGACAGGCCTGCGCGCCCCCGGTCCGTCACGGCTCCCAGAACCCCCAGCCGTCCGGGACGAAGCCGCGCGCCAGCGCGATCCGGGTGGTCCGCTCCTCATGCAGCCAGATCACTTCGGCGCTGAACGGGATATCGAGCACCGTCGCCTCGATCCGCCCGTCCGGGTCGTTCTCGACCGCGCTCGCCAGATAGCCGAAGCTCGTCAGCGCCTTCAGGACGGCGGCGGGATCGGCGCCCTCCTCGACCGGCACGAATTCGAGATCGAGGGTGATCACCGCCGTCTCGTCGAGCCCGGATTCCTCGCGGACCTGCGCCACCGTCATCTCGGTCTCGGCGCGCTGCTCGTCGAAATCCCAGTCGATCTCGCTCATGCCGCCGCGTCCTGCTCGGCATGGTACTTCTCCAGCAACTCGCTCGCATGCTGCAGCACCCGCTTCACGCCGCGCGCCGCCTGCCGGATCCGGTGCTCGTTCTCCACGAGCCCGAGCCGCACATAGCCCTCGCCATATTCGCCGAACCCGACGCCGGGCGCGACCGCCACCTCGGCCTCGCGCAGCAGGATCTTCGAGAAGCCCATCGACCCGATCGACGCGAACGGTTCGGGCACCGGCGCCCAGGCGAACATCGTCGCCGGCGGCGAAGGGATGCGCCAGCCAGCCCGCCCCATCGTGTCGACCAGCACGTCGCGCCGATGGCGATAGATGCCCCGGATCTCGGCCACGCAATCCTGCGGCCCGTTCAACGCCGCCGCCGCCGCGACCTGCACCGGGGTGAAGGCGCCGTAATCGAGATAGGACTTGATCCGCGTCAGCGCCCCGATCAGCTTCGTGTTGCCGACCGCGAAGCCCATCCGCCAGCCCGGCATCGCATAGGTCTTGCTGAGCGAGGTGAACTCGATCGCCACGTCGCGCGCCCCTTCGACCTGCAGGATCGAAGGCGGCGGATTGTCGTCGAAATAGATCTCGGCATAGGCGAGGTCGGACAAGACCCACAGATAGTGCTTCTTCGCGAAGGCGATCAGATCCTTGTAGAAATCGAGATCGCAGACCTGCGCCGTCGGATTGGACGGGAACGAGACGAGCAGCGCCACCGGCTTCGGCACCGAATGCAGCACCGCGCGCTCCAGCCCGCGCAGATAATCCTCCGGATCGAACCGCCCGTCATGCAGGGCCGGCACATGGCGCAGCGTGCCGCCCGCGATCATGAAGCCATAGGGATGGATCGGATAGGACGGGTTCGGCACCAGCATCACGTCGCCCGGCCCGGTGATCGCCATCGCCAGATTGGCGAGGCCCTCCTTCGAGCCCAGCGTCGCGATCACCTCGGTCTCGGGATCGAGCGTCACCCCGAAGCGGCGCTCGTAATAGCCCGCCTGGGCCCGGCGCAGGCCGGGGATGCCCTTCGACGCGGAATAGCGGTGGGTGCGCGGCTTCTGCACCGTCTCGACCAGCTTGTCGACGATATGCTTGGGCGTGTCCATGTCCGGATTGCCCATGCCGAAATCGATGATGTCCATCCCCTCGGCGCGGTACTGGGCCTTGAGCCGGTTGACCTCGGCGAAAACGTAGGGCGGAAGGCGCTTGATGCGGTAGAATTCTTCGGACATGGGCCACGGGCTCCGGGGGCGGGAAGCGCTTGTTATACGCCCCGCGCGACCTCGGCAACAGCCTCTCGTCGCGTGCGGGCCGCTTGACCCGGATCATGGCGCGCGATCGCCGCCGGGACCCAGGATGGGGGCGAACGGATGAAGGCGGAGCTTGCCTGCATGACCACGGCCCCGCGCTGGCTCGGCCCCCTCCTCGTCGCCCTGCCGGCGACCGGGCTCCTGCTCGGTCTCGCGGCGCGCGCGGCGGGCAACGAGCGCGCGGCCGCCCTGGTCTGGACCGCCGCCACCCTGCCCGTCCTCGCGGCGCTGGTCGGCCAGATCCTCGCCAGCCTGCGGCGCGGCGATTTCGGGCTCGACATCGTGGCCGCCCTGTCGATGAGCGCCGCGCTCGCGGTCGGCGAGCCGCTGGCGGCCGCCGTCGTCGCGCTCATGTATGCCGGCGGCCAGCATCTCGAACGCTTCGCCGAGGGCCGCGCGCGCCGCGAGATGACCGCGCTCCTGACCCGCGTGCCGCGCCGCGCGATGCGCCACGGCGCGGCAGGGCTCGAGGAAGTGCCGATCGAGGCGATCGCCGCCGGCGACCGGCTGCTGATCCGCCATGGCGATGCGCTGCCGGCGGATGGGCGGGTCGCCGACGGCCCGGCGGTGCTCGACGAATCGGCCCTCACCGGCGAGGCGGTGCCGGTGCGCCACGCGGCCGGCGCGACGGTGATGAGCGGACCGACCAATGTCGGCCCCGCCTTCGAGATGATCGCCGAGCGCAGCGCGGCGGACAGCACCTTCGCGGGAATTCTGCGGCTGGTCGAACAGGCCCAGAGCGCCAAGGCCCCGATGGTGCGCCTGGCCGACCGCTGGGCGCTCGGCTTCCTGCTGCTCACGCTCCTGATCGCCGGCGCGGCCTGGTCATTGTCGGGCGATCCGGTGCGGGCGGTCGCGGTGCTGGTGGTGGCCACCCCCTGCCCGCTGATCCTCGCGGTCCCGGTGGCCCTGGTCGCCGGCCTGTCGCGCGCGGCGGCGCGCGGCATCCTGATCAAAGGCGGCGGCGCGCTCGAGACCCTCGCTCGGATCCGCGTGCTGGTCCTCGACAAGACCGGCACCCTGACCGACGGCCGCGCCCGGCTGGTCGCGGTGCATCCGGCCGGCACCTGGGACGCCGACACCCTGCTCGGCCGCGCCGCCGCGCTCGACCAAGCCTCCCAGCACAGCATCGCCCACGCGCTGGTCGAGGCGGCGCGGGACCGCGGCCTCGACCTGCCGGTGCCCGAGGCGGTGGTCGAAACCGCGGGCGAGGGCCTGTCCGGGCGGGTCGCCGGGCACGACATCCTCGTCGGCGGACGCCGCTTCGTGCAGGAGCGGGTCGCCGCGGCCGCCATCCCGCCCCAGCCAGCGCCCCCCGGCGCGCTGACCGTCAGCGTCGCGATCGACGGTGCGCTCGCGGGCGAGCTCGTCCTCGCCGACAGCCTGCGCCCCGGCACCGCCGGCCTGCTCGCCGGCCTGCGCCGCGCCGGCATCGCCCGGATCGTGCTGGCGACCGGCGACCGCCGCGAGGTCGCGGACGGCATCGCCGCCGATCTCGGCCTCGACCGCGTGGAAGCAGGCCTCGACCCCGCGCGCAAGGTCGCCGTGGTCGAGGCCGAGCGCGCCTTCGGCCCGGTGATGATGGTCGGCGACGGGGTCAACGACGCCCCCGCCCTCGCGGCCGCCGATCTCGGCATCGCCATGGGCGCGCGCGGGGCGGCGGCCAGCGCCGAGACCGCCGATATCGTGGTGATGGTCGACCGGCTGGACCCGATCCTGCCCGGCCTGCGCATCGCGCGGCGGGCGCGGGCGATCGCGCTCCAGAGCGTCGCGGTCGGCATCGGCCTGTCGCTCGCCGCGATGCTCGCCGCCGCCGCCGGCTGGATCACCCCGGTCCAGGGCGCGCTGCTGCAGGAGGCGATCGACGTCGCGGCGATCCTCAACGCGCTCCGCGCGCTTCGGCCGGGCCGCGATGAGCGATCCGACGAGCGATCAGGCGAGCCCGCTTAGCGCCGGGCGGGGCATGCTGGTGCGCGACAGCAGCAACGCGAGCGCCGCGCAGCCGCCGATCGCCAGCACCATCGGCAGGGTGGTCCCGTCAAAGGTCGCGCTGACGAGCCCGATCATCGCCGCGCCCAGCACCATCTGCAACGTGCCCCCGAGCGCGGAGGCGATGCCCGCGATCGCGCCATGCTCCTCCAGCGCCAGGATCATCGAGGTCGGCAGCACCAGCCCGAGAAAGGCGAAGGTGCAGAACAGCATCGCGATCAGGAGCGGCAGGCTGTCGATGCCGGCCAGCGTCACCGCGACGAGGATCAGCGCCCCGGCCGCATAGCCACCGACCGCGGCCCTGATGACGCGGGTCATGCCGAACCGCGCGCCGAGCCGGGCGGCGAGCTGCGAGGCGGCGAAGAAGCCGATGGCGTTCAGCGCGAAAGCCAGGCTGTATTGCGTCGGGCTGAGGCCGAAATGGTCGATATAGACGAAGGACGAGCTCGCGAGGAACGCGAAGAAGCTCGACATGCCGAGCCCGCCGATGAAGGTGAGGCCGAGAAAGCCGCGATCGGTCAGCAGCGTGCGAAAGCCCGCGACCAGCGCCGGCAGGCTGATCGGCATCCGGTGCTCGGCCGCATGGGTCTCGGGCAGCACCTTCCAGACCAGGACGAGGCTGAGGAGCGAGGTGGCGGCGATCGCCACGAAGACCGCCCGCCAGCCGAAGGCGAGGATGAGCCCGCTGCCCGCCAGCGGCGCCAGCATCGGGCTCACGCTGATCACCAGCATGACCATCGCCATCATCCGGGTCGCGTCGATGCCGGTATAGCGGTCGCGGATGATCGCGCGGGGGATCACCATGACCGAGGCGGCGCCGATCCCCTGCAGGAAGCGGAACAGGATCAGGATGTCGATGCTTTGCGCCAGCGCGCAGCCGACCGAGGCGAGCAGGAACAGACCGAGCCCGAAGAACAGCGGCGCCCGGCGCCCGGCCATGTCCGAGACCGGGCCATAGCCGATCTGACAGACGCCGAAGGCGACGAAGAAGGCCATCAGCGTCATCTGGGTCGCCCCGATCGAGGCGCCGAGATCGGCCGCGATGGTCGGCATCGCCGGCAGATACATGTCGATGGCGAACGGACCGACCGCCCCGAGCAGGCCGAGCACGACGGCATTCTTGACGAAATCGGACATGGACCCTCTCGCCCCGGGACTGCAACGGACCCGACCAGACATAGCCCAAGCGCGCCGCAGGGCAACCCGCCCGAGCCCGATCCGAGCGCGACCCGAGCCCGACCCGAGCCCGATCCGACCGGGACGCCGCCCAAGGCCCGGGCCCCGGCCGCGGCGCTGACCGGGTCGAACGGTCCCGGCCTGCGACGGGTTCGAGGCGCCAGCTCTGGCACGCTACGAGCCGGCCGCCCCTCGCACCGCCGCCCCGCCGACCGGTCCGGTCCATCCGGTTCGGATCGCGGCCCAAGCAAGCGCGCCCCGGGAGGCCACCCGCCCATGACCGGAGACCGGTCGCGCCCATTTCGCCGCGACCAGCGACCATGACGCCATTCCGTCCCCCGAGCGCACCCGGTCTCTCACTCCCCGCTGGCCCTCTGACGCTTCCCTCGCCGCCAGCCGGCTGTTGGCCGGCCGGGCCTGCCCGGCCCCGCCTGGCTTCTTGAAGGATTTCATATGGGCAGAAACCCTATCGGGCAGTCCGAGGGGCCCCGCCAACAGGCGGGGAGAAAAAAGTCTCCGCGGGCAACGGCCCGCTCCGGGCAGCCGCGATCTCGCGGCTGCGCCTCTCCGCCCGAGCCCACGCCCCGGAGCCAGGAGACGGCCGAGCCGCCGCCATGGGCGCCGCGCGCCGCGCGCCGAACGCTGCCGCGAGCGAGGCGTCGCCGCGGCGCTCTACCGAAGAGCGACGGCGCCCACGACACCGCGCCCTCCGGACCCATGCGTGACCGGTCGGGGACAGGCGCAACAGAACGCACCGGAGGCGCCCGCGGGCGGCAGGCACGGCGCTGTCGCGGCCGACCGGGCCCAAGGACGTCCGATGCTGCGACTTCAAGGGCGCGTTCCGCCTCGGCAACGGCCGGCTCTGCTACCCGCTCACCGTGACCGGTCCCCATCTGCGCGAATGCCTTCGAGGAGCGGCCGTCAACACTGGTTGACGCGAGGCCATGCGTCAACTAAGGTTGACGCATGGCTGACCTGCGCGACTTGCCCATTCCGACCGACCCCGACGAGGCCCTTGCCGCCGTCGTCGCCCTGCGCCGGCTGGCGGACAGGATCGAACGCGACGCCGTCCGCTCGGCTTTGCGCCAGGGATGGTCGTGGTCGCGGATCGCCCAGGCGCTCGGGATCACCAGGCAGGCCGCCCACAAACGACTGTCGGACGTAAGGGCGGACACCGACTGACACGAGGAAATCGCGATGTTCAGGCGCATCAGATCGAAGCTCGACGACATGGGCACCCTCGAGCGGCTTGCCGAGAGGGCCGAAGCCCATGCATTGCAGGACCAGCAGCGGGAACCCGGGGCCGAGCACTTTCTGCTGGCCGCGCTGGACCTGCCGGACGGCACGGCGCGCCTCTCGTTCGGGCAGATGGGGGTGAACCCCGATGCGCTGAAAGATGCGATCGAACGGCAATATGGCGATGCCCTTCGTTCCGTCGGCGTGACGGCGGATGCCTCGGCCGTTGCGCCGCTCCAGGCGAAACCCGGCGTCTATCGTGCCGCGGCATCCGGTCAGGCTGTCATGCGGGAACTGGCGGCGACCCGAAAGGGCCACGGTCCGTTGCTGGGCGCCCATGTGGTGGCGATCGTCGCAGGCATGCGGCATGGCGTGGCCGCGCGGGCGCTCCGCGCCCTGGCTATCGATGCGGACGCGCTGAGATCGACCGCTGAAGCGATCGCCACGGGCCTGCCGATCGACGGTGCTCCCGACGGGTCGCCTTCTTGATCCGATGGTCCCTGACCGGCGATCGGGATGCGCGGCTTTCGGCCTTCGGCTTCCGGACGGCAACGCTGTTGCCGGCATGGCGGTGAACGATCCGGCTCTGGATCGAGATCACCCGCGTGACGCCGTCCCCGCCATACTGGGCCAGTCGTGGGAATCGGGAAGCGGCCGGGGACCGGACACCGCCTGACCGACGCGCCTGACCGTCGCGCCTTCGTCGATCGCCCCTCCCTCGTCGCCGGACATATCCTTGGCGAGTTCACTCAGCGCACCGTCAATGCGTTCGGGCCGCGCGAGCGGGATCGCGCCGGGGCGCGCGGTTCGCCCTCGTTCCCGACCATGCTCCCGACGCGTTCCCGATCGGCCCGTTCGCCGCCATGGCGATCGCCGGCTTCGCCCCGCCGGTACAGGCGTTCCCGGAGCGGCCGCGACGTCGCCCGCCTCGACGCTTTCCTCGCGGACTTCGACGGAGTGCGACCGCGCGAGGCCCCTCGACATGCGGGCCCCCGCCAGCGCCGACGCTCCGCACCCCGGCCTTTGCCGAACTGCCCGAGCCGGCCTATCCCCTGCGCGACCTCGGCCCGCATGGCCGGCAGGTCGGCATCTCGCCGGTCTTCGCCGGCCAGCGCCTCGGATTGCGCGAGGTCGACACCGACGTTTGGCTCGTCAGCTTGATGCACTACGATCTCGGACACATCGATCTGGAGGCCTGACCCCTGCAAACCGTCGACACCCCGTTCGGCTCGAGATGTCACCCAGGTGATCGGTGCGATCTGTGACCACTGTCCTCGGACCGGACAGATATCATCAATCTTTCTGAAAATTCGGTGTATGCTTTTTAAATATGTCAATAATATCAAATGGATAAGCCTTTTCGCACGCGTGCGACAAAGCCCTTTCGCACGGGCCTCACGGCGTCTGCGGCACCCCGGTCCGCAACGCGTCCCGGGTCGCCGGGTCGATCCCCGCCGCGCCGAGCCCCGCCGCCTGGGCCTGAAGCGCCGCCGCCTGGGCCTTCAAGACGTCGCGCTGCGCGGCCAGCGCCTGCTCCGCCGGAACCGAGGCGGCCAGGACATCGGTCAGGCGGGCCGTCTCGACGAGAAGCGGCGCCGGCCGGGCAGCGGCCGCTTCCGAGATCGGGAACTGCGCCGCCGGCGGGGCCGCGCAGCCGGCCAGCGCCAGCGCTCCCAGGAGCCAGGCCCGGCTCATCCGACCGGCAGCATCCGGCCCTCGGCATCCGAGACGAAGGCGAGGTCGAGCAGCTTCTGGATCTCGGCCGCCCGGCGGAAATCGGGCTCGCCATTGACCCCGGACAGGAGCGCGATCAGGAAGCGGGTCTCGTTGCGGGGCGTGGGCGGGCACTCGACCGGCCGCCAGGTCTGGGTCTCGATATCGGCGCCGAGGCAGGCCTCGAGGCTCGAGCCGGTCGAGTCCGCCCAGATCTTCAGCGCCCCCTTCTCGCCATGGATCAGCAGATCGAGGTCATTGGCCTTGCCCGTCGCGTAGCGGCTCATATGGACGACCCCGAGCGCCCCGTTCGAGAACTCGGCCGTGATCGCGACGCTGTCGTTCACATCGAGCCTGTAGGCGTCGATCACCCCTCCCTCGGCCTTGTCGAAGGTGCGCATCTTGGCGTGCAGGGCCACGATGTCGAGGCCGGTCCCGAAGGTCACGAAGTCGAGGATATGGACCCCGATATCCCCCAGCACCCCCTTCGACCCATGCGCCGAGGACAGGCGCCAGAGCCACCGCTCCTCGGTCCGCCAGTCGCCCCAGTGCCGCCCGGTCAGCCACGATTGCAGGTAGCTCGCCTGGACATGCCGGACCTCGCCGATCTCGCCCGCCTGGACCATCGAGCGGGCAAGCTGGATCGCGGCGGCATTCCGGTAGGTGAGGTTCACCATATTGACGAGCCCCGCCCCCTCGGCCGCGGCGGCCATCTCGGCGGCATCGGGATAGGTCACGGCGAGGGGCTTCTCGCAGAAGACCGGCTTGGCGGCGGCCAGCAGCGGCAGGGTCGTCGCCTTGTGGGCCCCGTCCGGGGTCGAGTTGATCGCGGCATCGAACGCGCCCCAGGCGACGGCCTCGGCCAGCGAGCCGAAGGCGACCGGAATCTGGAAGGCCGAGGCGAAGTCCCGGGCCCGCTCGGCGCTCACATCGACCGCGGCGACCAGCTGGCAGCCGGGCATGGCCCCGAACCTTTCGGCATGGTGGCGGGCGATCGCGCCCGTCCCGACGATGATCAGCCGCTGCTCGCCGCTCACCGCAGCCCCTCCTCGCCCGGGCGGTGCAGGGAGGCGCCCTTGGCGGTCAGCTTTTCCGGGGCCCGGTCCACCGGCACGTTCGGGGCCTCGGCGACGTCGGTCCAGGCCGGGGCGGGGTTGTAGGCCCAGCGGACGGCATTGCGGAGCACCGCCTGGACCTGGGGGTGATGATAGGTCGGATAGGTCTCGTGGCCGGGCCGGAAATAGAAGACCCGCCCCGCCCCCCGGACCCAGGTCATGCCCGAGCGGAACACCTCGCCCCCCTCGAACCAGGAGATCAGGACGGTCTCCGTCGGCTCGGGCACCAGGAAGGGCTCGCCATACATCTCCTCCTCGGGCAGCTCGATCCGGTCGGGCAGGCCGGCGAGGATCGGATGGGACCGGTTGATCGCCCAGAGCCGTTCCCGCTCGCCCGCCTCGCGCCAGCGAAGGCTGCAAGGGGTGCCCATCAGGCGGATGAAGGGCTTCGAGAAATGGCCGGAATGGAGCACGATCAGGCCCATCCCCTGATGGACCCGGGCGACCACCCGCGAGACGATGGCGTCCTCGACCCGCCCATGGGCGGCATGGCCCCACCAGAGCAGCACGTCGGTCCGGGCCAGCCGTTCCTCGGTCAGCCCGTGCTCGGGCTCGGCGAGGGTGGCGGTCCCGGCCTCGATCCCCGCGCCCTGCAGGGCGGCGGCGATGGTCCCGTGAATGCCGTCGGGATAGATCGCCCGCACGACCGGGTTCTCGCGCTCATGGACATGCTCGTTCCAGACGAGTGCTCGGATCATCGCTCTCCCCTTCCCCCGGCTCGAAGGGCGGCCGGTGGCGGGAGAGTGCCGGGGCCAAGGGAAACGCGCAAGGGGTGTGCGACAGGGCGGAGTCGCACGCGTGCGACTCCGCTTATATAATTGATATTATTACATTTTATATTTTACGATAAGACGATGGAAAGCTTTCTTAACGACACAGACAAGGGCGCTGGAGCGTTTTCCGACCAAGATCACCGCACCGGCGGCCAACATTGATCTCGACAGTATCGGTCGCCTCGATCACCCAATAGAAAATGCGATAGGGCAGGCCGGAAACGGCCAGGACATGTTCCGGTCCGTCCTCGTAGATCGGCGCGAGCCTGGGAAAATCCGCCAGGATCTCGACACTCTGGCGGAGGCGCGTGACCACGTTGGCAGCGGCGTTCGGGCCGTCATGGGCAATGAAGGCCTGGATTTCATGCAACTGCCGCACCGCTCGCGGCGAGAACCTTCACTCGATACCGAGTTTTTTTCCAGACCTCGGCGGCGGGGATCCCTTGCCCCGCGTCAAGTTCCGCCCGCGCCTTCTCGAGCTCGGCCCGCACATGGGCATCATAGCCAGGCTCAGGCGTCTCGGCAGGATCGAGCGGATTGACCGATGGATCGCTGCGGTGGATTTTAGGTTTTGCGCTCATACCGTCCTTCTACTGCGAACGCAAGGAGAGTTTCGACAAAAGCCGACTGGCATGAGAGCGCCGCGATCGAGGCCTGGCTGTCAACGGTGGTCGTTGGTGCAAAAGCGGCTATGGCTAACAGATGCTAGACCTAACGGGTTCCAAACCGCCTCAGATCGGCGTACGATTGCTCGCTGCTGCTGGTTGGGGGCGCCTATGACAGTCCAAGAAGTGGCCAATGCTCTTGGAGTGCCTGAACAGAAAATCCAAGAGCTCGTAGACAACGGGGAACTTATAGGTGTTAACGGCCAATATGATTCGAACCAAGCTCAGGAAATTTTGCAGACCAAGGAAATAAACAAATGGGCTACTAAAGCGAAATCAAACTTAGACCTTCTGAAGAAGGATAGAATAATACAAAATGTATATGCGCAAAAGTGGCCAACTATACTAAGCGCATTTGCCGCGTGTTCGTCAGCAGTGACCGCGATTTTTGCTTACTGTATATCCAGCAATGCCTTTAATCAGTCCAACGCACAATTCTCCGAGCTAAGCAGGCGCTTTCAAGCAGATCTGGAATATAAAATAAGGAGCGATGTTTCTGATTCTAAAAGATTTCTTGATGACACCATACCGAGTTTCCAACTATCCCTGAGCATCCTGCAGGATCGACTAATTATAGCGAAGCGTATCCAGGATGAATACATGTTGCTTGACGATGATAAATGGGAGTTTTTTAGTGAGGAGATATGCTCAACACTACGGGAAGGCCTTTGCAAGACTTCCGAAGATTTGACCATCAGCAAGATCGCCTCGGAGTTTCCCGAACTTGCTAACTTCTGCTTCAGCACAGAATTGGAGTCAGATAAATTATGCAAAAAATAAGCAAACGCACAATATTGACGTCTGTAATCATCGCATTTCTATCAGGAAATGTAGTTTCTCAAGATCTTAGTCTACTTGGGCAATTACTTGGCAACGCATTGATCTCCGACCCAGAAGGCGATCTCGCCGATAGTAATACATCCCTTTCAGAGGCAAATTCTGTATTAATTGGAACGCTGTCAAATATTGCGCAGGCAACTAAATCAGGCGCTCAATTATATATTCTGGATACGAAATTCTCAGCTGAACTGGCTGTTGCAAGGGATGGCTATCGATCGGCCTTGCAGTCGTTTGAGGCCAAACAGCTCAAGGGCGGCAGCATTGAGGGGAGCCTTAGCAGCACTGCCATCGATAACCTTCGCAGGATTGGAGTAAACGAACTATCAAGAAGAGAATTGGCTGAATATATCTATGAAAAAGCAAATCAACTTTCTCTTGTTCTTGACTCACTAGCGAAAGGGAAAGGACAGCCAGCGGACTATGGCAACGCCTATTCAGCTGCAGCGATGCTAGCCGTGTTGCTCGCAATCTTTTACGATATTCCGGGGATTTCCGACGATCGTCCTGACCGCGGGTGAGTATGCTTGGCCAGCATCCGGCTAGCGGATCAAACCAAATCGTCAACCATCACCCGGAGCGCGTCGGCGAGTTTGCGCAGCGTCTCCACCGACCCGGATTTGCGGCCGGCCTCGATTTCGGCGATCTGGACGCGATTCACGCCGGATTTGTCGGCGAGAGCCGCCTGGGTCAGACCGCGCAGGGCGCGGTAGACGCGGAGCGGGCTTTCGCCGGACAGGAGGCGGTCGGCAAAGGCGGCGGGGATGAGTTCGTCGCGGCCGGCGGCGAGGTCGGCCTTGGTGCGGTCATAGGCGGCGAGGTCGGCAAGGTCATCGGCGGCCGCCAGCAGGCGCTCGTATTCGGCGCGGGGGATCGTCACCATGTCGTTCATTCGCACCCTCCCTCAGCCATAGATGCTGCCGCGTGGGCCGATCTCAAGAACGGCCAGCACCACGCCGTCCTCCATGATCACGCGCCAGTCCCCGACCCGCAGCCGGATCGCGTCGCGGCCGCGCAGCGCCGTGACATTGTTCGCCTGCGAGGCCGGATCGGCCGCATATTCGGCGATCTTGCCCCGGATCCGGGCCGAAAGGTTGGCCGGCATCCGGTTCAGCGCCTTGATCGCGGCCCGGCTGTAAGCGATGTGCTTCATCTCGGACAAATGTAGCCTATGGCTACGCTCGTGGCAAGTGTGTCATCGGGATTGTTGCCCTTTGCGCCCTTGCAGCGTTGGGATGCGCGATGGGCACCTGCCGCTGCGGGCGCACGCGCTGACGGATGCCGCTCCGGGCACAGGCAGGCGCCCCCCCGTGCTGAAGCACGGGCGCAAGGGACGTGGAACAGGGGCGCGGCGCTTCGCCCGGGATCGGGGATCAGGCCGGGTCGAGCAGGCGCTCGATCTCGTCGAAGACGCGGTCGATCAGGTCGGCGGTGGCGTCGCGGCCGGTGATCTGCAGGCTCCAGCCGTCGCGGCTGCGCTCGCGGCGGATGCGCAGGCTGTGGCGGGGCGCGGCATAGAGGCGGCGCGGACGGGCGGTGGCAGGGGCGCCGGGGGCCGGGTCGGGGATCGCCGGATCC
The DNA here is from genome assembly GCA_046348955.1 of Amaricoccus sp. Lineage (GTDB taxonomy): Bacteria > Pseudomonadota > Alphaproteobacteria > Rhodobacterales > Rhodobacteraceae > Amaricoccus. The sequence continues at coordinate 350,043 of JAXMDG010000001.1, forward strand.
TCGCATTCGGCGAGGATCGGCAGGAGCAGGCGCCATTGCGCCTCGGGCTCGCGCGAGGCGGCCTCGGTCAGCGCCGCGCGCATCAGATCGGCATAGCCCCGCGTGGTGGCGGCGGCGAGGCGCAGCAGGCGGCGGAGGGACAGGGTTTCCGGCGCGCTCAGGTGGCCGTCGAGTTCCTCGGCCAGATGGGCGATGGCGCGCAGGCGATAGCGGCGGTCGCGGGAGAAGCTCGCATAGAGCGCGTCGATCGCCGCCTCGACATTGGCGAAATGGCCCTGGTCGCGGGCGGTCAGCGCGATCAGCGCCTGTTCCCACGGCGAGAGATCGGCGCGGATCGCGTTTTCCTCGACCATCGCGACCAGGGCCTCGGCGATCGAACGCGGCGCGCGCAGGAAGGCGGGGATCGTCTCATGGCCCTGGAGCCCGAGGGCGGCGAGCGCGCGGACGGCGGCGAGGCGGCGGAAGCCCGCGATCAGGCCGTAGCGGAGCTCGCCCTCGGGCTCGGCGAGCTCGAAGAGCTCGATCGGCTGGCGCAGGCCGTGGGCGAGGATCGAGGCCTTCAGCTCCTCGAGCGCGGCGGGATCGAGACGGGCCCGGTCGCGCGCGAGCGCGTCGGCGGCGATCGCGGAAAGCGGGATCTGGTGGACGGCGGACATGCGAGCTCCCTCCTGGCGCAAGCGCGCGAGGATAGGCCGGGACGGCAGGCGTTGCGCTCGCGGGGCGAGCGGCGACCGGTACGGCGGGACTGGAACGGCGCGGGCTTCTTGGTGTATTCGTTAAGGGTTTGTTGGTTCCGGGGGGAAACACGCCGATGAGCGACGTCAAGGAGAGCCAGACGCTGGCCGAACAGGGGCACCAGGTTGCCCACAACATGGCCGAGGTCTTCGACATTTCGAGCCAGATCTGGCAGCGGTTCCTCGAGGGCCAGATGCAGGACCAGACCGTCGGCAAGCATCCCGACCCGCTCAATACCTGGCCGACCTTCGCCGAGCTCTACCGCCAGATCTGGGACAATCCCAAGCAGGTCGCGGACATGACGATCGAGTACTGGGCGGCGCACAACGCGCTGTGGCAGAACTCGATGCTGAAATGGCTGGGCGCCAAGGAGGTGGTCGAGGATCTGAACCTGCCGCACATGCAGAAGGCCGACAAGCGCTTCGCCCACAAGGAATGGAGCGAGAACGCAGTCTTCGACTATCTCAAGCAGTCCTATCTGCTGACGAGCGGCTGGATCCAGCAGACGGTCGGCACGGTCGGCGAGATGGATCCGAAGGAGCGGCGCAAGGCGGCGTTCTTCGCCCGGCAATTCGCCGAGGCGATGAATCCGGCGAATTTCTTCGCGCTCAATCCGGAGGTGCTGGAGGCGACGGTCGAGCAGAAGGGCGACAACCTGGTGCGCGGCCTGAAGATGATGCTGGCCGACCTGGAGCGCGGCAAGGGCAAGCTGATCATCCGGCAGACCGACATGGACGCGTTCGAGGTCGGGCGCAACACCGCGGTCAGCGAGGGCGCGGTGGTCTGGCAGAACAACATCCTGCAATTGATCCAGTATGCGCCCACGACCGAGACGGTGCATGCCAAGCCGATCCTGATCATCCCGCCCTGGATCAACAAATACTACGTGCTCGACCTCAATCCGAAGAAGAGCCTGGTCAAGTGGCTGACCGAGCAGGGTTATACGGTCTTCATGATCTCCTGGGTCAATCCCGACGAGCGGCAGGCGGGCGAGACCTGGGAGAGCTACATGTTCGATGGCGCCAGCGCCGCGATCGACAAGGCGCTGGAGGAGACCGGGCAGAAGAGCCTGAATGTCGCGAGCTACTGCGTCGGGGGGACGCTGGCCGGCACGTTGCTCGCCTATATGGGCAAGACCGGGGACAAGCGCGTCTCGAGCGCGACCTTCTTCACCGCGCAGCTCGATTTCGAGGATGCGGGCGAGTTGCAGGTGCTGGTCGACGAGCAGACGATCGGGGTGATCGACGACGAGATGGAGAAGGGCTTCATGCCCGCCGAGCGGATGGCGACCGCGTTCAACATGCTGCGCGCCAACGATCTGATCTGGGGCTATGTGGTCAACAACTACATGCTGGGCAAGGATCCGTTCCCGTTCGACCTGCTCTATTGGAACTCGGATTCGACGGCGATGCCGGCGCGGGTGCATTCGTTCTATCTGGAGCAGTTCTATGTGCGCAACGCGCTGGCGCGGGGCGCGTTCTCGGCGCGGGACGTGCCGTTGACGCTCGCGGATATCCGGGTGCCGGTCTATCACGTGGCGACGCGCGAGGATCATATCGCGCCGGCCGCCTCGGTCTATCGCGGGGCCAAGCAGATGGCGCGGGCCGATCTGCGCTTCGTGCTGTCGGGGTCGGGGCATATTGCCGGCGTGGTCAATCCCCCGGCGCTGGGCAAGTACCAGTTCTGGACCAATCCCGACATGAGCGCGCCCGCCCTGGAGGACTGGCTCGCCCAGGCCGAGGAGGTTCCGGGCAGCTGGTGGACCGACTGGGACCGGTGGCTGGCCCGGCGCTCGGGGCGCAAGGTGGCGGCGCGCAGTCCCGGCGCCGTGCTCGGGACGATCGAGCCGGCCCCGGGTTCCTATGTGAAGCGGCGCTACGACAAGGCGTGAGCCGTCAGCCCGTCAGCTGCGCGCGGCCAAAGCGGCGCGGCGCATCGCCGTCGGGCCGGCGGGCGGCGTCAGCGCGGTCGGGACGGCGATGGCCGCACGCCGCCTGTCCATGACGGGGGACAGCGCGGCCGGCGCCGCTTGGGGTTCGCGAGCGCGGGAGCGGCGCGCGAGGCTGTGGCGGAAAACCCACAGGGGCGGGAAATTCGGCCCGGCCCGCCGGACCGCGTTGGCCGCGACGCGACGCAATCCGAGGCCGGTCCGGGATCGCGGCGAGAAACGGCCGGCCGGTCCGGTCGCCCGGGACGAACAGAGGCGCGCAAAGGCTGCTGGGGCCAAACCGCGGCCCGGAACGGGGCGCGGGTCTGGTCGCCTGTTCTTTGCCGCGTCCTGCGCTGTTCCAACCCGGCCGGCGCCGCGGCCGCTGGATTCCTGAGGAAATCCCGCGAAAGCCGGGCGGCGATGCACGGGTTCTTGGACACCCTGCCCCGCCACCGGCTGGAAGTCGCCCGCCGGTTGCTGTAGACCCGAGGGCAGCGAAGACCGGGTGAATGTTCGGGGTGGGATTGGCGATGCGGCGACCTGCCGGTCATGGGCAGGGCGCGCCGCGGCAGGCATTCCCGAGGGGATCGGTCCCGATCAGTCCACCGCAACTCGCCACGACGTTTGTGAGTTTCTGGTTCGGGATTACGGGCGCGACATGACGATTGACGCTTCTCTCTCATCGGGCCTCGACGAGGTCGATCTGGCGGCAACCCAGTCAAAGCGCGCGCGGATCGCGGCGCAGACGCATCCCGGGCAGATGACGACCGACGCGCCGCCGGCCGATCCGCTCTTCTCCCATCAATGGCACCTGCTCGACGCGCCCCGGTCCGCCGATGACCGGCCGCAGATCGACATCCATGTCGTCGAAGCCTGGAAGAGCTATACCGGCAAGGGCGTCAAGATCGGCATCTGGGACGACGGGGTGCAGTATACCCATCCCGATCTCGCCGCCAACTACGACCCCAAACTGGCAATCACCGTGAACGGGACGCACCACGATCCGGCCCCGCAATCGAGCCTGTCCGAGCACGGCACCGCGGTTGCCGGCCTGATCGTCGCCGGCGCCAATAACGGGATCGGCACGGTGGGCGTGGCCTATGGCGCGAAGTTCGGCGCCGTCGACGTGTTCTACGATCCCTCGCTCGACAAGCCGGCGGCGTTCAACCGGCTCGACCGGTTTGACGTGAACAATCACAGCTGGGGTTTCTCCACCGCCTATGACGCCAACCAGCTCGACCCGAGCTGGCACGATTTCTTCGCCGCCTGGCAGCGCAGCGTGCGGGTCGGGCGCGACGGGCTCGGCTCGATCAATGTGGTGGCCGTCGGCAACGACCGCGCCGACGGCCGGCATTCCAACGATTCCAACATGTCTAACATCCCGCAGGTGATCGTCGTGGGCGCCGTCAGCAAGGACGGGATGGTCGCGCAATATTCGACGCCGGGCGCCAGCCTGCTCGTCGTGGCGCCGAGCAACGGCGTCGCTGGCAGCGGCATCTGGACGACGGACCGCACAGGCAAGGCCGGCTACAGCGACGGCCTGAGCCAGGCCCCGACCAACACGAGCCCCGACTATACCGCGAAGTTCGGCGGCACCTCGGCCGCGACACCGGAAGTGTCGGGCGTCGCGGCCCTGATGCTTCAGGCCAATCCCGATCTCGGCTGGCGCGACGTGCAGACCATCCTCGCGATGACCGCGCGCCATGTCGGGTCCGAGATCGGCGCCCAGCCGCACGGCACCGAGCTGAGCCGCTGGTTCTTCAACGACGCCAAGACCTGGAACGGCGGCGGGCTGCATTTCTCGAACGATTACGGCTTCGGCCTCGTCGATGCCCTGGCCGCGGTGCGGGTGGCGGAATACTGGAACGACCAACAGATCTCGGCCAACTGGCAGCGGGTGCTCGCCGGCACCTGGTCCGGCCATCGGGCGGTCCCGGACAACAATCCGCACGGCATTTCCGTCACGATCAAGACGACCGACGCGGTGCAGCTCGAGCATGTCGGATTGCAGCTCGATCTCGACAACTCGCTGACCGGCGATCTGCGCGTGACGCTGACCTCGCCCTCCGGCACGACGAGCGTGGTCGCGATCGAGCATGACCTCGGCGGCTCGGCGACCGAGGGCTGGATCTTCACCAGCAACGCCTTTCGCGGCGAGGACAGCGTCGGCACCTGGACGGTTCGGGTCTCGGACCACTGGATCGGCGACGAGGGCATCCTCGTCCATGCCAAGCTGCGCTTCTACGGCGCGGCCGAGGGGGACGACCGGACCTATGTCTTCACCGACGAATATTCCGACTATGCCGGGAGCAAGGGCCATTCGCGCTGGATCGGCGACCGGGACGGGTCGGACACGATCAACGCCGCCGCGGTGGGCAGCGCCACGCGGATCGACCTCGCGCGCGGCGCCGGCGTGATCGACGGCGTCGCGGTGCATGTGAGGTCCGGCGTCCAGGACGTGACGGCGGGAGATGGCGCGGACCGGCTGTTCGGCGATGGCGGGGCCAATCTGCTGATCGGCGGACGCGGCGACGATCTGTTGCGCGGCCGCAGCGGGGACGACCGCCTGTCGGGCGGCCAGGGCAACGACGATCTCGCCGGGGGCGCGGGCGACGACCGGCTCTATGGGCGCTTCGGCCAGGACACGCTGAGCGGCGGGTCGGGCGACGATCGGATCTGGGGCGGGACCGGCGTCGACTGGCTGCGCGACGGCGCGGGGCGCGACATCCTGTCCGGGGGCAGCGGGGCGGATGTGTTCGATTTCGGCCGCGACGGCAGCCTGGACCGGATCCGCGACTTTCACGAGGGCGAGGACCATATCCGGCTGGCCGGGCTGCATTTCAAGGACCTGACGATCACCGATCTCGGGCCCGGCAAGGTCTCGGTCGCCTATGCCGGCGAGGTGCTGGAGATCGAGGATGGCGGGGCCGGCCGGCTGCACGCGGCCGACCTGACCAAGGGGGACTTCTTCTTCTGGTGAGGCCCGTCAGGACTGGCCGCAGACCTTGGCGAGCTTGGGCGATGGCGCGCCGCGCAGCGCGGCCGCGCCGTCGGCCAGGCGATCGAGCCGGCCGCCGAGCTGCGGGCGAACCGCGTCGGCGCCATAGCTGGCGGCGATGACGGGGCGGGGCTTGCCCAGCTCCTGCGCCAGGGTCTTGTCGATCTGGGCATAGAGCGCGGGGTCGAACCGGTTGATCAGGTAGAGGAGCCGCGGGCTGGCGCGTCCGCCGCCATTGCCGTCCATCTCCTCGCCGCTGCCGAGGGCGCGCTCCGCCTGCTGCTCCGAGAAGATGCCGGGATCGAAGCTGCCTTGCACGGTGCGCGCCATCAGGCTGACGAGCTGGGGGCGGTCGGCGGGGCGGAGGAATTCGCAGCCATAGGCCTGCGAGAGCGTGACCATGCCGACGAGCGGCTGGGACGCGAAGTCCTGGTAGGCGAGCGCCTTGTCGCCGCGCCGCAGCTCGCGGGTCAGGTAGCCGTCGTCCGAGGGGTCGGGGTTGCCGGTGGTGACCGCCTGCATCGCGCGGGAGAACACGCCGCGGCTCTGCTGCAGCAGCGCGGCATTCCCGTTGAGCAGCGCCGTGGGCAGGATGGCGTAGGCCCGCCAATATTGCAGGTTGTTTTCCTTGTGCTGGGCGCGGACGGTGTCGATCATGTCAGAGACCGGCCCCGACAGCGTGTCGAACCAGCCACGGATCGCGGCGTCGGACTTGTCCGCCCTGGCCGCGGCCTGGACCGAGGGACTGGTGAGATAGGCGGCCGAAATGCCGGCCAGCGTCCACATGATGTCGGCCTTGCTCTGGTTCGGCCAGCCCTCGGTGCTGATCTCGGTCATCGCGCCGGCCTTGGCCCAGAGGCTCAGCATGCCGGCGGCGCAGGCCGGGTTGCCTTGATCGACCTCGGCGACGAGCTCGTCGCGGAAGGTGTCGAGATAGCGGGTGCCGAATTCGTTCTGGCGCATCGAGGCGCAATCGACGACCGAGCTTGAGCCCTGGGCATAGACGCGGTCGGACTGGACCATGGTCTGGGGCGGGATCACCCCCTCGGAGCAGCCGGGCACGCTGACCCGGGTCGCGTCGATGGCGGCATCATACTGCGCCTTCTCGCCGGGCAGGAAGCATTGCTGGCGTCGGTCGGCGAGGGCCGGGATTCCGGCGGGCAGCGCCGCGGAGGGGATGGTCTGCGCGAGCGAGGGCTGAGCCAGGGCGATCCCCAGCAGCAGAAGGATGCGGCGGGAGGCGCGGTATGGCCTGGATCCCATGGTGATCGGCTCCGTAGGACCGCTTGAGGCGCGGTCGGGAGGGAGCTTGCCACGGCGCCGCTGGCGCCGCGACCCTCGATGCGTCACGTTTGGTCGAGCCGGTCAGAGCCCGGCATAGATCGGGAAGCGGTCGCAGAGCGCCTTGACCTTGGCCTTGACCGTGGCCTCGACCGCGCCGTTATCCTCCGCCCCGTTCCTGGCAAGGCCGTCCACCACCTCGACGATCAGCTCGCCGATCTCGCGGAACTCGGCCGCGCCGAAGCCGCGGGTGGTGCCGGCGGGCGTGCCGAGCCGGACGCCCGAGGTGACGGTGGGCGGCTGCGGGTCGAACGGGATGCCGTTCTTGTTGCAGGTGATATGCGCGCGGCCGAGCGCCTTCTCGGTTTCCGCGCCGGTCACGCCCTTGGGACGCAGGTCGACCAGCATCAGATGGGTGTCGGTGCCACCGGTGACGATGTCGAGGCCGCCCTTCATCAGCGTCTCGGCGAGGATGCCGGCATTGGCGGCCACCGCCGCGGCATAGGCGGCGAAATCCGGGCGCAGCGCCTCGCCGAAGGCGACGGCCTTGGCGGCGATGACATGCATCAGCGGGCCGCCCTGGAGGCCGGGGAAGATCGCCGAATTGATCTTCTTGGCGATCGCCTCGTCGTTGGTGAGGACGAGGCCGCCGCGGGGCCCGCGCAGGGTCTTGTGCGTGGTCGAGGTCACGACATCGGCAAAGGGCACCGGGTTCGGATGCTGGCCGCCGGCGACCAGACCGGCGAAATGCGCCATGTCGACCATCAGATAGGCGCCGACCTGATCCGCGATGGCGCGGAACCGCGCGAAGTCGATCCGGCGCGGGATCGCCGATCCGCCGGCGATGATGAGCTTGGGCTTCTCGGCCCGCGCCAGTTCCTCGACCTGGTCGTAATCGAGCTGGCTGTCCTGCTGGCGGACCCCGTAATGCACGGGACGGAACCACTTGCCCGACAGGTTGGGCTTGGCGCCATGGGTCAGGTGGCCGCCGGAGGCGAGATCCATCGCGAGGAAGGTGTCGCCCGGTTGCAGCAGGGCGAGGAACACCGACTGGTTGGCCTGACTGCCGGAATTGGCCTGGACGTTGGCGAAGCCCGCGCCGAACAGCTGCTTCGCCCGCTCGATCGCCAGGGTCTCGGCGACGTCGACGAACTGGCACCCGCCATAGTAGCGCTTGCCCGGATAGCCCTCGGCGTACTTGTTGGTCATCACCGAGCCCTGGGCCTCGAGCACGGCCCGCGAGACGATGTTCTCCGAGGCGATCAGCTCGATCTCGTCGCGCTGCCGGCCAAGCTCGGACTGGATCGCGCCCGAGATCTCGGGATCGCGCCCGGCCAGGCTCTCGGTGAAGAAACCGCTGTTGGGGAGGCTGTCTTTCACGTGCGTGCTCCTCAGGTTCGGCGCCGCTGGCCCGGGCCTCGGGATAGCGCGAAACGCCGGGCCGGGGAAGGCAATATCGCCATCCGATCCCCCGCGCGCGGGGGGCTTGCTGCGCTGCTGCGCCGCGGCGGCGGGGCTTGAGTTCACCTCACGCCTGAGTGATGGTGCGCGGGCCTGACGCCATCGGGAAAGGTCCATGAAGTTCGAGCGCATCCACTTCGTGGCCAGTTCGGTGAGCCTCGCCGAGGAAAGCCGCGCGCGGCTGATCGCGCGCCATGGCCAGGCACCGCTGGAAGAAGCCGAGGTGATCGTGGCCCTTGGCGGCGATGGGCTGATGCTGAGCACGCTGCATGCGACCGGACCGCTGGGCATTCCGGTCTATGGCATGAACCGCGGCACCGTCGGCTTCCTGATGAACACCTATTCCGAGCATGGGCTGGCCTTGCGGCTCAACGCCGCCGAACCGGCGGTCCTGAACCCGCTGCGGATGCGGGCGACCACCGCCTCGGGCGAGGTGGTCGCGGCGCTGGCGATCAACGAGGTCTCGCTGCTGCGCTCCGGCCCGCAAGCCGCCAAACTGCGCATCCTGGTCGACGGCACCGAGCGCATGCCCGAGCTGGTCTGCGACGGGGTGCTGGTGGCGACCCCGGCAGGATCGACAGCCTACAACTATTCCGCCCATGGCCCGATCCTGCCGATCGGCGCCGATATCCTGGCCCTGACGCCGATGTCTGCCTTCCGGCCCCGGCGCTGGCGCGGCGCGTTGCTGCCCAAGGCGGCGCACGTGACCTTCGTGGTGCTGGAAGCCGGCAAGCGCCCGGTCAATGCGGTCGCCGATTCAACCGAGGTGCGCGACGCCATCCGGGTCGAGATCGAGAGCGCGGCCGATATCGCCCATACGATCCTGTTCGATCCGGGCCACGGGCTCGAGGAGCGGCTGATCCGCGAACAATTCGCCTGAACGGGATCAGGCGCGATCCCGAGCGGCCCGAGCCCAGCGGCAACCGGCCGGCGGAACCGGCTGCAACCCGGTGCCGCCGGCCGCGTTGATCGGGACCGCCGAGCCCGCGCGCCCGGCCCTCGCCCGAGGAGACAGGCCATGACCGCAACCCTGGTCGCCGGGTCCGACCCGGCCCGCGAACTCGGCCTCAGCCGCCTGATCGAGGCGCCGCGCCCGGATGTCTGGCGCTGCTGGACCGAGCCCGATCTCATCCAGCGCTGGTTTGCCCCCCTGCCCTGGACGACACCCGAGGTCGCCTTCGATCTGAGGCCCGGAGGCGCGAGCCGCGTCGTGATGCGAAGCCCCGCGGGCGAGGAGATCACCCGCCGGGGCGTGTTCCTGGACGTGGTGGAGGGCGCGCTGCTCGTCCTCACCGACGCCTATGTCAGCGCCTGGATTCCATCCGACAAGCCCTTCCTCACCCTGATCGTCACCCTGGCCGACGAGGCCGAGGGCACGCGCTATACCGCCCTGGCGCGGCACTGGACCGCCGAAGACCGCGCCCGCCACGAGGCGATGGGATTTCACCAGGGCTGGGCCGCCTGCGCCGACCAGCTCGAGGCGCTGGCGCGGAGCCTGCAAGGGCCGCCTCTCGCGGACATGTTGGTGCCGTGACCGCAAGGCGCCGGACGGACCGCACCGGGCGCCCCAGGGATATCGGCGGAAAATCGCCAATCGCGGAACGGGCGGGGCATTCACCGCCGCGCTGGCAACGCATCGCCGAACATCTTGATAGTTTTGGAAAACCTCCACGACGCAGCGTAGCGCGCAACCAGGACGGTGCAGTTCTCGCCCCACGGGAGCAGCCCAAGGGAAAATCCCACATGATCGCGCGCAATTTATCCAGTTGCGCAGCAGCCGGTGGTTAAGGTTAATGGCCCCGTGATCCGTTCCAACCAGATCACGGGGCACCTGACGACCACCCTACCCCTCACACACATAGGTCGCCATATCTGCCGCCCCAGGCGGGTGTTCGCCAAGCGGACACCCGCTGAAGGCTCCGGGAGATGTAATTCACCCGGCATTGCTGCATCGCAGCGGCGAGAACTCGCCAACTCAAAACGCAGACCTACCCACTCTGACTCGCTACCCGGATCTGCGCACCGTGCCTTTTCGCATTTGATGCAATGAGCCTTATTTCAGAAAATTGGTGACAAAATCAACCACTATCTAACAGAGATCGGGCCGAGGCAGCGGGTTCCGGTGTGACCGTTGCGGCCCTGCCGCAGTGCCGAAACCGCCCTTCGCAGTCGCAACATTCGCTGCGTCCTCTAGCCCTCTGAGGGGGCGAGGAAATCCTCGGAAGAGCAGCCGAATCACGGCAGGATGGCCACAGCTCGCCGGCAATATTTCGCTCACCGGCAGTTGTCCTATTGACACGTTTTCGTCAACGAATCGGACCCCCGCCCTATCCCGGAAACGCAAATATGCCGGCCCTTTCGGGGCCGGCATATCGAGGAGTTGCACCGTCTCGGATCGGCCTCGGATCGGCCTCGGATCGGCGGGGAGACCCCGCCTCAGGCCGCCATGGCTTCGGCAGGCGGCTCCTTCGCGCCGGTCATGAAGGCGACCGCGTCGGACATGGTATAGTCCTTCGGGTTGATCAGGCACAGCCGCCGCCCGAGCCGGTGGATATGGATCCGGTCGGCGATCTCGAAGACATGCGGCATGTTGTGGCTGATCAGCACGATCGACTGGCCGCGATTGCGCACGTCCTGGATCAGTTCGAGCACCTTGCGGCTCTCCTTGACCCCGAGCGCGGCCGTCGGCTCGTCGAGGATGACGACCTTGGAGCCGAAGGCGGCGGCGCGGGCCACCGCGACGCCCTGGCGCTGGCCGCCCGAGAGCGTCTCCACCGCCTGGTTGATGTTCTGGATGGTCATCAGCCCCAGCTCCGAGAGCTTCTCGCGGGCGAAGGCCTCCATCTTCGGACGATCGAGCATGCGCAGATACTTGCCCATGAAGCCCTCGCGCCGCAGCTCGCGACCCATGAACATGTTGTCGGCGATCGAGAGCGCCGGCGAGACGGCGAGGTTCTGGTAGACCGTCTCGATCCCGGCAGCGCGGGCCTCCATCGGCGAGCCGAAGCGGACCACCTCCCCGTCGAGCCGGACCTCGCCCTCGTCGGGGACGATGGCGCCGGACACCGCCTTGACCATCGTCGACTTGCCGGCGCCGTTGTCGCCGATCACCGCGAGGATCTCGCCCCGATGCAGATCGAAATCGGCATTGTTGAGGGCGGTCACCCGGCCGTAGCGCTTGAAGAGATTGCGTCCGGTGAGAATCTTGTCGGCCATTCGATTACCCCGCAACCTTTCTGATCCACTGGTCGATCGCGACAGCGGCGATGATGAGAACGCCGATCAGCAGGTAGGTCCATTGCGGATCGGTTCCGAGCAGGCGAAGGCCGAGGCCGAAGACACCGACGATGAGCGCGCCGAACAGCATGCCGAGGATCGAGCCGCGACCACCGAAGAGCGAGATGCCGCCGATCACCACCGCCGTGATACTCTCGATATTGGCGAACTGGCCGGAGGTGGGCGAAACCGAGCCGATGCGTCCGATCAGAACCCAGCCGCCCAGGGCGCAGATCAGGCCGGAGATCATGTAGATCTGCACCAGCATCTTGTTGACCTGGACACCGGCGAGCTCGGCCGCGTCGGGATCGTCGCCGATCGCATAGACATGCCGGCCCCAGGCGGTCTGGGTCAGGATGTAGTTCAGCACGATCACGAGCAGCACCATGACGAGGCAGCCGAGGGTCAGCGCAGCGCCGCCGAGCTTCATCGGATAGCCGAAGAGCTGGAGGAGCGGGGCCTGTTCGGCGATGTCCTGGCTGCGGATGGTCTCGTTGCCGGAATAGAGGAAGTTGGCCGCCAGCACGATCTGCCACATGCCGAGCGTGACGATGAAGGGCGGCAGCTTGATCCGCGCGACCAGGAAGCCGTTGATCCAGCCGATCGCCGCGCCGACCGCGAAGCCGCACAGGATCGAGATCGGCGCCGGGATGCCGTAGCGGAAGGTGAACTGCCCCATGACGACCGACGTCAGGACCATGATCGCGCCGACCGAGAGGTCGATGCCGGCGGTGAGGACGACGAGGGTCTGGGCCGCGCCGATGATGCCGGTGATCGCCACCTGCTGCAGGATCAGCGACAGCGAGAACGGCGAGAAGAACTTGGTGCCGAGCAGCGCCCCGAAGATCAGAACCGACAGGACGAGGACGATCAGCGGCACCAGGGCCGGGTTCGAATGGAGCACATGCTGGATGCGCTCGAGCACCGATTTCTCGTGGCGCTCGAAGGAGGCAATCTGCGTTGAGCTATCCTTCAGGACCTTCTCGAATTCCTGGGATGGCTGAGACTTGGCGTCGGCCATTGTTATGTCGTTCCCCCGATTGTTTTTCGCGCATCGCGGCCCCCGGCCGCGGCGGACGGAGCGGCCTTCTGGCCGCTCCGCAGGCTAGCGGTCAGACAATCAGCCCCAGCACTTCTCCAGGCCGGTCTTGACGTCGATCGACTCGATGCCGGGAACCGGCTTGTTGGTCACCAGGACCGCGCCGGTGTCGATGAAGGTCGCGCCCGCCGGGATCTCCGGCTTCTTGCCGGTCTTGGCAAATTCCGCGATCGCCTCGATGCCATCGGCGGCCATCAGCAGGGGATATTGCTGCGACGTCGCGCCGATCACGCCCGCCTCGATGTTCTTCACGCCCGGGCAGCCGCCGTCGACCGAGACGATCAGCACGTCCTTCTCCTTGCCGACCGCCTTCAGCGCCTCGTAGGCACCGGCCGCGGCAGGCTCGTTGATCGTGTAGACGACATTGATGTCGGGCGACTTCTGGAGGCAATTCTCCATCGCCTTGCGGCCGCCCTCGTTGTTGCCGCTGGTCACGTCGTGACAGACATTGCGCGGATCGCTCTCGTCGCCGATCTTCTTCGGGTCCTTGAGGTCGATGCCGAAGCCCTGCATGAAGCCCTGGTCGCGCAGCACGTCCACCGTCGGCTGCGCCGGCGAGAGGTCGAGATAGGCGATCTTGGCGTCCTTGGCCTTGTCGCCGAGCTGGGCCTTGGCCCAGGCGCCGATCAGCTCGCCCGCCTTGAAATTGTCGGTGGCGAAGGTCGCGTCGGCCGCGGTGATCGGGTCGAGCGGGGTGTCGAGCGCGATCACCAGGATGCCGGCATCGCGGGCCGTCTTGACGGTGTCGACGATCGCGGCACTGTCGGAGGGAACGAGCAGGATGCCCGACGCGCCGTCGGCGATGCAGGATTCCATCGCGGCGACCTGGCCCTCATTGTCGCCGTCCTCGCGGCCGGCCAACGCGGTCAGCTTGATGCCAAGCTTCTCGGACGCGGCCTTCGCGCCTTCGCGCATCTTGACGAAGAACGGGTTGGTATCCGTCTTGGTGATGATGCAGGCCGACGGTTCGGCCGCGAACACCGGCGCGCTCGCGAGCGCGCCCAGCGCCACGGCAGCCAGAAGACCCCCCTTGAGGGTTCTTGAAATCATTCTGTTTCCTCCCATTACGGTCGTCACCACCGGATCACCCTTGCCCGGATTGCTCACTAACAAACCCGATTCCGCCCCTTGTGTCAATAATTAAATCACTCTGAATTATTATTCTGCGCTAGCGTTTTCGCGAAGAAGGGGGGATCCCTCGGACAGGCCCGGGCGAACGCGGGCCGCACAAGGGCGGACGAATGAATCAAGATCTCCGCGAAGGCGGGCTGTTCTCGGCGCATCGGGGCACGAATCAGGCCGGGATGCGCGCCTACAACGAGCGCCTGGTGCTTACGCTGGTGCGGCTGCATGGGCAGCTCTCGAAATCCGACATCGCGCGGATGACGGGCCTGTCGGCCCAGACCGTTTCGGTGATCATGCGCCATCTCGAATCGGACCGCCTGCTCCGGCGTGGCGAGCCGCAGCGCGGCCGGGTCGGCCAGCCCTCGGTCCCCCTGTCGCTCGACCCGGAAGGCGCGTTCTTCCTCGGGGTCAAGATCGGCCGGCGCAGCCTCGACCTCGTTCTGGTGGATTTCGTCGGCACGATCCGCCATCGGGCGACCAAGACCTATCCCTACCCCACCCCGGCCGCGACCATCGCGCGCATTCTCGACGAGATCGAGATCTGCACCCGCCTGCTCGGACCGGCGACGGAGCGGGTCGCCGGTCTCGGCCTCGCCCAACCTTTCGCGCTCTGGGAATGGGCCGAGGCGACCGGCGCGCCCGCCGAGGAGCTCTCGGCCTGGCGCGATACCGACATCCGGGCGGAGCTCGCGATGCACCTGCCCTGGCCGGTCTATCTGCAGAACGACGCCACCGCCGCCTGCGGGGCCGAACTCGCCTTCGGCGATCATGCCGGGCTGCAGGACTTCATCTATTTCTATATCGGCGCCTTCATCGGCGGCGGCCTCGTGCTCAATGGCGGGCTCTTCACCGGGCGCACCGGCAATGCCGCCGCGCTCGGCTCGATGCCGGTCCAGGACGGCAAGGGCGGCACGCAGCAGCTGATCGACCAGGCCTCGCTCGTGCTGCTCGAGCGCCAGCTGCGGGCCGCCGGCCTGCAGGCCGAGCCGCTCTACGATCCCGAGGCCGACTGGAGCGGGTTCGGCCACTACCTCGACGAGTGGATCGCCAGGGCATCCCGCGGCATCGCCCATGCGATCGCCGCGGCGAGCGCGATCGTCGATTTCGAAGCGGCGATCATCGACGGTGCCTTCCCGAAGCCGGTTCAGGCCCGCCTGGTCGAGGCCGTCGCCGCGGAGTTCCGCAAGATCAACCTGTCGGGCATCGAGCCGCCGCGTCTACGTGCCGGCAGCATCGGCCCGATCGCCCGCGCGCTCGGCGGCGCCAGCCTGCCGCTCTTCGACCGCTATCTCGTCGACCAGCACACGCTGGCCGGCGCCCGCGGCCCGAACGAACAGGGCGACCCGGTCACCCCGATCAGCGCGCGCCGCGACTAGGGCACCGTCCGGCCGGGCAACATCGTCATCGCGCTGCCAGACCGGCGCGCCCCGGGGCGTCAGTGCGCCAGAACCGGGTCCGCCTCCGCTTCCTTCCGGGAGCCGACCGCGTCATCGAACATCGCGAGCGCCAGCTCGCGCCGGCCGATGATCGCGTCGTCGGCGCCAAGATCGAGCAGATGCTGCACCTCCGAGGGGGTCTCGGCGCGGGCGATGATCCGCACCGTCGGATTGGCGCGGCGGACCCGCTCGATCACCTGGCCCGCCTCGAACACGTTCGGGATCGCCACGAAGACCCAGCGCGCCGCGCCCACATTGGCGGCGTCGAGCATCTCGGGGCTCGCGGCATTGCCGAGATAGGCCACGGCACCCTCGGCGCGCATCGCGGCCACCGAATCGGCGCGGTCGTCGATCACGAGATAGGGCAGGCCCGCGGCGCGCAAAGCCTCGGCCAGATGCCGGCCGACAATGCCGCTGCCCGCGATCACCGCATGGCCGACGAGGCTGGTCCTGGCCGGCATATCCTCCTCGCCCGCGGGCGATGCCGGCTCGGTCGCCGCCGGCGCGACCGCGCGCCCGAGCAGCCGCTCCATCAGCACGAAGAGCAGCGGATTGACGGTGATCGACAGGATGGCGCCGGCGAGGATCATGTCCTGGCCCTCCGCCGGCAGCAGCCCGGTCTCGAGCCCGAGCGTCGCCAGGATGAACGAGAACTCGCCGATCTGCGCCAGCGAGACCGAGATCGTCAGCGCCGTGCGGTTGGTATAGCCGGAACCGCGCACGATGGCATAGGCGGCCAGCGACTTGCCGACGACGATGATCAGGAAGGTCATCAGCACCGCGAGCGGACGCTCGATCAGGATGGCGGGGTCGAACAGCATGCCGACCGAGACGAAGAACAGCACCGCGAACGCGTCGCGCAGCGGCAGCGAATCCTCGGCCGCGCGGTGGCTGAGCTCGGATTCGGCCAGCACCATCCCGGCGAAGAAGGCACCGAGCGCGAAGGAGACCCCGAAAAGCGCGGTGGCGCCATAGGCGATGCCGAGCGCGATCGCGAGCACCGCGAGCGTGAAGAGCTCGCGCGAGCCGGTCCCGGCGATCCGGTGCAGGATCCAGGGCACCAGCCGCGGCCCGATCACCAGCATCAGCGCGACGAAGACGCCCACCTTGGCGAGCGTCAGCAGCAGCGGCCCCACGACCGAGCCGACCGTGACCGGCCCCGATCCGTTCAGGATGTTGGCCAGCACCGGCAGCAGCACCAGCGCGAGCACCATCGCGAGATCCTCGACGATCAGCCAGCCGATGGCGATCCGCCCGCGCTCGGTATCGAGCAGGTGCCATTCCTGCATCGCGCGGAGCAGGACCACGGTGCTCGCCACCGACAGCGACAGGCCGAAGACGAGCCCCGCCCCGACCGACCAACCGAAGGCGAGCCCCAATCCGACACCGAGCAGCGTCGCGATGGCGATCTGGCCGAGCGCGCCCGGGATGGCGATCGCCTTGACCGACAGGAGGTCGCGCAGCGAGAAATGCAGGCCGACGCCGAACATCAGCAGGATAACCCCGATCTCGGCCAGCTGCGGCGCGAGATGGGTATCGGCGACAAAGCCCGGCGTCGCCGGACCGATCATCACCCCGGCCAGCAGGTAGCCGACCAGCGGCGACAGGCGGAGCCGGTTCGCCAGCGCCCCGAGCAGGAAGGCGAGGCCAAGGCCCGCGACCAGGATGGTGATGAGTGAGGTATCGTGCGGCATGCGGCCCTCCCGGGAAGTCATGCCAGCCCTGCCCGATGCCGCCCGGCAATGCAACCGCCCGCGGCGGTTCAGATCAGGCCGAGCGAGCGGAACGAGGCATCGGTCTCCTTGCCGATCACGATATGGTCGAAGACCGCGACGCCGATCGCCTGGCAGGCCGCCTCGATCGACTCGGTCATCTCGATATCGGCCCGGCTCGGGGTCGGGTCGCCGGACGGATGGTTGTGGACGAGGATGATCGCGGTGGCCCCGAGCTCGAGCGCGCGCTTGGCCACCTCGCGCGGATAGACCGGAACATGGTTCACGGTACCCTTGGCCTGTTCCTCGTCGGCGATCAGCGTGTTGCGGGTGTCGAGGAACAGGATGCGGAACTGCTCGGTGTCGCGATAGGCCATCACCGTCTTGCAATAGCGGAGCAGCGCGTCCCACGAGCCGATCACCTCGCGCCGCATCACGCGGGCCTTGGCCATCCGGTGCCCGACCGCCTGCAGGATGCGCAACTGCAGATAGACCCGCGGCGAGGTGCCGGGCACCCGCAGCAGCTGCGCCTCGGAGGCCGCGATCACCCCGTTGAGGTCGCCGAACACGGCGAGCAGCTGCTTGGCCAGCGGCTTGACGTCGATCCGGCCGATCGCGTTGAAGAGCACGAGCTCGAGCAGCTCGTAGTCGGGCATCGCATCCGGCCCGCCGGCCAGGAAGCGCTGGCGCAGCCGCTCGCGATGTCCCCAGTAGTGCGGACGGATCTGCCCGCCGCCGGCCGGGAGGGGCGCCGCCGCCGGATCGGCGGCCCGCGGCAGGGGCCGGTCCGGCTCCCAGGCCGGGAGCGGCGGCAGGGTATCGAGCGGCGCGACGCGGCGCTCGAACTCGCGCAGTCCCTGGAGCGCCTCCTCCGAGAAGCCCGCAAAATCGTGTCCGGGATCCGTCGCCATGCCGCCTTCCCCCTGTTGCCGAACCGCGCGAGCCTCGCGCAGGCGTGGTTAAGGAAGGCTTACGGGGGGGGCAGGCCTTCCAGCGCGCGCGCCTCGCCTTGCCGAGCGCAACGCCCCCCATTTCCGGACGCGCCCCCTCGCCGCCGCGTCGCGGCCGGGTCCATCCCATCGCGGGTGCCGCCCCCTGGAGCGATCTCGGTGTCGGGCGCGCTGTCGACATAGGGCGGCGGCAGCGCCGGCCAGATCGCCGGAACCTTGGCGATCCGCCCGGAACCTCGCTCTTCGCAAGGCCAGCCGGTTTTGAATTCACCGGCGGCCATCCAGGGGAGGGGTCGTCCCGGACCCGTGATCCGCCCGGGTCGCGTCCGCCCCCCCCCCGGGGCTGCGACCTCGCGGGCGGCTGGCTCCAGATGCATGCCCTTCCGGCCGGAACGACCGCACGGGTCGAGAACAAGGCCGCCGCCGTCGCCCGGTGGGCCGCCGGCCTGCCCGCGGACGCGCTCGTCGTCTTCGAGGCCACCGGCGGCTGCGACGCCCCCCTCGCCGCATGCGGCGTCCGCTTCGCCCGGGTCAATCCCCGCCCGGCCCGGGAATTCGCCCGCGCCCTCGGCGTGCAGGCCAAGACCGACAAGGTCGACGCCCGCGAGCTCGCCGAAATGGGCCCGCGCCTGCCGATCGAGACCGGCACGGACGCGTGCTCGCCGACCTCCTCAGGCGGTGCAAGCAGTTGGTCGGGGCCCGCAAGGCCGAGAAGAACCACCGCCACGGCGCCGGGCAGGCCGAGAGAAGCTCGACCGCCACCACCCTGATCGCGGAAAGCCCCGATCTCGCCGCCTGCGCCGAGCTCCTCCGCGCCGTGCCGGGCGTCGGCCCCGCGCTCGCCGGCCTCCCGCCGCGTCCCCACGCTCACAGCCATGCGCGAGGGGATGCGCGCCGCCGGAAAAGCCCCGAGACGATCCTCATCGCCGTCGGCCGGCAACCTCTCGTCCTTCCCAACGCAATTGCTGAAATCAAACCAACCCATCGGGCTCGCCTGACAACACAGTTGCCCCCCCCCGGGCGTCGGTGCGCCGTAACCCGGTCCGCCCCCGCCAACGAGATGCCTCGATCGATCCCCGCGGCACGCCTCCCGCCAGCCAGGCTTCTTCAAGGATTTCATATAGGCAGAAACCCTATCGGGCAGTCCGAGGGGCCCCATCAACGGATGGGGAGAAAAAGGACTCGCGGGCAACGGCCCGCTCCGGGCAGCCGCGGATCTCGCGGCTGCGCCTCTCCCCCCGAACCGCCGCCCCGGAGCGACGAGACGGCTGAGCCGCCACGACAGTGCCGCGCGCCGCGCGCCGAACGCTGCCGCGAGAAAGGCGTCGCCGCGGCGCTCTCGGGCAGAGCGACGCCACCATCGACGCCGCCTCCATCCAGCACAAGATCCGCGCGCGCCCCTCGTTAACTCAGATTGCGATCCGGTAAACGGATTCAAAAAACATGTTCAATATCAAATATTTGACCTTTTTCGCACGCGTGCGACTGCGCACCTTCGCACGCCTTTCGGAGCGCCCGCGCCCCCGGGGCCTCACTCCGCCCGCTTGACGCAGCGAAAGCCAACATGCCCGGTCGAGGTATCGATCGGCTCGGGATGGCGCGCGGCCGGCCGGTAGCGCCGGCAATAATTCGGCGCGCAGAGATGCGAGCCCCCCTTCAGCACCTTGCGCGGGATCGGATAGTCGGGCGTTGCCGGATCGTAGCTGCCCTCGACCCCCGGCCCGCGCGGATTGCGCGGCGCGCAGCAGGGGCTCGCCAGCGCATCGGCCTCGTGGCGCGCCAGATACCAGTCGACCGTCCATTCCCAGACATTGCCGATCATGTCGCGCACGCCATAGCCGTTCGGCGGGAAGGCCTCGACCGGCGACGTGCGCAGCCAGCGATCCTCCAGGCTGTTCTGGTTCGGAAACTCCCCCTGCCAGGTGTTCGCCATATGGCGCCCGCCAGGCGTCAGCTCGTCGCCCCAGGCGAATTCGCGGCCATCGAGCCCGCCCCGCGCCGCGAACTCCCACTCCGCCTCGGTCGGCAGCGTCTTGCCGGCCCAGGCGGCATAGGCCTCGGCATCCGCGAAGCCCACATGCACCACCGGATGGTCCTCGATCCCCTTGATCGAGCTGCCGGGCCCCGTCGGATGCCGCCAGTCCGCGCCATGAACGAGCTGCCACCAGACCAGCGGATTGGCGAAGCTCGTGACCCGGTAGGGCGGTGGAGTGAAGACCAGCGAAGCCGGCTGCAGGAAAGCGCGATCGGCCCCGGGATACTTGGCCGGATCGAGCGCCTTCTCCGCGATCGTCACATGCCCGGTCGCCTCGACGAACTGCCGGAAGCGCCGGTTGGTGACCGGGGTCCGGTCGATCCAGAACCCGTCGACCTCGACCGGATGGGCCGGCGCCTCCTCGGCATAATGCGCGTCCGATCCCATCCGGAAACGCCCGCCCTCGATCCAGACCATGCCGGGCTCGCCGCGCGCCGCCACTGCCGCCTGACCCATCGCCGCCCTTCCCCACGCAATCCGCCGCTTCGGGAAAACCTAGTCCCATCGCCCGCGCCTGTCACGACCGCGCCTGTCACGACCGCGCCTGTCACGACCGCGCCGCCCGATTTGCCGCCAGGGCCCGCCCGAGCTAGATTTTGGCCGACCCGAGGGAACCGGCGCGAGGGGGTTCGCGTCGGATCAGGTCAGGAGGTGACCCATGTCCAAGGAAACTGCCAGCGCGGCCCGCCGCGCTCCGATGAAGACCCCGACCAGCCTCGGCGCCGAAGCGGTGCAGAACATCGCCGCCTCCGTCAACCGCGTGCTGGCCGACACGTTCGCCCTCTATCTCAAGACCAAGAACTTCCATTGGCACATGTCCGGTCCGCATTTCCGCGACTATCACCTGCTCCTTGACGAGCAGGGCGACCAGATCTTCGCGATGACCGACCCGCTGGCCGAGCGGGTGCGCAAGCTCGGCGGCACCACCCTCCGCTCGATCGGCCAGATCGGCCGGCTGCAGAGCATCGCCGACAATGACGCCGATTTCGTCACGCCCGACGACATGCTGGCCGAGCTGCGCGAGGACAATCTCGCCCTCGTCGCTGGCCTGCGCGAAGCCCACGATGTCTGCGACGAGGCCGGCGACGTCGCCACCACCAGCCTGCTCGAAGTCTG
The DNA here is from genome assembly GCA_046348955.1 of Amaricoccus sp. Classification (GTDB taxonomy): domain Bacteria; phylum Pseudomonadota; class Alphaproteobacteria; order Rhodobacterales; family Rhodobacteraceae; genus Amaricoccus. The sequence goes on from JAXMDG010000001.1 coordinate 371,197, forward strand.
GATCGACGAAACCGAGCGCCGGGTCTGGTTCCTGTTCGAGGCCACCCGCCGCAGCAACGGCTGACGCCCGCCAGCCCGCAGCGCCCCCTCGAAGGGCCTGTTTCCCGGAGCCGCCGTCGCGTTGGATGCCGAAAAGGGGCACGGGGGCCGACAACGCGACGGCGTCTCCGGGAGACAGGCCCGGGAAGGGCCTCCTGTTTCCTGGTGAGTCCCGAGCCCTCTTCCCTTCCACGCGACAGCGCGCGGCGCGAAGGGGCTCGATGCCCCTTCGCGCCGGCCCCGGCTGCAACCGCCCTCTGGTCCCGGAGCGCCGATTCCGCTATCCGGGCGCTCACGGGGGGAAGGAAGGCGAACGGGCATGGAAATCGCGCCACGGCCAGGCATCGGCGCTGCCGAAGTGGCGCCATGCTGAGCGGGACCGACGAGGACGAGGCGCCGGGCCTCGCGGCGCGCGCCTGGAGCGCCCTGCGCAAGCAGGCGCCGGTCATCGTCACGCTCGCCCTGTTCCTCGCCGGGCTCTATGCGCTGCATCGCCTGCTCGCGCCGCTCGATTTCAACGAGGTGGCGGCGAGCATCCGCTCGACCCCGCCCCAGACCTATCTCAAGGCGATGGGCGCGACCCTGCTCGGCTATGCCGCGCTCATCGGCTATGACTGGACGGCGCTCCAATATATCGGCAAGCGCCTGCCGTTGCCCTCGGTCGCGCTCGGCAGCTTTCTCGCCTACGCCTTCGGCAACACGATCGGGCTCAGCGCGCTGTCGGGCGGCGCGGTGCGCTACCGGCTCTATACCGCGCTCGGGCTCGATGGCTACGACGTCGCCGCGATCTCGAGCTATGTCGCGGTCGCCTACGGCACCGGCGCGACGATGATCGGCCTCGGCGCGCTGGCGCTGCATCCCGAGGCGGTGGCCGGCATCACGCCGATGGCGCCCGCGACGCTGCGGCTGGCGGCGTTCGGGCTGCTCGCCGTCATGGCCGGCACCATCGCCTTCCTCAGCCTGCGCGGCGCCCGCTTCCGGCTCGGGAGGTTCGAGATCCGCGCGCCGCGCTTCGGCCACGTGCTCTGGCAGATGCTGTTCAGCCTGATCGATGTCAGCATGGCCGCGCTCGCGCTTTACGTGCTGCTGCCCTCGGGTGGACCCGACTACCTCACGTTCGTCGCGGTCTTCGCGGTCGCGACCATGGCGGGCGTGGTCAGCCATGTCCCGGGCGGCATCGGCGTCTTCGAGAGCGTGATCATCGCCGCGCTCGGCAGCAGCGTGCCGATCAACGACGCGGTCACCGGGCTGCTGCTGTTCCGCCTGGTCTATTTCCTGCTGCCCTTCGTGATGGCGCTGGCCCTGCTGTCGCTGTCCGAGATCTGGATGGCGACCGGGCGCGCCGGTCCTGTCTTCCTGCGGCTTGCCCCGGTGCTGCAGGCGGCGCAGTCGATCATCCCGCTCGCCATGGGGATCGTGGTCCTGGCCTCGGGCCTCTTCATGATGTTCGCGGGCCTGCTGCGCAACCCGACCTTCGAGGCGGACAAGCTGCAGCGGCTGTTGCCCCTGGTGCTGGTCGAGGGCGGCGCCCTGCTCTCCTCGGTGCTCGGCTCGGCGCTGGTCGTACTGGCGCTCGGCCTGTTCCGCCGCTCGCGCGCCGCCTTCTGGCTGGTGCTCGCGACCCTCGCGCTCAGCATCGTCGCGGCCCTGCTGCATGGTCGCGACCTCGAGCGCGCCGCCGTCCTGGCGTTGCTGATGCTGATCCTCTGGCCTTGCCGGCGCGAATTCTACCGCGCGGCGCGGCTGAGCCAGGGGGTGATGTCGCCGCAATGGATCCTGTTCACCCTCGCGATCCTGGTCTCGATCGGCACCACCTATTTCATCGTCCATCGCAGCGCGCCCTATGCCGGGGCGATGTGGTGGCAGTTCGGGCTGGCGCAGGAGGGCCCGCGGGCGCTGCGCGCCGCGCTGACCGGCAGCGTGTTCCTCACGCTCGCGCTGCTGCTCGCGGCGATGCAGACCCGGCGGCGGCCGCTCGCCGCGCTCACGCCCGCCGCTCTCGCCCGCGCCGAGGCGATCGTTCGCGCGCATGGCACCGCCTCGGAGCTGCGCGCCGTCACCGGCGACAAGCAGCTCATCTTTTCCGAGAACGACGAGGCGGTGCTGTCCTATGCGGTGCGCGGCGCGTCCTGGATCGCGCTCGGGGCGCCCGTCGGGCCCGAGGCGGCGCGCGAGAGCCTCGCCTGGGACTTCCACGACGCCGCGCGCGCCGCCCATGCCAGGCCCGTCTTCTACGAGGCGCCGGACCGGTTCCGGCGCCAGTCGCTCGAGATGGGGCTCGCGCTGCACCGGATGGGTGAGGAGGCGGTGGTGCCGCTGCGCAGCGTCGCCCTGGTCGGGCCGCTCCATGCCCGGCGACGCGCGATGCACGAGCGCGGGCTGAAGGAGGGGCTGAGCTTCGAGCTTGTCCAGCCGCCGCACCCGCCTGCGCTCCTCGCCACACTCGAATCGGTTTCGCGAGGCTGCCTTGCCGCGCGGGGCGGGCGCGAGAAGCGCTTCGCCGTCGGCTTCTTCGATCGCGACTGGCTCCAGCGCTTCCCGATCGCGCTGGCGCGGCGCGAGCGCGCGATCGTCGGCTTTGCCAATCTGCCGGTGACCGACGGGCGCTCGGTGGCGCTCGACATGCTGCGGGTCCGGCCCGACGCGCCGCCCGGCACCGCGGATTTCCTGCTGGTCGCGGCGATGCTGCATCTCGCGCGCGAGGGCTACCGCGAGTTGAGCCTCGGGGTCGCCCCGCCCGCCAAGATGGGATCCCGGCCGGCGGACGATCCCTGGGCCCGCTTCGCCGCGCTGATCCTGCGGCGCGGCGACCGCGGCTGCGACGTCGAGTCGGTGCGCCGTGCCATGGCGCGCTTCGACCCGGAATGGCAGCCGCGCTATCTCTGCTGCCGCTCGGTCCTGGCCCCGGTCGCGCCGCTTGCGGATGTGGCAATGCTGATCGCCGGCGCATCACGTTGAGCCATCGACCCGGCCACGGACCTCCACCGCGCCCGTCGGCATTGACAAGGCCGGTATTTGCGGCGTCCCTTTCCCGCGGGGGCGAGGCCGCGGACGGCGGGCGCCGGGACAGGCAGGGGACTATCGCATGTACTTGAAAACGATCGCGGCGGCCGTCACGGCGGCGTTGCTCTCCACCACGCTCGGCGGCGCGGCCCAGGCCGGGGACGTGCTCGACAAGGTCAAGGCCGCGGGCGTTCTGACCGTCGGCACCGAGACCGCGTTCGCCCCCTTCGACTTCATCGATGCGGGCGAGCATGCCGGCATGAATGTCGACCTCTTCGCCGAGATCGGCAAGGAGCTCGGCGTCAAGATCGAATGGGTCACCCTGCCCTGGGACGGCGTCCTGCCGGGCCTCGAGAGCGGCAAGTTCGACATGGTGGCCGGTCCCGCCACCATCACCAAGGCCCGGATGGAGCGCTATCGCTTCTCGGCACCGGTCGCGGAAGCCACCGTGGCGCTGCTCAAGCATGCCGGCGACGACAGCCTGGTCGAGCCGAAGCAGATCGCCGGCAAGGCGGTCGGCAGCGGCAAGGCGACCGCCCAGCTCGCCCAGCTCCAGGAATTCGCCGCAACGCTGAAACCCGCCCCGACCGAGATCAAGGAATATGTGAGCTTCAACGAGGCCTATGCCGACCTCGCCGCCGGCCGGATCGTCGCGGTCGCCAATTCCTACCCCAACATCGCCTATGTCGCCTCCCAGCGCCCCGAGACCTTCGCGCTGGTCGAGCCGCCGTTCGGCTCCAAGACCTATTTCGGCTTCCCGGGCCGCAAGGATCCCGAATACAAGACCCTGATGGACGCGATCGACGCGGCGATCCTGAAGATGAAGGCCGACGGGCGGCTGGCCGCGATGCAGAAGAAATGGTTCGGCATCGCCTTCGACACGCCCGACAGCGTGACCGATCCGGCCTTCTGAGCCCCCGGTGAGCTGGAAGCTCTTCTGGCTGCTGGTCGAGGCGGCGCGGATGACCGTGCTGCTGAGCGCCGTCTCGATCGGCATCTTCGGCTTCCTGATCGCCATCCTGGTCTGCGCCGGGATGCTGTCCTCGAACCGCCTCGCCGCCGGCGCGGGCCGGCTCTTCGTCAGCTTCTTCCGCGGCACCCCGCTCCTGGTGCAGCTCCTGCTCATCTATTACCTGCTGCCCCGGATCGGGCTCGACGTGCCGAGCTGGGTCGCGGCGGTCGCCGGCATGTCGCTCTGCACCGCCGCCTACCAGGCCGAGATCATGCGCGGCGGCTTCCGCGGGGTGCCGACCGGGCTGATCGAGGCCGCCGACATGTGCGGCCTGTCGCATGCCGATACCTTCCGCCGCATCCGCCTGCCGATCGCCTTCCGGCTGACCCTGCCCGCGCTGGTCAATGAATGGATCATGATGCTCAAGAGCTCGTCGCTGATCTCGGTCGTCGGCGTGATCGAGCTGACCCGGATGGCCCAGGATCTCGCCGCCTCGACCTACCGCCCGCTGGAGCTCTATGCCGCGGCCGGCTTCCTCTATCTCTGCATCAACCTCCTGGTCGCGGCCCTCGGGCGCGGGCTCGAGGCGCGGCTGAGCTGGGGACGGGTATGAGCCTCGATCTCGCACTCCTGCGCGACGCCCTGCCGGCGATCCTGCGCGGCACCGCGGTCACCATCCTGATCTGGGCGGCTTGCGCGATCCTCGGACTCGCGCTCGGCTTCCTGATCGCGCTCGCCCGCCGCTTCGGGCCCCGCGCGGTCGATCGGGCGCTGATGGTCCCGGTCGAGATCATCCGCGGCACGCCCTTCCTGATCCAGGTCTTCCTGCTCTATTATGGCGGGCCCTTCATCGGGCTCAGCCTCGACAACCTGCCGGCCGGCATTCTGGCCCTCTCGATCTATGCCGCCGCCTACTATTCCGAGCTCTGGCGCGCCGGCTTCGAGGCGGTCCCCAAGGGCCATGTCGAGGCCGCCGACTGCCTCGGCTTCAGCCCCTCCCAGACCGTCCAGCGCATCATCCTGCCCGAGATGGCGATGCTGGTCCTGCCCGCCATGGTCAACATGACCATCCTCATGCTCAAGGAAACCGCTGTCCTGTCAATTATTTCCGTCCCCGAGCTGACGCTTGAAGTCAGCGCCATCGGCACCCAGCAATATGCCTTCGTCGAGGCCTTCGGGCTGCTCGCGCTCATCTACTGGGCGCTGGTCGAGCTCTGCAGCTCGGCCGGGCGCCTGGCGGAGGCGCGGCTGTCGCGCTACCGGTTCGCCTGATGGAGGGCGCAGCCGTCCGGGTCTCGGGCCTCGTCAAGGATTTCGGCACCACCCGCGTGCTCGACGGCATCGACCTCGCGGTGCCGCGCGGCGCCGTCACCTGCCTGATCGGCCCCTCGGGCTCGGGCAAGAGCACACTCCTGCGCTGCATCGCCTTTCTCGAGGAGGCGACCGACGGGCTGATCGAGATCAATGGCGATCCGCTCGGCTTCGCGCCCGGCGCCTCGGGCGGGCGGGTCCGGCTGCCGCCCGCCGCGATCCGCAAGGTCCGCGGCCGGATCGGCATGGTGTTCCAGCAATTCAACCTGTGGCCGCACATGACGGCGCTCGGCAATGTCGCCGAGGCGCTGCGCGTGGTCCGGGGCCAGAGCCGGGCCGAGGCGGAGGCCCGCGCCATGGCCCAGCTCGAGGCGATCGGCCTCGCCGCCCGCGCCAAGCACTATCCGAGCGAGCTCTCGGGCGGGCAGCAGCAGCGGGTGGCGATCGCGCGCGCCCTCGCCCTCGATCCGCAGATCATGCTGTTCGACGAGCCGACCGCCTCGCTCGACCCGGAGCTGACCGGCGAGGTGCTGAACGTGATGCGCCGCCTGGCCGAGAGCGGCATGACCATGCTGGTCGTGACCCACGAGATCGGCTTCGCCGCCTCGGTCGCCTCCAAGATCGCCTTCCTCGACCATGGCAGGCTGCTCGTCGAGGGCACACCGGCCGAGGTCTTCGCCAAGCCGCGCAATCCGCGCATCGACCAGTTCCTCGAAACCTATCTCGACCGCGGCGCGGCAACGCTGCTCTAGGCTTGCAGATTTGCCGGCCGGCGCCCTTGCCAGGGGGCGCGCGCTGGGCATGCTAGGCGCGGCCGGCAAGGGAATCGGGGACATGGCGCTCAGCGCGAGGCAACAATGGGGCATATGGGGCGTCGCCTGCGGCCTCGCTCTGGTGTTTCTGTGGCTGCTGGCGGGCGTGCTGCTGCCCTTCATCGCCGGTGCGGCGCTCGCCTACATGCTCGACCCGCTCGCCGACCGGCTGGAGCGGCTCGGGCTTGGCCGGATCACCGCGACCTCGGTGATCGCGGTCTCGCTGGTCCTGGTCTTCGTGCTGATCCTCCTGCTCGTCGTGCCGACCCTGATCGCGCAGAGCCAGTCCCTGACAGCGACGGTGCCCGACTATATCGCCCAGTTGACGAGCTTCCTCGGCGAGCGCTTCCCCGGTCTCTTCGACGAGCATTCGGCCCTGCGCCGCAACCTCGCCTCAGCCGAGAGCATGGTCCGCGACGGCGGCATCACCGTGCTGAACCAGGTCCTGGTCTCGTCGCTCAAGGTCGTTGATTTCCTGGTGATCCTGGTCGTGACCCCGGTCGTCGCCTTCTATCTGCTGCTCGACTGGGACAAGATGGTGATCAAGGTCAATGGCGCGCTGCCGCGGGCGCATGCGCCGACCATCCGCCGCCTCGCGCGCGAGATCGACGCGGTGCTGGCGGGCTTCGTGCGCGGCCAGCTGTCGGTCTGCCTGATCCTCGGCACCTACTACGCGATCGCGATGATGGTGGTCGGCCTGCCCTTCGGCGTGCTGGTCGGCATGGTCTCCGGCCTCATCGCCTTCATTCCCTTCGTCGGATCGGCGATCGGGCTGATCCTCGCCGTCGGGATCGCGCTTTTCACCTTCTGGGAGACGCCGATCTGGATCTTCGCCACCGCCGGCCTGTTCCTGTTCGGCCAGTTCGTCGAGGGCAACATTCTGTCGCCCTGGCTGATCGGCAAGTCGGTCGGACTGCATCCGGTGACGCTGATCCTCGCTCTGTCGGTGTTCGGCGCCCTGTTCGGCTTTGCCGGCCTGCTGATCGCGGTGCCGGTCGCGGCCGCGCTCGGCGTGCTGAGCCGGTTCGCCTTCGAGCAGTATCTGGCGAGCCCGCTCTATAGCGGCCATCTGCCCTCCGAGGAGCCCTGAACGGCGTGGCGGGCGATCAGCTGGTCTTCGATCTGGCGACCCGGCCAGCGCTCGGGCGGGCGGATTTCTTCGTGGCGCCGGCCAATGCGCTGGCCCTCGCCCAGGTCGATACCTGGCCCGACTGGCCCGGCCGACGGCTCGCGGTGGTGGGGCCGGCGGGGGCCGGCAAGACCCATCTCGCCCATGTCTGGGCAGCCCGCGTCGATGCCCTCATCCTGCCCGCCGCCGGGATCGCCGGGCTCGATCTCGCGGCGCTTCCCCCCGAGGCGCGGCTGGTCGCCGAAGATGCGGACCGGATCGCGGGCCTCAAGCCCAAGGAGCGGCGCGCGGCGGAGGAGGCGCTGTTCCATGTGGCGAACCACCTGATGGTGGCCGGCGGGCTGATGGTCTCGGGGCGGACGCCGCCGGCGCGCTGGCGGATCCGGCTGCCAGACCTCGCGAGCCGGCTGCGCGCGGCACCGGTCGCGCGCCTCGCCGCGCCCGACGACGCGCTGCTTGCCGCCCTGCTGGTGAAGCTGTTCGCCGACCGTCAGATCCTCGTCGCTTCCGACCTGATCCAGTATCTGCTAACCCGGATGGATCGCTCCTTCGAGGCCGCCGAGGCCTTGGTGGCCGAGCTCGACCGGACCGGACTGGCCAGGCAGCGGCCGATCACCCGGGCATTGGCCGCTGAGATGCTGCGCCGCGCCTCGTGATCGCCCGGGATCGCGCGTAGCGTGCGGTTGCCTCTTGTCATGCAACCGACACAAGGGGCTAAATACGGAGCAACGTAAGGAGGCGGCAGGTGCTGGAGACCGTGGCGACCGAGGGCGTGAACGCCGATTTCCTGAACTCCGCCGCGCCGGCCGGCCGGCCGATCGAGGGCGACCCCACGGGGCCGGAGCGGTTCATCAACCGCGAACTGAGCTGGCTCGCCTTCAATTGGCGCGTGATGGCCGAGGCCGAGAACCCGTCCGTGCCGCTGCTGGAGCGGGTGCGGTTCCTGTCGATCTCGGGCTCCAATCTCGACGAGTTCTATTCCGTGCGCGTCGCCGGCCTGCGCGGGATGGTGCGCGAGGGGGTGGCGTCCTCCTCGGCCGACGGCCTTTCCCCGCGCGAGCAGCTGCGCCGGATCGACGCCGATGCCCGCGCGCTGATGGCGCGGCAGATGGAATGCATGGGCGTGCTGCGCGGCCTGATGCGCGCCGAGGGGATCGAGATCCTGGAGGCGGCCGACATCAAGGGCGCCGACCTGAAGCTCATGGAGACGCATTTCTTCGAGCAGGTCTTCCCGATCCTGTCGCCGCTCGCCATCGACCCGGCCCATCCCTTCCCCTTCATCCCCAATGGCGGCTTCGCCATGGCCCTGAAGCTGCGGCGCGTCGCGGATGGAACCGGGCTCGAGGCGCTGCTGCCGGTGCCCGCGCAGGTGCCGCGCTATGTGTCGCTGCCCGACGGGCCCGACGGGCGCGTCCGCTTCCTGCCGCTCGAGGCGCTGCTCGAAGTGTTCCTGAGCCGGCTCTTTCCCCGCTACGCCGTGCTCGGCCTCTGCGCCTTCCGGGTGCTGCGCGACAGCGACCTCGAGGTCGAGGAGGAAGCCGAGGACCTGGTGCGCGAGTTCGAGACCGCGCTCAAGCGTCGGCGGCGCGGCGAGGTGATCCGCCTCACCCTGACGACCGACGCCCCCGCCGACCTGCGCAAGCTGATCGTGCGCGCGCTCGGCGTGACCGAGGACGAGGTGGTCGAGGTTCCCGGCCTGATCGGCGTCGCCGATTTCGGCGAGCTCACCCGGGTGCCGCGCCCCGACCTGCTCTGGCCACCCTTCACCCCCCGGGTGCCCGAGCGGGTCCAGGATTTCGAGGGCGATATCTTCGCGGCGATCCGCCAGAAGGACATGCTGCTGCACCACCCCTACGAATCCTTCGGGATCGTCGTCGGCTTCCTGCAGCAGGCGGCGCGCGACCCCAACGTGCTCGCAATCAAGCAGACGCTCTACCGCACCTCCCGCGACAGCCCGATCGTCGCCGCGCTCTGCGAGGCGGCCGAGGACGGCAAGTCGGTCACCGCCCTCGTCGAGCTCAAGGCCCGCTTCGACGAGGCCGCGAACATCCGCCAGAGCCGGCGGCTGGAACGGGCCGGCGCCCAAGTCGTCTACGGCTTCATCGACTGGAAGACCCACGCCAAGATCTCGACCGTGGTCCGGCGCGAGGGCAGCGAGCTCGTCACCTACACCCATTTCGGCACCGGCAACTACCATCCCGGCACCGCCAACATCTATACCGACCTCTCGCTCTTCACCTGCGACAAGGCGCTCGGGCGCGACGCGACCCGCGTCTTCAACTACGTCACCGGCTATGTGAAGCCCGAAAGCCTCGAGAACCTCGCGATCAGCCCGCACATGATCAAGCCGCGCATCCTCGAAGGGCTCGCGGCCGAGATCGCCCATGCCAAGGCCGGCCGCCCGGCCCAGGTCTGGATCAAGCTCAACGCGATCACCGACCCCGAAATCATCGACGCGCTCTATGCCGCGAGCGGGGCCGGGGTGAAGATCGACATGGTGGTGCGCGGCATCTGCGGCCTGCGCGCCGGGGTCGCGGGCCTGTCGGAGAATATCCGCGTCAAGTCGATCATCGGCCGGTTCCTCGAACATAGCCGCATCGTCTGTTTCGGCGCGGGCCACGGCCTGCCCTCGGCGCGGGCGCGGGTCTATATCAGCTCGGCCGACTGGATGGAGCGCAATCTCGACCGGCGCATCGAGGTGATGGTCGAGATCACCAACCCGACCGTCCATGCCCAGATCATCGACCAGATCATGGCCGCCAACATGGCCGACCAGGCGCAGAGCTGGGTTGCCCAGCCCGACGGATCCTACCTGCCGCACCAGGCCGAGCCGGGGGCGAAGCTCTTCTCCTGCCACCGCTTCTTCATGGAGAATCCGTCGCTCTCGGGCCGTGGCCGCGCCGGGGCGGGCGACGTGATCCGGCTCGTCCATAGCGAGGCCTGAAAACGCATGCTGCGCCGCGATGCGGGGGCTGCTAGAGTCACGCCCATGTCGCTCTGGACCCGCATCGCCGACGCGCTGGCCGCCCTCCGCGCCAAGGGGCAGGCCCTGATCGCGCTCTTCGACACCCCGCCCGAACGGAGCGTCGCCTTCACCATCGCCGTGATCAGCCTCGGCGCCAAGATGGCCAAGGCCGATGGTCGGGTGAAGCCGGTCGAGGTCGCGGCCTTCCGCCAGGTCTTCCAGATCGCGCCGCAGGACGAGGCGGCGGCGGCGCGCGTCTTCAATCTCGCGCGCCAGGACGTCGCGGGCTTCGACTCCTATGCGAGCAGCATCGCCCGGATGTTCCGCGGCCAGCCGCAGGTGCTCGAAGACATTCTCGAAGGCCTGTTCCATATCGCGCTGGCCGATCACAGCTATCACGACGACGAGGCGGGCTTCCTCGCCCGGGTCGCCGAGATTTTCGGGATCGGCCCCGCCGCCTTCCGCTGCATCGAGGCGCGGCATGTCGAGGGCCAGGCGCCCGATCCCTGGCAGGTGCTCGGCGTGCCGCGCGACGCCGATCTCGTCGCGATCCGCGCCCGCTGGCGCGAACTGGTGCGCGCGAACCACCCCGACAAGATGATCGCCCGCGGCCTGCCGCCCGAGACCGTCAATCTCGCCAATTCCCGGCTCGCCGCGATCAACCGCGCCTGGGACGAGATTTCCACCCGCAAGCGCGCGCTCTCTCCGGCCGGGTGAAGGCGCGGCCGACGGGACGGGCAGCGCGCGGATCGCGGGTGGGTGGGCGGGGCGATCCGCGCGCTGCCCGTTTGCCCCGCGGGAGAGGACTGGGCCGCTCCGACCTCACCCCCCGGCGAACGGCGCGCCGCCGCGCGGATCGGGCTCGTCGGGGCTCATCTCCAGATGCAGCCGATCGCCGGTCCAGGGATGGGCGCTGAGGACGGCCTCGTCGATCTCGATCCCGAGACCGGGACCTTCGGGCGCCAGCACATAGCCGTCCTCCCAGACGATCGGCCGCTTGAGCAGCGCGGCCTGGAACCCGCCGCCGGTACCGATCGTCTCCAGGATCAGGAAATTCGGGATCGTGAGGCCAAGCTGGATCGCCGCCGCCCAGGCCACCGGGCCGGCATAGAGATGCGGCGCGACCTGCGCGCCGAAGCCCTCGGCCAGGATCGCGACCTTGCGCGCCTCCAGGAGCCCGCCGACCCGGCCGAGGCTCGGCTGCAGGATGCTCACCCCACCGGCGCGCAGCAGGGTCGCGAATTCCGCCTTGGTCGCCAGCCGCTCGCCCGCCGCGATCGGCACCGGCGACTGCGCCGCGATCTGGGCGAGGTCGAGCGGCGCGTCGGGCGGGATCGGCTCCTCGAACCAGAGCGGATCATAGGGCGCCAGCCGGCGGGCCAGCCGGATCGCGCCGCCCGGCGTGAATTGCCCATGGGTGCCGACCAGAAGGTCGGCCCGGTCGCCCAGCACCGCCCGCAGCCGCGCGCAGAACGCCTCGGTGCGGTCGAGATCGACCAGCCGCGGCTGGCGCCCGCCATGAATCGTATAGGCGCCGGCCGGATCGAACTTCACCGCCGTGAAGCCGAGGCCCACCATCCGCTCGGCACAGGCGGCCGAGGCCTCGGGATCGTTGTAGAACCCCGCCGGATCCTGGTCCGGCCCGGGATAGAGATAGGTGTAGCTGCGCAGACGGTCGCGCAGCCGCCCGCCCCAGAGCGCATGGACCGGCCGATCCTGCGCCTTGCCGAGAATGTCCCAGCAGGCGATCTCGAGCCCCGAAAAGGCGCCGATCACCGTCGGGTCGGGGCGCTGGCTGAAGCCGGCGGAATAGACCCGGCGGAACATCAGCTCGATATTGGCGGGGTCCTCGTCCGCCATGTGCCGCGCGAAGACGTCCGCGATCACCGCGCGCATCGCCTCCGGTCCGACGGTCGCGGCATAGACCTCGCCCCAGCCGGTGATGCCGCAGGCGGTGCCGAGGCGCACCAGCAGGAAATAGCGCCCGCCAAAGCCCGGAGGCGGGTTGCCGACGACAAAGATCTCGAGCTCGGCCAGCTTCATCGCGGCGCCTCTTCAGTCGCCATGCGAGCGCCGCACCGCGCTTGGCGGCGCGCCGGTCCATCGCCGCACCGCGCGGGTCAGGCCCGACTGGCCGGAATAGCCGAGCGTCGCCGAGATCTCGCCGATCGTGGCATCGGGGCCGGAGAGCCGGGCGAGCGCCCTTGTCCGCCGCACATCGTCGAGTTGCCGGGTGAAGCTCGTGCCCTCGGCCGCGAGTTGGCGCTGCAGGGTGCGCAGGCCGATCCCGGCGGCACGGGCGACACTGGCCGCGTCCGGCACCCGTTCGCCGAGCTCGGCGTCGATCAGGATGCGGACCGAGGCGGCGAAGCTGCCATCGCCGCGCAGCGAGCTCCAGCCATCGGGCGCGTCGGTGGCGAACCGGTCGCGCCGGCCGCGCGGATAGAGCCGGTCGAGCACGATGTCGGGAATGCGGATGGTCAGCGCCCGGTTGTCGGCGGCGATCAGGCGGGCCCCGAACCAGGGCTGCAGATGGTCGAGCCCGAAATCCGGGTCGGGTGTCAGCTCCAGGCTGGAAAAGACCGGACCGCGATGGCCGGTCAAGGCACAGACCGCCTGGACCAGGGACGCGACGAAATGTTGGGCGACATGGCGGCTCTTCGGCGTGCAGGCGATGTCGAGGAACTCGCGCACGATGATGCCGTCGGCGCAGGGGGCGAGCGACAGGCCCTCGTGCGAGCAATGCATCGGCAGGCCCAGCACCGCCCGGCTCAGCGTCTCGCGCGGGGTACGGGCGCCGGCCAGCGCGCGCGCCACCACGGTCACGTCGACGACGCTGGCCTGTGACACCACGCGGCAGCCGAGATCCGGCGCCTCCCGCGCCCCGATCTCGCCCAGGAAGGCGAGCCCGTTGGCGAGCGAGATCGGGCGCATCGGATCGTCGAGCAAGGTCGGCGACAGGCCGGTGGCACGCAGCGGCGCCTCGATCGGCCGACCATGCGCCAGCATCCAGCGCAGGAATGGAATGATCGCGGCCCCTCGGATGAGGGGAATCGCCTTCGCCACCGTGTTGCCTCCCCGCTTGCTCCGGCCCCCGGGTACCGCCGTCTAGCACCGCCCCATCATGGCGCGCAAAGAGAAACCCGTCCCATTCGAATCAGGTATTCGCGATGCAATGTCCATCCCGTGACGGCGTGTGGAGCCAAGGGTGACCAGACCCACCGGCAGGGTGGCGCGACGCGGTAGGGCCGATTGCGACGGCGTCACAAATGCGCCTTGTGCGATCGCAGCTTTATGAAGCTTGGCAGGAGATAGAGGAATGTCGAGACGAACGGTCAAGCCGGCGCTGCTGGCCTTGGCGCTGTCGGTCGCGCCCGCGCTGGCCTTCGCCCAGAGCGCCGCGGAGCCCGCGCCGCATGTGCCGCTCGAGAAGACGATCGGCCAGGCCCGGCCCGACATCGTCCCGTCGCTGATCGTGATGAACTCGGCCGGCGCGGTGCTCGAGACCGGCAAGCTGACGCTCAAGGGCATCGCCGGCAACGCGATCGTCTTCGCCGACCGCCCGGTCCGCGCCGCCGGCCACGCCCCGACCAGCGTGCTGCTCGACGAATGGAATCCGAGCTATCCCGACAGCTTCTATGCCGATCCGCCCAACGCCACCGTCTCCGCCTTCGGCGCCACCGAGAAGGACGTCTACGACGCCGTCGTGACGCTCAGGAACCCCAAGATGCAGGGCGCCGACCTGGTCTTCGACGTCGATGTGCTGGAAGGCAGCCTGACCGGCTCGACGGGCCCGGCGGCGGTCTTCATCGACATCATCGGCCGGCCGCTCACCCCGCTCTCCTATGCCGGCGTCGCGCGCCGGACCGCCTATCGCGGCGCCTGGTATGCCGGCGCGGCCAGCGAGGCCGCGGCGGCCGCCCATCCCTATGGTTGCGGATATCCCCCCTATCCGCCCTGCTACTGAGACGACGAACGAGGAGGAGGACGACGACGATGACAGCCGGATTGCGTTGGCTTCAGGCGACAGCAGCGCTCGCGCTCGCGCTGGGCGTCCAGGGAACCGCGGAGGCCCAGACGGCCGACGCCCCGCCTCCGGGCTCGCCGGCCGCGACAACCACGATCGACGGCAGCTATATCCCGAACCCGCCGCCCCCCTTCGGCGGCACGATCGGGCTCAACGCCGCCCAGTCGACGCCGTTCTGGCCGCCCCGCCAGGTCGCGCCGCACCACGCGCCGAACGTCCTGCTCGTCCTGACCGACGATACCGGCTACGGCGCCGCCTCGACCTTCGGCGGCGTCATCCCGACACCGACGCTCGACGCGCTCGCCGCCGACGGCCTGCGCTATACCAACTTCAACTCGACCGCGCTCTGCTCGCCCTCGCGCGCGGCGCTGCTCACCGGGCGCAACCACCACAATGCCGGCTTCGGCAACGTCGCCGAGGCCTCGACCGGCTTCCCCGGCTATGACGCGATCATCGGCCGGGATTCCGTCTCGATCGGCGGCATCCTGCGGGCCAACGGCTACAACACCTCCTGGTACGGCAAAAACCACAATACTCCGCCCTTCACCGAGAGCCAGGTCGGCCCGTTCGACCAATGGCCGACCGGCGAGATCTTCGGCTTCGACCATTTCTACGGCTTCATGGGCGGCGACGCCAACCAGTGGCAGCCGAACCTGTTCAACGACACCACCCAGATCTACCCGTTCCTGAACAATCCAGGCTGGAACCTGATCACCGCCGAGGCCGACGACGCCATCCGCCAGATCCAGACGGTGAACTCGGTCGATCCCGCCAAACCCTTCTTCGTCTATCTCGCGCCCGGCGCCACCCACGCGCCGCACCATCCGACCAAGGAATGGGTCGACAAGATCAGCGCGATGCACCTGTTCGACGACGGCTGGAACAAGCTCCGCGACACGATCTTCGCCAACCAGAAGCGGCTCGGCGTGATCCCGTCCAATGCCGAACTCACCCCCTGGCCCGACGCGCTCAAGACCTGGGACACGCTCTCGGCGGACGAGAAGAAGCTCTTCATCCGCCAGGCCGACGTCTATGCCGCCTACCTCGCCTATGCCGACGCCGAGACCGGCCGGGTGATCCAGGCGATCAAGGACATGGGCAAGCTCGACGACACGCTCATCATCTACATCGTCGGCGACAACGGATCCTCGGCCGAAGGCTCGCCCGTCGGCACCCCGAACGAGGTCGCGCAGTTCAACGGCGTGACCCCGCCGGTCGAGGACCAGCTCAAGTATTTCTACGACGTCTGGGGCACCGACCAGACCTACAACCACATGGCGGTCGGCTGGACCTGGGCCTTCGACACACCGTTCAAATGGACCAAGCAGATCGCCTCGCATTTCGGCGGCACCCGCCAGGGCATGGTGATGTCCTGGCCCGACCGGATCAAGGACAAGGGCGGGATCCGCAACCAGTTCAGCCACTTCATCGACGTCGTTCCGACCATCCTCGAGGCGGCCGACGTCCCGGCGCCGAAATTCGCCTACGGCATCGAGCAGAAGCCGATCGACGGCACCAGCATGGCCTATACCTGGGACGCGAAGCCCGACGACCCGACCCGCCACAAGATCCAGTATTTCGAGATGTTCGGCAATCGCGGCATCTATGACGACGGATGGTACGCCAACACGACGCCGATCGTCGATCCCTGGGCGCTGTTCTCGGTCCCGCCGGTCGACGTCATGGACAGCTACAAGTGGGAGCTCTACGACCTCACCAAGGACTGGACCCAGAACAACGACCTGGCGGCGCAGATGCCGGACAAGCTCAAGGAGCTCCAGGAGCTGTTCATCGCCGAGGCGGCCAAGAACCAGGTCTTCCCGCTCGACAACTCGGTCGCCACGCGCATGGTGACGCCGCGTCCGAGCGTCGTCGCCGGACGCTCGCACTTCGAGTATACCTTCCCGGTGGTCGGCAATCCGAACGGTACCCAGCCGAACCTGCTCGCCGCCTCCTACAAGCTCAAGGCCGAGATCGAGGTCGGCGAGGATGGCGGCGACGGCATGCTCTTCACCCAGGGCGGGCGCTTCGGCGGCCATGGCTTCTACATCCTCAAGGGCAAGCCGGTCTATGTCTGGAACCTGCTTGATCTCGAGCGGGTTCGCTGGGAAGCGCCCCAGCCGCTGACGGCCGGCAAGCACGTCATCGAGTTCGACCTCGACTATTCCGGCCTCGGCTTCGCCACCTTCGCCTTCAACAGTCTCAGCGGCGTCGGCCAGCCCGCGGAAGGCGTACTCCTGGTTGACGGCAAGGAAGTTGCGCGTCAGAAGATGGCCCATACCATTCCGATCACACTCGCCTGGGACGAGAGCCAGGACATCGGGTCGGATACCGAGACGGGGGTCGACGACAATGACTATCAGCCGCCCTTCGCGTTCAACGGCAAGATCGACAAGATCACGCTCGACATTTTCCGCCCGCAACTCAGCCCCGAGGATATTGCCAAGCTGAAGGCCGCTGCGAGCGCGCAGGGCGACAAGGGCTGACGGCCGTCTTGCCGTCCGGAGGGCTTTGGTACCTCCGGACGGCCTACCGGTCCCCTGGCGACAGGGGCTACGCAGCGACCGGGGGGAACCGGTCAACAAGAAGGAAGGACTCCACAATGAAGGCACTGTTTCTGACGACCGCCGTCGTGCTCGGCGCATCCGCCGTCGGCGCGTTCGCCCAGGAAGTGACCTGCGGCGATTTCTCGCTGATGGACAAGACCCAGAAGATGGCGACGATCGCCTCGATCGATTCCGAGACCAGCCAGATGAGCAAGAACACCGCGCTGACCCCGGACGAGATCTTCACCAAGCTCGAAGCCGACTGCAAGGACAAGGTCGATGTCCTCGTGATCGAAATCGTCAAGGGTTACAAGGGCATGTAATGCTCGCCGGCTCCGGCGCGCAGCCCGCGCGCCGGAGCCGATCCAAGGCGCATCCTCCGCGCAGGCCGGGCCGATCGCCTGGTCAGAACAGGATCAGGTTGCGGCGCGCGGCGCCCGATTTGGTCGCGGCGATCGCCGCATTGATCTCTTCCAGTGCATAGCGCCCGGTCACGAGTTCGGCGAGCTTCAGACGACCCGCGCGCCATTGCGCGATCAGCCAGGGAATATCGCGCGCCAGCACCGTCTGGCCCATCCGCGATCCGATCAGCCGCTGGTTCATCGCGGCGAGGCTGGTCGGATCGAACCCGACCATGGTCCCGGACGGAGGCAGCCCGACGAGCACCGCCGATCCCCCCGCCGCCAGCAGGCCGGGCGCCTCGGCAATCGCGGCCGGCGCGCCCACGGTGACAAAGACATGGTCGACCCCGGAGCCGCCCGTCAGCGCCCGGACCGCGGCGGCCGCCTCCGGGCCGGCCAGCACGCCATCGGTGGCCCCGAAATCCCGTGCCGCTGCGAGCTTGGCCGGCTCGCGGTCCAGCACGATGATCCGTGAGGCTCCGCCGAGCGCCGCGCCCTGGATCGCGTTCAGTCCGACCCCGCCGGCGCCGATCACCGCGACGGCCGCGCCCGGTCGCATCGCGGCGCTGTTCAGCACCGCCCCCACCCCGGTGATCACGCCGCAGGCGAGCAGCGCGGCAAGGTCGAGCGGCAGATCCTCGGGCAAGGCCGTGCATTGGCTGGCATCGACGACCACCGCCTCGGCGAAGGCGCCGGTATTCATCCCTTGCGCCATCGCTCCGCCATCGGCCGCGCGCAGCGGGCTCGACGACGCATCCCAGGCATGCGCGCAGGAGGTTGGCGCGCCCCCCGCGCAGGCGGCGCAGGTTCCGCACGCCTTGATCAGCGTGACGAGGACCCGGTCCCCCGCCGCGAAGCCGCGCACACCCGGCCCCGTCGCCGTGACATGGCCGGCAGCCTCATGCCCATAGACCGCGGGCAGCGGCCCGCCCCAGGCGCCTTCGGCATAGGCGATGTCGGAATGGCAGATCGCGACCGCGGCGAGCCGCACCGCGATCTGGAACGGCCCCGGCGGCGCCAGCGCGACCTCTTCGATCGCGAGCGGCCGGCCGAAGGCGCGGCAGACCGCGGCGCGCATCAGGGCATTCTCCCGATCCGACCGCGCGACCCGGCGTTAACCAAGCTTGCCATCTCCTTAAGCGCGCAGATTTTTTCGTTCAGTATCATATACATGGTCGGAGTCGCACGCGTGCGACTCCGACCTCTTTCCCGATCACTTCGGGATCGTGCCGTCGATTCCCTCGACATAGAAGTTCATGCCGGCCAGGACCGCGTCGTCCGGGGTCTCGCCCTCCTTGAGCCAGGGCGTGCCGTCCTGCTTGTTGAGCGGCCCGGTGAAGGGATGCAGCGTGCCGGCCGCGATCCCGTCGCGCACCGCCTCGGCCTTGGCCTTGACCTCGTCCGGCACCCCGGTGATCTCGCCGATCTTGACCTCGCCCCCGGCGATGCCCGCCCAGACGTCGGACTGCTTGTAGGTCCCGTCCATCAGCGCCTTGACCCGCTCGATATAATAGGGCGCCCAGTTGTCGATGATCGCCGAAACCCGCGGGGTGGGCTTGTATTCCGCCATGTCCGAGGCCTGGCCGAAACCGATGACGCCCGGGGTCTTGGCCGCCTCGGCGAGCGGGGCGGTGGAGTCGGTATGCTGCAGGATCACGTCCACGCCCTGCTCGATCAGCGCCTTGGCCGCGTCCGCCTCCTTGGCCGGGTCGAACCAGGTATAGGCCCAGACCACCGACAGCTTGACGTCCGGATTGACCTTCTTGGCCGCGAGATAGCTCGCATTGATGCCTTGGATCACCTCCGGGATCGGGAACGAGCCGATATAGCCGATCTTGTTCGACTTGGTCATCAGGCCGCCGATCGTGCCCATCACCGCCCGCCCCTCATAGAAGCGGGAATTGTAGGTCGAGACGTTCGGGAACGCGCGCTTGTAGCCGGTCGCGTGCTCGAACATCACCTTGGGGAACTTCTTCGCCACGTTGTTGACCGCGTCCATGTAACCGAACGAGGTGGCGAAGATGATCTTGCAGCCCGACAGCGCCATCTGGGTCAGCACCCGCTCGGCATCCGCGCCTTCGGGAACGCTCTCCTGATAGACCGTGTCGACCTTGTCGCCAAACTCCTTGGCGACCGCCTGCCGCCCGAGCTCGTGCTGGAAGGTCCAGCCGCCATCCCCGATCGGACCGACATAGATCCAGCAGGCCTTGAGCTTGTCCGCAGCCGAGGCCGACCCCGCCACCGCCAGGCTGACGCCGAGCGCAATGCCGGCGAGAAGCGTCCTTCGTATCATTCTCAACTCCCTGTCAGATCGGGTTGCCTCAGCGCGAGGCGTGGAAATTCTGGCCGAGCGCGGCCGGCGCGTTGAGCGCCGCGCGGCCCCGGTCGGCCGAGATGATCACCAGCACGACGATGGTGATCACGTAGGGCGACATGGCGAGATACTCGACCGGAATCCGCGCACCCGCCGCCTGAAGGTTCAGCTGCAGGACCGAGATGCCGCCGAAGAGATAGGCGCCGATCAGCACCCGCCACGGCTTCCAGCTCGCGAAGACCACGATCGCGAGCGCGATCCAGCCGGCGCCGGCGGTGATCCCGTCGGTCCATTGCGGCACCCGCACGAGGCTCACATAGGCCCCGCCCAGCCCCGCCATCGCCCCCCCGAACAGGATCGCGAGCAGCCGGATGCGCTGGACCTTGTAGCCGAGCGCGTGCGCCGCGTCGTGGTTCTCGCCCACCGCCCGCAGGATCAGGCCGGCGCGGGTATAGCGCAGCACCGCCCAGACCACCGCGACCATGGCGATCGAGAGATAGACCATCAGGTCGTGATGGAACAGCACGCGCCCGAAGAACGGAATGTCGGCGAGCGGCCCGAAATTGATCTCCGGCGTCGGTGGCGGCTTCACGCCGTTATAGCCCTGCCCGATCAGCGACGACAGTCCGAGCCCGAACAGGGTCAGCGCCAGCCCCGTCGCCACCTGGTTGGCGAGAAAGACCTGGGTCAGGAGCGCGAAGACCAGCGACAGCGCCGCTCCGCCGAGCGCCGCCGCGATGAAGCCGAGCGTCGGACTGCCGGTCCCGGCCGCGGTCGCGAGCCCGCAGACCGCGCCGATGATCATCATCCCCTCGACGCCGAGATTGAGCACGCCCGACTTCTCGACCACGAGCTCGCCGATCGCTGCCAGCATGATCGGCACCGCCGCCACCATCAGCGAGGCGATCAGCACCGCCGGATTGATCCCTCCGAGCATCAGGCGGCTCCTTTCACGGACCAGCGAAAACGGTAGTTCGACAACATGTCGACGGCGAGCAGGAAGAAGAGCAGCATGCCTTGAAAGGCCTGGATCGCGGCCGAGGGCAGGTTGAGCGTGCTCGATGCCAAGTCGCCGCCGACATAGGTCAAGGCCATCAACAGGCCCGCAAACAGGATCCCGATCGGGTTGAGCCGACCGAGAAACGCTACGATGATCGCGGTGAAACCGTAGCCGGACGCGAAATCGATACTGATCTGACCGGCGGGGCCAGCGACCTCAAAGAGGCCCGCCAGACCGGCCAGCGCGCCGGAAATCCCCATGCAGAGAATGACCAACCGGTCGGGTTTGACGCCGGCGAAGCGCGCGGCGCGCGGCGCCTGGCCGGTCAATCGGATCTGGAAGCCGAGCATGTGCCGCTGCAGCAGGATATAGGCGGCGATCACCGCGATGAAGGCGGTGACGACGCCCCAATGCAGTCCGGTCCCCTCGATCAGGTCGAGATTGGCGGCGGACGGATACTGGCTGAGATTGCGCGAGCCCGGGAACCCGCCGCCTTCGGGATTGCGCAGGGCGCCCAGCGCCATCGAGGAGAGCAATGCCTGCGCGACATACACGAGCAGCAGCGAGACGAGGATCTCGTTGGTACGGAACCGCGTCTTGAGGATCGCCGGGATCATCGCCCAGAGCCAGCCGCCGAAGGCACCGGCAACCGCCATCAGGGGCAGGATGAGCCGCGATTCAGCCGGATAGAAGGCAAGCCCGACCGCCGCGCCGCAAATCGCGCCGATGATATACTGGCCCTCGGCCCCGATATTCCAGATTCCGGCGCGGAAGCCGAGCGAGAGCCCGATGGCGATCAGGATCAGAGGCGCGGCTTTCACCAGGAGCTGGCTCCGAAAGTAGTCGGCAAACTCGCCCAGGATGGGATCCCAGAAGATCGTCCGGATTGCCTCGATCGGGCTCTTGCCGAGAATCGCGAACATCAGACCGCCGGCAATCATGGTCAGGATCACGGCAACGACCGGCGAGGCCCCGGTCCAGAACCGGGACGGCGAGGGCCGTTTCTCAAGAATGAGCATGATGCGCGACCTCCATGCCATGGGCGCCGCCCATCATCAGACCGATCTCGTCGACCGTGAGCCCCTGGGTCGGCCGGGTCGGCGTCAGCCGGCCGCCATTCAGGGCCGCGAAATGGTCGGCGATCTCCAGCAGCTCGTCGAGATCCTGGCTGATCACCACCACGGCGGCCCCCGCCGTCGCCCGGTCGATCAGCGCCTGGCGGATCGAAGCCGCCGCGGCGGCATCGACACCCCAGGTCGGCTGGTTCACCACCACCACGCCCGGGGCCTGCAACAGCTCGCGGCCGATCACGAATTTCTGCAGATTGCCCCCCGACAAGGCCCGCGCCGCGACTTCGATGCCGGGGGTGCGGACGTCGTAATCCCTGACGATCTCGCTCGCGAAGGCGCGCGTCCCGCTCCAGTCGATGAAGCCGCCCTTGGCCAACCCTTTGCGTACCGCCCCCGACAGGAGCGCATTCTCGGTCAGGCTCATGTCCGGCGCGGCGGCATGACCGAGCCGTTCCTCCGGCGCGGAGACGAGCCCGGCCTTGCGCCGCTCATTCGGCCCCTGGTCGCCCACGCCCCTGCCGTCGATCCTCACCACGTCCGGTGCGGTCTTGAGCTCGCCCGAGAGCGCCAGCAGCAATTCGTCCTGACCATTGCCGGCAACCCCGGCGATCCCGAGGATCTCGCCCTTGCGGACGGCGAAGCTCACCTGCTTCAGGCCCATCCCGAACGGATTGGGCGAGGCGATTGTCAGACCGGTGACCTCGAGCGCCACCGCGCCCTTGGGCTTCGCGCTGCGCTCCGGCGGCGTCAGGGTCTGGCCGACCATCATTTCGGCCAGCTCCCGTGCGGTCTTCTCGCGCGGGATGCAGGTCCCCACCACCTTGCCGCGCCGCAGGATGGTGGCGGCGTCGCAGAGGCTCCTGATTTCCTCCAGCTTGTGGCTGATATAGAGGATCGCGGTGCCCTCGGCCGACAGCTGGCGCAGGGTCTGGAACAGGATCTCGACCTCCTGCGGGGTCAGGACGCTGGTCGGCTCGTCCATGATCAGCAGCTTCGGATCCTGCAGCAGGCAGCGGATGATCTCGACCCGCTGCCGCTCGCCGGCCGAGAGGTCGCCCACCAGCCGGTCGGGATCGAGCGGCAGGCCGTATTCCTCGCTGACCGACCGGATGCGACCGGCGAGCTCGCCCATCTTCGGCGGGTTCTCCATGCCGAGCGTCACGTTCTCGGCGACCGTCAGCGCCTCGAACAGCGAAAAATGCTGGAACACCATCGCGACGCCGAGCTGGCGCGCCATGCCGGGCTTGGGCGGCGCATAGGGTTGGCCGCGCAGCCGCATCGTGCCGCTGTCCGGGCGAACCAGCCCATAGATCATCTTGACCAGCGTCGACTTGCCGGCGCCGTTCTCGCCCAGGAGCGCGTGCACCTCGCCCGGCTCGACGGAAAAGCTGATATCCTGGTTGGCCTTCACTCCTGGATAGGATTTCGACAGTCCCTCGATCTCCAGAAGCGCGGTCATGCCAGGGACACCTTCATCTGTTGTTGGAAGTCGGGCAGGCGCAGCATCTCGGCCACCACGCCGATGGCGATCGCCGCGGGCAGCTTGCCGAGCCCGCGGTCGCCGATCGGGCAGGCAAGTCGTGCCAGCGCGGCCTCCGAATGGCCGAGATCGCGCAGCCGCGCGTGGAAGCGCGCGCGCTTCGAGGCCGAGCCGATCAGGCCGAGATGCCGGAACGGCCGCCCGAGCACGGCATGGCAGATTTCGAGATCGAGGGCATGGCTATGGGTCAGGACCAGATGCACCGCATCGTCGGGGGCCAGCGACACCGCGCGGGCGAGGCTCGCCGCGGCAAGCGGCGCAACCTGGGACGGCATCGTTTCCGGGAAGCGATCGCGCGCGGTGTCGAGCCAGGTGATGGCGAGAGGCAGCCCCTCGGCGACCCGCACGATCGCCCGCCCGACATGGCCGGCCCCGTAGAGCCAGAGCGGGACGCAAGGCGCCGCGAAGGGCTCGGACATCAGCCCGCCATGGAGCCCGGGCGCCGCCTCGCCCGACCGCGCCGCGCGCTGGTGGCGGGCGGTCGCGAGCGCGTCCGCCGCCGCCGGCGGCAGGCCGGGTCCGGTCGGCCGCACGAAGCAGTCTCCCGAAAGCCCGCCGAGCGCCGCAACCTCGGCCGCGCCGTAGCGCTCCAGGAGCAGGGTCACATGCCCGCCGCAGCATTGGCCGAGCGCGGGGCCGAGGGGCAGCCTCAGCACCTGCCGTGCCCAGATCCCGCCGCCGGCAAGCAGGATGCGCGCGGCACTTGCCGCCTCATATTCCAGCGCGCCGCCGCCGATCGTGCCGGACTGGCCGCCGGCCTGCATCGCGTCGGCCCAGACCAGCATCGCGGCGCCGGTCTCGCGCGGGGTCGAGCCGCGGAAACCCGCGACGACGACCCGCACCACCGCGCCCCGCGCCGCGACCGCCTCGGCCAGCCCGACGCGGTCGAACCCGCCTACCATGCCCGTCCCCGCTGGGCATCGACGGCGCGCAGGATCCGCTCGGGCGTTGCCGGAGCGTCGAGCGCGACATAGGCGCTGCCGTCACCGCAGGCGGCGATGGCAGCCGAGATCGCGTAAAAGGTCGAGACGCCGAGCATCAGCGGCGGCTCGCCCACCGCCTTGGAGCGGTGGATCGTGTCCTCGACATTGCGCCCGTCCCAGAGCGCGACGTTGAAGATGCCGGGCCGGTCGGAGGCGCAGGGGATCTTGTAGGTCGAGGGCGCGTGGGTCCAGAGCCGGCCCTTGGCGTCCCAGACCAGTTCCTCCATGGTCAGCCAGCCCGAGCCCTGGACATAGCCGCCCTCGATCTGGCCGATATCGATCGCCGGATTGAGGCTCGCACCCGCATCGTGGAGGATGTCCGTGCGCAGGATCCGGTTCTCGCCGGTCAGCGTGTCGATTGCGACCTCGGTCACCGCCGCGCCATAGGCGAAATACAGGAACGGCCGCCCCCGCCCCGCCCGCCGGTCCCACTGGATCTTGGGCGTCGCGTAATAGCCCGTCGCCGACAGCTGGATCCGCGCCTGATAGGCGGCCCAGACCAGATCCCGGAATCCGATCCGCGTCTCGCCGATCACCGCCTCGCCGCGCTCAAAGCGCACCGTATCCGGCCGCACCTGCCAGCGCTCCGCCGCGAAGTCGCGCAGCCGCCCCGCAATGGTCTCGCAGGCGGCCTTGGTCGCCATCCCGTTGAGATCGGTCCCCGAGGACGCCGCCGTCGCCGAGGTGTTCGGCACCTTGCCCGTATCCGTCGCCGTGATCTTGATCGCACCGAGCTCGAGCCCGAAGACCTCCGCCGCGACCTGCGCGACCTTGGTATTGAGCCCCTGCCCCATCTCGGTGCCGCCATGGTTCAGATGCACCGACCCGTCGGTATAGACATGGACGAGCGCGCCCGCCTGGTTCAGATGCGTGAGCGTGAACGAGATCCCGAACTTGACCGGCGTCAGCGCGATCCCGCGCTTCATGAACGTCGAGCCGGCATTGTCGTCCGCGATCTCCGCCCGCCGCGCCGCATAGTCCGAGCGGGCGGCGAGATCGGCCACCAGCTCCGGCATGATATTGTCCTCGACCACCATGTGATAGGGCGTGACCGTGCGCGGGCCGGCCTTGTCGTAGAAATTCGCCTGCCGCACGCCGAGCGGATCGATCCCGAGATGCGCCGCGACATGATCCATCACCCGCTCGATCCCGATCAGCCCCTGCGGACCGCCGAAGCCGCGAAACGCGGTGAAGGAACAGAGATTGGTCCGGACCCGATGGCTGGTGATCCGCACCGTCGGCAGGAAATAGGCATTGTCGGCATGCAGCATCGCGCGATCGGCGACCGGCAGCGACAGATCCTGGCTCCAGCCGCAATTGCAGACCTGCTCGAAATCGACACCCGCCAGCCGCCCGGCATCGTCGAACCCGGCGCGATACCTCACCCGGAACGGATGCCGCTTGCCGGTGATCGCCATGTCGTCGTCGCGGTCGTACCGCATCTTGGCCGGCCGCCCGGTCAGCTGCGCGGCCAGCGCGCAGGAACAGGCGAGCGCGTTGCCCTGGCTCTCCTTGCCGCCGAAGCCGCCGCCCATCCGCCGCATTTCGACCCTGACCGCGTTCATCGGCACGCCCAGCGCGTCGGCGACCTTGTGCTGGATCTCGGACGGATGCTGGGTCGAGGAATGCACGACCATGTCGCCATTCTCGCCCGGAACGGCCCAGGCCGCCTGGCCCTCCAGATAGAAATGCTCCTGCCCGCCGATCTCGAAGCTGCCCTCGACCCGGTGCGCCGCCGCCGCGATCGCCGGATCGGGATCGCCGCGGACATATTCCACCGCCGGCTCGATCAGGCTGCCCGCCGCCAGCGCCGCGTCGATGGTCAGGAGCGCGGGCAGATCCTCGTACTCGACCTTGCCGAGCCGCGCGGCCTTGCGCGCGGCGAGATGGCTCTCGGCGATCACCAGAAAGATCGGATGGCCGTGGAAATAGACCTGATCCTTGGCGAGCAGCGGCTCGTCATGCACCGAGGGCGACACGTCGACAGGGCGCGGCAAATCGGCATCGGTCAGGACCGCGATCACACCGGGCGCCGCCCGCACCGCGGAGACATCGACCGACAGAAGCCGCGCCCGCGCCCGCGCCGAGGTCCCGAAGGCGAGATGCACCGTCCCTTGCGGCAAGGGCACGTCGTCGGCATAGCGCGCCGCGCCCGCGACATGCAGCGGACCGCTGTCATGCGGCAGCGACTTGTGGATCGTCATGCGCCAGCCCTCCGGGCGAGCCGAGCCGGACCCTGGCCGCAGGTCTCGACCAGGAGCCGCATCAGCAGATTCTCGGCGGCGCGCAGCCGATAGGCGGCGCTCGCCCGCATGTCGGAGATCGGCTGATAGTCCGCCGCGAAGCCCGGCTGCGCCGCCAGCACCGTCGCCTCGGTCCAGGGCTGGCCCACCAAAGCCGCCTCCACCGCTTGCGCCCGCTTCGGCACCGCCGCCATGCCGCCAAAGGCGATCCGGGCGCTTTCCACGATCCCGTCCGTCACCGTCAGGTTGAAGCAGCCGCACAAGGCGGAGATATCCTGATCGAAGCGCTTGGAAATCTTGTAGCAACGCAGCGTGTCGCGCTGCGCGGGGATCAGCAGGCTCTCGACGAACTCGCCGGGGTCGCGGTCCTGCTTGCCATAGGCGAGGAAGAATTCCTCGAGCGGCAATTCGCGCCGCTTGGCCCCGCGCCGCAGGGTCAGCCGCGTCCCGAGCGCGATCAGCGCGGGTGGGCCGTCGCCGATCGGCGAACCATTGGCGATATTGCCGCCGATCGTCGCGGCATTGCGCACCTGGACCGAGCCATAGCGCCGGAACAGTTCCGCCAGATCGGGATGCCGCCCGGCCACCGCCTCGGCCAGCCGGCTCACCGTGACGCCCGCCCCCACCCGCAGACCCTCGGGCAGGATCTCGATGCGCTGCAGCCCGGCGAGCCGATGCAGGAAGGCGAGCTTCGGCAATTGCCGCAGCGCCTTGGTGACCCAGAGCCCGACATCGGTCGCGCCCCCCACCAGCACCGCGTCCGGGTTCGCCGCGTACCAGTCGGCGAACCCGTCGAGATCGGTCGGCACGATCGCCCCCGGCATCTCCGCCGCGCCGGCCTCGAGCCCGCGAAGCGCCGCCGCCTCGTCGATCTCCCAAGCCGGGGCATGCCGATCCGCCGCTTCCGCGGCCCGAAGGATCGGCGCATAACCGGTACAGCGGCAAAGATTGCCCGCCAGCACATCGTCGAAATCCCGCCGCCCCTCGCGGTGCGCGGCATAGAGCGACATCACGATCCCCGGCGTGCAGAACCCGCACTGGCTGCCATGCTGGTCGATCATCGCGCGCTGCACCGGATGCGGCGTGCCATCCTTCGCGGCGATGCCCTCGACGGTCCTGACCGCCTTGCCATGCAGCTGCGGCAGGAACAGGATGCAGGCATTCTGCGCCCGATGCCGCAGGCTGCCATCCTCGATCCCCGAGACCGTCACCGTGCAGGCCCCGCAATCGCCCTCGTTGCAGCCCTCCTTGGTACCGGTCAGTGCCCGCGTCTCGCGCAGCCAGTCGAGCAAGGTCGCGGTGGGTTCGGGATCATCCAGAACCGTCTCGATGCCATTGAGAAGGAAGGAAATCCTGCCCATCAGACACGACTCGGCAGGATCGGGGCATGCTGGCGCATCGGCTCGCTCCGGAGGCAGATTGCAAATTATCAGGCATGGAACCGCCTGACTTTGCAAGCAACCTGTGCAGCGAGGCAAGCCAGACCAAGCCTTTGGCTGTTTCGCCCTTTTCTTGAAAGTCGGCTGCCCATTTCCTGGGCAGCCAGGAAACGCGCTATTTCAGCGTGACCTTGGTCATCCAGTCGGGCGCGTCGACCATGCCGCTCTGGCCGGCGCCGCGCTGGATCTGGTCGACCACGTCCATCCCGGAAATCACCTTGCCCACCACGGTATATTGTCCGTCGAGGAACGGCGCGGGCTGGAACGTGATGAAGAACTGCGAATTGGCGCTGTTCGGATCCTGGGCGCGGGCCATGCCGACGGTGCCCCGCTCGAACGGGATCTTCGAGAACTCCGCCGGCAGGTCGGGCAGCGTCGATCCGCCCGTCCCCGCCTTGCCCTGGGCAAAGGCCGCCTTGGTGCCGAATTCCACGTCGCCGGTCTGGGCCATGAAGCCCTCGATCACCCGATGGAACGCGACGTTGTTATAAGCGCCTTGCTTGATCAGAGCCTTGATTTGGGCGACATGCTTCGGCGCAACATCGGGCAGAAGCTGGATCTCGACGGTCCCGGTCGCCTTGCCGTTGACCTCGATCACCATGATGTTCTGGTCGGCGGCCGCGGCGGCGCCGACCAGGCCCAGCATCGCGACGAGCGCGAGGAAAGCACGCCGGATCATTGGTCGGCCGCCACCTTGACCGAGATCATCCGGTCGGGGCTGCGCGGCGGCTCGCCCCGCGTGATCGCGTCGACATGCTCCATGCCCGCGATCACCCTTCCCCAGACGGTATATTGACCGTTCAGGAAATGCCCGTCCTTGAACATGATGAAGAACTGCGAATTGCCGCTGTTCGGGTTCTGGCTGCGCGCCATGCCGACCACGCCGCGGTCGAACGGCAACTTCGAGAACTCGGCCGGCAGGTTCGGTCGGCTCGACCCGCCGGTGCCCGCGCGATTGATGTTGAACCCGTCTTCCATGTCGCCATGGGCGACGTCGCCGGTCTGGGCCATGAAGCCCTCGATCACCCGATGGAACGCGACATTGTCGTACTCGCCCGCCCGGGCCAGCGCCTTGATCTGCTCGACATGGCGCGGGGCCACGTCCGGCAGCATCTCGACCAGCACCGGGCCGCCCGCAAGCTCGATCACCAACGTGTTCTCGGGATCAGCAATGTCCGCCATGGTCTCCTCCTGGCTTTCGCTTCGCGGCGGACCCTAAGCAGTCGCGCCGCGAAGCAAAAGCCGGAAAGCCGCGGCTCCCGCGATTTTTCCCGATGAATTCAGCGGCGCTGCGCCGCTGGCCCGAGCCGCCCGGCCAGGGCCGTCACCACCCGCGGCGGCACGAAGCCCGCGACGTCGCCGCCCAGCCGGGCGATCTCCTTGACCAGCCGCGAGGCGATCGCCTGGTAATGCGCATCGGCCATCAGGAAGGCGGTCTCGACCCGGTCGTCGAGCGCCCGGTTCATGCCGACCATCTGGAACTCGTATTCGAAATCCGAGACCGCGCGCAGGCCGCGGATGATCATGCTGGCGCCCACATCCTGGGCGCAATGGATCAGCAGGTTCTCGAACGGATGCACCACGATCTCGATCCCGAGCGCCGCGCCGATCGGCAGGCATTCGGCCTCGACCATGGCCACGCGCTCCTCCAGCGTGAAGAGCGGCCCCTTGTCGCGATTGATGGCAATGCCGATCACCAGCCGGTCCACCAGGCTACAGGCGCGGCGGATGATATCCACATGCCCGAGCGTGATCGGATCGAATGTCCCGGGATAGAGTCCGATCCGCATCCGCCTACCCCCGCTCGCGATCGCTCCGGCGCAGGCAACAGCATCGCGCCCGGCGGGTCAAGCCCTACGGAGGTCCTGCCCTCTGCGCACGAGCCGGTCATGCCCGCCTCCACGCCTCCCCCGGTGCCCGTCCTGGCGCCGTTCGGCAGGCGCGTCCCTGCACGGCGACGCAACCGGTCCCCGCGCTGCCTGCGGCCTGTCGCCGCCCCGCTGCCTCAGTCGGCCGTCTCGGCGACCCGCATATCCTGTGGCGGCGCGACCAGCCTGGCCGGCGCCCCGCCGCCCTGCGACAGCGGATCCTCCTGGCGCTGCACCGATCCCTCGAAATGCGCGCCGCTCTCGATGGCGATCGTCTTGTGCACGATATCGCCCTCGACCCGCGCGGTGGCCGACAGCCTGACCTTGACGCCGCGCAGCCGGCCGACGACCCGGCCATGCACGACGACATCCTCCGCCACCACCTCGCCCTTGACCGTGGCGCTCTCGCCGACGATCAGCGTCTGCGCGCGGATATCGCCCTCGAGGCTGCCCTCGATCTGGATGTCGCCGCTCGAGCGGACATTGCCGGTGATGGCGATGTCGGCGGCCAGGACCGATGCCGCCGGCTTCGCCTTGTGCGGCGCGGAGACGCCCGGTCCGGGATTGGCCCGCAATTCCGGGCCCGCCGTCGGCGGAACCGGCGCTGGCTGCGGGACCGCCTCTTCGGGGCGCGACTTAGAAAACATCCTTGCCTGCCTCCAGATAGGTCATCGGGTTCACGGCCTGACCGTTCACATGGACCTCGTAGTGCAGATGCACCCCCGTGCTGCGCCCCGTCGAACCCATATCACCGATCCGCTCGCCACGCGAGATCTGTTGGCCAACCCGAACCCTGATCCGGCTCTGATGGGCATAGACCGTCTCGAACCCCATCGAATGCCGGATCCGAACCACATTGCCATAGCCGCTCTCCGGCCCGGCGGATTCCACCACCCCGTCCGCCGTCGCATAGATCGGCGTCCCGATCGGCGCGGCAAGGTCGATCCCCTCATGCATCCGGTGCCCCCGGCCCTTCGGATCGACCCGAACCCCGAACGGCGAGGTGAAGCGGAACGCATCATGCAGCGGCACCACCAGCGGCACCTTGTCCGCCGCGATCCGCAGCAGGTTCGCCTGGTCGATATTGCGCATCATCGTGTCGAACTTCACGTTCTGCGCCCCGGCATCGAAATTGCGCGTCGAGACCATCGGGGTCAGCGGCCCGCCCTCGCCGGAATAGTCGGCCTGGACATTGGCGAGCAGGCTGTCGAGATCGATATTGGCCTTGGCGAACACCGCCTTGATCGGCGCGGCCGACAGCGTGACCGCCTGGTCGATCCGGTCGATCATCTCGCCCTCGCGCCGGGCGGCGACCTGAACCTTCAGCTGCAGATCCGCAACCTGCTTCTCCAGCGCCTCGTTCTCGGCCGTCGCGGCATCCCGCGCGCTCGCCGTATTGCCGAGCGCCAGCGACACGGTGCGCAGCTGCGCCTCGAGATCGGCGTCGGACGGCCCGGACGCAACAGGAGCCGCCGGCGCGGCCCCGGCCGCCAGCGCGGCATCGCGCGCCGCCACCGTCTGCTGCAGCGTCCCGCGCATCGTATCGAGCGCGTCCGACAGCTCGCGCCGCTCCTGGATCGCCGAGAGCAGCTCGGTCTGCTGCCGCCCGATCTGCTGCATCGCAACCTCGAAGCGCCCCTGCGCCGATCGGGCCTCCACGGCACGCTGGTCGCGCTCGGCGGCCAGCTCGTCGAGCCGCATCCGATAGGCCTCGCGCAAGGTCGCGGTCCCCTCGACGCCGCCATCGCTGCCCAGATAGCCGCTGACCGCGCTGCCGGTGGCCACCGCCATCCATCCGAGCAGAACCAGACCGCCGCTGGCCATGGCGAACTGCGAGGCCGGCGAAACGCGCAGATACCGCGTGGCGCCTTCCGATTGAATGAAGATCCGCTTCTCGGGGAACGCTGCCGACAAGACACGATTCATCCGGCGTCGAAAAGCCGCCATGCCGTTACCCCCTTGGCTGTTTCACCTTATGGTGGGCGCCGCACCCTCGTCGGCGGACTGTGTAGGAACCGCGAACAGAAATGGCAATGCGGCTGACCCGTTCGGCGCCGGCGTCGGCGGAACTTCGCCAAAGGACGCCGCGAGGGCTCACAGCTCCGTGTTGCGCCGCAACAGCAGCTACCGGCCGCAGGTCCTTGGCGCCTTGCGACTATCGCCGCCAGCCCGGCGCCGCCCCCGCGGCCCGGCGGCTCAGAGCGCCCGGGCGGCGGCCAGCACCTCCGCGACGTGACCGGGGACCGACACCTTGCGCCAGACCCGCGCGAGCCGGCCCTCGCGGTCGATCAGAAAGGTCGCGCGCTCGATTCCCATGTACTTCCGCCCGTACATCGACTTCTCGACCCAGACCCCGTAGCGCTCGCAAAGCTCGCCCGCGCCGTCCGAGGCGAGAATGATCCCGAGCCCATGCTTGTCGCGGAACTTGTCATGGCTCTTGACGCTGTCCTTCGACACGCCGATCACCACCGCCCCCGCGGCCTCGAACTCGGGCAGGGCGGCCGAGAAGCCCTGCGCCTCCAACGTGCAGCCCGACGTGTCGTCGCGGGGATAGAAATACAGCACGACGATCCGCCCGG
This sequence comes from Amaricoccus sp., assembly GCA_046348955.1. Classification (GTDB taxonomy): domain Bacteria; phylum Pseudomonadota; class Alphaproteobacteria; order Rhodobacterales; family Rhodobacteraceae; genus Amaricoccus. The sequence continues at coordinate 403,418 of JAXMDG010000001.1, forward strand.
CCTGGTCGGCCAGCGCGATGTCGCCTCCGCCATCGCGGGGCAGCGTGAAAGCCGGGGCGGGTTGCCCTGCGGCGAGGTCGCTCATCTCTCTTTCTCCCTCCAGTCGCTTCCGCCGGTATGGGCGATCCCCCGGCCGCTGCCAAGATCGCCGCCCCGCCCTTGCCTTGCCCGCCCCGCGCGGCTATGGCCGGCGCCGAACGCCATGCGCCTCTCCGATTTCGATTTCGCCCTCCCCGAGGAGTTGATCGCTCTGCGACCGGCCCGGCCGCGGCCGGCCTCGCGGCTGCTGGTGGCCGGCCCGGGCTGGCTGGCCGATTCGACGGTCGCGCGGCTCGGCGACTGGCTGCGCCCGGGCGATCTTCTGGTCCTCAACGATACGCGGGTGATCCCCGCCCGCCTGCACGGCCTGCGCCGCCGTGCGGATGGCCAGGGCGCCGAGACCGAGGCGCGAATCGAGGCGACGCTGATCGGCCTCGCCGGGCCGGGCCTCTGGCACGCGCTCGCCCGGCCGGGCAAGCGGCTCCGCCCCGGCGACCGAATCGCGTTCGGCGACGCGCTCTGCGCCACGGTGATCGACAAGCACGAGGCCGAGCTGACGCTCGCCTTCGACCGCGAGGGCGACGCGCTCGAAGCCGCGCTCCGCGCCGTGGGCGAGATGCCCCTGCCGCCCTATATCGCGGCCCGCCGGGCGGTCGACGCCCAGGATCTGACCGACTACCAGACCGTCTTCGCCGAGCGGCCCGGCGCGGTCGCGGCCCCCACCGCCTCGCTGCATTTCGACGAGGCCCTGCTTGCCGCCCTCGCCGCCCAGGGCATCGGCTTCGCCCGGGTGACGCTGCATGTCGGGGCCGGCACCTTCCTGCCGGTCAAGACCGAGGCGATCGAGGCGCACCGGATGCATGCCGAATGGGGCGAGATCGGCGCGGAGGCCGCCGCCGCGGTGGCCGCGACCATCGCCGCCGGCGGACGGGTGATCCCGGTCGGCACCACCGCGCTGCGCTTGCTCGAAACCGCGGCGACGGGGCCGCGCGCCATCGCGCCCTGGTCTGGCGAGACCGAGATCTTCATCCGTCCCGGCCATGCCTTCCGCATCGCCGACGGGCTGATGACCAATTTCCACCTGCCGAAATCGACGCTGATGATGCTGGTCTCCGCGCTGATGGGACCTGCGCGCATCCAGGAGATCTACGCCCATGCCATCGCCGCGCGCTACCGCTTCTTTTCCTACGGCGACAGCTCGCTCCTGCTGCCCCACGGCTGAAACGGCACGCGGAATGTCGCGGCTGGACGGTTCTTGCGCGCCACGGCCGGCCAGCTTGGCGCGGACGTACCCGGTGGCCTGACATGCTGTTCGTGCTGAGAAACTCCTGGGCGCTCCTGCTCGGGATGATGCTGCTGCTGCTCGGCAACGGGCTGCAGGGCACGCTGCTCGGCATTCGCGGGGCGATCGAGGGATTCCCGGCCTCGACCATGGCCTGGGTGATGAGCGCCTACTATGTCGGCTTCCTGTTCGGCACCCGGCGCGTCGCGACCATGATCCGCCGCGTCGGCCATGTCCGGGTGTTCTCCGCCCTCGCCTCGCTGGTTTCCGCCGCCTTCATCCTCTATGCCGTGGCGCCGAGCCCGCCGCTCTGGATCGCGCTGCGCCTGCTGGTCGGCTTCTGCTTCGCCGGCCTCTATGTCGTCGCCGAGAGCTGGCTCAACGAGGCAGCGACCAACGAGACCCGCGGCCAGGCGCTCTCGCTCTACATGGTCGTGCAGATGGTGGGCATCATCTCGGCGCAGGCGCTGGTCAATTTCGCCGATCCGTCGGGCTATACGCTCTTCATCATCATGTCGGTGCTGGTCTCGGTTTCCTTCGCGCCGATCCTGCTCACGGTCAGCGCCGCGCCCGCCTACCAGACCACCCAGCCGATGACGCTGCGCGAGCTTTTCGCGATCTCGCCGCTCGGCTGCATCGGCACCTTCGTGCTCGGCGGGGTCTATGCGGCGATCTTCGGCATGGCGTCGGTCTTCGGCACCAGCCGCGGCCTCAGCGTGTCGCAGATCTCGGTCTTCGTCGCGGCGATCTATTTCGGAGGCCTGGTCTGCCAGTTTCCGATCGGCTGGGCCTCCGACCGGATGGATCGCCGGGTGCTGATCGCGGGGCTCACCGCGTTCGGCGCGCTGGTCACGGCCTTCGCCTTCGTCATGCCCGATCCGCTCTGGCTGCTGCTCGTCGTGGCCTTCCTGATCGGCGGCGTCGCCAACCCGCTCTATGCCCTGCTGATCGCCTATACCAACGACTTCCTCGAGCATGCCGACATGGCGGCGGCCTCCGGCGGCCTGCTCTTCATCAACGGGCTCGGCGCGGTGTCGGGGCCCTTCGTGATCGGCTGGCTGATGACGCGATTCGGCGCGGACGGCTATTTCCTGTTCCTCGCGGTGCTGTTCGCCGCGGTCGCGGCCTATGCCCTCTGGCGGATGACCCGGAGGGCGGCGCCGCCCATCGACCGCACCTCCCCCTACGCGCCGGTGCTGTCGCAGGCCTCGCCGGTGGCGATGGCCGTGGCGCAGGAGGTCGCGATCGGCTGGGCCGACGCCGCTGCCAAACCCGATTAACCTTGGTGGAGATCGCGTTAACAGGACTATGATTTACTCGCCATATCAATGAGTTAGTCGGAGTCGCACGCGTGCGACTCCGCGCGGTTCGCACACTCGCGAAGACCGGTTCGGCGCCCAAGCCGGACCCAACAAACGGAGGAAGAGATGCATGAACGGGCCGAAGCTATCCTGAATTTCTGGGTCGACGAGATCGGACCCGCCGGCTGGTACGAGCCGCCCAAGGGCCTCGACGAAACGATCCGCGCGCGCTTCGCCGCCGACTGGGACGAGGCCCGGCGTGGGGCCTACGACACCTGGATCTGCACCCCGCGCTCCTGCCTGGCGCTGATCATCCTGCTCGACCAGTTCCCCCGCAACATGTTCCGCGGCGAGGCCAAGGCCTTCGCAAGCGACGCCAAGGCGCTCGCCATCGCCAAGCGCGCGATCCGCGACCGGCGGGACCAGGCGATTCCCGCGCCCGAGCGGCAGTTCTTCTACCTGCCGCTGATGCATTCCGAGAACCTGCCGAACCAGGAGAAATGCGTGCGCCAGTTCCTGATCAATTTCGGACCCTCCAACGAGAACGTCACCCATGCCCGCGCCCATCGCGAGGTGATCCGCCGCTTCGGCCGCTTCCCCTACCGCAACGACGCGCTCGCCCGCCGCTCGACCTCCGCCGAGCGCGCCTTTCTCGATTCCGGCGGCTACGGCGCGGCGCTCCGGGCGGTCGGCACTGCAATATCGGCCTGACACCCTTGGCTCCGCTCGGGGAAATGCGCTAACAGCAGCGAAAGCAACGCGCGGGGGAGACACCATGGCCGGCGAAAACTACGATGTGGCAATCATCGGCAGCGGACCGGGCGGCTATGTCGCCGCCATCCGCTGCTCCCAGCTCGGACTGAAGACGGTCATCATCGAGCGCGAGAATCTCGGCGGGATCTGCCTCAACTGGGGCTGCATCCCGACCAAGGCGCTGCTGCGCTCGTCCGAAGTGTTCCACCTGATGCACCGGGCCAAGGAGTTCGGGCTCAAGGCCGACAATCTCGGCTTCGACCTCGACGCGGTGGTCAAGCGCTCGCGCGGCGTCGCCAAGCAGCTCAATTCCGGCGTCGGCTTCCTGATGAAGAAGAACAAGATCACCGTGGTCATGGGCGATGCAACGCTCGCGGGCAAAGGCAAGATCGCGGTCAAGACCGACAAGGGCGATCAGACCGTCGAGGCCAAGACCATCATCCTCGCCACCGGCGCCCGCGCCCGCGACCTGCCCGGGCTCGAGGCCGACGGCAAGCGGGTCTGGAGCTACCGCCACGCCCTCGTCCCCCCGCACATGCCGCAGAAGCTTCTCGTGATCGGCTCGGGCGCGATCGGCATCGAGTTCGCCAGCTTCTACAACACCCTCGGCGCCAAGACGACCGTGGTCGAGGTGCTCGACCGGGTCCTGCCGGTCGAGGACGCGGAAATCTCCGCCTTCGCCAAGAAGCAGTTCCAGAAGCAGGGCATGACGATCCTCGAGAAATCGACGGTCAAGAAGCTCGACCGCCAGGCCGACAAGGTGATCGCGACCATCGAGGCCGGCGGCAAGGAAACCGCCGAGGAATTCGACACGGTGATCTCGGCGGTCGGCATCGTCGGCAATGTCGAGAATCTCGGCCTCGAGGCGGCCGGCGTGAAGGTCGACCGCACCCATGTCGTGGTCGACGAATTCTGCCGCACCGGCGTGCCCGACCTCTATGCGATCGGCGATCTCGCCGGCCCGCCCTGGCTCGCGCACAAGGCGATGCATGAGGGCGTGATGGTGGCCGAGCTGATCGCCGGCGGCCATCCGCACGCGACCAAGCCGCAGGATATCGCCGGCTGCACCTACTGCCAGCCGCAGGTGGCGAGCGTCGGCTATACCGAGGCCAAGGCCAAGGAGCTCGGCTACGAGGTCAAGGTCGGGCATTTCCCCTTCATCGGCAACGGCAAGGCGATCGCGCTCGGCGAGCCCGAGGGCATGATCAAGACCGTCTTCGACGCCAAGACCGGCGAGCTGCTTGGCGCGCACATGGTCGGGGCCGAGGTGACCGAGCTGATCCAGGGCTATGTCATCGGCCGCAAGCTCGAAACCACCGAGGTCGAGCTCGGGGACACCGTCTTCCCGCACCCGACCCTGTCGGAGATGATGCACGAGGCGGTGCTCGACGCCTACGGCAAGATGCTCCACATGTGATGCGCCTCGCGGGACCCCGGCGCAGGCCGTCGGGTCCCGCCCCCGCCGCGCGGCTCCCGGACATGGGCGCGCGGCAAGGTCCGCCCCCCGCGGATCAGGATTTCGCCTGGGCTTCGGCCTTTTCCTCGGCCAGCGCGCAACGCAGCAGCACCGGACCCGCAGTGGCGCGGGCCAGCGGACCGTCGAAATAGTCGCAGACCAGCAGGTTGTCGGGGCTGCTGAGTTCGGCCGCGACATTCACATTGACGAAGGGCGGTCCGGCCAGGCGATCGAGGGCTTCGCGCGTCAGGCCGGCGCCGGTCAGATGCGCCGCGCCCGCGCCCGGCACGAGCACGCTTTCCGACGCGACCTGGCTCACCGGATTGGCCTGCCCGGCCTGCTTCGGCACCCCGTAATAGCTCGCGAGCACGATCAGCCCGCCACCGGTCGCGGCGAGCTGGGCCGTGGCCCGGGGCGACAGGCCGACCTCGACCACGAAGGCGAAGCGCTGCGGCGTGGAAGGCGTCGCCGCGCAGGCGGCGAGCATAGCCAGCGCAAGGATGCAGCCGCGTCCGGCCATGGCGTCCCTCTCTCCTCCGCCCGGCAGTCAAGGCCGGGCATAGCGCATATAGGCGAAGCACCTTCCGTCAGGCGACCAGCAGGGCACGTTGATCGTGCCTTGCCCACCCCAGAGCGTCAGCAACGCCCGGCTATCGCCACCGTCCGCGCCGATCAGCCGCAACTCGACCGTGCGGTCGCGGGGATGGCCCTCGGTTCCTGCCGGATAGGCGAGATAGAGCACCGAGCGCCCGTCGGGGCTTGGATGCGGAAACCAGTTGACCCGCGCGTCGTCGGTCATTTGTGCGGCCTCGCTGCCGTCGGGCCGCATCCGCCATAGCTGCATCGCGCCGGATCGGCTCGAATTGTACCAGATCCAGCGCCCATCCGGCGTGTAGTCCGGCCCATCGCTATGCCCGCGTCCGTCGGTCAGCCGCCGCTCCGCGCCGCCGCCGACCGGAATCGTGTGGATGTCGAACGCCCCGCCCCGCTCGGCGCAATAAGCGAGCGTGCCGCCGTCGGGTGACCAGCCATGCCACCAGGACGGATGCCGCTCGGTCGCTCGGCGCGGCGTGCCCCCCTCGGCCGGCACCAGATAGATGCAGGAGCTGCCGGCTTCGCTCTCGTCGCTGATCGCGATCCAGCGCCCGTCCGGCGAGAAGCCGTGATCGTTGTTGCACGCGATGGCGAAGCCGCTCTCGACCGGCACCAGATCCGGCCGGTCGAGCGGTATCCGATAAAGCCGCCCTGCCCCGTTCACCAGCAGCGAGCCGCCATCGGGCGCCCAGTTCGGCGCCTCGATCAGCCGCTCGCTCTCCAGAACCAGCCGGCTCCGCCCGGTGGTGAGGTCGAAGATTTCCAGCGCCGATCTCATCCGCGCGCCTCCCCGCCGCCGGGCCGGAAGCCGGGGAATCGCTTGACTCGCCGGGTGGGGTTTGGTTCAAGATGAGAACATAAAGGGAACATTCAGATGCTCTCTCATATTGCGCCCTTCGAATCCAACCTTGCCGGCGATCCGCTGGCGGCGGAACTTTCCGGAGCGACCTGCCACGAGCTGTACGCCGCCCGTACCCCCGATGCAGCCGCAATGAGCGGCCTTGCCCTTGTCCTGATACAGCGGACGGCGCCCCAGGCAATCCTCTGGGTCCGCCAGACGATGATCGATTGCGAGGCGGGCTGCCCCTATCCGCCCGGCCTGGCCGAACTGGGGATCGATCCGGGCCGGCTGATCCTGGTTCGGGCGCCCGACTCCGTCTCGGCCCTGCAGGCCGGGCTCGAGGGCGCGCGCTGCCCCGCCCTCGGCGCCGTGCTGATCGAGCTCTGGGGCGAGGCCAAGGCCTTCGACCTGACGGCCAGCCGCCGCCTGGTCCTCGCGGCCCGGGAATCGGGGGTGCCCCTTCTGCTGACGCGCGTTGCCGCCCGGCCGCAGCCGAGCGCCGCGGCCAGCCGCTGGCAGGTGGCGGCCGCTCCCTCGCGCCCTCGGGCCGCCAATGCGCCGGGCAGCCCAGCCTTCGCGCTGACGCTGCTCCGCGGCCGCGACCGGTCGGAAGGCGCGCGCCATCACCTGGAGTGGGATCGTGACGCCCGAAGCTTCGCCCCCCTCGCCCCCCGACCCGAGGCGCTATCTCGCGCTCTGGCTACCGTTTCTCTCGACCGAGCGGGCACAGCCGGGCGGCGCGGCAGGACAGGATGAGCCGCCCTTCGTGCAGGTCGAGAAGCAGCGCGGCGGGATGCGCCTCGCCGCGCTCGACCTCACCGCGGCCCGGATCGGTCTGCGAATCGGCATGACGCTCTCGGACGCGCGGGCGATCGTGCCGGGCCTCCGGGCCGCACCGATCGACCGGCAGGCCGATGCCGCCCGCCTGCGCGACGCCGCCGCCGCCTGCGAGCGCTACACGCCGCTGGTCGCGCTCGACGGCGCCGACGGGCTTCTGCTCGACATCACCGGCTGCGCCCATCTCCTCGGCGGCGAGGCCGCGCTCCGCGGCACCGTCGCGCGCCGCTTCGCGGCTGCGGGCCTGACCGCGCGCCTGGCGATCGCCGGCACGACCGACGCCGCCCGCGCCTTCGCCCGCTTCTCGGGCCAGCAAATCGTCCCGCCCCACGCCGCCGCGGCCCGCGCGCGCGCCCTGCCGGTGGCGGCGCTCGAAAGCCCGGCCGAAACCGCGACCGCACTCGCCCGCGCCGGGCTACGCACCCTCGGCCAGCTCGCCGACCGCCCCCCGGCGATCCTCGCCGCCCGCTTCGGCCGGGAAATCCCCACAGCGCTGCGGCGCATCCTCGGCGCCGAGGACCGGCGCCTCACGCCGCTGCGCCCCGCCCCCGCCGCCCAGGCCGACATGCCGTTCGCCGAGCCGCTGACCGAGCCCGCCGGCCTCCTTGTCGCGCTCGGACAGCTCGCGGCCCGGGTCGCCGCCGATCTCGAGCGGCGCGGCGAAGGCGGGCGCCTCTTCGAGGCGAGCCTGTTCCGGACCGATGGCGCGATCCGGCGCCTGACGGTCGAGACGGCGCGCGGCACCCGCGATGCCGCCGCCCTGCTCCGGCTCCTCGCGCTCCGGCTCGAGACGCTGGCCGACCCGCTCGATCCCGGCTTCGGCTTCGACGCGGTCCGGCTCGCGGTGCTGCGGACCGAGCCGCTCGCCCCCATCCAGACCCGCCTCGACGGCGCCGGCGACCCGGCCGGCGACGCGGCCGCGCTCGCCGCCCTGATCGACCGGCTCGTCGCCCGCTTCGGCGGCGGGCGCGTCCAGCGCTTCACGACGCAGGACAGCCACGATCCGCGGCGGGCGGCCGGCATCGCGCCCGCCCTCTCCCGCGCGCCCGAAAGCTGGGACCCGCCCGCCCCCGGCCATCCCCCCCTGCGCCCCCTGACCCTGTTCGAGACGCCGCAACCGATCGAGGCGATGGCCGAGATGCCCGACGGCCCGCCGCTCCGGTTCCGCTGGCGGCGGATGCTGCACGACGTGGCCCGCGCCGAAGGGCCGGAACGGATCGCACCGGAATGGTGGCTCGGCGGCACCGCCCCGCCGCCGACCCGCGACTATTACCGCGTCGAGGACAGCCAGGGCCACCGCTTCTGGCTGTTCCGCGAGGATCGCTGCGAAACCGAGGGCCCACGCCCCCGCTGGTTCCTGCACGGCCTCTTCGCCTGACACCCCCTCCGGGGGGGAACCTCAAATTTCCGACCAGCAGGGCAACAGATTGCCCGGCCGGGGCCGCGCGGCATGAACCCCGCGCGCGATGGCCCGCGCCAGGCAGATCGCCGCCGCATGGCCGATCGCCATCCCCGTCAGCGCCGCCTGAAGCGGATCAGACCCAAGCTCCTGCGCCCCTGTCGCCACCCCGAAGACCAGATCGCCATCGAACGGCGTATGCGCCGGATGGATCGCCCGGGCCAGCCCGTCCTGCGCCGCCTCCGCCATCCGCCGCGCGCCCGCCTTGTCGAGCCGCGCATCGGTGGCGACGATCGCAAGCGTCGTATTGTCGCGCGGATCGGCCGGGCCGGGCTTCATCGGCCGCGGCATGAAGGGCGGCACCCGGTGCCCCTCGGGCGGCAGCCCGCCAAATTCCGCGCCGATCTCGAAGGGCGCCGCATGGAAGCCGCGGCTGCCCGGGACGGTCACCGACCCGAAGGCATTGACCGCCGCCAGCGCCCCCACAATGATCCCGCCTTCGAGCACCAGCGAGGCCGAGCCGAGCCCCCCCATCAGCGTCGCCGTCATCGCGCCGGTGCCCGCCCCCTCCGACCCCAGCGCGAAATCAGGCCCCGCCGCGTCGAAAGCCGAGCGCCCCAGCGCCGGATAGGGATTGACCTCCCACGCCTTGATCCCGCCATTCATCAGATCGAACAGGATCGCGGCCGGCACGATCGGCACATTGAAGCGGCCGGCCCGATGCCCGCGCCCGAGCGCCCGCAGCCGCTCCATCACCCCGGAAGCCGCATCGAGCCCGAAGGCCGAGCCGCCCGCCAGGACCAGCGCATCGATCCCGGCGACCAGCCGACCGGGCTCCAGCAGATCGGTCTCGCGCGTCCCCGGCGCCCCGCCGCGCACATCGACCGCGGCGACGAAGGGCGCATCGGCGGTCAGCACCGTGACCCCCGACTTCAACCCCGCCTCCTGCGCGTTGCCAACCCGCAACCCTGCCACGTCGGTGATCAGGTTGCGCGGCCCGGGATGCATCATCGCGCCCTGCCTCCCCCCTCAGCCATCCACCGCCACCGGATCGAAAACCCGCCCATCGAAGAATCGGTCCGGCCCGAGCAGCATCCCGCCCTTGATCGAGCCCACCGCGGTCCGGTGCTCCAGCGCCCCTTCGAGCTTCTCCGACGCGCCCGGCAGATCGGCACCGACCGGCCCCAGCACGGCGCGATAGATATCGCTGCGGAAACAGGCCCGCGCCACGGCGCGCAGCCGCGCGCGATCCTGCCCGGTCCGCGCGGCCAGCGCGTCGGCGATCCAGACCGCCTGGCTGCGCCAGGGAAAGGTCGCCGCCCCGGCGAAGAACTCGATGCAGGCCCGGACCTGCTGCTCCTCGCCACGGCCATTGATCACCAGCCGCCCGCGGAGCGGTCGCTCGATGATCTCCGGCGACAGATCGAGATAATCGGCCCTTCCAAGCAGCTCGGCGATCGTGATCGCGTTCCGCGGATCGGCCGACCACCGCCCGGCCCGCCAGACCGCGCGCAGGAGCGCGGCCGCGATATCGGGCTCGGCGACCAGCCAGTCGCGCTTCGCGGCCAGCACCTTTTCCGGGGCGAACTGCCAGATCGCCGAGCCCGCCAGGATCAGGTCGGCCACGCCGCGCTCGACCGCGACGCTGCCCCAGGGCTCGCCGACGCAGAAGGCGTCGATCTCGCCCAGCGCCATCGCCTCGACCATCTGCGGCGGCGGGACGGTGCGCACCGAGACCTCCGCCGCCGCGCCGAGCCCCTGGATCCAGTAGCTCAGGAGCTCGGCATGCATCGAGAACGGGAACGGCACGCCGATGCGAAGCCCGCCCCCGGCCTGCGCCAGCAAGGCCCGCCCGACGCCCGCCGCGTCGCCGAGATCGACCGGGCCGAGGCGCGCCGCCAGATCGGGCCGCAGGCCCACCATGTCGCCATTGACCGACAGGACCGACAGCGCGTCGACCGCGACGGCGATCCCGCCGAGCCCGGCCGACAGCGCGATCGGAACCGGCGACAGCATGTGCGCCACCTGATAGCTGTCCCAGACCAGCCGGTCGCGCAAGGCGGCCCAGGACGCCTCGCGATGCAGGACGAGGTCGATCCCCTCCTCCGCGGCAAAACCGATCTCGCGCGCCACGATCAGGGCCGCCGCATCGACCAGCGGCACGAAGCCCGCATCGACGCGGGTAAGGCTCATCGCAGCAGCTCCGCCGCCATGATCAGCGCGCCCGCCACCTCGACGAGCTTGCGCCCCTGGTCCATCGCCGCCCGGCGCAGCAAGGCATAGGCCTCGTCCTCGCCGATGCCCTTGGCCTTCATCAGCATGCCCTTGGCGCGGTCGATGGTCTTGCGCTCCTCCAGGGCCGCCTTGGTCGCGGCGAGCTCCGAGCGCAGCCGCGCCACCATGTGAAATCGAGCGATCGCCGCCAGCAGGACCGGGCGCAGCCGTTCGCGCGTCAACCCGTCGACGACATAGGCGCTGACCCCGGCCTCGATCGCGGCGCGCATGACATTGTCCTCGGACCGGTCGACGAACATCGCCACCGGACGCTCGGTCGGGGCCGAGGCGAGGGTCAGTTCCTCCAGCACGTCACGGCTGGGATTTTCCAGGCCGATCAACACCACGTCGGGGGCGAGCGGCGCGAGCTTCCGCGCGAGCCCCGCCTCGTCGCCGATCACCGTGACCTCGTAGTCGCCGGCATCGCGCAGCCCGTCGACGATCATCAGCGCGCGCTCGCGATCCTTCTCGACGACGACGATGCGCAGGCTCTTGGCCATGGTTCCTCCCCGCTTCGCCCCAAGCAAGGTGCGCCGCACAATGGCCTCGATGCAAGCCCCGACGCACGAAGCCGGCGCGCGCCCCCGCCGCGATCTCCCTCGCCTCCCCGTTCGCCGGCCGTTGCCGGTGACGCAGCTCCGGCCCGGTCCGGCTTCTTCAAGGATTTCATATGGGCAGAAACCCTATCGGGCAGTCCGAGGGGCCCCGCCAACAGGCGGGGAGAGAATTCTTGACTCGACGGCCCCTCGGGGCCGTCTCCGCCAGAGGGAGGCCGCAAAGGCGGCCGACCGCCAAGCGCCGGCCGAGGGCTGCCCTCGCTTGCGAGGGTAGCTCGAGGCCGGCGCTCCCCCGGCGGGAAGCGCACCGCTCCCCCAAGGCGCCAACCGCTCCGACGGCCGACGAGGGGCCCGCCAGGGCGGCGCCGATGCTTTCGCGCAAGCCGCTCAATGGAAATCCCGGCTCTTCGGCAGGATGCGGGCATCGCGCGGATGGCGCGCGCGCGGGGCCGCCCCGATCGGCCCGGCCGGCCCCGCCTCCCAGAGCCGCTCGAGCTCGGCCGACCGGTCGATCACCGCCCGCGCCATCAGATGCACCACGCCCTCCGGGCTGCGCTGCACCTTGCCCTCGACCAGCATCAGGCGCGCCGCCATCGCCGGGCGCCGCATCGCCTCGAACTGCCGCGCCCAGAGCACGACATTGGTGATGCCGGTCTCGTCCTCGAGCGTGATGAAGATCGCCTTGCCCTCGCCCGGGCGCTGCCGCACCAGGACCAGCCCCGCCGTCCGCGTCAGCCGCCCCTCGGGCCGGAGCGCGGTCTCGGCGCAGGTCGCGACCCGCTCGGCCGCGAAGACCGGGCGCAGAAGCGCCATCGGATGCGCCCTCAGCGACAGGCGCAGCGTCTGATAATCGGTCGCCACCTGCTCGCCCAGCCCCATCGCCGGCAGGCCCGCCCCCAGCTCGGCCCCGGGCTCGGCCCCGGGCTCGACCCCGAGCTCGCGCGCCTCGGCCGCGGCGAAGAGCGGCAGCGGCGCGCCGACCGGCTGGCGCCGCGCCTCCCAGAGCGCCGCCCGACGGTCGAGCCCGATCGAGCCGAAAGCATCGGCATCGGCCAGCGCGCGCAGGCACCGCGCCGGCAGCCGCGCCCGGCGCGCCAGCGTCTCGACCGCGTCGTAGCCGCCGCCCCGCGCCGCGATGAGCCGCCCCGCCTCCTCCTCGCGCACCCCCTCGGCCTGGCGAAAACCGAGCCGCAGCGCGGGCCCCCGCTCCCCCGGCTCCAGACTGTTGTCCCAGAGGCTGCGATTGACATCGACCGGCCGCAGCTCGACCCCATGCTCGCGCGCGTCCCGCACGATCTGCGCCGGCGCATAAAATCCCATCGGCTGCGCATTCAGCAGCGCGCAGGCGAAGATCGCCGGATGATGGCATTTGAGCCAGGCCGAGACATAGACCAGCTTGGCGAACGAGGCGGCGTGGCTCTCGGGAAAGCCATAGCTGCCGAACCCCTTGATCTGCTCGAAGCAATCCTGCGCGAAGCCGCGATCATAGCCGCGCGCCGCCATGCGCTCGACCATCAGCCCCTCGAACCGATGGATGGTCCCGACATTGCGGAAGGTCGCCATCGCCTGGCGCAGCTGGTTCGCCTCGGTCGGCGAGAACCGCGCCGCGACCATGGCGAGCTGCATCGCCTGCTCCTGGAACAACGGCACGCCAAGCGTCTTGCCCAGCACCCGATGCAGCTCGTCCGGCGGCCCGTGCTCGGGCGCGGGCGCGGGAAACCGCACCGGCTCCTGCTCGTTGCGCCGCCGCAGATAGGGATGAACCATGTTGCCCTGGATCGGCCCGGGCCGCACGATCGCCACCTCGATCACCAGGTCATAGAACCGCCGCGGCTTCAGGCGCGGCAGCATGTTGATCTGCGCCCGGCTCTCGACCTGGAAAACCCCGATCGAATCGCCGCGGCAGAGCATGTCATAGGTCGCCACATCCTCGGCCGGCAGATCGGCCAGGCCCCAATCCAGCCCATGCCACAGCCGCAGCAGATCCAGCGCCTTGCGGATGCAGGTCAGCATGCCGAGCGCCAACACATCGACCTTCATCAGGCCGAGCGCGTCGATATCGTCCTTGTCCCACTCGATGAAGGTCCGATCCGCCATCGCGGCATTGCCGATCGGCACCAGCTCGTCCAGCCGGTCCCGGGTCAGCACGAAGCCGCCCACATGCTGCGACAGATGCCGCGGAAAGCCGAGCAGCGCCTTGGCGAAACCGACCGCGCGGGCGATCTCGGGATTGTCCGGGTCGAGCCCGGCCTGACGCACCTCGGCGCGGGTGATGTCGCTGCCCCAGCCGCCCCATTGCGTGCCGGCCAGCGCCCCGGTGATATCCTCGCTCAGGCCGAGCGCCTTGCCCGCGTCGCGCAGGGCGCTCCTCGGCCGGTAATGGATCACCGTCGCCGCGATCCCGGCCCGCTCGCGCCCATAGCGCGCATAGATATGCTGGATCACCTCCTCGCGCCGCTCATGCTCGAAATCGACATCGATATCGGGCGGCTCCTGCCGCTCCTGCGACAGGAAGCGGGCGAACAACAGGTCATGCTCGGCCGGATCGACCGCGGTGATGCCGAGCACGAAACAAACCGCCGAATTCGCCGCCGAGCCGCGCCCCTGGCACAGGATGCCCTTGTCGCGCGCAACCCGAACGATGTCGTGGATGGTCAGGAAATAACGCGCATAATCGAGCTGGGCGATCAGGTCGAGCTCCTGGCGCAGCAGCGCCTCGACCTTGGCCGGGACCCCGTCCGGATAACGCATCGCGGCATGGCGGAAGGTCAGCTCTTCCAGCCAGCCCTGCGCGTCGCGCCCCGGCGGCACCGGCTCGTCCGGATATTCGTAGCGCAGCATCCCGAGATCGAAATCGACGCGGGCGAGGAAATTCCCGGTCTCCGCCACCGCCTCGGGTCGATCGGCGAACAGCCGCGCCATCTCCTCGGCCGACTTCAGATGCCGCTCGGCATTGGGCTCGAGCCGGCGCCCGATCCGGTCGATGGTCAGGCCTTCGCGGATGCAGGTCAGAATGTCCTGCAGCGGCCGCTCGGACGGATCGGCATGGAGCGGATCGTTGCTGGCGATCAGCGGCAGGCCGGCCGCGTCGGCCATGGCGCCGAGCTCCGCCAGCCGCCGCCGATCGTCGCCGCGCCGCGGCATGGTCGCGCCGAGCCAGGCCGCGCCCGGCGCCGCCTCCGCCAGCCGGATCAGCGCGCCCGGGACCGCCGCATGGTCCCGGCCCGGCATCAGGATCAGCAACAGACCGTCGGTCCCGGCCAGCAGATCCGCGAAGCCGAGATGGCACGCCCCCTTGCGCGTCCGCCGGTTGCCGAGCGTCAGCAACCGACAGAGCCGCCCCCAGCCAGCCCGGGTCTCGGGATGCGCGACGATGTCGGGCGTTCCGTCGGCAAAGACCAGCCGCGCCCCGGTGACCAGCCGAAACCCCTGCGCGCGCTCCTGCAGCAGCCTGCGCAGGGCCTCCTCCTCCGGTCCGCCGGGGGTGACCTCGGTCTCGCCGGGCCCCGACCCCACGCGCCGCTTCAGGGCGGGCAGGACACCGCCCGCGCGCAGGGCGCGCAAGACCGACCAGGCGCGCACCACCCCCGCGACGCTGTTGCGGTCGGCGATGCCAAGGCCCGACTGGTCGAGCATCAGGCTCGTCAGCACCATCCGGTCGGCTGGCGAGGCCCCGCGCAGGAACGAGAAATTCGTCGCGGCGGCAAGCTCGGCGAAAGCCGGTTCGGGCTTTCTGCCGACCGGGACCCGGCCGGCGGCGGGAGCGAGAGGACTGACCGACGACATGCCGGCATGCTACGCTGATCGTCGACAGGAACAAAGAGAGAACTCGCCATGAGCCTGCGGATGTTCGACCTGAGCGGCAGACGCGCCCTCGTCACCGGATCGAGCCAGGGGCTCGGCCTCGCTCTGGCCCGCGCCCTCGCCAGCGCCGGCGCCGAACTCGTCCTCAACGGGCGCGACCCCGACCGCCTCGCCGCGGCCCGCACCAGCCTCGCGGCCGAGGGGCACACCGCGCGGGCCATGGCCTTCGACGTGACGGAGGAGGCCGAGGTGGCGGAGGCCGTCGCCCGGATCGAGGCCGAGCTCGGCCCGATCGACATCCTCGTCAACAATGCCGGCATGCAGATCCGCGCCCCGCTCGACGACTTTCCGGTCGAGAGCTGGCGCGCGCTGATGCGGCTCAATCTCGACAGCGTGTTCCTGGTCTCGCAAGCTGTGGCGCGCCCGATGATCGCGCGCGGCCGTGGGCGGATCATCAACATCGCCTCGGTGCAGAGCGCGCTCGCCCGGCCCTCGATCGCGCCCTATACCGCGAGCAAGGGCGCGGTCGCGATGCTGACCAAGGGCATGTGCGCCGACTGGGCGCGGCACGGATTGCAGATCAACGCGATCGCCCCCGGCTATTTCCGCACCGAGATGAACCGGGCGCTGGTCGAGGATGCCGACTTCACCGCCTGGCTGACCGCCCGCACCCCGGCGCGGCGCTGGGGCGAGCCGGCCGAGCTCGCCGGCGCCGCGATCTTCCTGGCGAGCGACGCCGCGTCCTTCGTCAACGGCCAGACCCTCTATGTCGATGGCGGCATCACCTCAGTCCTCTGATCGCCCGGCGCACCCGTTGGCCCGGAAACAGGCCGGGCACGCGCCCCCGCCGGTCCAACATGTCTCGATACGACGACACAACTACCAGCCGCAGGCTTCCCGAAGCGGCGCGATCGCCTGTTCCAGCCCGGCAATCGGCACGGTGAACGTCACCGCGCTTTCATTGAACGGCGTTGCCCTGACCAGGAGCGCATCGCCACCGAGCAGCTTCTTGGTCATCGGAATGGCCTGCGCGCCCGACCAGTATCCCAGCGCGTGATTGTCCGTCGAGACGTCGAGGTTTTCCGTGAAGGCCTTTTCGCTATCCTTCCGAAACGTCACCCGCCCGTAGCCCTGGATATCCGCCATGAACAGGTCGTCGAAGGCGATGTACAAGGACGTCTGGTTCTCGCTGCAGCGGATGAACAGAACCGGCGTGGCGCTGGCTCCGAACTGGCCAGGGACCGGCTCGTCCGCTGTGCTTGACAGGAACACGTTGCGCGTATCGTCGATCTTGGATTTTTCCTGCCGTACGACCCATCGAGAGACGGTCGAGCTCGCCGTGGCTGGGCGATATTTCGCGTCGTAGCAAGACAAGCGCGCCGCGTTGTCGGCAATATCCGTGCAATCCTCTTGCGCACCTGCGATCCCGGCGAAGCTCGCGAGGCCGAGGCCAAAGATCGAGATCAGGAGATGCCTCATGCCCCATCGACTCCCATCCGAGCACCGCGAGCGAAACCTGACATCGTCCTTCTGAAGAAATCGCGAACGCACTGGATCAGAGGTGGCGGTCAGCCTGCCCGCCGCTCCCCCCTGCGGGCAGCCGCGCCGGCGCCCGCCCGGGCGCGCAGCGGTCTCCCGCGGCTCGCTTGTGCGAGCGGCGGCTCCTGTCGCACGGTCGAAAGGTTGAAAATTGGTGAATGTATTTTGTAAAGTCGTTTATTTTCAATGACTTGCCTGGAGTCGCACGCGTGCGACTCCAGGCAGAATGCATCAGGCGATCGGTTCCGGCTCCATACCCTTGTCGCGCGAGGGGCGGGCGGACTTGCCGGTCTTGGGGATCGCCGACAGGCCGCCTTCCTTGGGCTCGCCATCGTCGTCGCCGCCTCGGTTCAGCGGCTGGCCGGCGATGACCCGGGTGATCTCCTTGCCGGTCAGCGTCTCATATTCCAGCAGCCCGTTGGCCATCCGCTCCAGATCGTCGCGTTTCTCGGTCAGGATCCGCTTCGCCGTCGCATAGCCCTCATCGACCAGCGCCCGCACCTCCGCGTCGATCAGCTCATGGGTGTCCGGCCCCGCATTCACCGAGCCCCCCTGCGGCCCGAGATACGAGAACTGCTCGTTGGCATAGTCGATATTGCCGAGCTTGTCGGACATGCCGAACTTGGTCACCATCGCCCGGGCGATCCGGCTGACCTGCTGGATGTCCGAGGCCGCGCCGCTCGTCACCTGATCGGGCCCGAAGACCAGCTCCTCCGCGACCTTGCCGCCCATCGCCATGGCGATCATCGACTTGTACTTGGTCTTGGTCACGCTGAGCTGGTCGCGCTCGGGCAGGCTGAGAACCAGACCGAGGGCCCGTCCGCGCGGGATGATCGTCGCCTTGTGGATCGGGTCGTGCTGCGGGACATTGAGCCCGACGATGGCATGGCCCGCCTCATGGAACGCCGTCAGCTTGCGCTCCTCGTCCGACATGACCATGGACCGCCGCTCGGCGCCCATCATGACCTTGTCCTTGGCGTTCTCGAAATCGTCCATCGTCACGAACCGCTTGCCCGTCCGCGCCGCCATCAGCGCCGCCTCGTTGACGAGGTTCGCGAGATCGGCGCCCGAGAAGCCCGGCGTGCCGCGGGCAATGACACGCAGATCGACATCGGCAGCCAGGGGCACCCGCCGGGCATGGACCGCGAGGATCTTCTCGCGCCCCTTGATGTCCGGGTTGGTCACCTGCACCTGCCGGTCGAACCGGCCCGGCCGCAGCAGCGCGGGGTCGAGCACGTCGGGACGGTTGGTGGCGGCGATGAGGATGACGCCCTCGTTCGCCTCGAACCCGTCCATCTCGACGAGGAGCTGGTTCAGCGTCTGCTCGCGCTCGTCGTTGCCGCCGCCATAGCCGGCGCCGCGATGGCGGCCGACGGCGTCGATCTCGTCGATGAAGACGATGCAGGGCGCGTTCTTCTTGGCCTGCTCGAACATGTCGCGCACGCGGCTGGCGCCGACACCGACGAACATCTCGACGAAGTCCGAGCCCGATATGGTGAAGAACGGCACCCCCGCCTCACCCGCGATCGCGCGGGCGAGCAGCGTCTTACCGGTGCCCGGAGGACCGACGAGGAGCGCGCCCTTGGGGATCTTGCCGCCGAGGCGCGAGAACTTCTGTGGATCGCGGAGGAATTCGACGATCTCCTCGAGCTCCTCCTTGGCCTCGTCGATGCCGGCGACGTCGTTGAACGTGACCTTCCCCGACTTCTCGGTCAGGAGCTTGGCCTTGGACTTGCCGAAGCCCATAGCGCCGCCGCGGCCGCCGCCCTGCATCCGGTTCATGAAGAAGATCCAGACGCCGATCAGCAACAGGAAGGGAAGCCAAAGGCCGAGCGCGGAGACGAAGCCCGACTGTTCCTGCGGCGTGGCCTGGATCTCGACATTGTTGGCCCGGAGATCGGCCAGCGGATCGGTGTTGCGGGGCTGGATGGTCTGGAAGGCGCTGCCGTCCTTGCCGGTCACATAGACCCGCTCGCCATCGAGCCGCACCGCGGAGACCTGCCCATCCTCGACCTTGTTGAGGAACTCGGAATAGCTGATCTCGCGGCCCATCGAGGTGCGGCTGCCGTTCGAGAACACGTTGAACAGCGCGACCATCAGCAGGAACAGGATGATCCAGAAGGCTATATTCTTCGTGTTGCCCACGTCGCACTCTCCTGAATGACCCATCGCGCGGCGAGAGGCCACGTGTGGATCCTTTGACGCTAACATAAGCACTACGACCGGGGATTCAACGCCATAACTTAGGCTACCAGGGCGATGGTAGGGTGGACACGCGCCGAAACGGCCCTGGCGCCCCCCGAGCGGCGAAGGGAGCGGCCAGCAGACCGGGCCCGCGCCAGAGCGCCGGGGTCGTGGCGAGGAGCATGGCGGGCAGCCCGGCAGCCCTACGGTCGGCCAGCAGCGCCAGTCCCTCGTCGCCGAGCGCCCCGATCTCGGTCGCGCCGGAGTTCGCGAGGTCGTCCGGATTCCAGGCCCAACGGCCGTCCCAGCGACCGGCGGTCAGAGGCACGCGGGCCGCCACCGCCGCGGGCTCGCGGCAGATACCGATCTTTCCGCCGCGACCTGGGCGGAGCAGGCAGCCATGCAGGCTCAACCCACCCGCTGGAAGCCCGTGCTCGACGGCGGCGAGCGCGAGTTCCAGCGACGACAGGCGGGGGCGGTAGGGAGCGCCCGAGACCCAGCAGAGCGCGGCGGCGAGCAGGCGCAGGCGAATTTCGAGCGGCGCGGCGGCGAGGCGTTCGGGGTCGAGGCGGAGATCGCCCGCCGGTCCCGTTGTCGAGGCCGCGCGGGCGAGGTCGTGGGTCGCCGCCTCCAGCGCCTCGCGGGCGCGGGCCATCGCGGCGGCGGTGGCGGCCAGGCGCGGGGCGTCGAGCCCGAGACGCGCCAGCGGCTCCAGCGACTGGCGGACCCGCACGCGCTGGAAAGCGGCATTCTCATTGCCGGGATCCTCGGCCCAGGGGATGCCCTCCGAAGCCAGCCAGACGCGCAGGTCGGCCCGGCGCAGGCCGAGCATCGGACGCAGCCAGAGCAAGCCCTCGGCCCGGACGCAAGCCCGCATGGCGGAGAGGCCGTCGATGCCGGAGCCGCGGGCGAGACGCATCAGAAAGGTCTCGGCCTGGTCGTCGAGCGTGTGGCCGAGCGCGACGGCCTCCACGCCCCTGCCCCGCGCCCACGCGGCGATCAGCTGCCGGCGCGCCTGGCGGGCGGCGGCCTGAAGGTTGCCGCGCTTGCTCCAGCCGGTCCAGCGCAAGACGGCATGCGGGATGCCCCGGGCGGCGCAGAGGGCGGCGACGCCGGCGGCCTCGGCGGCGCTCTCGGGGCGCAGGCCGTGATCGACGGTCACGGCGGCGAGGTCCGGGATCCCAGCGGCCCGGAGGAGGAGCAGGAGGGCGAGGGAATCGCCCCCGCCGGAGACCGCGACCCCGAGCGGGCCCGGGGTCGCGGCGCGGAGGGTCGGGGCAATGGCGGCGAGGAAGGCGGCGGGGGGGCGGGTCATGCGGGCCCCGGATCGCCGGGACCGTGCGACAGACCCGGAATCGCACGGAGTCGCACGCGTGCGACTCCAACTAACATATTGATATTGCTATACATTTAAATTTCTGTTAACCAGATCTGCATCTTGATTAACAGGCTGCTGAAGACCTGTCGCGGACGGCCTTGAAGATGGCATCGTCGCCCTGCTGGTATTCGAACGCGATCTCGAGGGAGCCGTCTTCGAGGAGTTCCGCGGACCCTGAACCCCGAACCTCGTGCAGGTCGTCGTCTCCCTCCCAGTCGAAGGCGGCGTCCCGATGGCCGTAGGCGAGATCGAGGCTGGCACGAAGCGCGCCGAAGGCGATCTCGCCGCGGCCGTCGGCGCGGATCGTCAGGATGGCCGGGCCGCAGAGGTCGAGAGAGCCGACCTCCCAGAGGTCCGCCGCGACGATCCGCCAGCGGCCGATGACCCGGCAGTCCATCGGGGCGCTCATGGCGAGGCCTCAGGTGCAAGCGGGGGCCAGAGCCTCGGCAGCCGCGCCAGATCGCAGGCGGCGAGGCGGAGCAAGGATACGAAGTCGGCCCGCGCCAAGTGCGGGGTGACGTTCTCCTCGCTGCACGCGCCGACGAAGTCCCGGGGATGGTAGGCCTTGCCCGCGCCGAACGTGACCCGCCGGCAACCGCCTTGACCAGCGCGACCGCCGCCAAGAGCTCGGCATCGCCCGGCCGCCCGCGTCGCGACGCCCCCGACCAACAGCCCGCGATCCTCGCCCCGCATCCTCGCCCCGCATCCTCGCCCCGTTCGCCGCCATACGTCCCTATGGCAACGGAATCACGGCTGACCCCTGCGAGCAAGGGGCGACATCTTCAGCGCTCTGTTGCCCCGTTCTTGCATGCGCGCTCAGCCCGCGAGCCGGGTCACTGGCAGCCGAGGCCCTGCTTTTCGCGCGCCACATCGCCGGACAGGCCGGCGCTGGGATAGCGGTTGTCCACCTCGGCGAGGGTCAGGCAGGCCTGCTCGACCTGACCGATCTTGCCGAGGCTGACGCCGAGGCGGAACAGGGCGCGCGGCGCGAAAGGCCCCTCTGGCGCGCCGCTGAAGGAATCGAGATAGGAATGCGCCGCCCCTTTCCAGTCGGACTGCGCCGCCAGCGCCTCGCCGCGGCGAAACTGCGCCTCGCTGGAGAGCGGCCCGCCGGGATAGGTCGCGAGGAAGCTCGCGAAAAGGTCGGCCGCCTTGCCCTGATCGCCGGCCTTGGCCGCCGCGATCGCGGCGTCGAAATCCGAGCGTTCGGTCACCGTGAGCTGGGCGTCGCCGACCGGCTCGCTCGCGCCGGTGGCCGGAGGCGCGGGTCGCGGCGCCGGCGACAGCCCGCCGCCGAGCGGCGCGGGCTTGCCGAGCTGGCTGGTATCCCCGCCCTCGATCTCGGTCAGGCGGAAGTCGATGTCGCCGACCCGGTTGCTCGCCTCGTCGACGATGCGCCCGATATCGTTGCTCAAGACGTCGACCCGGTTGGTCAGCCGCTTCAGCTCGTCCTGGAGCTGGTCGAGCCGGGTCAGCGCGGTCGCCGGCGCCACCGGCAGGCCGCGCGCCGGGCCCTGCTTGACGAGCTCCTTGCGGAGCTGGTCGATCTGGGCATTGAGCAGGGTCAGCTCGGCCTGGATGTCGGCGACATTCTGGTCGGCCGCCGCGACAGGCCCCGCCACGACGAGCAAAGCCAGTCCGAACCCCGCAAGCCAGCGCATCCGCGTTCCCCCTCCGATCCCCGCAAAAGCTTAGACGATCAGGACCCGGCGCCGCCAGAGACAACCGTGACCGCGCGCCGGTTCTGTGCGAAGCAGCTTTCTTCCGGGCAGGTCGCCACGGGCCGCTCGCGCCCATAGGTGATGATCGAAATCCGGCTGTCGGGAATGCCCTGGCTCACCATGTAGTTGCGGACCGCGCTCGCCCGGCTCGAACCGAGCTGAAAATTGTAGTCGCGGGTGCCGCGTTCGTCGGCATGGCCCTCGATGGTGACGGCGCCCGGATTCTGCGTGAGCCAGCCAACCTGCTGGTTGAGCGTGCCGATCGCCTCGGCCGAGAGCGTGCTCTGGTCGACGGCGAACAGCACCCGGTCGCTGATCGTGCTGCCCGGGAGCGTGCTCGCCCCCACCGCGCCGCCGAGGGCGTCGGCTCCCCCGGCGAGCCCCGAGCCGGCCGTGCCGTTATAGCCGAGATCGGGCGAGGTCGGCATGTCGATCGGCTTCTGGCTGCAGCCGGCGGCTGCGAGCAGGATCGCCAGAAGCCCGGCACCTGTCAGTCTCATCGGTCCTCTCCTTCTGGTCATGTCAGCCCAGCAATCCGGACCAGGACGGGTCCGAGGCGTAGCCGCCGGTCCGGACCTGGCGCAGGTTCCGCCCGGTGACGTCGACGGTATAGATCTGGGGGCCGCCGCTTTCGCCCGGGCTCTCGCGGAAGAACATCAGCACCCGCCCGTTCGGGGCCCAGGTCGGGCCCTCGTCGATATAGCTCGCGGTCAGGAGCTGCTCGTTCGAGCCGTCGAGCCGCATCGCGCCGATATGGAACCGGCCGCCGACGATCTTGGTGAAGGCGATGAGATCGCCGCGCGGCGACCAGACCGGCGTCGCATAGCGCCCCTCGCCGAAGCTGATCCGCTTGGGCTCGCCCCCCGAGGCGGACATCATGTAGATTTGCTGGCTGCCCGAGCGGTCGCTCTCGAACACGATCTGGCTGCCGTCGGGCGAGAAGCTCGGCGCGGTGTCGATCGAGGCCGACTTGGTGAGCTGTTTGCGCCCGCCGCCGCCGAGCCCGGAGATCACGATATCGGAGCCGGTGCCTTCGGAGACCGAATAGACGACGCGCGTCCCGTCCGGCGAGAATTCCGGCGCGAAGGACATGCCGGCATCTTGGTCGAGCACGTGGCGCCCGCTGCCATCGACATTCATCACGAAGATCCGCGGCGAGCCGAGCTCGTAGCTGGTATAGAGGATCTGGCGCGCCTTGATCGAGATCTGCGGCGTGACGACGAGCGCGTTGCCGTCGGTCAGGGTGCGGGCGTTGAACCCGTCATAATCCATCAGCGCGACCTGCTTGCGGCGCGCATTCTTCGGTCCGCTCTCGGCGATATAGGCGACCTTGCTGTCGAAATAGCCGCCCTCGCCGGTCAGGCGCGAATAGACCGCGTCGGCGACCTTGTGCCCGAGGCGGCGCCAGCTCGCCGTGGGCCCCTGGAACTGGAGCCCGTCGCCGAGGCCCGCCTGGGCGAAGACGTCCCAGAGGCGGAAGCGCACCGTCGCCTTGTCGCCCGCGACGCCGACGGCGCCGGTGATCAGCGCCTGGGCATTGATCGCCTTCCAGTCGGCGAATTGCACGGGCGCGTCGAAATTCGTCACCTTGCCGATGAAGGCGCTGGGTGGGATCTGGCGGAAGAGGCCGGTGCCGGTCAGGTCGTCGATCACGACCTGGGTGATCTGGTTCGCGAGATCGGCCGCCGCCGGGCTGTCGGGAAGGAAGGGCGGGGCGGCGAAGGGCAAGGGTTCGATCACCCCTTGGGTGATCTCGATGCGGAGCGGCCCCTGGGCCGCCGCCGCGAAGGGCCGCAGGACCAGGGCGGCCGGCGCGGCGAGCAGGAGCGAGCGGCGGAGCCGGTTCACCATGAGACCATTCCTTTGGGGTCGAAAACCACTTCGATATTCCGCCATTGCGCGAACTTCTCGCGCGGCAGATCAGCATAGGGGGCGCAGCGCAGCAAGGCCCGGCGCCCGGCCTCGTAGGCCTGCTGGAAGCGCGGATCGGGGGCGGGGCTTGGATCGACGAGCTTGATCGAGCTCGCCACCACGGCGCCGTCGGGCGTCAGTTCGGCCGCCAGCGTCACGCGGAGCTCGGAGGCGTCGCGCAGGCCGGCCGGCACCACCCAGCAGCGCTGGACCGCGAGCCGGAGCCCGTCCTTCTCGGCGTTGGTGATCGGCGGGCCGCTCGGCAGCGAGGTCTCCGGCCGGTCGCCGTCGGTCCCGGCTGCTGGCGTGGCCGCGGTGACGCTCGGCGGCGTCGGGGGCGTGGGGGGCGTCGCGGCGTCCTGCCGCCGCGAGACTTCCTGTTTCAGGGCCTGCAGCACCGCCGCCTCCTGCGGGGACGGCTTGTCGGGTTGGGTGTCGGCGGTCTGCGGGGCCGGCTTCTGGGCCGGTTGCTGGGCGGGCCGGGCCTTGGGCGGGGCCTGCGTCGCGAGGGCGAGATCGGGCTGGACCTCCGGCGCGGCCGGTTCGGGCGCGGCTTCGGGCGGCGCGGTCTGCGGGCGCGGCTCGCGCGGGGGTTCGGTGTGCGGGGCGGGCGCGGGTTCGGGCGTCGCCTCGTCGGCCGGGCGCGCGGTGACGGGCGGCGGCGGGGTGGGCGTGGGCGCGATCGTCGGCGCCGGCCGGGCGAGCGGCGGCGCCACGGCGGCGAGCGGCGCGACGGCGGCGGGCCGCGCGGGTTCGGCCAGCGTGGGGGCCGGCAGCGCCGGTGCCGTGGCGGGGCCCGACAGCGGCGCGTCGGGGTTGAAGTCGGGGGCGAGCGTGACGGCTTCCGGCTCGGGCGCCGGGGTGGGCGGTGCGGCGGGGGCGGGCGCCGGCGTCGGGGCGGGCTTGGGCGGCGCGGGCCGGGCCGCGGGCTGGACGGGCGGCGCGGTGTCGACCCTGGGCGCCTCGGCGGCGGCCTGGGCGCGGCGGAAATCCGCCTCGCTGACGAAGCTGACTTCGGTGACCTGGACCGGCTCGCTGTCGCGGCGCGAGAACCATGGCAGGCCCATCACGACCAGCGCGATCAGCGCGGCATGTCCGAGCCCCGAGAGCGTCGCGCCTGCGCGCATTCTCATGGCCGCCCGATCCCGGCCTTAGGTCCGGGCCAGCGGCGCGGCGGCGGGTGAGCCGGTCATGGCGTCTTGTCCTGCCCCTCGAACCGCGGGCCGCCCTGTTCGGTGACGAGGCCGACATTGTTGAAGCCGCTGGCATTGAGCGCGCCCATCACCTGCATCACGTCGGAATAAGGGATGGCGCCGTCGGCGCGGAGGAAGACCTTGTCGCCGCTGCGCTCGGCCGCGACCGCGCGCAGCTTGGCGATGAAGGCGTCGCGTGGCACCTCGGTGTTCTGGATCAGGATCTTGCCCTCGCGGGTCAGCGCGATGGTGAGCGGCTCCTCCTGCTCGGTCGGCAGCGCCTTGGCGGCGGTCTTCGGGAGCTCGATCGGCACGCCGACGGTGAGGAGCGGCGCGGCGACCATGAAGATGATGAGGAGCACGAGCATCACGTCGACCATCGGGGTCACGTTGATCTCGGCCATCGGGCGGCGGCCGCCGCGGCGGCCGCGCCGTCCGGTGCCGCCCTGCGAGAGGCTCGCCCCCATCACGCCGCCGTCCGGTCGAGCTGGCGCGACAGGATGAGCGCGAATTCGTCGGCGAAGCTCTCATAGCCCGCGATGACGGTTTCGGTATCCTGGTTCAGCTTGTTGAAGAAGATGACGGCCGGGATCGCGGCGAGCAGGCCGAGCGCGGTCGCGACCAGGGCCTCGGCGATGCCGGGCGCGACGACCGCGAGATTGGTGCTCTGCTGCATCGCGATCTCCTCGAACGCGCCCTTGATGCCCCAGACCGTGCCGAAGAGCCCGACGAAGGGCGCGATCGAGCCGACGGTGGCGAGATAGGTGAGGCCCTTGCCCATCTCCTCGGTCTCGCGGCCGATCGCGACATTCATCGCCCGCTCGATGCGCGCCTGGGTGCCGGCGATCAGCCCGCCATCCTTGCGGTGCGAGCGCCGCCATTCGGTCATGCCGGCGGCGAAGATCCGCGCGGCGCCGCCCTGGGGCTCGGGCCCGATCCGGTCGAAGACCGCGTCGAGCGGCTCGCCCGACCAGAAGGCCGCGTCGAATTCCCGCGCCTCGTCCTTCGTCCGGCGCAGGTCGAGATGCTTCTGGATGATGATCGCCCAGGACCAGAAGGAGGCGCCGATCAGCAGCAGCATCACGATCTTGACGGTGAAGCTCGCGCGGAGAAACAGCGCGACCAGCGAAAAGTCGATATGCTGCGCCGCCGCCATCGTGTCTTGCATGGTGCCTGCCTTGCTTTGCTCGAAGTGCCTCGGCCGTGTTCGTCCGGCTCTCGCGCAGATGCTATCCCATTCCGCGCGCCTTGTGGCGAAAAAGCGTCCGCCTGTCCAGAGGGGGCGCCCCTGCCCCCCAGGGCGATCGCATTTGGCCGGTGATGGTTCTGGCGAAGTCGTCGGACCGTCCGGATCGCTTGGGTTTCCGACTGACGCCGATCTTCGGCCGTGCGGTTCGGAGAAGAGCGAGGGCAAGGCGTCGGAGGATGGCGCGGCTCTCGGGCGCGGTCTCGGGCGCGGTCTCGGGCGCGGTGTCGGTTGCGCGCGGCGTCCTCGTCGAAGGTGGCGTCTGGGGCCTGGTGCAGGCCGCTTGTGGAGCCCGCCGACGGCAGGCCCGGCGGACCGCCCCCCGTGGCCCCGGCGGCGCGCGAGGACCGGCACCGGCAGGTCCTGGCCGCTGCCTTTCGACAGCGCCGCGGCAGCGTCGGGCCAGGCGGCGCCGCTCCGCGCGCGGCGCGCGGCACCGTCGTGGCGGCTCAGCCGTCTCGTCGCTCCGGGGCGGCGGTTCGGGGGGAGAGGCGCAGCCGCGAGATCCGCGGCTGCCCGGAGCGGGCCGTTGCCCGCGAGTCTTTGGTCTCCCCATCTGTTGATGGGGCCCCTCGGACTGCCCGATAGGGTTTCTGCCCATATGAAATCCTTGGAAGGGCCAGGCGGAGGCGGAGCGGGCGAGGCCGAGAACAGCCGGCTTGCGGTGAGGGAAGAGGGAGGGCGCGCGGCAACGCGGCCTGGGCCGCGCAGGGCGGGGCCGCATTGCGGCGGGGCGGTGGACCCACTACCTCTGGCCGGCCACATCCCCGAAGGACCGCCCGCCTTGGATCTCGCCCGCCTGACCGACAGCCTCACCCGACGGATCGAGGACGGGATCGCCGAGACATCGAGCTTCCTGTTCGACCCGGTGATCCGGCTCGGCGTGACCGGGCTCAGCCGCGCGGGCAAGACCGTCTTCATCACGTCGCTGGTCGCGAACCTGCTCGCGCGGGGCCGGATGCCCCAGCTTCGCGCCGAGGCGGAGGGGCGCATCCTCGCGGCCTATCTGCAGCCCCAGCCCGATCCCGCGATCCCGCGCTTCGCCTATGAGGACCATCTCGCCGCGCTCGGCGGGCCCGAGCCGCACTGGCCGGAAAGCACGCGGTCGATCTCGACGCTTCGCCTGTCGCTCAAGGTCATGCCTTCGGGCTTCCTGAACGGGCTGGCCGGGCCGCGCAGCGTGCATCTCGACATCACCGACTATCCCGGCGAATGGCTGCTCGACCTGCCGCTGATGGGGCAGGATTTCGAGACCTGGTCCGAGGCCGCGATCGCGACGGCGCGCGCGCCCGCCCGGGCGACCCAGGCGGCGGCCTGGCTCGCGCGGACCGCGGGGACCGACCCGTCCCGCCCGCTCGACGAGGCCGAGGCGCGCGCGCTCGCCGCCGATTTCACCGCCTATCTCGCCGCCAGCCGGAAGGCCGGGCTGTCGAGCGTCGCCCCGGGGCGGTTCCTGATGCCCGGCGATCTCGAGGGCTCGCCGGCCCTCACCTTCGCGCCGCTGCCCCGGCCGGAGCGCAGCCCGTCGGCCTCGCTCTGGCGGGCCTTCGAGCGGCGGTTCGAGGCCTACAAGCGGCTGGTGGTCGCGCCGTTCTTCCGCAACCACTTCGCCCGGCTGGACCGGCAGGTCGTCCTGATCGACGCGCTCGGGGCGATCCATGACGGCCCGCGCGCGCTCGAGGATCTGCGCGGCACCATGGCCGAGATCCTCGCCTGCTTCCGCCCCGGCCAGTCGAGCTGGCTGGCGCCGATTATCGGCCGGCGCATCGACCGGATCCTGTTCGCGGCCACCAAGGCCGACTACCTGCATCACGAGCAGCACCCGCAGCTGACCGCGATCGTCGAGGCGCTGGTCACCGAGGCCCGGGCCCGGGCGCGCTTTCGCGGCGCGGAGACCGGGGCGCTGGCGATCGCCAGCGTGCGCGCGACCGTCGAGCAGGTCGTCGAGCGGGGCGGCGTGCCGATCGGCGTGGTCCGCGGCCGGCGCGCCGATACCGGCGCGGAGGCGGCCCTGTTTCCCGGACGCCTGCCCTCGGAGCCCGGCGCGCTGCTCGCCCCCGCCCGGGCGGGGGCCGAGGGCTGGCTCGACGCGGCCTACAGCGTCACCCGCTTCGCGCCGCCGCGCCTGCTGCTCGGTCCGGGCGAGGCGCCGCCGCATATCCGGCTCGACCGCGCCGCCGAATTCCTGATCGGAGACCGCCTGGCATGACCGACCCGCGCCCAAGATCCTCGGACCCGTTCGTGATCCCCGTGGGCGACCTGCCCGAGCCGGAGGTGGCGAGCCCGGCCGACGCCCCGCCCCCGCCCGACGACGACTTGCCGCAGGGGGCCGCGATGCAGCGCATGACCCGGCTCGCGGCGCGGCGCGGCGGCTGGGCGCGCTGGTTCTGGAGCGTGCTGTCGAGCCTGGTCGGGCTCATCGTCTCGATCGCGGCCTACGATTATGCGATGGGCCTGCTCGCGCGGAACCAGACGCTCGGCCGGATCGTGCTCGGGCTGATGCTGGCGCTCGTCGCGCTGGTGCTGATCCAGGTCGTGCGCGAGCTCTGGGCGTTTCGCCGGCTCGGCCGGATCGACCGGTTCCGCGCCGACGCCGCCGACGCGCTGCGCGCCGGCAGCCCGGCGGCGGCCGCGGCCCTGTCGAAGCGGCTCGACGCCTTCTATGCCGGGCGGCCCGAGCTCGCGCTGCCGCGCCAGGAGCTTGCCGCCCGGCGCGAAGATCTGCTGGATGCCGACGCCGTGATCGGGCTGACCGAGCGGGCGCTGTTCGCGCCGCTCGATGCCGAGGCGCGGCTGGAGATCGAGGCCGCGAGCCGCACCGTCGCGGCGGCGACGGCGCTGATCCCGCTCGCGCTGATGGATGTCGTGGCGGCGCTGTCGGCCAATATCCGGATGATCCGGCGCATCGCGGAAATCTATGGCGCGCATTCGGGCTTTTTCGGCTCCTGGCGGCTGCTCGGCTCGGTCGCGACCCATCTCGTCGCGACCGGCGCGGTGGCGGCCGGCGACGATCTCGTCCATTCGGTGCTGGGCGGCAGCGTGCTTGCCAAGCTGTCGCGCCGGTTCGGCGAGGGCGTGGTCAACGGCGCCCTGACCGCGCGGGTCGGGATCGCGGCGATGGAGGTGTGCCGCCCCCTGCCCTTCGCCGCCCTGCCGCGGCCGCGCGTCTCGAATGTGATCGGCCGCTCGCTCAGCGGGCTCTTCCAGAAGGGGTGACCTCGCGGCTAGATTTGTGCAGGCGCGAACGGGTCGGGAGAGACGCATGCCGCACGAGCAGAGCCGGGCCAATTGGAGCGCCGAGACGTTGCGCCTCGAGATCCTTCAGAGCGAGATGGCGGAGATGGCCAAGCGCGACGCCGCGCGGCAGGCCGAGGAGAAGCGGCGCGCGGACTTTGCCGCCGACTTCCTGCGCCACCATATCGGGCCGGAGGAGCTGCGGCATATCCGGCAGCTGATCGAGGCGGCGGTGCGCCATGGCGACCTGCAGACGCTGATCTATTCCTTTCCGTCCGCGCTCTGCCTCGACGAGGGGCGGGCGATCAACAATGCCCGGGCGGACTGGCCCGACACGCTGCAAGGCAAGGCGCGCGAGATCTACGACACGTTCGAGCGCCATGCCCGCCCGCTCGGCTATCGCCTGCATGCCTCGATCATCAATTTCCCCGACGGCATTCCGGGCGATGTCGGCTTCTTCCTGTCCTGGGCGCCGTCGTCGCCTCTCGGCCTCGATGGCGTGAAAAAACCCGATTGAAGCGCTGGGCTCGCTTGTCTATAGGCAGCTGCATGGTCCGGTTCGCGATCCTCGGCGCACGAATTACCAGCCCGGCGCTCTGACGTCTCGGAGCTGCCGGCTGCTTTGCGCCTTTGTTACCCGCCGCTGCCCCCCCAATGCTGCATGGAGTCCGCCCCGATGTGCGCCGATACTCCCGACCTGACCGCGCTTCCTGACTACAAGGACAGCCTGTTCCTTCCGAAGACCGATTTCCCGATGCGGGCCGGCCTGCCCGCCCGCGAGCCGGGCTGGCTCGAGCGCTGGCAGCGGCTCGGCATCTATCAGCGGCTGCGCGAGAAGCCGGCGCGCACGCCCTTCGTGCTGCATGACGGGCCGCCCTATGCCAACGGGCACCTGCATATCGGCCATGCGCTCAACAAGATCCTCAAGGATTTCGTGGTGCGCAGCCAGCAAATGATGGGGCATGACAGCCGCTATGTCCCGGGCTGGGACTGTCATGGCCTGCCGATCGAGTGGAAGATCGAGGAACAGTATCGGGCCAAGGGCAAGAGCAAGGATTCCGTGCCGGTCAACGAGCTGCGCGCCGAATGCCGCCGCTTCGCCGAGCATTGGGTCGGGATCCAGCGCGAGGAATTCAAGCGGCTGGGCGTGACGGGGGATTGGGACCATCCCTATCTGACCATGGACTTCCATGCCGAGGCGGTGATCGCGGACGAGTTCATGAAGTTCGTGATGAACGGGAGCCTCTATCTCGGCTCCAAGCCCGTGATGTGGTCGCCGGTCGAGAAGACCGCGCTCGCCGAGGCGGAGGTCGAGTATCACGACCATCAGAGCCCGACGATCTGGGTGAAATTCCCCGTCGTTGCCGGTCCGGCGGCGCTGGGCGGCGCCTCGGTGGTGATCTGGACGACGACGCCCTGGACCATCCCATCGAACCGGGGCGTCGCCTTCTCGCCGTCGATCTCCTATGGCCTCTATCGCGCGACCGCGGCGGCGGCCGACAATTGGGTCTTGCCGGGGGAGCTGCTGGTGCTCGCCGATCCGCTGGCCGACGAGGTGATGAAGGCTGCGCGCGTCGAGGCCTTCGAGCGCGTGGGCGATGCGGGCGGCTTCGAGGGCGCCGTCCTGCGCCATCCGCTGGCGGGCCTCGATGCGCATTGGTCCTATGAAGTGCCGATGCTGGCGGGCGATTTCGTCACCGACGATGCCGGGACCGGGTTCGTCCATATGGCGCCGAGCCATGGCGCGGACGACTACGAATTGTTCGTGAAGACCGGTCGGGTCGATCAGATGACCCACAATATCCTCGAAGACTCGTCCTTCGCCAAACATGTGCCCTTCTTCGCCGGCCTGCAGGTCTTCGATGCCAAGGGCAAGGAGGGCAAGGCCAACGCCGCCGTCATCGAGAAGCTGATCGAGGCCGGGGCGCTGGCGGCGCGGGGGCGGCTCAAGCATTCCTATCCGCATTCCTGGCGGTCCAAGGCGCCAGTCATCTATCGCAACACGCCCCAATGGTTCGTCGCGATCGACAAGGTGCTGGAGGATGGGCTCGACACCTATGGGCGGACGATCCGCGAGCGGGCGCTGACCTCAATCGACAGGCTTGTCGAATGGACACCGCAGAGCGGGCGCAACCGGCTCTATTCGATGATCGAGGCCCGGCCCGACTGGGTGCTGTCGCGCCAGCGCGCCTGGGGCGTGCCGCTCACCTGCTTCGTCAAGCGGCTCTCCGAAGGCCGCGTCGAGATCCTGCGCGACCCGGGCGTGAATGCCCGGATCAAGGCCGCCTTCGAGGCCGAGGGGGCGGATGCCTGGTTCGAGGACGGCGCCGCCGCGCGCTTCCTCGGCAAGGATTACGATCCGGCCGAATGGGAGAAAGTCACCGACATTCTCGACGTCTGGTTCGACAGCGGCTCGACCCACGCCTTCGCGCTGCGCGACCGGCCGGACGGGATCTGGCCCGCGAGCGTCTATCTCGAAGGCACCGACCAACATCGCGGCTGGTTCCATTCCTCGATGCTGCAGGCTTGCGGCACGATGGGCCGCGCGCCCTACGAGGCGGTGCTGACCCACGGCTTCACGCTCGACGAGAACGGCATGAAGATGTCGAAATCGCTCGGCAACACCGTCGCGCCCGAGGATGTGGTCAAGCAGTACGGCGCCGATATCCTGCGGCTCTGGGTGGCGCAGACCGATTTCACCGTCGACCAGCGCATCGGGCCCGAGATCCTGAAGGGCACGGCCGATGGCTATCGCCGGCTGCGCAACACGCTGCGCTTCCTGCTCGGGGCGCTCGACGGCTTCGGCGAGGCCGAGCGCGTGCCCGCCGCCGCGATGCCCGAGCTGGAACGCTGGATCCTGCACCGGATGACCGAGCTCGACGCGATCGTGCGCGAGGGCTATGCCAAGTTCGACTTTAGCCGCGTCTTCCAGCAGCTCTTCCAGTTCTGCACGGTCGACCTGTCGGCGCTCTATTTCGACATCCGCAAGGACTGCCTCTATTGCGACGCCGCGACCGATCCGCGGCGCATGGCGGCGCGCACCGTGCTCGACCTGCTGTTCCATCGGCTGGTCACCTGGCTCGCGCCGATGCTGGTCTTCACCATGGAGGAGGTCTGGCTCGACCGCTTCCCCTCCGAGGACGGCTCGGTGCATCTGCAGGACTTCCGCCAGACGCCGGCCGACTGGCACGACGCCGCCCTTGCCGCGAAATGGGAGCAGATCCGCCGCGCCCGCCGCGTCGTCACCGGCGCGCTGGAAATCGAGCGGCGCGACAAGCGCATCGGCGCGAGCCTCGAGGCGGCGCCGGTCGTGCATGTCGCCGACCCCGCGCTGCTCGCGGCGCTGCGGAGCGTGCCCTTCGAGGAGATCTGCATCACCTCCGCCCTGACCCTGACCGACGTGGAGCCGCCCGAAACCGCCTTCGCGCTGGAGGACGTACCGGAGATCGCCGTGCAGCCCGCGCTCGCGGAGGGCGAGAAATGCGCCCGCTGCTGGCGCATCCTGCCCGATGTCGGTGACCATGCCCATCCCGGGCTCTGCGGCCGCTGCGACACCGCGCTGGGGTGAGCATGACCTCGGACATCTCGTCGCGGCGCATGCTGGTCCTGCATATCGGGCTGCCCAAGACCGGCACGACCTTTCTGCAGCACCGGGTGTTCGCCGCCTCGACCGAGCTGCAACTGGTGCATCGGACCCTGGCGCCGCAGCGGGCGGAGCTCTGCTTCGCGCTGCGGCGCCTGGCGCGGGCCATGCCGCTGATGCTGCCGTTCCGGCGCGAGCAGGCCTTGTCGCAGCTCGAGGCGATCAATCCCGAGGATCCCCGCCCGCTGCTCGTGTCGGACGAGAATATCTGCATGGATGTGCGGTCGTTCTGGCGTGGCGGTCGGCCGACCCCGATCGAGCTCGCCGACCGGCTGGCCCGCCTCGCCCAGATGGTGACCGACCGGTTCGATCCGATCCGCGTGCTGATCGGGGTGCGCGGCCAGGGGCACTGGCTCGCCTCGCGCTACGCCGAATCCTCGCGCGTGCTCAAGGAGTTCAGCCAGGCCGATTTCGAGCGCCGGGTGCGCGCGCTCTGCACGAGGCCGCTGGAAGGGCCGGCGCGCTGGCTCGACTACGACACCGTCAGCCGGGCCTTCGCCGCCCGGCTGGGCGAGGAGAATGTGCGGCTGGTCTCGCTCGAGCAGCTGGCCGCCTCCCCGCGCCGCACCACCGCCGAGCTCGGCCGGTTCGTGGGCGGCGTCGCGTTGCGCTCCGCCGCCGCGCGCCGCCGGCGCAACGGCCTCGCGACCGGCGTCAATGTCTGGCGCCTGCGCAGCGATTCCAGCGACCTGCATCTGACGCCCGAGCTGAGCGCGCTGGTGCATCGGCGCTTCGCCGCCTCGAATGCCCGGCTCGATCCCGAGCTGCATCTGCACGAGCCGCTGGAGCCGGACGCTATTCCGCGCTGACCGGACGTTCGCGCGGCGGGAGGGCCTGCATCACCATCCCGACGAACAGCAGCCACAGGCTCGTCACCAGGAGCCCGACCCGCACCCAGTCGGGCGGATCGAAGTCGGTCGCGACCGACCAGACCGCGAGCAGGCCCCAGACCGCCAGCACCGGCAGATTGACCAGCCGCCAGCGCAGGGTGCGCACCGGATGGATGAATTTCAGCGGCACGAACTGCGCCGCGGCCAGGATGGCGATGATGGCAAGCGTCATCCAGACCGGCGGCTTGAAGACCAAGAGGACGAGCACCAGCATCTGCCAGGCCGCCGGAAATCCGACGAAGCAGTTGTCCACTGCCTTCATCCGCACATCGGCGAAATAGACGACGCCGGTCAGCGCGATCAGCATCGCCGCGAGCGTGCCCCACGGGCTCGGCAGCAGGTCGGAATAGATGAGCGCATAGGCCGGGATGAAGACGTAGTTCAGATAATCGATGACAAGATCGAGGATCGCGCCGTCCCAGTTGCTGGCATGGGTCTTGGTGTCGAGCCGGCGCGCCAGCGGCCCGTCGATCCCGTCCACGATAAAGGCGATCAGCAGCCAGCAATACATCGCCGACCAGGCCCCCCGGGTCGCCGCCACCAGCGCGAGCAGCGCCAGCGCCGCACCGGAGCCGGTGAGCAGATGCACGGAGAAGGCCAGGGTCTTGCGTCGGGACATGGTCATGAAATAGTCGCAAACCCGCCCGCGATAAAGGGCCGTTTCACGCCCTTGCCCCGGTCGCGCGCCTGTCCCATGCTCGGTCCAGGATGTTGCCAAGCGAGACCTGTCCGATGCGAACCCTGATCTGCGCTGCGCTGACCGCCGCCGCCCTTGCCGCGCCTGCCATGGCGCTGCCCGATCTCGGCGGGCGCGCCGTGACCGTGGTGACCGAGAACGCCTATCCGCCGCTGCAATTCGTCGAGCCCGGGACCGGCAAGGCGATCGGCTGGGAATATGATGCGATGAACGACATCGCGAAGCGGCTGAACTTCAAGGTTACCTATGCCAATTCCAGCTGGGATGCGATGATCCCGGCGGTGTCGGACGGGCAGTATGATATCGGCATGACCGGCATCACCATCCGCGACGACCGCAAGGAGAAGGTCGATTTCTCCGATCCCTACATGCGGTCGGAGAATTTCATGCTGGTGCGCGCCGACGAGGCCCGATTCACCGACGCGGCCGGCTTCATGAAGAACGACAAGCTGCTGGTCGGCGCCCAGGCCGGCACCACGCCGTTCTATGTCGCGGCCTATGACCTGCTGGACGGCAACGAGGCCAATCCGCGGATCAAGCTGTTCGAGACCTTCGGGGCTGGCGTCCAGGCGCTGCGCGCCGGCGATGTCGATGTGGTGGTGACGGACGGCACTTCCGGCCAAGGCTATGTCAAGGCCAATCCGGGCGTCTTCAAGCTCATCGGCGAGCCGATGGGGACCGAGGAGTTCGGCTTCATCTTCCCCAAGGGTTCGGACCTGGTCGCCCCGATCAACGCGGCGATCGCGGCGATGCGGGCCGATGGCACGCTCGGGGCGCTGAACCAGAAATGGTTCGTCGACTACACGATGGGCCAATAGCCGCGGTGGCGCCCAAGGCCCGGGGGCAGGATTTTCCCTGGTGGCTGGTGGCCGCCGGAGTGCTGGCCGCCCTGCTGCTCTGGCGGATCGCGTCGGACGAGATCTATGCCCGCATCCTGGCGACGGTGTCGCAGGGGATCGGCATCACGATCTTCGTGACGCTGGTGGCCTTCGGGCTCGCGGCCTGCCTCGGGCTTGGGCTCGCGGCCTGCGGGCTGTCGCGCTGGGTCCTGCCGCGGCAGGCGGCGCGGTTCTATATCGAGATCATGCGCGGCGTGCCGATGCTGGTCCTGCTGTTCTATGTCGCCTTCGTCGCCGCGCCGGCCCTGGTGGCGGCCTGGAATGCGCTGGCCGCGCCGCTCGGGCTGGCGCCGATGCAGACCCGCGACCTGTCCTTGATGTGGCGGGCGATCCTCGCGCTCAGCCTGGGCTATTCCGCCTTCCTCGCCGAGGTGTTCCGCGCCGGGATCCAGTCGGTCGATCCCGGGCAGATCGAGGCGGCCAAGGCGCTCGGGCTCGGGGGCTGGCAGCGTTTCCGGCACGTGACCTTTCCCCAGGCGATCCGCACCGTCCTGCCGCCGCTCGGCAACGACTTCATCGCGCTGATCAAGGATAGCTCGCTGGTCTCGGTGCTGGGCGTGGCCGACATCACCCAGCTCGGCAAGATCTATGCGGCCGGCTCGTTCCGGTTCTTCGAGACCTACAATGTCGTGACCTTCCTCTATCTGCTGATGACCCTCGGCCTGTCGCTGGCCCTGCGGGCCCTGGAGCGCCGGCTGCGCTTTCGGGAGGCGGATTGACCCACCCGTGCGAGTCGCACGCGTGCGAATCCAGCCAAGTCATTGCAATCGCAGGACAATCATATTTTCGTTAACCCGATCTTCAGGAAGATCGATCGGGTTCGGCGGGAGCCCGGGCTCAGCTGGTGACGCGGCGGCCGCCGATGCGGGCGGCGATCCGGTCGGCCAGGAGGTCGATGGCGCGGGCATGGTCGGCCATCAGCCCGGCATAGCCCGGGCCCTGGGACGGCACGGTGATCGCGAACCGGTCGGCCGCCCGCACCTCGCCGCCGGCCGTGACGATCACGAACTGACCCGAGAAATCGAGCGGTCCCCCCGGCGCGCCGATCATCCGCTCGACGGTGACGGCCACCCGAAGACCCGCGCCCTCGAAGCCCGGCCATGGCTCGGTGCCGACCGGGCCGGTCAGGCGGTCCTGCAGCGCCGAGACGAGATGCAGCGTCAAGGCGCGGCGCGGCGTGTCGGCCCAAAGCGATGCCTTGGCGAGCCGCACCTCGCCCGCCGGCTGCAAGGATGCGATCTCGAGCGCATCGGCATAGGCCGGCAAGCTGATATCGGCGACCGAGACGCTGGGCGCGGCCACCCGGCCAGCCGCGGCCGGGCCGCCCTGCGGCAACAGGAAATAGTCGGTCGGGGCGCAGGCGCCGAGCGCCAGCAGCGCGGCGAGAACATAGGCCGGCAGCGCGAACCGGTGGCGGGACTGGGGCATGCTCATCTCCCGAACAGGACCGAATTGGGCTGACGCTGCAGCGCCTGGGCCAAATCCTGCACCGACCGCGCGGAATCGCGGATCTGGCGCAGCAGAGCCAGCGTCTCGCGGTTGACCTGCGAATCGGGCCCGACGCTCGCCAGGGTCGCGTCGGCGCGCGTCGCGACCTCGTTCAGCTGCGCGATCAGCTGCGGCAGCCCGGTCGAGGCGTCCGACAGCGCCGTCGCCGCCTTGTCGGCCGAGGCGAGCGTGGCATTGAGATTGGCGACCGCGCCGCCATCCTTGAGCCCGACCAGGATCTGGCGCAACGCATCGAGCGAGGCGGTCAGCGAGGCCGGCACCTGGTCCATGCCATCCGCCTGGAGGAACCCGTCGGCGGTCTGAAGCAGATCGGTCCCCGCAGCGACGAGCTGGTCGAGCGGCAGCTGCGCGGCCTTGTCGGACAGCGCGCGCAGGCTGGTCATCAGCTGCGGCAGGTCGTTCGAGGCGACGTTCAGGTTGGCGACCGCCGCCTGGGCTTCGGCCGCCACCGCCTGGATGCTGGCGGTCAGGTTGGCACGGGCGACCTCGTCGGTGATCTGGCGGACCGATGCCATCGTCGCCGCGGCATTGTCGATCACGCCGCCTTCGCGCAGGGCCTGAAGATCGGCCCGCAGATCGGCGATGGTCGCAACGAGCGAGCCCGGCAGCGCCTGCACGCCATCGGATTTGACGAGCGCGTCGAGCGAGTCGAGCAGATGCTGACCCGAGGCCAGCAGATCCTCGACCGGCAGATCCTTGATCCGTGCCGACAGCGCGTCGATCTGCTCGACGAGATGCGGCACCTGGTCGCTCGCCACTGTGCCGACATCGGCGATCGCGAGCTTGGCCGCGTCGAGCGTGGCGCCCAGGCGGGCGACCAGCTGCTGTTCCTTGACCTCGTCGGTGATGCCCTGGACCGAGGCGAGGATCGCCGCGAGCTGGTCCGGCGCCTGCTGCACGCCAGGGGCCGCGATCAGCTTGCGCAGGTCGGCGATCGCGAGCCCGAGATTCTCGGGCGCGGCCTTGACGCTGTCGCTCGTCACCAGGGTGTTGATGTTGGCGAGCAGGGTCTGGGCCGAGCGCATCAGATCCTCGATCGGCAGGCTCGCCAGCCGCTGCATCATGCCCTGCGCCGAGGCCCCGACGCCCGATACCTCCTGCGGCGCGCTCGGCAGCACCGGATAGGGCTCGGCATGGCGCAACAGCGTGCCCGGCGGCGGATTGTCGAGCATCGCGAGCTCGACATGCAGCGACTGACCGAGCAGACCCGACGTGGCGAGCCGCGCCCGCATGCCCCGATTGATCTCGGATTCGAGCAGGTTCAGCGTCTCGGCTTCCAGCACCGCGTCGCTGCTGCCCTCGATGCCGAGGCGCTGCGGGGTCAGCGACAAGGTGGTGCGCAGCGCGACCTTCGGCCCCCGCTCGCCATCGACCACGGTCGCCTCGATCCCGGTAACCTCGCCCACCGTGACGCCGCGGAAATCGACGGGCGCGCCCGCGCTCAGCCCGCGAACCGATCCATCGAAATAGGCGGTCACATGCTGGCGGAAGCCGGTATCCTCGTCGAACACGTTCTGGCGGGCCAGTGTCTCGGACCCATAGAGCTGGAACACGTGCCCCGCCCGAACCTTGTCGCCGGGGCGCACCTCGTCGAAGGCGACGCCGCCCTGAAGCAGCGCGACGAGGCTCTCGACATTGAGCTCGGCCCCCTGCGGCCCGACGCTGAAGCTGATGCCGCTGGCATTCCAGAACCGGGTGCCCTCGGTGATGCGGGCGTCGTTCGGCGCGTCGATGAAGAGATCGAGCATCACGTCGCCGGCGGTGGTCAGCTCGATCTTCTCGACCTTGCCGACCTGGATCTGCTTGAAGAGCACCGGCGCGCCGACGCTGACCGACCCACCATCGGGGGCGCGCAGCTGGACCCGGAGGCCCGGCTGGTCGGCCGGCGTCAGCGGCGGGTTCGGCAGCGCGTCGAAATGCGAGACCGGATCGCCCAGCTGGTCGTCCCAGAAGGCGCCGATATAGACACCCGACAGCACGGTCTCGAGCCCCGAAACCCCTTGGGCATTGATGCTGGGCCGCACCAGCCAGAAGCGCGCATCCGCGTCGATGAAATGCGCGACGTCCTTGTCGACCCGGACGCTCGCGACAACGCGCCGCAGGTCCGGGGTCAGCGCGACCTTCTCGACGGTTCCCACGGTGACATCGCGGAAGCGCAGGGCGGTCTTGCCGGCCTCGATTCCGGCCGCGTTGTCGAAGGTGATCTCGATCAGCGGCCCGCGCTCGGAATAGGTGTGCCAGGCGACGGCCAGCGAGGCGACGAGCGCGATCACCGGGATCAGCCAGACCACCGAAATGCGGCGAAACAGGGGCTCGCGATCGAGCCGTTCGATCGCCGGCGCCGGGGGCGGGCTGTCGGTCATCGTGTTCCCTGCGCGGCGCCGTCCCAGATCAGGCGCGGATCCATAGCCTGCGCGGAGAGCATGGTAAAGACCACCGACATGGCGAAGAACAAGGCCGCGAGCCCGGGATGGATCGCGGCGAGGAAGCCGAGCTGCACGAGCGCGCTCAGGATCGCCACCACGAAGACGTCGATCATCGACCAGCGCCCGATGAATTCGACGAAGTCGTAGAGATGGATTCGGGCATGGGGGGACAGGTGGCTGTGCCGTTCGACCGAGAGCGCGAGATAGGCGATGGCGATGAATTTCGAGATCGGGATCGCCACGCTGGCGAGCAGGATGATGAGCGCGACCGGCCATTCGCCGGCCTGGGCGAGCTCGACCGCGCCGCCGACGATGGTCGAGGCATAGACCTTGCCGACCGCGTCGGTGATCAGCATCGGCAGCAGGTTCGCCGGTATGTAGCAGATGAGCCCGACCAGCCAGAGCGCCCAGACCTTCTGCAGGCTGCGCGGGCGGCGGCTGGCGAGCGGGCTGCCGCAGCGCGGGCAGCGCGGCGTGCCGCCGGCCGAGACCTTGCCGCAGGTCAGGCAGCCGACGAGGCCCGCGGCGCGGGCGGTCAGGGCCGGTCGCTCGATCATGCCCGCCTGGCCTCCAGCTCGCGCCAGACGGTCCATTCGCACAGGCTGACGGTCTCGTAGACCACGAGCAGCACCAGTCCCGCGAGGGCCCAGAAGGCGGGGCCGAGCCCGATCGAGGCCATGCCGGCCATCTTGACCAGCGCGACCACGACGCCGACGACGAAGACCTCGGCCATCGACCAGGGCCGGAGCTCGGCGACCAGGCGGAAGGCGCGCTGCGCGCCCGGTGCCGGGGCGAAGCCGAGGCGCAGCGGCAGCACGGTATAGATGAGCGCCGTCGCCCGCAGCATCGGGATCACGATGATGAGCAGGCAGATTGCCGCCGAGAGCGGGGCCTCGATCGTGTCGTTGAAGGCGAAGGCGACCTCGAGGACCGAGGCGCGGCTCTGGGTGCCGGCGATCGACATTTCGAGAAAGGGGAAGGTGATCGCCCCGATCATCAGGATCAGGCTGCCGAAGGCGGCGGCCAGCGTCCGGTCGAAGGCGCCGCGCCGGTTGGTCATGAGCACGGTATGGCAGCGCCGGCAGCGGATGCGCGCCTCCGGGGGCGGCTCGGACGCGGCATGCAGCAGGTCGCAGACCGGGCAGGCGATCAGGTCGGTCGAGGGTCGCATCGGGCGCGGCGTCAGGTGGGGCTCATGCCGCGCAGCCGCTCCGAGCGCCGGCGCAGCAGTTCGAGCGTGGCGAGGAGCGCGACCGAGATCACGATGAGGATGGTCGCGACGGCGAGGATGGTGGGCGAGATCTGCTCGCGCAGGCCGATGAACATCTGCCAGGGCAGCGTCTTCTGCGAGGCGGAGCCGACGAAGAGCACGACGACCACCTCGTCGAAGGAGGTGATGAAGGCGAAGAGCGCGCCCGAGATGACGCCGGGCAGGATGAGCGGCATCTGCACCTTGAAGAAGGTCGTGACCGGGTTCGCCCCGAGGCTCGCCGCGGCGCGCACCAGGCTGCGGTCGAAGCCGACCAGCGTCGCCGTCACCGTGATGATGACGAAGGGGATGCCGAGCACGGCATGGGCGAGGACGACGCCCCAATAGGTGCCCTGGAGCCCGAGGCGGGAATAGAAGAAGTACATGCCCGCCGCGGAGATGATGAGCGGCACGATCATCGGCGAGATCAGGATCGCCATGATCGCGCCCTTGAACGGCACGTGGGTCTGGCTGAGCCCGACCGCCGCGACGGTTCCGAGGATCACCGCGAGCAGCGTCGCCACCGGGGCGATGGTGAAGGAGTTGAACAAGGCCTTCTGCCAGTCGGCATTGGTGAAGAAGTCGTGATAGTGCCGCAGCGAGAAGCCGGCAGGGTCGAGCCGCAGCATCTCCGGCGTGAAGGTGAAGAAGTCGGTCGCGTTGAAGCTGAGCGGCACGATCACGATGATCGGCAACAGCAGATAGGCGAAGATCGCCACGCAGATCGCACGAAAGCCCCAGTACCAGGCGCGCTGGCCGGCGGAGGCATAGGGAGGAAGCGCGGCCATGACTTACCCCAGCTTGACGTTGTCGATGCCGACGATGCGGTCGTAGGTGTAGTAGAGCGCCAGCACGACCAGGAGCAGCAGCGTCGCGAGCGCGGCGGCGAGGCCCCAGTTGAGCGAGGTCGAGATATGATAGGCGATCCGGTTCGAGATGAAGACGCCGGTGGTGCCGCCGACCAGCTCGGGCGTGATGTAGTAGCCGATCGCGAGGATGAAGACGAGGATGGCCCCGGCGCCGACCCCGGGGATCGATTGCGGGAAATAGACCCGCCAGAAGGCCGTCCAGTCGTTCGCCCCGAGCGATTTCGCCGCGCGCAGGTAGGAGGGCGGGATCGTCTTCATCACCGAATAGAGCGGCAGGATCATGAAGGGCAGCAGGATATGGGTCATGGCGATCATCGTGCCGGTCGCGTTGTTGATGAGCGCGAGGCGGTTGGCGTCGTCGACGATCCCGAGCCAGACGAGCACGTTGTTGATCACGCCCTGCTGCTGGAGCAACACCTTCCAGGACGCGGTGCGCACGAGAAGCGAGGTCCAGAACGGCAGCAGGACGAGGATCAGAAGCAGGTTCGAGCTGCGCATCGGCAGGACCGAGAGCAGGTAGGCGATCGGATAGCCGAGCAGGAAGCAGAGGAAGGTGATGGCGAGGCTCATCGCCATGGTGCGCAGGAACAGCTTCACATAGATGCGGTCCTCCGGCGCCTTCAGCGCGATGCCCTGCGGCGTCAGCTGCATGTCGACGGCATTGAGCAGATAGCCGGCGGTATAATTGCCGGAAAACAGCTTGATCGTCTGCCAGACCCCGAGCTGTCCCCAGGACTTGTCGGCGGCGATGAACTGGTCCTTGAAGGGCTGGCTCGCATCCATCTTGGCGACGTCGCGGCCCGATTTGCGCATCAGCGACGAGAAACCCGAATATTCGTAGTTGAGGCGCGACCCCAGGCGGGTGTTGCTCTTCTCCTGCACCGCGACCGTCAGGTCGTCATAGAGCGCCGCGAAGGCCGCCTCCTCTGGCAGGTCGGAGCCGGCCGGGTCCCAGCCCTGCAGCGCGGCCACGGTCTTGGGCAGGGTCTGCGGCACGATCTGATTCTGGACCGAGCGCAGCAACATGTCCCCGATCGGGAACAGGAAGGTCACGAGCACGAAGACGAGGAGCGGCGCGATCAGCATCAGCGCCTTCAGCTTCTGGGCGCGCAGGGCCCGGGCAAGGCTCGCCTTGAGCGGGCGGCCGTCGGCTGCGAGCATCGGTGTGCGGGCGCCTACGGGCGCGGTGGCGTCGGACATGGGCCCCCCCTTCGATCGGAAAGGCAGGCGGGTGCGAAGCGCACCCGCCTGCGCAATGTCGCCTACTGGCTCAGCCAGGCCTGGAACTTGGCCTCGACCTCGTCCTGGTTGTCAGCCCACCACTCGATATTGTTGATGAGATAGTTCTTCATGTTTTCCGGGTTGGTCGGCATGTAGGGCGCCATCGACGCTTCCACGAGCGGCTGCGAGGAGGCGCGGGCCGGACCGTAGGAGATGTACTTCGCCTGATCGGCGAGCCGCTGGGTGTCGGTCGCGAAGTGCAGGAAGTTCAGCACCCGGTCGAGCCGGTCCTTCGGCAGGTTCGCCGGCACGACCCAGCCGTCGAAGTCGAAGTTCTCGTAGTCCCAGAGCATCGCCACCGGCTGCTTCTGGTCGACGATCACCGAATAGAGCCGGCCGTTATAGGTCGAGCCCATCACGACTTCCTTGTCGGCGAGCCGCTGCGGGGTCTCCGCGCCGGCAGACCACCAGATCGTGTCGGCCTTGATGGTGCCGAGCTTCTTCAGCGCCCGGTCCACGCCCTCGGGCGTCGAGAGCACGTCATAGAGCTGGTCCTTCGGCACCCCGTCGCAGAGCAGCGCCCATTCGAGGTTCTTCTTCGGCCGCTTCTCGAGGCTGCGCTTGCCCGGGAAGGTCTTGGTGTCGAAGAGGTCGCAGAGCTGCGTCGGGACCTTGCCCTTCCAGTCCGCGACGTCGGTGCGATAGCCGAGCGTCGTCGAGAACCAGATCTGCGGGATGAAGCACTTGTTGATGAGGCTGTCGCCGAAATCCTTGGTCGGCGTCGAGCCATCGTTGCCGGTGGCGAGGAGCTTGTCGAAGTCGATCTCCATCGCCAGACCCTCGTCGCAGAGGCGCTGGCTGTCCGGGCCCTCGACATCGACGAGATCCCAGGTGACGTTGCCGGCCTCGGCCTGGGCGCGGAGCTTCGCGACCGCCTCGTTCGAGCTTTCGTCCCAGGTGAAGGCGGTGCCGGTCAGCTTGGTATAGGGTTCGGCATAGGCCTTGTTCTGCGAGTTCTGGTAGGCGCCGCCCCAGGATACGACGGTCATCGACTTCGCACAGCCGTCGCAGGGCGCGACGGCGTCATCCGCGAGCGCCGCGCCGAGCGGCAGGACCGCGAGCGCGGCCGCTCCGAGAAGGTATCGTA
Organism: Amaricoccus sp.; assembly: GCA_046348955.1. GTDB lineage: Bacteria > Pseudomonadota > Alphaproteobacteria > Rhodobacterales > Rhodobacteraceae > Amaricoccus. Next base: position 447,511 of record JAXMDG010000001.1, read on the forward strand.
GTGTCATCAGGTCAGTCTCCCTGCGCATACGCCCGAAGCTTCCTTTTTTCCGCCGACCCGCCGGGCACGGGGTCGGCGGTGTCCCTCAGGCCGCGTCGAGCGCCCGGCAGTCAGCGACGTGCCAGCCGATCTCGACGGTCTCCCCCGGAGCGAGCCGCCGCTGGTCGATGGCGTTGCGGCATTTCATGATGAAGTTGTCGTTGCCCGCGACCCGAAGCCGGGTTCGGAAGGCGTCGCCCATATAGATGAATTCCAGCACTTCGGCGGTCAGCCGGTGGGTGTCTGGCGGCATCCGCTCGCGCCGGAACTCCACCCGCTCGGGCCGAATCGAGATCGTCGTCCGGTCGCCGGGGCGCGAGACATTGACGGGCAACGCGTCGATCACCGACCCGTCGCTCAGTCGCACCGTGCAGCGGTCGCCCTCGATGCTCTCGACCGAGCCGGGCAGCGTGTTGTTCTCGCCGATGAACTGCGCGACGAAGCTGTTGGTCGGCCGCTCGTAGAGCGTCTCGGGCGGGTCAAGCTGCTGGATCCGTCCATCGTTGAACACCGCGACCCGGTCCGACATGGTCAGCGCCTCGCCCTGGTCATGGGTCACATAGACCACGGTGACCCCGAGCCGCTCGTGGATATGCTTGATCTCGAACTGCATATGTTCGCGCAGCTGCTTGTCGAGCGCGCCCAAGGGCTCGTCCATCAGCACGAGCTCCGGCTCGAAGACGAGCGCGCGGGCGAGCGCGATGCGCTGCTGCTGGCCGCCCGAGAGCTGCGCCGGGCGCCGGCCGGCAAAGGCGCCCATCTGCACCATATCGAGCGCGCGCTTCACCTTGGTCTCGGTCTCGGCCTTGCCGATCCTGCGCACCTGGAGGGGAAAGGCGAGGTTCTCGCCCACCGTCATGTGGGGAAACAGCGCGTAGTTCTGGAACACCATGCCGATGCCGCGCTTGTGCGGCGGCACGGAGTTGATCGGCCGCCCGTCGAGGCGGATCTCGCCATGGGTTGCGGTCTCGAACCCCGCCAGCATCATCAGGCACGTGGTCTTGCCCGAGCCCGACGGCCCCAGCATGGTCAGGAACTCGCCCTTGGCGATGCTGAGATTGAGATCCTTCACCACCAGCGTCTCGCCGTCATAGCTCTTCTGCACATGTTCGAAGACGACGAACCCATTGTTGGCGCTTTCGGCGATCATGTTGATTTCCCTGTCGCGTCACCCCGGAGCCGCGGAGGCTCGTGGGCGGATCATAAGCACATCGCCGGAAGTGACGCAAATCCCTGCCCGCCGCCCGCCCAAAATGCAATCATCGGTGAATTTTGCTGCTGCCACCGCGTGTTACGGGCAGAAATCAAGCAGATGCACAAAATGTATGCACGATACGCGATCTGCCCGTTGTCTGGCGGGCCCGGCTTGCTGCGCTGCGCAAAACCGCGTCAGCTGGTCGCTCCTTGCGCTGCACCAAAGCCGCTTGCCTTTTGCCGGAGGGTCGGATTTGGTTGATCCCGGGGTCAGAGCAGGGAGATGCGCCATAGCCTTCTTCAACGAGATGTATGACGGCCAGTCGGTCCGCCCCGCCTATGCCGAGGTGATGGCCTGGGTTGAGCGCACGGCTCCCGACATGCTGGTCCGGAAGAAGCAGGAGGCCGAGGCGCTGTTCCGGCGGATCGGCATCACCTTCGCCGTCTATGGCGAGGGCGGCGACACGGAGCGGCTGATTCCCTTCGACATGATGCCCCGGGTCTTCACCGAGGCCGAGTGGCGCAAGCTCGAACGCGGCGTGAAGCAGCGCGCGCGCGCGCTCAACGCCTTTCTCTACGACGTCTATCACCGGTCGGAATTCGTGCGCGCGGGCCGCATCCCGGCCGATCTCGTCTATCGCAACGCCGCCTACGAGCCGGCGGTGGTCGGGATCGACCCGCCGGCCAATGTCTACAGCCACATTGTCGGCATCGACCTCGTGCGCACCGGGCCGGACGAGTTCTTCGTGCTCGAGGACAATTGCCGCACGCCGTCGGGCGTCAGCTACATGCTCGAGAACCGCGAGATCATGATGCGCATGTTCCCGGAGCTGTTCCGGGCCACGCGCATCGCGCCGGTCGACGACTATCCCGACCGCCTGCGCCGCACGCTCGCCTCGGTCGCCCCGCCGAAATGCGAGGGCGAGCCGGTCAGCGTCGTCCTGTCGCCGGGCGCGTTCAACAGCGCCTATTACGAGCACTCGTTCCTCGCCGACCAGATGGGCGTCGAGATCGTCGAGGGCCAGGATCTCTTCGTGCAGGGCGAGTTCGTCTATATGCGCACGACGCAAGGACCGCGGCGGGTCGACGTGATCTATCGCCGGATCGACGATGCCTTTCTCGATCCGCTCTGCTTCCGCCCCGATTCCATGCTCGGCGTGCCGGGGCTGATGAATGTCTACCGCTCGGGCGGGGTGGCGATCGCCTCGGCCCCGGGCGCGGGCGTCGCCGACGACAAGGCGATCTATACCTACGTGCCGGAGATGATCCGCTTCTATCTCGGCGAGGAGCCGATCCTGAAGAACGTGCAGACCTGGAAATGCGCCGACCCCAAGGACTGCAGGTACGTCCTCGAGAACCTGAAGGACCTCGTGGTCAAGGAGGTGCACGGCTCGGGCGGCTACGGCATGCTGGTCGGGCCGAAATCCACCAAGGAGCAGGTCGCGGCCTATGCCGAGCGGATCAAGGCGAACCCGTCCGACTTCATCGCCCAACCGACGCTCGCGCTCTCGACCTGCCCGACCTTCGTCGATGAGGGGCTCGCGCCCCGCCATGTCGATCTCCGACCGTTCTGCCTCGTCGGACGCGAGGTCCATCTCTGCCCCGGCGGATTGACCCGGGTCGCGCTCAAGGAGGGCAGCCTCGTGGTGAATTCGAGCCAGGGCGGTGGGGTCAAGGACACCTGGGTTCTGGCGGACTAGGGATCAGAGATGCTCAGCCGCACCGCCGAAAACCTCTACTGGCTCGCCCGCTACATGGAGCGCGCCGACACGATGGCGCGCCTGCTCGAAGTCGGCTACCGGATGGCTCTGATGCCCTCGACCGGCGAGGGCTATCGCAACGAATGGGCCTCGCTCGTCGCCGCCGCGGGCTCCTCGATCGGCTTCGAGGCCAAGTTCGGCGAGACCTTCCGCCAGCGCGACGTCGAGACCTGGCTGTTCTACGATCGTGAGAATCCGTCGAGCGTCATGTCCTCGATCGAGACCGCCCGGCAGAACGGCCGGGCGGTCCGCACCGCGCTGACGACCGAGATGTGGGACGCGCTGAACGGCGCCTATATCGAGCTCCGCGAGATCGAGCGGCGGCCGCGTTCGGAGAACCCGCTGCCGGTGCTCTGCGACTGGACCAAGCGGCAGGGCGCGCTGTTCCGCGGCTCGACCGAGGGCACGCATCTGCAGAACGATGGCTACGACTTCCTGAGCCTCGGCACCTATCTGGAGCGCGGCGACAATACCGCGCGCCTGCTCGACGTGAAATATTTCGTGCTGCTGCCGACCACCGACATGGTGGGGGGCAGCGTGGATGCCTATCAATGGTCGACGCTCCTGCGCGCGCTCTCGGCCTATCGGGCGTTCCACTGGGCCTACAAGGGCGAATACAGCCCCCGCAAGGTCTCGCATTTCCTGATCCTGAACCGCGCCTGCCCGCGATCGCTGCTGCATTGCCAGGACAAGGCGGCCTACCATCTCAACCGGCTCGCCAATGCCTATGGCCACACCACCCACGCGCACGAGCGGCTGAGCGGCATACTGGGCGATCTCGGCGAGGCCCAGCTCGAGGACATCATCGAAGGGGGCCTGCACGAATTCCTGACCCGCTTCATCCAGCAGAACGCAGCCCTCGGCCAGGACGTGGCCGACAGCTATCTCTTCGGGGTCCAGTGATGCGGCTCAGCGTGCGCCATTCGACGAGCTACCGGTTCGACAAGCCGATGCGCTTCATCACCCAGAGCCATCGCCTCACCCCGGCGGAAAGCGCGAGCCAGAAGGTGGTCGACTGGGCCGTCTCGGCCGAGGGCGCGCTCTTCGGCGCCACGTTCCTCGACGGCGCCGGCGACACGGTGACGACGATGACCGTCCAGGGCCCGGTCGAGCGGATCGAGGTGCTGGTCACCGGCACGGTCGAGACCGCCGACACCGCCGGCATCCTGCGCGACCACCGCGAGATCGTCAGCCCGCGGGTCTATCTGCAATCGACCGCCGCGACCAAGCCGACCGGCGCGCTGCTCGAACTGGTCAGGAAGATCACCCAGGCCGCGCAGCCCGAAGGCGACCTCGCCCGCGCCCATGCGCTCGCCGCCGCGGTCGGCGAGGCGATCGCCTACGAGCCCGGCACCACCGACGCCCATACCACCGCCGCCGAGGCGGTCGCCCAGGGCCGAGGCGTCTGCCAGGACCATGCCCATGCCTTGATCGCGCTGTCCCACGCCGCCGGCCTGCCGGCGCGCTATGTCTCGGGCTACCTGCTGACCTCCGACGACGAGCCCGCCGCCGGCGAGGCGAGCCATGCCTGGGCCGAGATCCATCTCGACGGGTTGGGCTGGGTCGGGTTCGACGCGGCAAATGGTTGTTGCCCCGACGCGCGTTATATCCGATTAGGGTCGGGCCGCGACGCACGCGAGGCGGCGCCGATCCGGGGCGTGTCCCGCGGGGGCGGCGCCGAGGCGCTGACGGTCGAGGTGGCGGTCGCGGCCGAACAGCGGCAGCAGTAACCAGACGGACCTCGGACGCCGAACATGACCTATTGCGTTGGCCTCCTGCTCGACGCGGGCATTGTCATGCTGTCCGATACCCGGACCAATGCCGGCTTCGACAATATCGCGATCTATCGCAAGATGTTCGTGTTCGAGGAGCCGGGCGACCGCGTCGTCACCATCCTGACCGCCGGCAGCCTCTCCATCACCCAGAACGTCATCGCCCGGCTGCGCCACGAGATCGCCAAGCCCGAGGCCAGCGCCGAGACCTCGATCATGCTGGCCGAGAACATGCTCGGCGTCGCCGAGATCATTGGCCAGACCCTGCTCGAGGTCTCGGTCTCGATCGGCGAGAAGCTGTCGCGGATGGACCAGTCGGCCAGCGCCTCGATGCTGGTCGGCGGCCAGCGCCGGGGCGGCCGGATGCGGCTGTTCCTGATTTACCCCGAGGGCAACTTCATCGAGGCGACCGAGGACACGCCCTATCTGCAGATCGGTGAGCACAAATACGGCAAGCCGATCCTCGACCGCGTGGTCAGCCGCGACACCTCGCTCGAGGAGGGTCGCAAGGTGGTGCTGCTCTCGATGGATTCGACGCTGCGCTCGAACCTGTCGGTCGGCATGCCGCTCGACCTGATGACGATCCGCTGCGACGCCTTCCGCGTCCAGTCGCGCGAGCGGATCGAGGCGGGCGATCCCACCTTCACCGCCATGTCCGAAGCCTGGAGCCGCGTCCTGCGCGAAGGCTTCGCCAACATGCCCTGACGTCGCTGGCAGCAGCCCGCCCGCGACGCCCCCAAACGCCCTACGGAGTGCAGGCCCGGCGCACCGAAGCGCGCCGGTTGTCCGCTGCCGCCTGTTCGCGTGAACGGGGCGACACGCAGACAACATCCCCCGGAAAGGCTTCGCGCCACACAAAGCCGCTTGCGCAGGTATTGGGTCCGTAGGCACCGTCGCCCGCGCGCCGCGACCCCGCCTGAGCATTTTCATCGCGGGTTTGTTTCCGAATCTCCGGAGTCACGCAGACATGGTCGCCGTCGCGGGCTTCGCGCCAAACAAAGCCGCTCTGGCGAGTATCCGATCCGTTGCTGCAATCTCTCGCCGTCTCGGATTCGCACACCATGCGCATCGAGGAAATGCGATCATTCCACTCGGTGCCCACATATTGGGTATTGTATCCCTTCGCGAAGGTTTTCGACGCCCCCTGAAAGTCGCGATGCTCCCAGACAACGAGTCCGCAATTGACTGGGCAAGCGATCGAGGAAATTCTATCGTTCCATTTGTCGCCAACGTACTTGCGCAGCGTTCCGTAGCTGATGCTGTGCGAGTCTCCCTGAAAATCCGCGTGCTCGAAATAAATGCACGTTTCGGGTGGCGTATCGGGCCCGCCACTGGTTCCAACTTCGGACTCCTGCCCCAGACAAGGAAGCCCAACGGAAACGAACGCAACCAAAAATCCCATGCTCTGCCAATTTGCAAGCATAATCTATGTCCTATCAATTTCGTTTCTTAAAATACTTTCAAATACTCGCAAAAGATCGCAAGGCTGTCAACGCGAAATCATTGTCTGCAATTCGTATCCTGCCCATAGGGGTGGGCGATGCGCCGCGTGGCCGCAGCCTATCCGATCATCTGGCGCGCCGCCTCCTCGAACAGGATCGCGTGGCGCGCCGCCAGCCGCTCGGGGTCGGTGTCGTAGCCGCCGCCCAGCACGCCGACGAGGGGCAGCCCCCGCCGCCGCGCCCAGCCGATCACCGCCGCGTCGCGGGCGCGCAGGCCGGCGCTCGTCAGGCCGAGCCGCCCCAGCCGGTCGTCGCGATGCGGGTCGACCCCGGCATTGTAGAAGACGATATCGGCCGCGAAGGCCTCGGCCGAGCCCAGCGCCTGGGACAGAGCGTCGAGATAGGCGGCGTCCTCCAGCCCGTCCGGCAGCGGACAATCGAGATGCGATGCCGCCTTCTGCGCGGGATAGTTGCGCTCGGCATGCAGCGACAGGGTCAGCACGTCGCGCCGTCCCGCGAAGATCCGCGCCGTGCCGTCGCCCTGGTGCACGTCGCAATCGACCACCAGCACGCGCGCGACCTGCCCCTCGCTCAGCAGCGCCTGGGCCGCCACCGCCACGTCGTTGAAGACGCAGAAACCCGCGCCGCCCTCGGGGCCCGCATGGTGCGAGCCGCCCGCCATGTTGCAGGCGATACCATGCTCCAGCGCCAGCCGCGCCGCGAGCAGCGTGCCCGAAGCCGACAGGAAGGCGCGGCGCGCCACCGCCGCGCTGCCGGGCAGGCCGATCGCCCGCTCCTCGGCGGGGGCGAGCCGCGCGTTCGCCACCCGCTCGACATAGTCGAGGGCATGGACCGCGGCGACCAGGGCGACCGGCGCCGGGGCCGGCGCCAGGTATCCGCCGATCCGGGGCAGCAGGCCGCGCCCGACCAGGGCGGCGCGCAGATAGCCGTATTTCGACATCGGGAACCGGTGCCCGGGCCGGAGCGGCGCCATGTAGTCCGGGTGGTAGACGATGGGCAGGCTCATGGCGCCGCCAGCCGGCGCTCGATGATCGCGACCGAGGCCGCGGCATCCTCCGCGAGCCGCGCGCCCAGCGCCCCGATGCTTGCCTCCTCGGTCGCGGCGCGAAGCAGCTCGACCAGCCCGCGGCCGAGCTCGGCCGGGTCGGTGGTCCGGTCGCTGGCGAGCCGCAGGATCTGCTGCACCGCGCTCAGCCGGTCGAGCGCCGCTTCGAGGGTCGCGGCCTCGTCCGCGCCGAGCCAGCCGAGCTTGCCGAGCCGGGCCAGCATGCGGCGCGGACGGTGCAGGTGGGTGAGCCTGTTCAGGAGCGCGCCGGTCTGGGCCAGGAGCTCGATATCCATCATCCGCCCCGGCCCGAGCTTCACCTCCCATTGGTTGCCGGCCGCCTCGGCATGGGCCTCGGCCAGGCGTCGGCGCATGTCGCGGGCATCGGCCAGGACTTTCACCGGATCGTGCGCGCGCGAGAGCACGGCCTCGATCGCCGTGCCCACCCGGCGGGCCAGCGCGTCGGGACCGGCCACCACCCGCGCCCGGGTCAAAGCGAGATGTTCCCAGGTCCAGGCCTCGTCCGCCTGGTAATGCTCGAAATGCGCGAGGCTGGTGGCGAGCGGCCCTTGCCGCCCCGACGGACGCAGCCGCATATCGACCGCATAGAGCGTGCCGTCGGCCATCGGCGCGGTCAGCGCGGCGATCAGCGCCTGGGTGGCGCGGGCATAGTAGGCGCTCGCCGCCAGGGGCCGCTTGCCGGTGGAGCTCTCGACCCCTTCCGCGTCGTAGATCACGATCAGGTCGAGATCGGAGCTCACCGTCATCTCGCGGCTGCCGAGCTTGCCCATCGCGACCAGCACCGCCCCCGCCCCCGGCGGGGGCCCGTGCCGCGTGGCATGGTCGGCCATCACATGCGGGAACAGCGCCGACAGGACCGCGTCGGCCACCGCCGAATATGCGACTGCCGCCTCCTCCGGGCTCGCGAGACCGCGCAGGAGATGCACGCCGATCCGGAACTGCCGGTCCTGCTTCCAGGCGCGGGCGAGCCCGAGCTTGGTCTCGTAGTCGGGCGCCGCGGCGAGCCGGGGCGCGAGGTCGTCGCGGAGCTGCGCGAAGCTGCTGAGCGAGCGATAGAAATCCTGCGACAGCACCGCGTCGAGCACCCGCGGATTGCGCGCGAGATAGCGCGCGAGCTGCGGCGCCGAGCCGCAGATATCGACCAGCAGATCCATGAGCTGCGGGTTCGACTGCATCAGCGAGAAGAGCTGCACGCCCGAAGGCTGGCTGGCCAGGAACGCGTCGAGATGGCGCAGCGCCGTGTCGGGGCTCGCGGCGCCGGCCAGCCGGTGCAGCAAGGCGGGCTCGAGCTTGCGGAAGATCGCGCGGGCCCGCTCGCTCCGCAGCGCCGGCAGCCGCGCCCAGGCCGAGATCAGCGCCTCGGCGGCGTCGGGATCGGCGAAGGGCGAGGCGGGCAGCGGCGGCGCCGCCGCGATCTCGGGCGAGAAGAACGGCTCGGTCAGCGCATCCACCCGTTCGAGCAACGCCTTGAGATCAGGCGCGAACCGCTGCGGATCGGCGCCGCAGAAGTCGATCAGGCGCGCCATCCCGGCCTCGCTCGTCGGCATCTTCTGGGTCTGCGCGTCGTCGAGCATCTGCAGCCGATGCTCCAGCGTGCGCAGCTCCACATAGGCTTGCGACAAGGCCGAGGCGGTGGCGGGCTCGACCCAGCCGCGCGCGGTCAGGTCGCCCAGGGCCTGCAGCGTGCCGCGGGCGCGCAGCGCGGGGTCGCGCCCGCCGGTGATGAGCTGGCGGGTCTGGGTGAAGAACTCGATCTCGCGGATCCCGCCCAGGCCGAGCTTCAGGTCGTGGCCCGCGACCTGCAGCGGCCCGGTCAGCCCCTTGTGGGTCCGGATGCGCCGGCGCATGTCGAACGTGTCCTGGATCGCCGCGAAATCCAGATGCCGCCGCCAGATGAAGGGCCGCAGCCGCTCCAGGAAGGCCCAGCCCGCCGCGATCGCCCCGCCGCAGGGCCGCGCCTTGATATAGGCCGCGCGCTCCCAGGTCCGGCCGAGGCTCTCATAGTAATGCTCGGCCGGCTCGGTCGCGATCACCACCGGCGTCGCCGACGGGTCGGGCCTGAGGCGCAGGTCGGTGCGGAACACATAGCCGTCCCGGGTGGTCTCCGACAGGAGCTTGACCAGCCGCTGGGTGATCCGGATGAAGCCGCGGCGCAGCTCGCCATAGGCGTCGGGCGGATGCCGCGTCTCGTCGAACAGCATGATGAGGTCGATATCGGACGAATAATTGAGCTCGCCCGCCCCCATCTTGCCCATGGCCAGCGCGAACAATCCCGCCGCCTCCGGCAGGTCGGCCGCGCTGCAGCCCGGCAGCTTGCCCCGCGCGATCTCCTCCGCGACGAGGCCCTCGATCCCGAGCTGCACCGCCCGGTCGGCGAGCTCGGTCAGGGCCCCGGTCACCGTCGCGAGATCCCAGGCGCCGCCGAGATCGGCCAGCCCGGCCAGCAAGGCGACCCGCCGCTTGGCCCGCCGCAGCCGCGCGGCCAGCGGATCGGGGCCCTCGCCCATCGCGGCCATCAAGGCGGCGAAGCTCTCGGCCGGCGCCTCGGCCAAGGCCGCCCGCAGCCACTCCGCCTCGCGCCGGATCAGCCCGTCGAGATAGGTCGAGCAGCCGGCCGCACCGGCCAGCAGCGCCCTGACCGCCTCGCCCTCGCCGGCAAAGAGCGCCGCGACCTCCGCGCCCCGCGCGGGATCATGCGGCCGGGGGGCGCGGCTGATCCGATCGGCAAGCGTCGCCGCCATGGGCTCAGCGCCCCGCATCGGCGGCGGGCGGCAACGATGGCGGAACGGGCATGGGCGGCTCCTTGCGCGAGGTCGCGCCGACCATAGCCGCCCCCGCTTGTGCCGCAAAGAGCACCGCCGCTCACTCGCCCAGCAGTTGGTCGAGCCGCGCCCGCTCCTCCGCCGACAGCGGCGCCGCAGGGCCCGGCTGGCGCGAACGCCGGCGGATGAAGCCGAAGGCGAGACCGCCCCCGAGCAGCAACAAGGCCGGCCCCGCGAGCCACAAAGCCGCATTGGCCGGCGTGAAGGGCGGGCGAAACAGCACGAACTCGCCATAGCGCGCCACGACATAGTCGATGACCTGCGCGTCGCTGTCGCCCGCCACCAGCCGCTCGCGCACCATCAGCCGCAGGTCGCGGGCGATGTCGGCATTCGATTCGTCGAGCGACTCGGCCTGGCAGACCACGCAGCGCAGCTCCTTGGTGATCGCCCGTGCCCGCGCCTCCAGACCAGGATCGGGCAGGATCTCATCGGGCTGCACCGCCGCCGCGCGAAGCGGCATCACGAGCAGCGCCAGCAGGAGAAGCCGCCTCATTCCGCCGGCACCCCGTCTGGCAGCCGGCGCGCCCGGCTTGCCGGCGCCCCGACCCGGTAGCGGCGGTCGGTCAGGCTCACAAGCCCGCCCGCCGCCATCACCAGCGCCCCGATCCAGATCCAGTTCGAGAACGGCTTGATATAGGTCCGGACCGCCCAGCCCCCATCCTTCTGCGCGTCGCCGAGCGCGAGATAGAGATCACGCGTCAGCCCGCGGTCGATCGCCGCCTCGGTCGTCGCGGTCGCCTGCACCGGATAGAACCGCTTTTCCGGCCGCAGCACCGCGACCGTCCTGCCATCCCGCCCGACCTGGACCGTCGCCACCTGGCGCGAGAAGTTCGGCCCCTCGGCCTTGTCGACCGAGACGAGCGTCAGGGCATAGGGACCGACCGGCCAGGTCTCGCCGAGCCGCACCGCGCGGATATCCTCGCTCGACCAGGCGGTGACGCAGGCGATGCCTAAGATCGTCGCACCGAGCCCCGCATGGCCCAGCGCTTTGCCCCAGTCGCTGCGCGGCAGGTGGGCGAGCCGCCGCACCGTCTCACGCGCGGAGGCCTCGCCCAGCCGCGCCCGCGCCCCGAGATCGGCCAGCGCGCCCAAGACCAGCCAGGCGGCGAGCGCCACGCCCACCGGCGCCAGCATCGCGCCCCCGGTCTGCAGGACCCAGGTCAGCGCCCCGAGCGCCACCGACAGCGCCAATGCCCCCCAGAGCGGGCGCATGGCCCGCGCCAGGCTGCCGCGCTTCCAGGGCAGGATCGCGCCGACCGGCAGGATCATCGCGAGCGCCACCATGAACGGGGTGAAGGCGGTATCGAAGAAGGGCGGGCCGACCGAGACCTTGCGTCCCGTCGTGACCTCGGCGACCAGGGGCCAGATCGTGCCGAAGAACACGACGAGCGCCGCGACCACGAGAAGCAGGTTGTTGAGCACCAGCCCGCTCTCGCGGCTGACCGTCGCGAAGACCGCCGTCGAGCGCAGGTCGGGCGCCCGCCAGGCATAGAGCATCAGCGACCCGCCGATGAAGCCGCCGAGGATCAGCAGCAGGAAGAAGCCGCGCGCCGGGTCGTTGGCGAAGGCATGGACCGAGGTCAGGATCCCCGAGCGCACGATGAAGGCGCCGATCAGGCTGAAGGAGAAGGCGAGGATCGCGAGCAGGATGGTCCAGCTTTTCAGCGCGTCGCGCTTCTCGACCACGATCGCCGAATGCAGAAGCGCGGCCGAGACCAGCCAGGGCATGAAGCTGACATTCTCGACCGGATCCCAGAACCACCAGCCGCCCCAGCCGAGTTCGTAATAGGACCAGATCGAGCCGAAGGCGATGCCGATGGTCAGGAACACCCAGGCCATCAGCGTCCAGGGCCGGACCCAGCGCGCCCAGGCGGCATCGACACGGCCCTCGATCAGGGCGGCGATGGCGAAGGAATAGGCCATCGAGAGCCCGACATAGCCGAGATAGAGGAAGGGCGGATGGAAGGCGAGCCCGGGATCCTGCAGCAGCGGATTGAGGTCGTTGCCGTCGATCGGCGCGGGGTCGAGCCGGATGAACGGGTTCGAGGTGAGCAGGATGAAGGTCAGGAACGCGACCGAGATCGTGGCCTGCACCGCCAGGACCCGGGCGCGGAGCGCGGGCGGCAGATTGCCTCCGAAGAGCGCGACCAAGGCGCCATAGAGCGTCAGGATCAGCATCCAGAGCATCATCGAGCCTTCGTGATTGCCCCAGGTGCCGGCGACCTTGTAGATCATCGGCTTCAGCGAATGCGAATTCTCCGCGACCAGCCGCACCGAGAAGTCCGACACGACGAAGGCCTGCATCAGCGCCAGGAAGGCACCGAGCACCAGCGCGAATTGCAGCAGGGCGGCCGGCACGGCGAGCCGCATCCAGTCCGCCCAGCCCCGGCTCGCGCCGATCTGCGGCACGATCATCTGGGCGACCGCGACCAGGAAGGCCAGGATCAGGGCGAGATGCCCGAGTTCGACGATCAAGGCTCTCCCCCGCCATCCGCGCGGTCCGCACTATGGTCCGAATTCGCGGCAGGGGCAATTTGCATCGCTGTGAGATCCGGGCGGCTCGGCTCCGCCCGCGCGGCATCGGCGCCCCGCATCGCTTCAAGGCCCCTGTTGACGCAGCCGCCACATCCTGCCCCGATATGCGCCGCCCGGGGGGAAGACGCGCCGGCGCGGAACCGGCACGCGACAAGGGAAGACGGCGGGGATGAACGACAGAGCCAAGGCGCAGATCGAGCGGATTACCGATCTCAGCCAGGTCGCGCGCACGAGCTGGATCGGGTTGCTCGCCTATCTCGGCTTTGTCTGCGTCACGTTGCTCGGCGTCCAGGATGCCGATTTCTTCGTGCCGAGCCGCGAGACCGCGCTGCCGCTGATCGCGGTCCATATCCCGACGGCGAGCTTCTTCTGGCTTGCCCCGCTGCTCGCCGCGGCGCTCTACGTCAACCTGCATCTGCATCTGCTGAAGCTCTGGGACGCGGTCGCCGAGGCGCCGGCGCGCGTCGGCGGGGCGCCGCTCAGCGACCATCTGCACAGCTGGTTCGGCACCGATCTCGCGCTCGATCTCAAGGGCGGCGGGGCGATTCGGCCGCATCCGATGATCTGGCTCAACCATCTGATCTCGCGGCTGCTGATCTGGGTCGCGGGTCCCCTGGTGGTCGCCGGCGTCTGGTGGCGCTCGACGCCCGCGCACGATCAGGCGATGTCCTTCACCATCGCCGTCGCGCTGACCGTCATGCTCTATGCCGGCCTGACCAGCTACGGCCATGCCATCCTGCGCCTCAGCCGCCCCTGGAGCCGGGGCTGGGCCGGCCTCTGGATCCCCGCCGCCACGGTCGCCGGCGCCGTGCTCCTGGCCGGCGCCACCTGGATCCTCACCGAGCGCGACCTCCGGATCGACCCCGCGACCCCGCTCCTCGGCGCCCTGACCGGCGGGCGCAGCTTCGGCACGCTGACCCATGCCGAACTCGCCGAGATCGAGCTCGTCCGGCTGCCCGCCGTCTGGCGGCCCTACGAGACCGCCCGCCTCGCCTTCCGCGACAGCTGGTGCAAGCAGGAGGCGTTGCCCTCCGAGATCTGCGACCGCCCGCCGATGCCGGGCCGCCCGGTCCCCGACCGGGTCCAGGCGCTGCGCGCCGACTGGTGCGCCGGCACCGGCGCGCAGGACGATTGCGCCGCCCGCTTCGCCGGCTTCGATGCCGAGTTCGCCGAGGCCTGGTCGACCGAGCGCGCCGCGGAGCGGGACAATCTCGGCGGGCTGAACCTCGCCGGCAGCGACCTGCGCGGCGCCCGGGCCGAGGGGGCGACGCTGGTGGGCGCGAGCCTCGCCGGCGCCCGCCTGGGCGAGGCCGACCTGCGCGACGCCGCGATGGAGGGCGTCGATCTGCGCGGCGCCGGGCTCGAACGCGCGCTGCTGCGCGGCGCCGACCTGCGCCAGGGCACGCTCACCGGCGCCGATTTCAAAGGGGCGGACCTGCGCAATGCCCGGCTCGACGGGGCGATGCTGGCCGATTCCGACCTGCGCCATGCGGCGCTCGGCAATGCCCGGCTCGACGGCGCCTATCTGCTCGATGCCCGCCTCGATGCCGCCGACCTGACCGGCGCCCGGCTCGACGCGGCCGACCTCACCGTCGCCGTGCTCGACCGCGCCGACCTGCGCCGCGCCGCGCTCCGGGGCGCCGATCTGCGCGGCGCGCGGCTCGAGGGCGCCGACCTGCGCTGGACCGACCTACGGGATGCCCGCTGGTCCGGCGCCACGCTGGCCGCAGGGCCCGCGCTCTATGCCGACCTGCGCGGCTCGCCCGACCTCTCCCAGGCCCAGCTCGACGGGCTCGTCGGCAATGCCGGCACCCTGCTGCCCGACCATCCCGCGCCCGATACCGGCCTGCCCTACAGCATCCCGAGCTGCTGGCCCTCCCCGCCCCCCGGCTTCGCCGCGCTGGAAGCCCGCCTCGGCACCGAAGAGACCGCGCGCCTGCTCTGCCCGCCCGGCGAAGCGCCGCGACCCACCGGCACCCCCTGCCCCGCCGACACGCCCCGCAGCCAGTGCCCGGCACCCTGACGCTTCACCAACCCGCAAGAAGGCAGTTGCAAATTCGGCCACCAATGGCTTTATGTAGCGTATGAGTCAGGGCGCCGCACAAGAACTTGCCGAATTCCTCGACCGTCGGCGCTTCGGCACGGTGCTGGCCGATCCGCCATGGCGCTTCGTCAACCGCACCGGCAAGGTCGCGCCCGAACATCGCCGGCTCAGCCGCTATCCGACGCTCGATACCGACGCGATCTGCGCCCTGCCGGTGGCAGCGCATCTCGAAGATGTCGCGCATTGCTATCTCTGGGTCCCGAACGCGCTGCTGCCCGACGGGCTGCGGGTCCTCGACGCCTGGGGCTTCGACTACAAGTCGAACCTGATCTGGCACAAGGTCCGCAAGGATGGCGGCTCCGACGGCCGCGGCGTCGGCTTCTATTTCCGCAACGTGACCGAGATCATCCTGTTCGGCACCCGCGGCAAGAATGCCCGCACCCTGCCGCCCGGCCGGCGCCAGGTCAACATGATCGCCAGCCGCAAGCGCGAGCATTCGCGCAAGCCCGACGAACAATACGACCTCATCGAATCCTGCAGCCGCGGCCCCTATCTCGAACTGTTCGGCCGCGGCGTCCGCGAGCGCTGGACGGTCTGGGGCAACCAGGCGACCGACGCCTATCGCCCGGACTGGGATACCTACGCCTACAATTCCGGCTCGCTCGCCGCCGAATAGCTGACGCCCGTGCGGCTCGGGCGAGGCCGGACGGCTGACGCGCAGCCTTGGAAAAGGCTGCGGCGCGGCGGGAACGTCACGCCGCACCGTGCCGCTCCACCACCGCGCCGCTTCCGTCGGGCGCGAGCGCTCCGGTCCGGAAGCGCCATGCCAGCCCCCGCGCGTTAAGATCGGGTTAGAGCCGCACGCCCGCCCGCGCGATCGCCTCGCCCCCGCGGCATTCGCGCCACAGGGGAGGCCTCAGTCGGTGACCACCGAAGCCGGCAGCCCGATCAGCAGCAGCGGACAGGGATTGCCCACCCCGCGCCGCACCCGGTCCTCCAGCTTGCGCCAATGCGTGGTCGCCTGCCCGAACTTGTCGGCGACGAAGGTCCGCGCGAAGGCCTCGGCGAAATCCGTCCCCTGGCCGACCAGCCGCTCGACCGCCAGCGCCTGCCGGTCGGTGCGCCGCTTCATCCCGAACCGGCGCAGCTCTTCCGCGTCGCCGATGCCGCGCGCCCGCAGAAAGCCCGCGATCCGCTCGGCCATTCCGGCCTGCAACGCCGCCCCCCGCGTCACGATGATCCCGAGGCTGATCACCGACTGGGCATGCAGCCGCTGGAAATTCTCCAGATCCCGGTCGAAAAACGGGTCCTTGTTGTTCCACTCGATCTCGAGCGCCAGCACCCCGCGCGGCCCGCGCCGCACATGATCGATCTCGTGGGTGATCGCCTCCTTGACCGCGCCGTCCACGGTCAGCTTCAGCTCGAACTTGTGCTTGAGCCAGCCCTGTTCGGCCAGCGTCCGGCGCAGCCGCTGCGTCGAGGGCGCCTCGCCCCCGCCCGAGCCGACAAGCTCGGCCAGCGGGATCGCGAAGCTCCGGACCGCCGCGATCAGCTCCGCCGTCTCGGCCGGGAAATCGACCGACAGGATGGCCTCGGCATGGTTGCGCGCCAGCAGGTCGAACCCGTCGAGCCCATCGAGAAGGCCATGGATGCTCACCCGAAGGAAAACCCCTCGGGATAGTCGTGCTTGCCGTCGAAATCCGCCTTGCCGAGCGGCACGCCCGCTTGCTTCAGCGCGACATGCGCCATCGACTGGTGGAAATAGAGATTGGGCAGCCCGAATTCGAGCACGAAGATCTCGGCCGGCAGCTCCAGATCGGCGAGCCCGGCCTGGGCCCGGATCACCCGCCGTCCCGAATGGCTGAAATCCTCGGGATCGAGCGCCCTGAGCAGCGCCCGCGCCCCCTCGATTCGCGCCCGCAGGCCCGGCCCGTCCATCGGGTCGCGCAGCTCCGGCACCCGCCGGCCCACCAGCGGATAGGCGATACGCAAGGTGAACTGCACCGCCGTCGCCACCTGGCGCCCCGCCGGCATCATCCCCTCGGCCGGCCGCTGGCCGAGCGCCGCGTCATAGTCCTGGCCCAACCGCGCCTCGGCCCGCCCGAGCGCCGCCTCGATCCGGTCGAGCACGCCGAGAAACACCGGCACCGTCGCGCGATAAAGCGGCGGCAGCTGCCCCGCTCCCCCGACCCGCGCCCCGTCCTGCACCGTCATCGCCCGCCCCTTGCCACACGACCGCAGGGGCGAGCTAGCCTGATGCCGGAGCCAATTCAACCCGCCTCCGGCATGGTCATGGGGCATCGAGCGCAGCATCATCCTGGCTGAGAGGCTGGACCTACGTCCCCGCGCTGCCGCGCGGCGCATTGGACGCGGCGAGATCCTCGACCGTGCCTCCGGTCTTGCCGGGCGTGCGCAGGTTGACGAGGGTACGGAACAGGTCGAACCAGAACTGCGCGCCAAGCGTCGTGCCGAAGGCGATGATGAGCCAGCATGCGAGCCTCGACGCGGTCGGCCAGGGGAAATGCGGGGCCGACGGCTGCGGCGAACGGATCCTTGTTGTTCCACTCGATCTCGAGCGCCAGCACCCCATGCCCGCCGCGGCGCACATGGTCGATCTCGTGGGTGATCGCCTCCTTGACCGCGCCGTCCACCGTCAGCTTCAGCTCGAACTTGTGCTTGAGCCAACCCTGCTCGGCCAGCGTCCGGCGCAGCCGCTGCGTCGAAGGCGCTTCGCCGCCGCCCGAGCCGACGAGCTCGGCCAGCGGGATCGCGAAGCTCCGGACCGCCGCGATCAGCTCGGCCGTCTCGGCGGGGAAATCGACCGACAGGATGGCCTCGGCATGGTTGCGCGCCAGCAGGTCGAACCCGTCGAGCCCATCGAGAAGACCATGGACGCTCACCCGAAGGAAAACCCCTCGGGATAATCGTGCTTGCCGTCGAAATCCGCCTTGCCGAGCGGCACGCCCGCCTGCTTCAGCGCGACATGCGCCATCGACTGATGGAAATAGAGGTTGGGCAGCCCGAACTCGAGCACGAAGATCTCGGCTGGCAGCTCCAGGTCGGCGAGCCCCGCCTGCGCGCGGATCACCCGCCGTCCCGAATGGGTGAAATCTTCCGGATCGAGCGCCCTGAGCAGCGCCCGCGCCCCCTCGATCCGCGCGCGCAGGCCCGGCCCGTCCATCGGGTCGCGCAGTTCCGGCACCCGCCGTCCCACCAGCGGATAGGCGATGCGCAAGGTGAATTGCACCGCTGTCGCGACCTGGCGCGCCGCCGGCATCATCCCCTCGGCCGGCCGCTGCCCGAGCGCCGCGTCATAGCCCTCGCCGAGCCGATCCTCCGCCCGCCCGAGCGCCGCCTCGATCCGGTCGAGCACGGCGAGAAAAACCGGCACCGTCGCGCGATAGAGCGGCGGCAACTGCCCCGCCGCCCCGACCCGCACCCCATCCTGCACCGTCATCGCCCGCCCCTTGCCACCAGACCGCAGCGCGAGCTAGCCCCTGGCGAGGGCGATTTCAATCCTCATCGCACGCCCCTTCCCATCTTCCGGCACGCGATCCGACGAATGCTTGTCCGAAGCCGGGGCAATCCCATGCGCGCAGGCGAGATCGAGAAAGCCAGAAAGCGGAGCGCAATCTTGAGTGCGGCAACATGCGTGCGTCATGGCTGGTCAAAGCATCCCGCTCTATCTCTTCGGCACGATTCGCAGCTGCAACTCCCTCAGCTGCTCGTTGGTGGGCTCGCTCGGCGCCCCCATCATCAGGTCCTCGGCCCGCTGGTTCATCGGATACATGATGACCTCGCGGATATTCTCGGCCCCGGCCAGCAGCATCACGATCCGGTCCACCCCCGGGGCGATCCCGGCATGGGGCGGGGCGCCATAGCGGAAGGCCGAGAGCATGCCGCCGAAATGCGCGTCCACATGGGACCGGTCATAGCCCACGATCTCGAAGGCCTTGTACATGATCTCCGGCCGATGGTTCCGCACCGCCCCCGAGGACAGCTCGACCCCGTTGCAGACGATATCGTACTGATAGCCCAGCACCGAGAGCGGGTCTTGCCCCTCCAGCGCCTCGAGCCCCCCCTGGGGCATCGAGAACGGATTGTGGCTGAAATCGAGCTTCCCCGTCTCCTCGTCCCGCTCATACATCGGGAAATCGACGATCCAGGCGAAATCGAACCGGTCCTCGACGGTGAGCCCCAGCTCGCGCCCGATCACGTTGCGCGCCTTGCCCGCCACCGGCTCGAACTTCGAGGGCAGCCCGCCCAGGAAGAAGACCGCATCCCCCTCGCCCACGCCCATCTGTTCCCGGATCGCCTCGGTCCGCTCGGGTCCCAGCGCCTTGGCAACCGGACCGGCCGCCTCGATGCCGCCCTCGACCGAGCGCCAGAAGATATAGCCCATGCCCGGCAGACCCTCGGCCTGGGCGAAGGCATTCATCCGGTCGCAGAAGGCGCGGGAGCCGCCACCCGGGGCCGGGATGGCGCGGACCTCGGTGCCGGGCTGCTCCAGCAAACCGGCAAAGACCTTGAAGCCCGAGCCGCGGAAATGCTCGGAGACGACCTGCATCTGGATCGGGTTGCGGAGATCGGGCTTGTCCGACCCATACCAGAGCATCGCGTCCCGATAGGCGATGCGCGGGAACGTGGGCGTCACCGCGCGCCCGCCGCCGAATTCCTCGAAAACCCCGCGCATCACCGGCTCGATGACCTGGAACACGTCCTCCTGGGTCGCGAAGCTCATCTCCATGTCGAGCTGGTAGAACTCGCCAGGGCTGCGGTCGGCGCGCGGATCCTCGTCGCGAAAGCAGGGGGCGATCTGGAAATAGCGGTCGAAGCCCGCGATCATCGTCAGCTGCTTGAACTGCTGCGGCGCCTGGGGCAGCGCGTAGAACTTGCCCGGATGCAGCCGCGAGGGCACCAGGAAGTCGCGCGCCCCCTCAGGGGACGAGGCGGTCAGGATCGGGGTCTGGAACTCGGTGAAGCCCTGGCCGTGCATCGCATCGCGCAGGAAGCGGATCACCTTGGAGCGCAGCATGATCTTTTCATGCAGCCCCTCGCGCCGGAGATCGAGGAAGCGGTATTTGAGCCGCGTCTCCTCCGGATAGTCGATCTCGCCGAAGACCGGCAGCGGCAGCTCGTCGGCGGGCCCGAGCACCTCGATCTCGCGGACATAGACCTCGATCTCGCCGGTCGGGAGCTTGGGGTTCACGAGGCCCGCATCGCGCGCCTTGACCGTGCCGTCGATGCGGATCACCCATTCGGCCCGGACCACCTCCAGGGCGGCGAAGGCCGGGCTCTCGCTGTCGGCCAGCACCTGGGTGATGCCGTAATGGTCGCGCAGGTCGATGAACAGCACGCCCCCATGATCGCGCACCCGATGCACCCAGCCCGACAGCCGGACGGTCGCGCCGACATCCGCGGTCCGGAGCGCGTCGCAGGTATGGGTCCGATAGGCATGCATGGCCGGCTCTCCGAGAGATTTCGGGCGGATACACCCCGCCCGCCGCCCCCTGTCAAGCCCGCGCCCCTCGACCCGGCCGGGCCGAGCGCGGCGGGCGAGCGCGCCCATCGCAGCAACCGATTGGAATCAGGGGACAACACCGGATCGTGACGGAAAGGACGAAGAGGGCCGCCGTCACACCAGCCGGGCGACGCAGAGGCCGCGGAGCGAGTTGCCGAGAAACAGCTGGCCGCGGCGCAGATCGTCGGGACGCAGCACCGCCTCGCGGGCGCGGCCCTCGCGCAGCAGGATCTGACGCAGCACCCCGGGCAGAAGCCCGCAGGAGAGACGCGGGGTCAGATAGAGCCCGTCCACCTTGACAAAGACGTTGAAGATCGTGCCCTCGCAGACCTCGCCGCGATTGTTGAGATAGATCAGTTCGTGCAGGTCGCGCGGCAGGCTCGCCCGCGCGCTGTCATAGCGGGCGCGCATCGTGGTCTTGACCCTGAGCCACGGATCGCCGGGATCGAGCCGCTCGGCGGCGAACCGGGCGTTCCAGATATCGGGGCCCGCGCCGAACGGCGCCACCGTGACCTCGGGCACACCGTCGAGCCCAAGCGTCAGCCGGACCCGGAGCGGCAGATCCCCGCGCGCCGCCCCGAGAGCGCGCTCGATCGCGGCAAGATCATAGGGGATGCCGAAAACGCGGGCGGTCCGCTCCAGCCGCCCCAGATGCTCGGGCAGGTTCAGGAAGCCCGGATTGCGCCGCCAGGCAAGGGTCTCGATCAGCCGGAGATCGGACGGGAGAGTTCGGTGAACCGGGCTTTCCACAGACTCTCCTCGTATTCCGCGGGAGCGGTCGAATCCGCGACCACCCCGCCGCCGACATTCAGCACTGCTTCCCCCCCTGGATACAGCACCAGGGTACGGATCGCCACGTTGAAGGCCGCGCGCCCGTCCGGCGCCGCCCAGCCGATCGCCCCGCAATAGGCCTCGCGCGGCCAGGGCTCGAGCTCGCGGATGATCTCCATCGCCCGGACCTTGGGCGCGCCCGTCACCGAGCCGCAGGGAAAGAGCGCGGCCAGGATCGCGGTCAGCCCGGTGCCGGGCAGGATCCGCCCCGTCACCCGGCTGACCATCTGGTGCACCGTCGCATAGCTCTCGATCGCGAAGAGCTCGGGCACCGCGACCGAGCCGATCTCGGCGATGCGCGCGATGTCGTTGCGCAGGAGATCGACGATCATCAGATTCTCCGCCCGGTTCTTCGGGTCGGCGGCGAGGTTGGCGGCCGCGGCGGCGTCGCGCCCCGGATCGGGGTCGCGCGGCGCGGTGCCCTTCATCGGCCGCGCCTCGATGCCGCCTCGCCCGTCGAGCGCGAAGAAGAGCTCTGGCGAGCGCGACAGCAGAGCCGCCTCGCCGAACCGCACCAGGGCGCCATGCCCGACCGGCTGCACCGCCGCGAGGGCCGCCCGCAAAGCGGCGGGATCGCCGGCCCAGCGCCCCCGCATCGGCAGGGTCAGGTTCACCTGATAGGCATCGCCCGCGCGGATATAGTCCGCGACCCGGTCGAAGGCGGCGGCATAGCGCGCGGCGTCCCAGGCGGGGCGGAACGGGCCCAGCCGCCCGCCGGGCGCAACGGGCCGGGCCGGGCCGGGACCATCGGCGAAGACGCCGAAATCGAGCAGCGGCAGCCGGCGGCCGCCGGGCAGGAGCGGCGCCAGCCGAGCCTCGAACAGATAGCCGAGTTCGTAGCTCGCATGACCGGCGATCCAGGCTCCCTCCGCAAGCGCGGCTTCGAGCGCGGCCAGCGCGCCCGGGACCGAAGCCGGCTCCCAGGCGGTCACCCGACGCTGCGGCGCAACGAAGCGCGCCGGCGCGCCGCCCGGCCCCCGGTCGACCTCGATGAACGCTGCTTGCGGCACCCGGTCCTCCCCCGGCACTTCCCCGTCGGCCTGATGGTCCCCCCGCCGGGGCAAGTCAACGGCCAGGCAACATGCCCGGATCGGCAATCGAGCCCACTATTCGGCCAGAGAGGCAAGACTTGGAAATCCAGACCGGCGGCGCTAGCTTTCCCAACGACCCATCGAATGTGCCGGTCGCCATGCTAGAGACCCTGCTTCACAACGCTCTGACCGCGCAGATCAATCGCGGGTCGCTGCGCGTCACCTACCCGTCCGGGCGGGTCGAGGCCTATGGCGGCCGGGCTGGCCCGACGGTCGCGATCCGAATCCTCGACGCGGGCGCCCTGCGCTCGATCGTGCTCGACCCGCCGCTCGCGGTTCCCGAAATGTACATGGACGGCCGGCTGACGATCGAGACCGGCGACCCCTACGATCTGATCGCGCTCTTCAGTCTCAATACCGAGCCCGAGCGCAGCACCGTCTGGGCCGAGCTCAACCATCTGCGCCGCAGCGTGACGGCCGCGCCGGTCGCGAAGGCGATCGGGCTGAAGCGCGCGCGGGCCAATGTCGCGCATCACTATGATCTTGACGAGCGGCTCTACCGGCTGTTCCTCGACGGGGACATGCAATATTCCTGCGCCTGGTTCGAGCAGCCGGGCATGTCGCTCGACGCGGCCCAGCTCGCCAAGAAGCGGCTGATCGCCGCCAAGCTGCTGGTTCGGCCGGGCGCGCGCATCCTCGATATCGGCTGCGGCTGGGGGGGCATGGCGCTCTATCTCGCGCGGGTCTGCGAGGCCGAGGTGACGGGCGTCACGCTGAGCCAGGAGCAGCTCCGGGTGGCGCGCGCCCGCGCCGAGGCGGCGGGGCTCGGCGACCGCGTGCGGTTCGAGCTCTGCGACTACCGCGAGGTGGCGGGGCAGTTCGACAATATCGTCTCCGTCGGCATGTTCGAGCATGTCGGGCTGCGGCGATATCCGGCCTTCTTCGAGACGGCGGCGCGGCTGCTGGCGCCGGATGGGGTGATGCTGCTCCATTCGATCGGCCAGCCGACCCCGCCCCGCTACAACCAGCCCTTCATCGAGAAATACATCTTTCCCGGGGGGCATATTCCGCCGCTCTCGGAGGTGATGGGCCCGGTCGAGAAATCCGGGCTGCTGATCCGCGATGTCGAGATCCTGACGCTGCACTATGCCGAGACGCTGAAGGAATGGCGGCGCCGGTTCCTCGCGGCGCGCGACCGGGTGCTCGCGCTCTATGACGAGCGTTTCATCCGGATGTGGGATTTCTATCTTGCCGGGTCGGAAGCCGCGTTCCGGTTCTACGCGATGCATGTCTTCCATCTGCAGCTCGCCCGAGACCAGGAGCGGGTTCCGCTGACGCGCGCCTATCTCGCCCCCGAAATGGCGCGGCTCCGGGCGATCGAGGCGCGGATCCCGGACTATGCCGCGCTGCTGGCGCCGCAGCCGGTGCCCGACGCCGCTTCGGACGTGAAGACGCCGGTCCCCCGCTCGGCTCGCTGCTGACAACCGCGGGCGCGCGTCGCCTGCGCCCCCTCGAGGATCGGATGCCCGCTTCCGTCTTTCTTGTCGTCCTTCTCGGCGCGCTTCTGCATGCGGGCTGGAACGCCATCGTCAAGAGCGGTCGCGACAAGGTGCTGACCACCACGCTGGTTGCCGCCGGCTCGGGACTGATCGCGCTGCCGTTGCTGCCCTTCGTCGCGCAACCGGCCCCGGAGAGCTGGCCCCTGCTCGGCGCGTCGACCGTGCTGCAGGTCGTCTATTTCCTGCTGGTGGCCAACGCCTATCGGCTGGCCGACCTCAGCCAGGCCTATCCGCTGATGCGCGGCACCGCGCCGGTGCTCGTCGCGCTGGCGGGCCTGCTGTTTCTCGGCGAGCGGTTAGCGCCCTGGGCCTGGCTCGGCATCGGCTGCGTCTCGGCCGGCATCCTCGCGCTGGCGCTCGGCAGCCGCGGCGGCTCGCGCGCGGGGGTGATGATCGCGCTCGGCAACGCGGTCGTGATCGCGGGCTATACGCTGATCGACGGCCACGGGGCGCGGCTTTCCGGCACGCCGATCGGCTATGCGCTCTGGCTCTTCCTGCTGAACGCCGTTCCTTTGGTCGGCTGGGCGCTCGCCACCCGCGCCCGCCCCTTCCTGCGCTATGCGCGCGCCCATCCCGGAGCGGCGCTGACTGGCGGCTTCGGCAATCTCGGCTCCTACGGGCTCGCGCTCTGGGCGATGACCCAGGCCCCGGTCGCGGTGGTGGCGGCCCTGCGCGAGACCTCGGTCCTGTTCGGCCTCGCGATCGCCGCCCTGGTGCTGGGCGAGCGGGTCACGCCCGGCCGGGCGGCCAGCGCCGGGCTGATCGCGCTCGGCGCCATCAGCCTGCGCCTGGCCTGAGCGGACGCGCCGCCGCCCCGGCCAGAACGACGTCCACGAACGCGTCGAGCTCCGGCTCGAGCCGATCGTCCGGCAAGGCGAGAAACCGCCGCTGCAGGTTCATCGACACGATCCCGTGGACCGCGGCGAAATAGGTCCGGGCCCGGACCCGAAGCGCCTCGTCCCGAAGCTCCGGCTCCAGCGCGGCGAGGGGCCCGACGGCATGGTCGAGCAGCGCCATCAGATCCGCCGCGAACCAGTCCGGCAGCGGCGTTTCGTCCGCGACGCGATGGGTCCAGAGCGCATCCCAGCGGTTGTGATTCTCCCGCGCGAACCTGGCATAGGCTCGCGCCATCGCCTTGAGCCGATCGCCATCCGTGCCGGCGCCCTCGGCCTGCTCCAGCGCCTGTCCGAGCGACCTCAGGGTCCGGGCGTTCACATGCCGGACCAGGTCGTCGAGATCGGCGAACAGCGTATAGATGCCGCCAAGCGCGCTGCCTGCCTCGGCCGCGACATCGCGCGCGCGAAGCGCCACCAGACCGCCCTCGGCGATCCGCCGCCCGGCGATATCGATCAGCCGCTCCTTCAGAGCCTCCCGCTTCTCGGCGCGCGTCGTCGCCATCGCCCTCTCACTCAACCTGAACACCGTTCATTAACATTGATCATGGCTCCGATTCGTGGTAGAGTGTTCCTGAAGGCCGCGCGGCTGTCAAAGCGATCGACTGGGCGAATTTCCGCTCGGAATCAGGGAGATGATGATGAAGGCCAAGCCATCGCCCGCCTCGGCGGGTGCCGCCCTCCCCATGCCCGCCGCCAAGCCGGCCCTCCGCGCCGCGCTGCGGAGCCTCGCTAGGACCGGCCCCCTCCTCGCGCTCCTCGCCGCCGCCTGCTTCGCCGGCCAGGCCAGCAGCGCGGCGCCCATCCACGCTCCCGCGCTCGATCTTCCGCCGGGATGCACGCTCTCGGGCCCGCTCTTCCGCTTCTGCCGCTTCGAGCAGCCCGGAGAGCCGGTGCTGCAGCGCAAGGTCTACGACTATACCGCCAAAAAATTCGTCGAGATCCCGCACCCGCGCATGCGGCAGATCGCGATCTTCGACAGCCAGGCGCTCACCGACAACGGCCTCGACCCGGCCGCGCTGCGGGCCGATCCGCGCGGCTATCTCGCGCGGTTCGGCGAGGCCTGGGAAACCTGGAATGCCGGGATCGGCGGCGCCTTCACCGGTTCGGTCGCCTGGGAGCCAGGCAGGATGCAAGGCCAAGCCATGCGCGGCGTCACCGTTCGCCAGGCCGGGGCGCAGCCCTTCCCGACCGCGCCCGGCGCGCAGGCCTGCCTGCGGGTCACGCACGACATCAGCTTCGCCCCGAGCGCTGTCGCCAGCGACCGCCAGAGCCTCTGGTGCGCGCTCCGCGATCCCGCGACCGACAGCTGGAGCGCGGTCGCCGTCCTCTACCGGGAAACCCGCCAGCCGAACGACGCGCCCGATCCCGGCTTCGCGGCCGACGCCGAGCGCCTGTTTCGCAGCCTGCGCTTCGCCACGGACACGGGCCCAACCGCGAAGAGCTCGAAATGAAGCGCCCCCTCCTCGCCCTCGCCGCGCTCCTCGCCGCCGCCTGCGCAGCGCCGGCATTCGAGCCGGTGCGCAGCGTCTCGCTCGATCTGCCCGCGACCTGCAGACTCGACCTGAACCAGGCCCGCTCCGCCTGCAGCTTCGTCGACGCCGCGGGCCATGGACGGGCCATCGCGATCGCCCAAGACACCGCGTCCTTCGCCGGCCTGTTCCCCGCATCGGCGCGGGCCATGCTGGAGGCAGACCCGCGCGGCTTCTGGACCGACGCGGTCCAGGAATCGGAAGTCTCGACAAGCTGGCCGGCATCCCCGGGGACCGAGATCCGCCACGCCGAGAATCGCCCGATCCCGCCGGCTCCCGGCGCCGAAGCCTGCCTGCGCTCCAGCTTCGACGCGAGCTTCCGGGGAGGGCTCGCGGGCGAGGTCCATGGCGTCAACTGCGCGCTCTACGACCCGGCCACTGATCGGGTCGGGACGTTCCTGGTGGTCTACACCGACTATCGCGACCGGGTTGCTCCGCCCGACCCGACCGTCGCGGCCGAGGCCGATCGTCTGTTTCAGAGCCTCCGCTTCGCGGACGCCGCGCCGGCGGAACCGAAATGAAGCGCGCCCTCCTCGCCGCCGCCGCCGCCTTGGCCGCGACCTGCACCGCGCTCGGCGCTCCCCGCCCCGCCGCGCCCAACGCCGCGCTCGACCCGCCATCGGCTTGCAAGGCGGACGAATCCGGCCTCGGCTGGGACTTCGTCGGCGTCGCCGGAACCGGGCCGGCGCTCGTGATCGCCCGGACGGCGCCCTCCCTCTGCCCGCCCCTTCCCGATACCGCGCGCGCCCTGCGGCGGGCGCTGCGCGGCCTCTGGTCCGGCGTCACCCAAGCCTGGGCGGCCGTCGCCGAGACCGAGCCGGCCGTCCAAGCCGCAAGGAGCGAGATATGAAGCCCCTGTTCCTCCTGCTCGCCGCCCTGGTCGGCTCCTGCATGGGGCCGGACGGATCGGCGGCGCCCCTTCGCGCCCATACGCTCGATCTCCCGCCCGGCTGCCGTCCGGAGGGACCGGCGGTCAGGCGCCAATGCACGGTCCCGGCCGACGGATATGGCCGCGTGATCACGGTCTGGCAGAACGCGCAGCGGTTCGACCAGGCCTTCGACGATCCGCAGGCCAAGCGGGCCGCCCTGGCGCGCGATCCGGCGAGCTTCTGGGCGGCCACCCTCCGAACCTCGGAGGAGAATGGCAGGGCCGCCCTCCAGCCCGACTACGCCATCCGCCACGCCGATATGCGCGCCTTCCCGCCCCCAGCCGGCGCCGAGGCCTGCATCTGGTTCGAGATCGACGCGACCGAGGTCGCCACCGGGCGCAACGGCGAGAGTCGCGGCATCCGCTGCGCCCTCTACGACCCGGCCTCGGACGTGACCGAGGAATTCGGGATCGACTTCATCGGCTTTCCGCCGCTCGGCGCACCGCCCGATCCGACGCTGGCGGCCGATGCCGAGCGCGCCGCGCGCAGCCTGCGCTTCGCGCCGCCTGGCGCGGCCGGGGAATGATCGCCTGACGGCGCCGCAAGGGATCCGCGCGGGGTTGCGCTTCGGGCGCGCCCCTCTATAACCACCGCGTTTGCCGACGCCCGGCCCGGGCGGCGGGTCCTTCCTTGCCGAGGCGAAGCCCCATGCCCAAGCGCACCGACATCCGCTCGATCCTGATCATCGGGGCGGGCCCGATCGTCATCGGCCAGGCCTGCGAGTTCGACTATTCCGGCGTCCAGGCCTGCAAGGCGCTGCGCGAGGAAGGCTATCGGGTCATCCTGGTCAATTCCAACCCGGCCACGATCATGACCGATCCCGAGATGGCCGACGCGACCTATATCGAACCGATCACGCCCGAGATGGTGGCGAAGATCATCGAGAAGGAGCGGCCCGACGCGCTGCTGCCCACCATGGGCGGGCAGACCGGCCTCAACACCGCCCTGGCGCTCGACGATGCCGGCGTGCTGGCGAAGTTCGGCGTCGAACTGATCGGCGCCAAGCGTGCGGCGATCGAGATGGCCGAGGACCGGCAGCTGTTCCGCGAGGCGATGGAGCGGATCGGTCTCGAGAACCCCAAGGCGACCGTCGCCAAGACGCTCACCGAGGCGATGGACGCGATCGAGCATGTCGGCCTGCCCGCGATCATCCGCCCCGCCTTCACCCTCGGCGGCACCGGCGGCGGCGTCGCCTACAACCGCGAGGACTACGAGCGCATCTGCAAGACAGGCCTCGACGCCTCGCCCGTCTCGCAGATCCTCATCGACGAGTCGCTCCTCGGCTGGAAGGAGTTCGAGATGGAGGTCGTCCGCGACAGGGCGGACAACTGCATCATCGTCTGCTCGATCGAGAACGTCGATCCGATGGGCGTCCATACCGGGGATTCCATCACCGTCGCGCCGGCGCTGACGCTGACCGACAAGGAATACCAGATCATGCGCAACGCCTCGATCGCGGTGCTGCGCGAGATCGGGGTCGAGACCGGCGGCTCCAACGTCCAGTTCGCCGTCCACCCCGAGACCGGGCGGCTCGTCGTCATCGAGATGAACCCGCGCGTCTCCCGCTCGTCGGCGCTCGCGTCCAAGGCCACCGGCTTCCCGATCGCCAAGATCGCGGCCAAGCTCGCCGTCGGCTACACCCTCGACGAGCTCGACAACGACATCACCCAGGTGACGCCGGCGTCGTTCGAGCCGACGATCGACTATGTCGTGACGAAGATCCCGCGCTTCGCCTTCGAGAAATTCCCCGGTGCCGAGCCGGTCCTGACCACCGCGATGAAATCGGTCGGCGAGGCGATGGCGATCGGGCGCACCTTCCATGAGAGCCTGCAAAAGGCGCTCTGCAGCCTGGAGACCGGCCTGACCGGGCTCGACGAGATCGTAATTCCCGGTGCCGACGGGCCCGACGCCCAGGCCTCCATCGTCAAGGCCCTGTCGGCCCAGACCCCCGATCGGCTGCGGCTCGCGGCCCAGGCGATGCGGCACGGGCTCAGCGACGAGGCGATCCACGCCACGACCCGCTTCGATCCCTGGTTCCTCGCCCGGATCCGCGAGCTGGTCGACGAGGAGGAGCGGCTCCGCCAGCACGGCCTGCCGCATGCCGCGCCCGCGCTGCGGCGGTTGAAGATGATGGGCTTTTCCGATGCCCGCCTCGCCAAGCTCACGGGCCGCACCGAGGCCTCGGTGCGGGCCGACCGCCACCGGCTCGGCATCCGCGCGGTGTTCAAGCGGATCGACACCTGTGGCGCCGAGTTCGAGGCGCAGACCCCCTACATGTACTCGACCTACGAGGCCGAGCATGGCGGCTATGCCGAATGCGAGGCCCGCCCGACCGGCGCCCGCAAGGTCGTCATCCTCGGCGGCGGCCCCAACCGGATCGGCCAGGGCATCGAGTTCGACTATTGCTGCTGCCATGCCTGCTTCGCGCTGACCAAGGCCGGCTACGAGACCATCATGGTCAACTGCAATCCCGAGACCGTCTCGACCGACTACGACACCTCCGACCGGCTCTATTTCGAGCCCCTGACGCTGGAGCATGTGCTGGAGATCCTGCGCGTGGAGCAGGAGAACGGCCATCTGCACGGCGTCATCGTCCAGTTCGGCGGCCAGACGCCGCTCAAACTCGCCAACGCGCTGCACGATGCCGGGATCCCGATCCTCGGCACCTCGCCCGACGCGATCGACCTCGCCGAGGACCGTGAGCGGTTCCAGCAGCTGCTGCACCGGCTGAACCTCAAGCAGCCCCGGAACGGCATCGCCCGCTCGCCCGAACAGGCGATGGCGGTCGCGACCCAGCTCGGCTATCCGCTGGTCATTCGCCCCTCCTACGTGCTCGGCGGCCGCGCGATGGAGATCGTCCGCGACGAGGCCCAGCTCGGCCGCTATATCCGCGAGGCGGTGCAGGTCTCGGGCACCAACCCGGTCCTGCTCGACAGCTATCTCTCGAACGCCACCGAGGTCGATGTCGACGCCCTCTGCGACGGAACCGCGGTCCATATCGCCGGCGTCATGGAGCATATCGAAGAGGCCGGCGTCCATTCCGGCGACAGCGCCTGCTCGATCCCGCCCTACTCGCTCAGCCCCGAGATCGTCGAGCGGATCAAGGACCAGACCCGCGCCATGGCGCTGGCGCTCGGCGTGGTCGGCCTCATGAACGTGCAGTTCGCCATCCAGGGCGAGGATATCTATGTCCTCGAGGTCAATCCCCGTGCCAGCCGTACCGTCCCCTTCGTCGCCAAGGCCACCGACAGCGCCATCGCCGCGATCGCCGCGCGCGTGATGGCCGGCGAGACGCTGCACAGTTTCCCGCAGCGCGCGCCCTATGCCACCGATATCGGCCCGGACGACCCGATGCCCTATGCCGACCCGCTGACGCTCGCCGACCCGGCGATGCCGTGGTTCTCGGTCAAGGAGGCGGTGATGCCCTTCAACCGCTTCCCCGGCGTCGATACCCTGCTCGGCCCCGAGATGCGCTCGACCGGCGAGGTGATGGGCTGGGACCGCTCCTTCCCCCGCGCCTTCCTCAAGGCGCAGATGGGTGCGGGCACCCACCTGCCCGACGGCGGCACCGTCTTCATCTCGATCAAGGATGCCGACAAGACCGAGGTCATCGTCGAGGCCGCGCGCCATCTGCACGAGCTCGGCTTCACCCTGCTCGCGACCGCCGGCACCGCGCGGTTCCTCGCGGGCCACGCGATCCCCGCGACCCGCGTCAACAAGGTCTATGAGGGCCGGCCGCATATCGTCGACGTGATGAAGGATGGCGGGGTCCAGGTCGTGGTCAACACCACCGAGGGCACCCAGTCGATCAATGACAGCCGCTCGATCCGCGCCCTCGCGCTGTCGGCCCGGATCCCCTACTACACCACCGCCACCGGCGCCCGCGCCGCCGCCGTCGCCATGCTCAGCCGCGGCGAGGGCGAATTGCTGGTCCGGCCGCTGCAGGGATAGTCCCGCTCGGGATCGCGAGCGGCCGGACGCTCTCCAGGCGAGCAGGCTCGGTGCCTGCACCCATGTGGCCGGCGAAGCTTGGGCGATCCGCCCGGCTCTCCAGGAGCCTCCACTACCAGTTGTACCCCCAATCGCCATAACCGCAGAATTTGCGCCCGGCGCGCAATTCTGGGCTGGCGAAGCCCGGTCTTCTGCGGCAAGCTCACCAGAGCGTGAGCGCGCCCGCCCCGCCTCGCCCCCCTGACGACCCGACCCACGACGCCTGGGTCCGATCCGAGAGAGAATGCCCGCATGAACCTACGGCGATTCCACAAACTGCGAACCCTGGCGGTGGATCTGCGCCGCTTCTGGTTGCGCCGGGTCTGGGGGCTCGACCTCCACCCGACCGTCAACATGTCGATGTCGGCGAAGTTCGACCTCACCAATCCCAAGGGCATCCATGTCGGCGCCTATACCTATGTCGCGTTCGATGCGCGCATCCTCGCCCACGACATGACCCGCGGCCTTCGGCTGCATACCCGGATCGGCCGCAACTGCTTCATCGGCGGCCGGTCGCTGATCCTGCCGGGGGTGACGATCGGCGACAGCTGCATCGTCGGCGCCGGTTCGGTGGTCACGCGGTCGGTGCCATCGAACTGCGTCGTGGCCGGCAACCCCGCCCGCGTGCTCTATAGCGGTGTCGAGCTGCAATCTTTCGGCCGCATCGACCCCGCCAATCCGCCCATCCGGCTGCAAGCCGCCGAGTGAGGCGCGCCGGGCTCGCGGCCCTCGCGCTCGGCCTCGGCCTCGGGCTCGGCCTCGCGGCGTGGCTCACCGGCGCCTACGCGCCCGACCCGCCCGCGGCCGCGCATCGCGAGGCGGGCCCTCTGCCGGCCGCGGGCCCCCTGCGGATCGTGGCGCTCGGCACCAGCCTCACCCGCAACGGCGGCTGGCCCGACAAGCTGGCCGCGCTTCTCACCGCCTGCTCGGGCCGGGCGGTGGCCGTCGAGCGCATCGCCAAGGTCGGCGCCAATTCGGACTGGGGCCTGGCGCAGGCCGATCGCGTCGTGGCAGCCCGGCCCGACCTGGTCCTCGTCGAATTCGCCGTCAACGATGCCGACCTGACCGACGGCCTGAATATCGCGCGCGCCGATGCCAACCACCGCGCGCTCGTCGCGGCGATCCGCGCCGCCGCGCCCGAGACGCGGCTCGTGCTCATGACGACCAATCCCGCCCATGGCCTGCGCGGCCTGATCCGGCCCTGGCTCGCCGCGCACAATGCCCGGTATCGCAGCCTCGCCGCCGAGCAGGGGCTGGGCCTGATCGACCTCGCCCCGATCTGGCGCGCCGCGCTGGCCGAAGGCGATGCGCGCACCATGCTGCCGGACGGCCTGCACCCGACCGAGGCCGCCGTCGATGAAGTCGCGCTTCCCGTGATCGCCGCTCAGCTCGGCCGGCTGCTGCCCGGCTGCTCCTGAGCGGCCGCGCGCCCCTCGGGTCGGCCGACGGCTGGCGGCGCGACACGAGCGCCGGCGAAGCCGCCACGGGCCACCGACGTGCAGAGCGCGTGCCAGGGGCAGCCGGCGCAGGCGGTGCGGCTGCGGCCCGTGGCGAAGGCGCGGCGCATCGCCGCCAGCCGCGCCATGAAGGCGAGCCGCGCGCCGGGCCGCAGCGGGCGCCGCAGCACCGCTCCCACATCCGCCGCCGCGCGCCGGTCGCGCATCGCGACCTGGACGCGGTGGCAATGCGCCGCCGGGTCGGCCGCGAGGGGGGCGCAGATATCGTCCGGCCCCTGCACCAGCACGACCGGCGCGCCGCCCGCGATACGGTCGGCGATCCGGTCGAGATTGGCGACGAAGTCCGGATCGTAGCCCTTGCCCACATAGCTCAGCAGGCAAAGCAGATGATGACCGCGCAGCCGGACCGGCCGCGCCGCGGGGCCGGGCCGCACGGTCCCGCGGTCAGAGCGCGGCGAAGCGTCGGCCGACGCCCCGCAGGGCCAGCGCCCCGATGGCCGATTTCAGGACACCGCCCAGCAGGAACGGCGTGACGCCGGCCGCGATCACCGGGCCCGTGCCGATCAGCACCGCAAGCCAGGTGGCGCCGATGGCAAGGCAGAGCGCGTTGCCGACCAGCATCGCCGCGAAGGCGCGGACCGGGCGATCGCCGTCCCAACCGCGCTCGACCAGCCAGCCGGTGGCCGCGGCCGCGAAGAGGAAGCCGACCAGATAGCCGCCGGTCGGGCCGACGAACTTGGCGACACCGCTGGCGCCGCCGGCGAAGACCGGCAGGCCGACCGCGCCTTCCAGCAGCCAGACGCCCACGGTGATCGCTCCGAGCCGCCAGCCATAGAGCGCGCCCACCAGCGTGACCGCGAGCGTCTGCATCGTCATCGGCACCGGCACCATCGGCACCTCGATCCGCGAGGCGGCGGCGAGCACGACGGTACCGATCAGCACCGCGACGACGCGCCAGGCGAGCGAACGGGACGCGACGCCGAGCGGCGTGCGATCGGACAGGGAAAGGGATCGGGACATCGGGGCTGACCTTGTCTTTCTGGGATATTCCCCATCTGGACGGAAGCGATCGCCCTTGGCAAGTGGCGCGGGTGCGATCGGGGGGCGCCATGGCCCCGCGCCCGGGCTTTTCGCGGAACCCGCCCCGGGGCGCAGATGCCGCGCAGCGGCCCTCCCGCCGGAAGCCCGTCGCGATCGACGCGACCGCCCCAGCCGGCGCCGCGCCCCCGGCCCCGCGCCGGGCCTTTCCGCGACCCGCCCCGAGCGGGAATGCCGCCCCGCGGCCCCCGCCACTCAAGCCCGTCGGGATCGAACCGACCGAGCCAATCAACGCCGCGCCCTCCGCCTCACGCCGGGCCCCATGCCGGGCCTCCGGGCGAACCCGCCTCGCGCGGGGGGAATGCCGCGCAGCGGCTCCCGCCACGTAGGCCCGCCCGGATTGAGACGACCGCCGCGACCGGCGCCGCCTCCCCGCCCAACGCCGCCCGCTACACGAACCCGCCCCAAGCGAGAATGCCGCTCAGCGGCCCCGCCGCTTGAACCGTCAGGATCGGGACGACCGCACCGACCGGCACCACCTTCTCCGCCCTGTGCCGGCCTGCGCGAGCCCGCCCCGAGCGGGAATGCCGCGCAGCGGCCCCGCCGCTCAGGCCTGTCGGGATCGAGGCAACCGCGCCGACCGGCGCCACCTCCTCCGCCCCGCGCCGGGCCTTTGCGCGAAACCCGCCCGAGCGGGAATGCCGCGCAGCGGCCCCGCCGCTCAGGCCTGTCGGGATCGAGGCAACCGCGCCGACCGGCGCCACCTCCTCCGCCCCGCGCCGGGCCTCTGCGCGAACCCGCCCGAGCGGGAATGCCGCGCAGCGGCCCCGCCGCTCAGGCCCGTCGGGATCGGGACGACCGCACCGACCGGCGCCGCGTCCTCCGCCCCGCGCCGGCCCCGCACGAACCCGCCCCGAGCGGGAATGCCGCGCAGCGGCCCCCGCCGCTTAGGCCCGTCGGGATCGGGAAGACCGCACCAACCGGCGCCACCTCCTCCGCCCTGCGCCAGGCCTCTGCGCGAGCCCGCCCCGAGCGGGAATGCCGCGCAGCGGCCCCGCCGCTTAGGCCCGCCGGGATCGGGACGACCGCACCGACCGGCGCCGCGTCCTCCGCCCCGCGCCGGCCCCGCACGAACCCGCCCCGAGCGGGATTGCCGCGCAGTGGCCCCCGCCGCTCGGGCTGGTCAGGATCGGGACGACCGCACCAACCGGCGCCACCTCCTCCCCCCCGCGCCCTACACAAACCCGCCCCGAGCGGGAATGCCGCGCAGCGGCCCCCGCCGCTTAGGCCCGTCGGGATCGGGAAGACCGCACCAACCGGCGCCACCTCCTCCGCCCCGCGCCGGCCCCTGCACGAGCCCGCCCCGAGCGGGAATGCCGCGCAGCGGCCCCACCGCTCGGGCTGGTCAGGATCGGGACGACCGCACCAACCGGCGCCGCCTCCTCCCCCCGCGCCCTACACAAACCCGCCCCGAGCGGGAATGCCGCGCAGCGGCCCCCGCCGCTTAGGCCCGTCGGGATCGGGAAGACCGCAGTGACCGGCGCCACCTCCTCCGCCCCGCGCCCTGCACGAAACCGCCCCGAGCGGGAATGCCGCGCAGCGGCCCCACCGCTCAGGCTGGTCAGGATCGGGACGACCGCACCAACCGGCGCCGCGCCCTCGGCCGCGCATCCTCGGAGCGCCCGTCCCAGCGGGCCCTCTCCGCCTCGCATGCCCGGCTCGTCCTCGTCCGCCGGCGGGCCCCAAGCGTTCGGCGGTGGCGACCTTCTCCGCCGCGCGACGCGATCCCTTGCGGCGGGCGGCGCGCGCCAGGCAGCCGCGATCGCGCACCCTCTCCTCCCGCGCCGCCCCCCCCGGAGCAAGGCGCGCGGTCGAGCCGCCGCAGCGGTGCCGGTCGTGTCCCTGGTGGTGGTGTAGCTGGGCGGTAGCGTCGGCGCCTGCCTGCGCGGACTATCGCGCTGGCAGGCAGGCGCCGACGCGGTGGCCATCGCGCGATCTTCGGTGATACACCAATGAACATCCGGTAAACGCGCCAGACATATACCATTTATATCAATATCTTATCTGGAGTCGCACGCGTGCGACGCCAGATCCCCCACGGCTGTCAGAGCAGGATATCGTGCAGGCCGAAGCCGCCGAGCTTCGCGCCCTCGTCGAACTTGACCATGAAATCGGCCTTGCCGTCGCCATTGACGTCCCCGGTCAGCCGGTCATCGGCGAAGCGCAGCTCTCCGGCCTGGTGCGAGAAGGCCTTGTCCCCGACGAATTCGAAGCTCTGGGTCCCGGCATGGGTCCGATCGGCGTCGAAATTCTGCAGGTCGATCTTGTCGCGGCCGGCGACGAAGTCTTCGATCTTGTCCGCGCCCCGTCCCGCCCGGCTTTCCGAAGCCGATCGGAAGATGAACCGGTCGGCCCCGCTGCCGCCCTCGAGCAGGTCGGCCCCCCGCCCCCCGGTGATCCGGTCGTTGCCGGCGCCGCCTCCGATATCGTCCTTGCCGGCATTACCCAGGATCGTATCCGCCCCCCGCCCCCCGCGGATCACGTCAGCGTAGTTGGTGCCCCGGATCTCGTTCGCGTGGGCATAGATGTCCTTCAGATGCTCGCCGAAATCGTGCACGAAATCGGACAGGGCCGCCCGGGCCGACTCGAACTGCTTGGGCAGGTCGATATCGTGGAGCACCACCAGCTCCTTGCCCGACCCGTCGAGAAAACGCGCCGAGGTGATGCCGACCTTTCCGCCGGACGGCTCGGCCTCGATCTCCAGCGCTTTCACCGCGCCGAGGCCGGTCAGGCCGAGCGTGCCGGTCGTGACCCCATGCGAGACCGTCTCCCGGTACTCGACCTGATGCTGGTTCGCGACGGCCTGTTCGAGGGTCTGGGGAAAGAAGCCGAAGGTCTCGTCATCCGCCTTCAACGTGACCCCTTCTCCGATCCTTGTCCGCGCCGTGACTGCACTCACCATCGCCTTCTCCCTCCCCCCTGAGTCGAGCGCCATGCTTTCCGCCGCGCCACGGCGCCGAGGCTAGGCCGCCGCCGTCCTTGCAGCAAGCCAGCCCCCCACCTCCGAGGATTGTCCCCGCGCCGCGCGATTGCCGCTTTGGCGCGTATTTGTCGAAACTTGGCCGATTGTCCGCGCCTTGAGGCGGCTCTAGATTCGGTGGGGGGGATATCGGGGGATGGGGCCATGGCGGTCTTCAGGGCCTATCAGGCCACGGACATGGGAAACGACCTTTGGGGCGGCGTCGTGGTCGAGCGCGGGCGCACCAGCATCGTCGCGACCGATGGCAACCATGTCGGGACCTTCGGCGGGCTGTTCCAGTACCCCGATTCCGGGGTGGTCGGCACCGTCGACCAGCCGTTCGACCCCGGCTTCCTCGACCCGTTTGGCCTCGGTCCGGTCTCGGGCACGATCGCCAGCTACAGCCAGACCCGGGGCATCCTGCCGCAATTCGCGATCAGCCAGATCGAGGTTTCGGCCGGCCCGGTCTTCCACGCCGTCCGGTTCGGGGACATTCACCTCGCCAACGCCCTGGTCTTTGCCCGGAGCGATCTCATCGTGGGCTCCCGCTCGGCCGATATCCTGATCGGCTATGGCGGCGGCGACACGATCGTCGGCAACGCGGGCAACGACCGTCTGTTCGGCGATCTCGGCGGCGACAATCTCTATGGCGGCGACGGTCAGGACCGGCTGTCGGGCGGCCAGGGCATCGACAGGCTCTATGGCAACGATGGGAACGACCGGCTGCTCGGCGGGTCGCAGCGGGACTTCCTGTTCGGAGGCGACGGGCGGGACGTCCTGACCGGCAATCAGGGCTCGGATAGCCTGACCGGCGGGGGAGATGCCGACAGCTTCCGCTTCCTTAGCATCGCCGACTCGCCGGCGGGCTCGAACAAGCGCGACACGATCCAGGATTTCACCCATGGCAGCGACCGGATCGACCTGAGGGCGGTCGATGGCAATGCCGAGGAGCCGGGCCACCAGCCCTTTCATTTCATCGGCGCGGCGCCCTTCACCGACAGCCCCGGCGAGCTGCGCTATACCCAGTCCTCGCACCTGCTGGAGGGAGACAGCGACGGCGATGGCAAGGCGGACTTTCAGATCGCCCTGACCCACGGGCCGGTGCTCACGGGGCACGATCTGCTGCTGTGACAGGCCTCGACGGCCCCGCGCACAAGGGGCGCGCACAGTTGTCGCACGCGTGCGACAATGGCTATGTCATTGTATTTACTTTGTTATTTCTGCGCCATATACGAGATCTTCACACTACACGACCCTGGTTGGCTGAGGGCGGGATGACGTGATCTTCTGGACGACTCCGACCAAGGAAACGTCCCGATGTCTCACCGAACCATCATCGCCCGAAGGCTTGCTGCGTGGCGCTCGGCAAGAGCCCGTATCGAGACGCTCTGCCTGCTGATCGTCGGCGTGATCGGCGCGCGGACCGTGAAACTCGGCCACGTCGCCTGCGAGCGGGGCGGGCGCGTGCAGACGGCGTCGACCTAGCGCCGGCTGCAGCGGTTCTTCCAGTACGTGCGCCTCGGCGAGGCCTGGGCGCTGCCGCTTCTCGCCGGGCCGGCACGGACCTGGACGCTGGCGCGCGACCGGACCAACTGGTCGATCGGGTCGAAGGAAGTGAACTGCGTCGTCCTCGCCGTCGTGACGCGCCGGTTCCGGGCGCCGCTCTTCTGGACGGTGCTGCCGCGGAAGGGGAACTCGTCGATGGCCGCGCGCATCGCGCTCGTCGAGCGCTACCTCGCGCATTTCCCGGCCTCGACCATCCGCGTCCTGCTCGCCGACCGCGCGTTCGTCGGCGCCGCGTGGCTCGAATTCCTCAACGATAACAATATCCCATTCGCCATCCGCCTCAGGGAAGACCTCCGCATCGTCACCGACGACGGCTGCGAGCTCACCCGCTTCGCCCGTATGAAGGGGAGGCAGCGCTCCCGCACCGTCCGCGGCCGCCTCCGGTCGAAGCGCAAGGACGGGGACCGTCTTCGACTTCGCCGCCAAGCGCCGCCCCGACGGCTGGCCCGTCATCGTCTCCAACCTGCCGCCCCGGCGCGCCCTCGACGCCCACCGCCGCCGCTGGGAGATCGAGTGCATGTTCGGCGACGCCAAGACCCGCGGCCTCGACACCGAGGACACCCGCCTCACCTGTCCGCGCAAGCGCGCCCTCCTCATGGCCATCGTCGCCATCGCCCTCGCCTGGGCCGGACGCGCTGCCAACGCGGCTTCTCGGCAGATGCGAGGCGAAGCGGAAGTCCCACGGCTTCCTCGCCCAATCCAACTTCCGGATCGGCCTCGCCCCCCTCCGAAGCATCCTCAGGTC
Source organism: Amaricoccus sp. (assembly GCA_046348955.1). GTDB lineage: Bacteria > Pseudomonadota > Alphaproteobacteria > Rhodobacterales > Rhodobacteraceae > Amaricoccus. Next base: position 486,317 of record JAXMDG010000001.1, read on the forward strand.
CGAGCCCCGGTGCCCCCCCCCGAACATGGCGCCATCTCGCACCGGGAAGCGCCAAACAGGAGAGAGTCGCTACCCTTGCGCCGAAGGCCAGCCGCAGCGCCACGCTCCTGTGAGGTTGGAGCACGGACGGCGCATCGGTTCCTGCCCCCGAACCCGCCGTCAGCGCGCGCCACGATCCCGAACCAAAGACCCCGAGCCTGCTCCGCGCCACCGGCTCCGGCCCGTGGGCGAGCGGCTCCCGGGTGATGGTGTAGGAGCGCCGTTCCTCGGAGAGGCTCGTCTCTTCTCAGAAAGCCACTGCGGGCAGCCTGACGACGGCAGTACTCGTGACGCGGGCGAGGGACTCAAGGCTCATGTAGCGTCGAGCGACCGTCCATTCGTCGGTTGTCTCGAGCATGAGCGCGCCGACGAGGCGGGCGATAGCCTCGTCGTTGGGGAAACATCGGCGCGGCGCTTGATCTCGCGGTTCACCCGCTCAAGGGGTTTGTCGAGGCGATCTGAGGCCAGTGCCATCAGGGCGCCGAGCCTGAGCTGCTTCTCCCGGAGCGCATCGGCAACGACGGCCGAGCGCTGCTTCGCCGGGGCATGGAGCTCCCTTCGACGCGCCAGTCAGCAACTCCACCTCGGCGTCCATGATCCGCTCGGCCGCGAACGCCAGCATCTCGCGCGCGAGGTCCGCATCGGCAGACTTCTCCACGAGCTCCAGCAGCGCCATTCTCTCGTCGGTCATCGTCGGCGGCGATCGCGCAGCCCCTTCGAGCTTCACGGCGCAGACGACGACTCGATGATGGTCCCGGCGGCCTCGCGGACAAGACGGCATCGCCGAGCGGGCACTCGATCCGCGGGCACGGCGTTGGAGCCCACCCGGATCGGGGTCCGCGATCCGGACGACGGCCTCGCCCGCCCGCGGCCGTTCGGGGCTCACCCCGCCTCTCTCTCGACGATCAGATGCGGCGTCCCATCGGAGGTATGGCCGTGGGAGCGGCCTTCTTCGTCGATCGTGGCCCTGATCCGCCGGCGCAGGTTCGTGAAGCTCTCGAACCGCACGACATCGACCGGATGGTCGAACCGGATCTCGATGCGGCGATGTCCGGCCGGGCCCGCCAGGCGGAGAACCTCGCCGGTGAAGGCCTGGCCGAGATAGCGCCCCCGCACCCGATCGCCGACGGCGAAGCGGGCCGGCGCCTCGCCCGCGGCGAGCCGGCCGTGGAGCGTGTTCCAGTCCTTCGCGCCATGCCGGCGGGCGATCGCCTCCAGCGCCTGGGCATGGCTGATCGGCGTGCCTTGCGCCTGCAGGGCGGCGCGCAGGGCCCTCGCCTCCGCCTTGGCCTCCTCGATGGTCATGCCGGCCCTCCCATGACCGATGCCCGGCCCTCGGGCCCCCGCAGCGCCGCGCGCGCGAACGGCAAGGACAGCGCGAGCAAGATCGCGTCCCCAATCGGAAAGGCGAGCCAAAGTCCTTGCAGCCCCAGGACCGCCGGCAGCGCCAGAACCAGCGTCGGCGTCAGCAGCCAGGGCTTGGCCAGCGTCAGCAGAGCCGTGAGATCCGGCCGGCCGAGCGCCTGGAAATGCAGGGCGAGCACGAGGATCGGCCCGGAGGCGGCGTAGAGCGCCGTCATCGGCCGCAGGATTCGCGCCACGTTCCCGGCGACGACCGGATCGTCCGTGAACCAGCCGCCGAGGGCATGCCCGGCGCCGGACCCGGTCAGCGACACCGCCAGACACCAGACGAAAGCCGTCGTCATCGCCAACCGAAGCGCCGCGCGCGCCCGGTCTTGGCGCCTGGCGCCCGCATTGTTGCCGGTGATGCTCTGGACGGCGAGCGCGATCGCCATCTGCGGCAGGAAGGCGAGACCGAGCAGCCGGGTCGCGATCCCATAGGCGGAGACGAGCGCGTCGTAATCCGGCCCGGCATGGAGACGCAGGGACAGCATCACGACGCCAGCCGCGACCGCGATGCCGAGGAGGCCGAGGCAAAGCGGCAATCCCAGACGGGTGATCGCCGCCCAGCCATCGAGCCAGCGGCGCGTGGGCGGGACGGGCAAGGGCAGCAGCGCCCGATCCCGCGCCCCGTCGCGCGCCCGGACGCAAATCAGGAGCGCCAGCCCGAGCACCTGCGCGGCAATGGTGCCGAGAGCCGAGCCCGCGACGCCGAGACCGAGGACGACGATGCCGAGCCAGTTCGCGCCGATATTGACGAGGTTCACGAGAACCGAGAGCCCGGCGATCACCCCCGCGCGGCCTTCGCTGCGCAGCGCATCGGCCTGCACGCCGAGCAGGAGCTGCGCGGGCGCGCCGAGCAGCAGGATGGAGAGGTAGGTCCCCGCCATCGCGGCGATATCGGCCTGGCCCGCCGCCATCCGGGAGACGATCGCCTGACCGAAGATCTGCCAGGCGCCGAAGAGGCCCGCCGCCATCGCCAGCGCGAGGCCGTGCGCGCCGGCGAAGACGCCCCCCGCCGCCGCGCGATCCCCGGCGCCGAGGTGCCGCGCCATCAGGCTCGACATGCCGCCGCCGACGAGCGCGGCAAGCGCCGAGAGCAGCATGGCGGCCGGGAAAGCGAGGCTGACCGCCGCCAGCGCCTCCGGCCCGATGAAGCGGCCGACGAAGATGCCGTCGACGACATTGAGAACGCCGCCCATCGACAGGACGAGGGTCATGGGAAGCGCATTCGCCAGGAACAATCGCCCGACGGGGGCGGTCAGGAACGGGTTTTCCCGTTGTGCGGCGTGCCGATCCGACATCGCTCACTCCTCTCGCGAGGCATTTCAGGATGGATGGGGGCCCGCATTGCCCACCGCGCGAAATGCTTCGAGGGTGAGTTGTCGTCGTCGATCCGGGGCTTCACCGTGACTTGCGTCCGCGGGCGGCAGGTGCCCGGCACCTCGGCCTCCCTCATAGGCGAGCGGCTCAGCGGGGTCAATGAGTGCCGCCGCCCGCCAGGCAGATGTCAGGGGCGCCAGAGGCCGGGGAGGCCTTGGGCGGCGATCAGGGCGCGGCAATGGTCGAGAAAGGCCGCGACCGTGGGGCTGCGATGGGCGCCGCCGGGATGAGCCAGGCCGAGGCGCATGGCGCGCAGGCCGCCCAGCGGCACGAAGGCGAGGCGCTTGCCGTCGGGCGCGCGGTCGCTCTCGGAACGGGCATTGATGAGGCCGTAGCCGAAGCCGTTCGCGACCAGCGCCCGCGCGACCGACATGTCGCGGGTCCGCTCGGCGATCCGCGGACGCAGGCCGGTGCGGGCGAAGGCCGACAGGAAATAGTCGGCGCTGTGCGGCAGGTCGAGCAGCACCATGGGCCGGCCCGCCAGATCCTCCGGATGGACGATCGGCCGGCCGGCGAGCGGATCGGTGGGGGCGAGCATGATCCAGGGCGGAAGCTCGGCCAGCGGCTCGAAGCGGATGTCGCGCGGGATCTCGAGATCGTAGGTCAGGCCGGCATCGATCTCGGCGATGCGCAGCTTCTCGAGGATTTCGGCATGGTCGAGCTCGTATTGCCGCACGCGGACGTCGGGGAAGCGGCTCTCGAAGCCGCGGCGGAGCTCGGGCAGGACGAGCTGGGCGAAGGTCAGCAGGCAGCCGATCCCGAGCGGGCCGCGCACCGAGCCCGCGAGGTCGCTCGCGAGGTTGCCCAGCGCCTCGGCTGCGGCGAGCACCGCCTTGGCCTGGGCGAGGAAGGCGCGGCCGCCGGTGCTGAGCGTCAGGCCGTGGGCATGCTTGCGGGTGAAGAGCGGCAGGCCGAACTCGGCCTCGAGCTGGGCGATGGCGGTGGAGATCGACGGGGCCGAGACATTCACGCGCTCGGCGGCCTGGGCGATGCTGCCCGCCTCGCCGACCGCGACGAGATATTCGAGCTGGCGGAGCGTGAAGCGCAGCGGCATGGGGCCCATGCGCGGCGATCGGCCCGGCGCTGTCAAGCCGCAATGCTCACGCGCGGGCGCGGACTTCCTGGAGCGGGGCGCGGGCGGCGCAGTTGAAGAGCGGGGTCTCCGGGCGGGCGAGCGCGTGCTGGAGCGCGGCGGCGCGGCGCTGGCGCTGGAAGCCGGTGGCAAGGAGGCCCGCGAGCGCCGCGCCGGCGGCGGGCTGGCCAGCGAGCAGGCGCGTGCCGGGCGGCAGACGCTGCGCCGCCCACCAGGCCGCGACGGCGTCGGGGTTTGGCCAGGGCAGATCCGCATCGCGCGGCGCCGGGTCGCCGTCCTCGCCGCTGGTCGCGAGCGCGCCGGAAAGCTCGATCCCGGTCAGCATCGCCACGCTTTCGCCGGCCAGGCGGGCGAGCGCGGGATCGCGCATCCGCTCGATCAGCCAGGGGACGAGGGCGGGGTCGCCGAGGATGCCGGCGCCCTCGACCGCCAGCCGGTCCTTGCCGGGATCGTTGGGCAGGCCATGCAGCCAGCGCCGGCCGCTGGCCGGGTCCATCGCCCGCAGAACCAGGCGGAGGGCCCGTCCCTGCTCTGGGCCGCGGCTCTCGACCTCGGCGCGCAGCGCGGCGAGCGCGGGGCCGCGGTCGCCGAGCAGGGTGCCGGCCCAGGCAGCCCAGAAACCGGTCCCGGGATCGGCGAGGGCCCGCATCACAGCCGGCAGCAGGTCGGCGCGGCCGAGCTCGCCCGCGAGCCGCAGGGCACGGGCCCGCACCGGCGGCGCGTCGCCGAGCAGGCGGGGGAGATGGGGACCGGGATCGATGCGGTGGACCGAGCAGGCGGCGGCGGCGAGCCAACGCCGCTCGGGCCGCGGGTCGGCGAGCCAGGCGCCGATCAGGGGGCGGAGCGGCGCCGGCCCGACCCAGCCGAGCGCCGCGACCACCGCGCGCCGGCAGGCGGGCTCGGCTGCGGCGCGCTCCAGCACCGGCTCGAGCCGGGCGGGATCGCCGGTCCCGAGCGCCAGCACCGCGGCGGCGAAGGTCTCGCCCGGCTCGCCGTAGCGGTCGAGCCCGTCCGCGGCGAGGCGCCATCCGACGGCGCCAGCGACGCGCAGCCCGTCGAGATGGGCTTCGACCCGCTCGTCGAGGCGGGCGAGGTCGCGGAGCCGGACCTGCGGGCCGTCGGCCGCTCGGTCGCGCAGGAGCCAGAGGAAGGCGGCATCCTCGGCATGCTGCGCGACGATGGGCGCGATGACGGGCGCGTGCATCAGTTGAGCTGGATGGAGCCGCCCCTGATCCGGTTCGGGCCCGAGGAGCGGCTGAGGATGTCGGTGCCGCGCAGGATGATCCGGCCGCTGCGCGTCAGGGTGACGCTGGCCTTGCCGCAGCGCAACACGATCTCGCGCTCGGCGGTGAATTCAAGACGCTCGCCGTCGGCGGTGGCTTCGAGCGCTGTCGGCGTTTGCCGGCGGAGACAGCCGATCAGGATCGGCCTGTCCGAGCGTCCTCCCTCGAAGCCGAGCACCACGTCGCCGCCGGTATCCTCCGGAGCGAGCACGACGCAGCTCCGCGCGAAATGCGTCTCCGCCACGCCGTCGAGCATGAAGCGGACCATCGGCTGACCGCCGATCTCCTGATCGACCAGTTGCCCGACGACGAGGCCTTCGACCAGCCGCACCGCAATCGGATCGACCCCGTCCTTCATCTCCACCTCGCGGGCTGTCTCATACCTCATCGATCCAAGCGCCCGGCGCGACCAGCTGCACTCGGAAGATCAGATTGTACATCGTATTGAACTCGATCTGCAGGGTGAATTCCTGCAGGTGCCAGATGGCGTAGCCGGTGAACCCGCCATCCTCGATTTCCTCCATCTCGTCGGGCGCCCGCCCGACCAGCCGCGCGAACGCATCAGGCGCATCGTAGAACGTCATGTCGAACGGCAGACGCCCTGGCCAGACGATGGCATCGAGATTCTCGGCGCCGAGCAACCGGATCCGGGCCAGGCGCAGATCGCGGCTGCCGGCGATATGCTCATATTGCAGCTCAAGCCCGAGGCTCAGCGAATAGTCCGCGATGAGAGCTCCGTTGCCGTCATCCTCCAGATTGTCCTCAAGCCGCAACGGCGCCAGCAGCAGCCGCTGCTCCGGGTCGGCGGCTGGAACGCCCAGCATTGCGACAAGGCGCGCGATGTCTGGCGCGCGCTGCCGCTCGTCGAGATCCGCCTCCTGCAGTGGTGGCCGCAGGGCACAAAGAACGAAGTCGATGCCCTGCCCCGGATCGGCATAGGCGACGGTCATCCGGTAGGGCGGGAACTCCCAACAATCGCGGATCCAGGAGCGTCGTGAGGCATCCCATTGCGCGAGCCGCGCGCGAACCGCGTTCCGGTCGTCGGCGAGCACAAGCCCCATCGGCAGGCGCCCCTGGAAGGGCCGCACGTCCTCGTGCTGGCCGTAAAAGTAGATTTGGGTCAGCAGCATCTCGCCAACGCCGAGCTCGTCGGGATGTTCGCCGCGGAACGAGGCGGCATCCTCGAAGCCCAATTCCAGCCCGAGATACCGGTTCAGCAGCCAATCCTGGGTCTCGTAGACTGGTTCATCTCCGCTATCGTCAATGGTCACCGAGGGTTGTCGACCGACATTCATGCGCGTGAGCAGGCCGACGATCCGGGGATTGGAGGCTGGCAAACCGAGCAGCGCGGGCAGGTCCGTGGCCATTGCGGTCAGTTTGCTTCGGGAAGGGTCAGGCGAACCCTGCGAAGCGCGCCGAGATCCGCCGTATAGAAGACCCGCAAAACTAGGCCCTCGACTGTCCATTCGTCGCTCGGGATATCGTCGTCGCCATCTTCCGGCTCGCCGAACCGGCCCCGCAGCAAGGCTCGTCCGTCATCGGCGTGCAGACCGAAAGGCAGCGGGCCGCGATAGGGTACGCCATCGGGATCAATCACATACATCGTCACCGCCGCGACGATGGGCGTGCCGGTCCCGACCGGCTCCTTGAGATCGGTGAACACGTCCGAATCGGTCAGATTGACCACCAGCCCACTGCCGACATCCTGAAGCGTGAAGATCTCGTCCCGGGGGATTTTCGGCAGCGTCGCGATTCCCGCATCCGCGAAGGCCTTGCGGATAGCGGGATCGAAAGCACTCCTGCCAAAGAAGGGCACCCAGTCAGCAAAGGTCGCCATTCTCGCCTCGCGGTCTTGTTATCCGCCGCATTCTTCAACCGCCTTCTTGATCATCTTGTCTATTTCCGCCCCATCCTTGAGTTTTTTGGCGGCCTTTCTGTATTCCGACTGGCAAGGACTCCCTTTCAACGCCTTGAGGATGGCCGCGACGTCGCGCTTGATCGCGGCATCCAGGGAGGCCTTGGTGGCAGCGTCATCCTTGATCAGCTTCTTGGTATTCCTCTTCCCGCAGGTCTTGCTGAAGCCGCGATGGGTTTTCCGAGGAATGACGATCGCCATGCCGCGATCCTCGAGCTTTCCCGTCACGCAACTGTAAAGCGCGCTCGGCTTCTTCAGTCCGTACATCTTCTCCGCGCGCTTAAAGAGCGCGGCCTTGGAGGGCACATGGTCGCGTTCCCAGACGCGCGAGCCGCGCCGCTTCTTCCTGCCCGTGCCGCGCGGATTCTGGGTGGCGCGGCCGGTGCGGGTGAGGCGGCCATAGCTCGCCACCTGGCCGCATCTGTGCATAGGCAATTGCGGGGACTGCGCGTTGGTTCCCGCGGAATTGTCAGGAGCCATTGTTGGTCATCGCATCGCCGAGCAACTGGATATTCTTGCCCTCGGCCTTCACGTCCATCGAGCCCGGGGCCACGAAGCAGGTCTTGCCCTGCACCGTCGACGAGATGATGCCGCCGCCCGTGCCCTGGCTCGCAACGTCGGGGGAGGGCTGGCTCATGTAGAAGCTGCCCTTGATCGCCACCTTCTTGCCCTCGATCGTCACCGTCGAGGTCGCGTCCGACAGACGGTCGGCCGAGCGGCCGAGATTGGGCAGCGGCACCGGCACGAAGGGCGCCGGCGGTCCCGGCATCTTGCAGACATTGGGCAAGGTCGCCGGCGCCATGTCGAGGCTGCCCTCCGTCACCGGGGTCTTCGGGGGATTGACGCCGACCGAGATCATGAAACCGCCTCCCGCGCCGGCAGATCGAGCAGCGCCACCGCGCGGCGCCCGCTCTCGGAGCTGGCCCAAAGGGCGGCGCGGGGGCCGTTGCCATAGGATTTCGCGCGCGCGGCGATCGCGAGGACCGCGAGCAAGGGCCCGGAGGCGGCGCCGAGATCGCCCCAGCAATCGGCCGGATGCTGGTAGGCATGCGCATCCTCGGACAGCGCCTGCGCGCGCAGGATGGTGTAGAGCAGCTCCTCGCTGCGATAGCGCTGGCCGTTGAGGTCGCAATAGGTGTCGGTGATCCGCTGGCCGTCGCGCTCGATCACCGGGGCGAGGCCGAGGAAGGCCGCGCTCAAGCCTTCGCCGACGCAGACCGCCTCGGAGCGGATCGGCACCGGCTCGAGCGCGGTGCTGACCGCCGCGAGGCGCGCGAGCATCGGCAGGCCGAGCCGGGGGGCCTCCGCCCCGCGCACCAGCAGGCAGGCGCCGGCCGCCTCGCCGGGAAAGAAGCCGTCGCGGTTGGCCTCCGACTTCAGCGCGCCGGTCGTGTCCATCCAGTCGAGCATGGCGGGATCGTGGTAGGACTCGACGGCCGCCACCACGGCGAGATCGGCCGCGCCGTCCTCCAGCGCGCGCGCGGCGAGCCCGAGCCCGAGCAGCCCGGCGGCATGGCCATAGGCGAGCGTCTGGACCCGGATCTGCGCGCCGAAGCGGGCGGCGGCCGCGCGGCCGAGCGTCTCGGCGATGCCGGCGGGCAGGCCGGGCCGCGGCTCGGGGCAGCCGATCAGCAGGAGGGTGCGGCCGCGCTGCCAGAGATCGGGCAACTGGGCGAGGGCCGCGAGCAGGAGCTCGGTCATCCGTTGGGCGATCGGCATCTCGGGGGCGAGAAAGGCGTCGCGGGCCATCCGCATCGGCTCGCCCTCCTGGTCGAGGAAGGCGGGATGCTCCGCCAGCGCCGACACCCCCGCCCGGACTGCGGCGGCGGCGCTGGCGGGGCTCGCCCCGACCGGGGTGCGCGCCGCGATGGCGCCGATCCAGATGGCGGTCCGGGGTATGCAGCTGGAATGAGCCTGATGGGCCTGCATCACTGGGCCGGCACCCCCCCGAGCGCTCCGTCAGATCAGTTTCTTGAGTCGCACCGTCGTCTGGTCGAGATCGTCGATCCTATGATTGCACAGGAGCGCGCTCTGCCAAATCATTATCACCCTGGGGAAGTCGGGCTCGAGGATCACCGTCGCGAGCACGCCGCGGTGATGCAGGACCTCGCGGCGCATCCGGGTCGAGAAGCCGAAGACCAGGCGCGGCAGCCGGAACTGGATCGGCCCGTGGGGCGAGAGATTGACGAGCTGCACCGGCTCGCCGCCCTTGAGATAGCCCGCGACCTGCTGGTCGGCCGGCGCGCAGCAATAATAGCGCGGGTCGAGATCCTCGGCCCAGAGCGGGAAGCGCTGGCTGAGCCAGGCCGCGTCGTAGGTCCCGGCGAGCTCGCGGCGCGGCGACCAGTGGCAGGCGATGGCGTTGAGGCCGGCGGGCGCGGGACGGTGGTGCCAGGCAGTGATCGGGTCGGCGGGGTCCTCGATATTCGGCAGCTTGCGTCCGAGCGCCCGGGCGGGGTTGAGCACGAGCCCCTGCCCGACCGGGTTGCGCGCCTCGAGCCGGTGGTCGGCCGGATCGGCGCTGGAGCGGTCCCAGCCGCCAAATGCGTGCTCGTAGCGGATCGGCTGGCGCAGGAACGGCTCGGGCGCGGCGATGGCCGGGGCGCCGGCGAGATTGACCGACCACCAGCGATCGCCGAAGACGCGCAGGCGCTTGCGGATCGGGCCGAGGGCGAGACCGACATCGAGCTCGGTCGCGGGTCGGCCCGACGGCGCCCAGGCGCTGCCATTGACCAGCACGTCGGTGCAGGGCTTGGGGCCGAAGAAGTCGGACTCGTAGACCAGGCTGTTGGCGAAATCGCCATCGAGCGGCTGGCCCTGCAGCAAGGGCGGGGACTGGTCGGCCGAGGGCGCGACGCTGCCGTCGGGCCGGATATCGAAGCTTGCCCGGACGCAGACCAGCCAGATCTTGTTCGCCGCCTTGTCCTGGACCCAGCTTCCCGCCGCGGGAAAGTCCGTCATGTTCGCGATCGACCACATGCCGGCGGCCCGTCGCCCAAAGCCCCCGCCGTCCCGCTGCCGGCCCGGCGGGAATGATCCCCCGAAAGACCCGCTCCCGCAAGCCCGGAACCGGCGCAAGCGGACCTGCCCCCCCAAGACAAGACAAAGCCCGGCGGCAGTCTGCCCCCGGGCTCCGGTTTCCTGCGCCTGCCGCCTGCCGACGAGCTGGGGTCAGCCGTCCTTGCGGAAAAACTTCTTCTCGCGCGGCTTGCCGTCCCAGCCGGGCTTGCCGCGCGGCTTGTCGTCGCGGGTCTCGTAGTTACGCGCCGCGGAATAGGGCTTGCCGCCGCCCTCGCGATCGCCGCGATAGGGCTTGCCGGCCGGCGCGCCGCGCGGGGCACGGTCTTCCTCGCGATGCTCCCATTTCTTCAGCAGCCGCGCATCGAAGCTGTCGCGGCCGATCTGGCCCTCATGGCACCAGACGCAGCGCACCTGGGCGCCGTCCAGCCCCTCCACCGCCATCCGCATCGATCCGGCGGTCAGGACCACAAGGTCCCCGATCTCGTAATTGTCCATAACGTAACGTGCTCTCTCAGGGCGGGCGCCCCACCGGCGCCGCCCCCCTCCCTAGACCGCCCGGACCTCTGGAACAAGGCCCGAGCCGATGCGGCGCTGGCGCCGGCGCTCAAGCCTCTGTCAGGCGCTGTCGCGCAGCGGCGCGGATTGCGGCCGCGGACCGTCCATCAGGTCCTCGAGGAACAGGCTCAGGAGCTGGGTCCGACCGCTGACCCCGGACTTGCGGTAGATCGCGTTCGACTGCGCCTTGATGGTTCCCTCGCTGGTCTGGCGCAAGCGGGCGATCTCGGCGATCGGGAAGCCCTTGATGGTCAGCCAGGCGACATCGCGCTCGGAAGGCGTCAGGCCCCATTCGAGAAACCGCTCCTCCAGCAGCGCGGTGAAGGCGACCGAGGCGCGGCGGATCTGATCCTCCATCGCGATATTGTGGCGCGTGGTGCGCGCGAGCAGCACCGCGCCCATGCCGACGCCGATCATCAACCCGATGCCGGCGCCGATCTCGATCAGCTCGCGCAGCTCCCAGGCGATCGGCGTGCTGGTGAAGCCGATGACGCCGTCGAGCATGTCCCAGACGAAGAACAGGCCGCAGACGGCCTGCATCGCCACGATCGCCCAGAGCGCGGCGAGCTTCGGCACGCGTCTCGTCATGCGGCGCGCCCCGCCGCGTCGAGCCGGGCGCTCATTCCAGACCGCTCGGCAGGGCGGGCGCCGGCCCGCCGGGGCGCCCGGCTCCCGGGGCGCCAGGTCCACCGGGATGCCCGCCCGGCCCTCCGGGGCCATGGCCCGGGCCGGGCCCAGGGCCGCCGGCGGGCCCCGAACCGCCTTGATGGTCGGGATTGTGGACCGCGCCGGCAGCCGCGGGCCGGGAATAGTCGCGCAGGATCTCGCCGGTGACGCGGTTGAACACGAGTTCGCGGCTCTGGCCCCTGCCGTCGGCCTCGACCCGGATCCGGCCGAGCCAGGTCCGGCTGACCTCGCGCACCTCGTAGCCGTCGGCCCGAAGCCGCGCCAGGATGACATCCAGCGGCTCGGCGGCGGCGAGCGGCTGAATGCCGGCGAGCAGCGCCAGAAGCGCGATGCCGGCACCGGGATGGCGCAACAGGCCTATGATGCGGCCTCCCCCGACAAGCCCGGTCCGCCGGGTCGGCGGCGATCAGACGCCATGGAGTTCCGCCCGCGCCCAAGCCGCCCGCGGCGGGCACGCCTGCGACCGAACCGGTACCGGGACGGGCCTTGGCATCGGCTGGTCCGACATCAGCCGCCCGGTCTCGGCATCGAAGATCAGTTCGCGGCCATGCTCCGCCCCCTGCGCCTCGATGACGAGGCAATCGGCGATGCGCTCGAGCTCGAAGACCGAGAAGCCGTTGGCCCGCAGCACCTGCATCGCGGTCACGAGCACCGAGCGGTGCCGCGCCCGCGCCTCGGGCGAACCGAGAAGCAGGGCGGAGAAGGTGCGGATGGTGCTGGTCATGTCATTGTCCTGTGGCTGGGGTCTCTGGCAGCCACCTCGCCGCAATCCCGACATGAGGGCAATTGGACGCACGTTTAGGTAGAAGTCAATCAACTCCGGGTTGAGGCGCCTAAACCAAAGTTGGAAGACGGGATCTGAAGCTCAGATCCGGGTCCCGAGCGCCTCGGCCACGGTGAAGATATCCTTGTCGCCCCGGCCACAGAGATTCATCACCAGCAGGTGATCGGACGGCAAGCTCGGCGCGAGTTTGATCACATGGCCGAGCGCGTGCGCCGGCTCGAGCGCCGGGATGATCCCCTCGGTCACGCAGCAGAGCTGGAACGCCTCCAGCGCCTCGGCATCGGTGATCGAGACATACTCGACCCTGCCGATATCGTGCAGCCAGGCATGTTCCGGGCCGATGCCGGGATAATCGAGCCCGGCCGAGATCGAATGGCCCTCGAGGATCTGCCCGTCGGCATCCTGCAGCAGATAGGTCCGGTTGCCATGCAGCACGCCGGGCCGCCCACCGGTCAGCGAGGCGGCATGCTCGTTGCGGTCGTCGACGCCATGGCCGCCCGCCTCGACGCCGATGATGCGCACCTCCGCATCGTCGAGGAACGGATGGAACAGGCCCATCGCGTTCGACCCGCCGCCGATACAGGCGACCAGCGTGTCGGGCAACCGGCCCTCGCGCTCCAGCATCTGGGCGCGCGCCTCCTTGCCGATGATCGACTGGAAGTCGCGCACCATCGCCGGATAGGGATGCGGCCCCGCGACGGTGCCGATGCAGTAGAACGTGTCATGCACGTTGGTCACCCAATCGCGCAGCGCCTCGTTCATCGCGTCCTTGAGCGTCGCGCGGCCGGCGGTCACCGGCACCACCTCGGCGCCGAGCAGCTTCATGCGGAAGACATTGGGCTTCTGACGCTCGACATCCGTCGCGCCCATGAAGACGATGCATTTGAGCCCGAAGCGCGCGCAGACCGTCGCGGTCGCGACGCCATGCTGGCCGGCGCCGGTCTCGGCGATGATCCGGGTCTTGCCCATGCGGCGGGCGAGCAGGATCTGGCCGAGGACGTTGTTGATCTTGTGCGCGCCGGTATGGTTGAGCTCGTCGCGCTTGAAGTAGATCTTCGCGCCGCCGAGCCGCTCGGTCAGCCGCTCGGCGAAATAGAGCGGCGACGGCCGGCCGACATAGTGCTTCCAGAGATCGTCCATCTCGGCCCAGAAATCCGGGTCGGTCTTGGCGCGCTCATATTCGGCTTCGAGATCGAGGATCAGCGGCATCAGCGTCTCGGAGACGAAACGCCCGCCATAGATGCCGAACCGTCCGCGCTCGTCCGGGCCGCTGCGGAGGGAATTGGGCCGGGGAGAATCGTCCATCGCGTCGCGCCTCTGATCGGGGTCAGACCGCTTCCTAGACGGCGACGCCGGGATCGTCCAGCGCCGTGCGGGCATTCTCCGCTCCCGCGACCCGCGCCGCCTTGACGAAGGCCGAGACCTTGGCCGGATCCTTGTAGCCCGGCGCCAGCTCGACACCGGAAGACACGTCGACCTGGGTCGCCCCGGTCAGCCGGATCGCCTCGGCGATATTGTCGGGCGTCAGTCCGCCCGCGAGCATCCAGGGCACCGTCCAGCGCCGGCCGGCGATCAGCCGCCAGTCGAAGGCGAGCCCGTTGCCGCCCGGCCGGTCAGCCTCGCGCGGGGCGCGCGCATCGATCAGGATTTGGTCGGCGACCCGCGCATAGTCGCCGATCACCGCAAGGTCGCTCTCGGTGGCGACGCCCACCGCCTTCATCACCGCGACCCGGTAGCGCTGGCGCAATTCGGCCACCCGCTCCGGCGTCTCGCGGCCATGGAGCTGCAGCATGTCGATGCGCACCGCGTCGAGGACCGCGTCCAGCGTCGCGTCATCGGCATCGACGGTCAGCGCCACGCGGCTCAGCCCCTCGGGCATGCCGTCGCCGACCCAGCGGGCATCAGCCAATGTCAGGTGCCGGGGCGAGCGCGGAAAGAACACGAGACCGCCATAGGTCGCGCCGCAAGCCGCCGCATGCGCGGCCTCGGCGCGCGATCGCAGCCCGCAGATCTTGACCCGCACCGACGCCGGCTCAGTTGCCCAGGAGCGCGAGAACGTCATCCTCAGCCTTGCCGCTCGACTTGCGCAATACGTCCATCTCGCGCCCGAGCTCGGCCGCCTCGCGCGACTTCACGTTGGCGCGGCGGCGATGCTTGTGCTCCCGCAGCCATTCGAGCAGGTAGCCCAGCACCACGCCGAGCAACACCGCGCCGAGCCCGAAGACGAAGAGCGGCACCTGCAGCGTCGCCTGCGTCAGCGAGGACAGGCCCGCCGGCAGCAGATAAAGCGTGACCGGGTCGCGGTTCGCCAGCGACAGCACGACGATCACCGTGAGAATAAGCAAAAGAAGGATCAGCCTGATGATGCGCATGTCCGCTCCGGGGGTTCCGCGGCTATCCTAGCCGTCATTCAGCCGGTCGCGCAACAGCTTGCCGGTCTTGAAGAAGGGCACGTGCTTCTCCTCGACGACGACCGCGTCCCCGGTGCGCGGATTGCGCCCCTGCCGGGCGTCGCGCTTCTTGACCGAGAAGGCCCCGAAGCCGCGCAGCTCGACCCGGTTGCCCTGCGCCATGGCCTCGATGATCTCGTCGAAGATCGTGCTGACGATGCGCTCCACGTCCCGCTGGAACAGATGCGGGTTCTCCTCGGCGATCTTCTGGATGAGCTCGGACTTGATCATGGTTTCTCGGCCTTCGCTGCTCGGGCCCGGGCGGTTTCGCTGGAAGCACTGGTCAACGCCGGCCATACTGGCAGGAATCAGGGCATGATGGAATAGAGCTTCGGGGCCACCCGGGCGGATATTTCTCCGAGAATCCCGCCGCTTGCCTTCGAAAGCCCGAGGACGGAGCCGAGGAACGACTCCTCCCGCTCGACTTGCCAATCGCGCACCGGCAGGGCCTCGAGACCGGCCTGGCGCGATTCGAGCCAGGCCACGGCCTCGGGCTCGCCGCCGATCTCGTCGACCAGCCCGTTGGCCAGGGCCTCGCGCCCGGTGAAGACCGCGCCGGTCGCGACCGCGTCGAGCGCCCCTCCCTCCAGATGGCGGCGCTCGCCGACCAGGCCGCGGAACCAGGCGAAACTGTCGTCGATCATCGCCTGGTCGATCGCCCGGGCCGCGGGATTGGTCGGCCGGAACGGCGAGGGCTCGGCCTTGAGCTCGGACGAGCGCACCGTCTCGTAGGCGACGCCAAGCTTGGCCATCAGCGCGGTGACGTTGGGATATTCGAGAATGACGCCGATCGAACCGGTCAGCGTGTTGCCGCGCGCGACGATGTGATCGGCGGCGATCGCCGCGACATAGCCGCCCGAGGCCGCGAGCTCGCTCAGCACCGCGACCACCGGCTTCTTCTCGGCAATCTCGCGGATCGAGGCGAACAGCGCCTCCGAGCCGGCCGTCGAGCCGCCGGGCGAATTGATCCGGAGGATCACCGCCTTGACATTGCCCGCCTCGGCGATGTCGCGCATCAGCGCGTCGCGCTTCAGGTCGTCGAGGATCATGCCGTCGACCTCGACGCGCGCCACCTGCTCGCCGAGATGCGGCGCCTCGCCCGAGGCCGCGAACAGGGCGATCGCGCCGGCGATCACCACCGCGACCAGAAAGCCCCGCCAAAAGGCGGAGCGGCGCCATCTGCGGCGCCGCTCCTCGTAGAAGTCGCGTTCGAGCGCGTCCATCCAGGGTCAGTTGTCGTCGCGCCGTCTCAGCGCAGCGCCCAGGATGTCGCCGAGCGAGGCGCCGGAATCCGACGAGCCATACTGTTCGACCGCTTCCTTCTCCTCGGCGATCTCGCGCGCCTTGATCGACAGCTGCAGCTTGCGGCTGGCCTTGTCGATGTTGGTGATGCGCGCATCGACCTTGTCGCCGCGGGTGAAGCGCTCGGGCCGCTGCTCGGACCGGTCGCGGCTGAGATCGGACCGGCGGATGAAGCTCTTCATCCCGTCATACTCGACCTCGATGCCGCCATCCTCGATCGCGGTGACAGTCACGGTGACGACATCGCCCCGCTTCACGCCCGCCGTCGCCTCGGCGAAGGGATCGCCGCCCAGCGCCTTGATCGAGAGCGAGATGCGCTCCTTCTCGACATCCACATCGGTGACCACCGCGCGGACGATGTCGCCCTTGTGATAGTCCTGCATCGCCTCTTCGCCCGACCGGTTCCAGTCGAGATCGCTGAGATGCACCATCCCGTCGATATCGCCGTCGAGACCGACGAACAGACCGAATTCGGTGATGTTCTTGATCTCGCCTTCGACCACGGTGCCGTTCGGGTGGCTGTGGGCGAAATTGTCCCACGGATTGCCCTGGGTCTGCTTCAGGCCGAGGCTGACGCGGCGCTTGGCCGAGTCGATCTCGAGAACCAGAACCTCGACCTCCTGGGAGGTGGAGACGATCTTGCCCGGATGGACGTTCTTCTTGGTCCAGGACATCTCGGAGACGTGGACGAGACCCTCGACGCCCGGCTCCAGCTCCACGAAGGCGCCGTAGTCGGTGATGTTGGTGACGCGCCCGGTATGCTTCGAGCCGATCGGGAACTTCGCCTCGACCGAATCCCACGGGTCGGCCAGCAGCTGCTTCATGCCGAGGCTGATGCGCTGGGTGTCCTTGTTGATCTTGATGACCTGGACCTTCACGGTCTCGCCGATATTCAGGATCTCGGACGGGTGGTTGACCCGGCGCCAGGCCATGTCGGTCACGTGCAGCAGGCCGTCGACGCCACCGAGATCGACGAAGGCGCCGTATTCGGTGATGTTCTTCACGACGCCATCGACCACCTCGCCCTCGGTCAGGCGGGCGACGATCTCGGCGCGCTGCTCGGCGCGGGACTCTTCGAGAACCGCGCGGCGCGACACGACGATGTTGCCGCGGCGGCGATCCATCTTCAGGATCTGGAACGGCTGGTTCATGTGCATCAGCGGACCCGCGTCGCGGACCGGGCGCACATCGACCTGGGAGCCGGGCAGGAAGGCCACGGCGCCGCCGAGATCGACGGTGAAGCCACCCTTCACGCGGCCGAAGATCTGGCCCTCGACGCGCTCTTCCTTGGCGGCGGCCTTCTCCAGGCGGTCCCAGGCCTCCTCGCGGCGGGCCTTCTCACGGCTGAGGACGGCCTCGCCGCGGGCATTCTCGACGCGGTCGAGATAGACCTCGACGGTGTCGCCGACCTTGATCTCGGGCGACTTGCCGGGGGTCGCGAATTCCTTGAGATCGACGCGGCCTTCCATTTTGTAGCCGATGTCGATGATGGCCTGTCCGGCCTCGATCGCCAGGACCAGGCCCTTGACGACCGTCCCCTCGTCGGGGGTTTCCAGCTCGAAACTTTCGTTGAGCAGGGCTTCGAAGTCTTCCAGTGTCGCTGCGGATGCAGACATGTGATCTCCAGTTTGGATGATTTCTGGCCGGGCGGTTGGATCCACCGGTCTTTGACGGGCTATGCGGCAGGGCTCGAACACCAATTCGCGGCGCGGGTCAAGCCCCAGCGGACGGGAAACGGCTCCGCACGAAGGCGATCGCCTCGGCGGCGGCCTCCTCGATAGATAGTTCGGTCGTGTCGAGCAGCAAGGCATCCTTCGCCGCCTTGAGCGGCGCGGCATCGCGGCCGGCATCGCGGGCGTCGCGGGCGCGCAGATCGACCAGGACCTGGTCCAGCGTCTGATTGCCGCCGAGCTCGGCATGGCGCCGGGCGGCGCGCACCCGGTCCGAGGCGGTGACGAAGAGCTTCGCCTCGGCCTGCGGACAGATCACCGTGCCGATATCGCGCCCGTCGAGCACCGCCCCCCCGGGCCGCCGGGCGAAGCGCTTCTGGAAATCCAGGAGCCCCGCCCGCACCTCCGGCAGCGCCGCGACCCGCGAGGCCGCCTGCCCGGCGCGCGCGGTCCTGAGGGCCGGGCTCTCCAGATCCTCGGGGTCGAGCCGCCGCGCCAGCTCCGCCGCCCAATGCGGATCGATCACGCCGCGCCCGTCGTCGAGTGCCTGGATGCCGACCGCGCGATAGAGCAGTCCGGTATCGAGGCGGGCGAACCCGAACGCCTCGGCCACGGCCCGGCCGATCGTGCCCTTGCCCGAAGCCGCCGGGCCATCAATCGCCACCGTGAATTGCACGCCCCACCCCGTCGCCCACCAAGGCTTCGCCATAAGCCATGGACCGATCCCGCGCAATCGCCTGCCGCACCGCAACCTTGACGCGCCCCGCCTCGGCCGATAGACAAGGAACCGCCAGTTGCGGCAGCAACGAGCCCCGGCGCTGGCAAGCGTGGCACGGTCCCGGACTGATCTTGCGGCGGGGAATACCGGTAGTTCCGAGCGGGCAGGACCGAACATCCCCGGACCTCGCCCGCGCCCGACAGGAACGGAGTGGCGAGCGTGGCCAGGTTGACGTTTGACCGGATGACAGGAGGCCGCGCGTCCGCTCCCCTGCCGCCTTCGACCGGCGCGCCCGCCGTCGCTCCTTCAGCCGCCAGCGCCCTGTCGTCTGTCGATCGGATCGCACCTTGACGGCCCCCCTCATCGAGCGCCTGCAGGCCATCGCGGCGTCGAGGCCCCCGGCGCGCCGACCGGTGGCGCGCCGCCGCTATCGCAGCCTGTTCCTCTCGGACCTGCATCTCGGCGCCACCGGCTGCCAGGCGGAACGGGTGCTCGACTTTCTCGACCGGCACGAGGCCGAGCGGATCTATCTCGTCGGCGATGTCTTCGACACCTGGCGCGCAGCCGGGCCGGTCTGGTCGCCGGCCCATGACGCGATCCTCCAGCTGCTGATGGGCCGGCTGCGCGAGGGCAGCCGCATCATCTACATCCCCGGCAATCACGACGACTTCTTCCGCCGGCATTACGGCACCTATTTCGAGCGGATCGAGGTTCTGGAACAGACCTTCCACGAGGCCGCCGACGGGCGGCGCTACCTGGTGCTGCATGGCGATTGCTGCGACCTCGTCGTCCAGCATGCGCGCTGGCTGAGCCAGCTCGGCAGCCAGCTCTGCGGCCTCGCGCGCGGGCTGAGCGCCGGGGTGAACCGGGCGCGCCGCCGGCTCGGGCTCGGCGAGGGCAACCTCATCGAGCGCATCCTGATCGGCGCGCTCAGCCTCAATCGGCTCGGCGACCGCTACGAGCAGCGTCTGGTGGCGCTCGGCCGCGCCGCCCGGGTTGAGGGCGTCATCTGCGGACATTTCCACCAGCCGGCCCTCCATGACCGGTTCGGCCTCGTCTATGCCAATTGCGGCGACTGGCTCGAGAACTGCACCGCGCTCGCCGAGGATCATGACGGCAGTCTGCACCTGATCCGCTGGAAGCGGCCCTACCACGCGCCGGCCGCCGAGTCCGCGCCGGAGGCCGAGGAGACGCCGACGCTTGCGACTTGAGACGGCGCTGGTCCTGTTCTGCCTCGCCGCGGCGGCGGTGCATCTGGCGAGCGTCCTGCTCGCCTGGGGGCGGCTGCGCCGAACCGGGCGCGCGCTGCCGCCGGGCGATCGGCCGGGCGTCACCATCCTGCGGCCGGTCTGCGGGCTCGAGAACCATCTCGAGCAGACGCTCGCCGCCACCTTCGGCCTTACCTGGCCCACGGCCGCGACCGAAATCCTGTTCTGCGTCGCCTCGCCCGAGGATCCGGTGGTGCCGCTGGTCGAGCGGCTGATCGCGGCCCATCCCGGACACCGGGCGCGGCTCCTCGTCGGCGACGACCCGATCAGCGGCAATCCCAAGCTCAACAACCTGGTCAAGGGCTGGCAGGCGGCAACGCATCGCTGGATCGTCATGACCGACAGCAACGTCCTGCTGCCGCCCGACTATCTCGAGCGCCTGCTCGGCGAATGGCGCGCCGATACCGGCCTCGTCTCCTCGCCGGCGGTGGGGATCGCGCCCGAGGGCTTCGCGGCCGAACTCGAATGCGCGTTCCTCAACAGCTATCAGGCGCGCTGGCAGCTCGCCGCCGACGCGGTCGGCCTCGGCTTCGCCCAAGGCAAGAACCTGTTCTGGCGCCGCGACGTGCTGGAGGATGGCGGCGGCCTCGCAAACCTCGGAACCGAGATGGCCGAGGACGTCGCGGCGACCAAGCTCGTCCGCCGCGCCGGGCTCAAGGTGCGGCTGGTCGGCGCCCCCTTTCCCCAGCCGATCGGCCGGCGCAATCTCGGCGAGGTCTGGCGCCGCCAGGTCCGCTGGGCGCGGGTCCGCCGCATGGGCTTCCGCGCGCTCTACGGACCGGAGCTGCTGACCGGCGGCCTGTTCCCGCTGCTCGCCTGCGCCCTCGCGGCGCCCGTCTGGCTGCCGGCCTATGCGCTGGTCTGGTATGGCGCGGAATACGCGCTGGCCCGGACCGCCGGCTGGCCCGCCTCGCCCCGCGCGGTGGCGAGCTGGCCCGCGCGCGACGCCACGCTGCCCGTCCTCTGGGCGCTCGGCTGGGCCGGCAAGGGCTTCGTCTGGCGCGGCACGGCAATGGCGCACGCGTCGACCCCACCCGCGGCGATGCGCTGAGGACAGGATCATGGCCGCCGTCGACACCGTCCTCAACACGCTGCAGACGCACGGGCTGGCGCTGCTCTTCCCGCTGGCGATCCTCGAAGGACCGATCGTCACGGTGATCGCCGCCTATGTCGCGCGGCTCGGCTATCTCAACATCGTCGCGGTCTATGTCGTCGTCGTCGTCGCCGACCTCGTGGGCGACGTCGTGTTCTACATGATCGGCCGGGCGAGCCATGGCGCGGTCCTGGTGCGCTGGGGCCCCAGGCTCGGCCTCAACGAGAAGCGCCGCGCGATCTTCGAGCAGCATTTCCGCGAACACGGGCCCCGAACGATCGTCATCGGCAAGCTCACCCATTCGGCCGGGCTCGCGATCCTCCTGGCCGCCGGCGCCTTCCGGGTGCCGTTCTGGACCTTCCTGTGGTACAACTTCCTCGCCACCCTGCCGAAAAGCCTGTTCTTCGCGATCATCGGCTACACGCTCGGCTATGCCTATGCCGAGATCGATTCCTACATCTTCAAGATATCGGCGGTGATGATGATCCTGGCGCTGCTCGGGCTGACCGCCTGGTTGATGACCCGGGACTGGGACGCATGACCTCCGCGCCCTCGGTCTCCTGCGTGATCCCGGTCTATAACGAAGGGGCGCGCGTGCGCGGCGTGCTCGCGGCCCTCGCCTTCCATCCGCTCCTCGCCGAGGTGCTGGTGGTCGATGACGGCTCGACCGACGACACCGCCGCCTTGGTCGCGGCCGAGCCTGGCGTCCGGCTGATCCGGCTCGACGCGAACCGCGGCAAGACCGGGGCGCTGCAAGCCGGCATCGAGGCGGCGGGCGGGCGCTACCTCCTGCTGCTCGACGGCGACCTGCTCGGCCTGACCCCCGACCATGTGACGGCCTTGATCGAGCCGGTGCTCGCCGGACGCGCCGATCTCTCGATCAGCCTGCGCGAGAACGCCCCGCGCCTCTGGCGGATGATCGGGCTCGACTACATCTCGGGCGAGCGGGTGATGGCGCGCAGCCTGCTCGACCCGCATCTCGCGGCCCTGCCCGGCCTGCCGCGCTTCGGGTTCGAGGTGTTTCTCAACGGCGTCTGCATCGAGGCCGGCGCCCGCATCGCCGTGGTCCGCTGGCAAGGCGTGCGCAGCCCGTTCAAGCACGCCAAGCACGGGCTCATGCGCGGCGTCCGCGCCGATCTCGGCATGATGGCCGACATCTTCCGCAGCGCCGGCCCCGGCCGGCTCGCCCGCCAGATCGTGACGATGCGCCGGCTCCGCGTGCCGCCGGCCTGACCGAACTACTGGCTCGGAGCGGGATCGGCGGCCTTGTCCTGCAACGCCTTCTCGGCCTCGATCTTGCGCCAGGCCGCGACATTGCGGTTATGGTCCGAGAGCGTGGCGGCGAAGACATGCCCGCCGCTGCCATCGGCGACGAAATAGAGCATGTCGGTGGCGGGCGGATTGGCGACGGCCTCGATCGCGGCCTTGCCCGGATTGGCGATCGGCGTCGGCGGCAACCCCACGATCGCATAGGTGTTGTAAGGCGTGATCGCCGTCAGCTCGCTGGCCCGCAGCCCCCGCCCCAGCGTCTCCTTGCCCTTGGTGATGCCATAGATCACCGAGGGGTCGGTCTGCAGCCGCATGCCCCGGACCAGCCGGTTGACGAAGACCGACGCAACCTCGCCGCGCTCCTCCGGGACGCCGGTCTCCTTCTCGACGATCGAGGCCAGCGTCAACAGATCCTCGGGCGAGCGCAGCGGCAGATCCTTGGCGCGATGCGTCCAGGCATCGTCCAGGATCTTCTGCTGCTCGGCCTGCATCCGGGCGATGACCCCCTGCCGGCTGTCGCCGCGCTGGATGTCATAGCCGGCCGGCGCCAGCGACCCTTCGGCCGGAATCTCCGAGACATCGCCCGTCAGCTCGTCGCGCGCGTTCAGCATGTCGACGACCTGCCAGCTGGTCCAGCCCTCCGGCACGATGATCTGGCGGATCACGTTGCCGCCCTGGTTCAGCAGCCCGAGGATCTGCTGCATCGAGGCGCCGGCGGGAAACTCGTACTCGCCGTATTTCACGCCGGCATCCTGCTTGGTATAGCGCGCGGCGATGCGGAACAGCGTCGCATTGCTGATCGCGCCGCCCTCCGCCAGCTTGGCGGCGACGCTCGGCAGCGCCTCGCCCTTGTCGACCGTCATCACCAGCGGCGCCTTCAGCGGGCCGGGCGCGCTATACTGCCGCTCGCCCCAGACGATCAGCCCGAACATCAGGACCAGCGCCACGAGAAGCAGCGTCATCGCGTTGGCGGCGATGTGGCGCATCATCGGTCCCGCGCCCTCACGCCACCGCGCCGAGCACCAGCGAGGCGTTGGTGCCGCCGAAGCCGAAGGAATTCGACAGCGCCACCCGGATCTCGCGCCGCACCGCCTCGAGCGGCGCCAGGTCGATCGCCGTCTCGACGCTCGGATTCTCGAGGTTGAGCGTCGGCGGGGCCACCTGATCGCGGATCGCGAGCACGCAGAAGATCGCCTCGATCGCGCCCGCCGCGCCGAGCAGATGCCCGGTGGCCGACTTGGTCGAGGACATCGTCACCTTGCCCGCCGACGGACCGAGCAGCCGCGTCACGGCGCCGAGCTCGATCTCGTCGCCGACCTGGGTCGAGGTGCCATGCGCATTGACATAGTCGATCGCCTCGGCCGCGATGCCGGCATCCTTCAGCGCCGCCTTCATCGCCCGGAAGCCGCCATCGCCGTCCGGCGCCGGCGAGGTGATGTGATAGGCATCGCCCGACAGGCCATAGCCCAGAACCTCGGCATAGATCCGCGCGCCGCGGGCCTTGGCATGCTCGTATTCCTCGAGCACCACCACCCCCGCGCCCTCACCCATCACGAACCCGTCGCGGTCCTTGTCATAGGGCCGGCTCGCCCGCTCCGGCTCGTCGTTGAACCCCGTCGACAGCGCCTTGCAGGCCGCGAAGCCCGCGATGCCGATCTCGCAGATCGCCGCCTCCGCGCCGCCCGCGACCATGACGTCGGCATCGCCATACTTGATCAGCCGGGCCCCGTCGCCGATCGCATGCGCGCCAGTCGAGCAGGCGGTCACCACGGCATGGTTCGGCCCCTTGAACCCGTAGCGAATCGAGACCTGACCCGAACAGAGATTGATCAGGGCGCCCGGAATGAAGAACGGCGAGATCCGCCGCGGCCCCTTTTCCTTCAGGATCAGCGTGGTCTCGGCGATGGATTGCAGACCGCCGATCCCCGAGCCGATGATGACCCCGGTCCGCTCGCGCTCGGCCTCGTCCTCGGGCATCCAGTTCGCGTCGCGCACCGCC
The DNA here is from genome assembly GCA_046348955.1 of Amaricoccus sp. Lineage (GTDB taxonomy): Bacteria > Pseudomonadota > Alphaproteobacteria > Rhodobacterales > Rhodobacteraceae > Amaricoccus. Next base: position 510,247 of record JAXMDG010000001.1, read on the forward strand.
TGCTCGGCCGCGGCCATCGCATAGAGGATGAAGGTATCGACCTTGCGGCTCTCCTTCGGCGACATCCAGTCGTCGGGATTGAAGCTGCCGTCGCTGCCATCGCCGAGCGGCACCTCGCAGGCGATGTCGCAGGCCAGGTGGCTCGCATCGAACCGGGTGATCTTGCCCGCCCCGGACTGGCCGGCGATCAGCCGCCGCCAGCTCTCCTCGACCCCGCAGGCCAGGGGAGTGACCAGCCCGAGCCCGGTGATTACCACGCGCCGTTCCGCCATGCGTCTCGTTCCTCGAATTTGCGCCGGTCTGCCGCGACTTTGCGCCGGTTTACCGCGACTCCCGCCGCCTGAACAAGCGGCGATCGCGGCCCGGCCCGACCGGGGGGCCGGGAATGAACCGGGATCCCTATCCGATTGAATTCCGAAACTTCACGGCGTCGGCGCCCTCCCGGAATGCCTGGGGCGGCGCCCGGTCCCCCGCGCGCCGCCCCGAACCTGGCCGATCGGCCCGCTTCCGATCAGGAATTGGCCGTGATGAACTTCACCGCATCGCCGTAGGTCTGGATCGTCTCCGCGGCATCGTCCGGGATCTCGATGCCGAACTCCTCTTCGAACGCCATCACCAGCTCGACGGTATCGAGGCTGTCCGCGCCCAGATCGTCGATGAAGGAAGCGCTGTCGGTCACCTTGGACTCATCGACGCTCAGATGCTCCACCACGATCTTCTTCACGCGCTCTGCGATATCGCTCATTCGTTTCTTCCTCTATAGGTCCGGTCCCTCAAGCGGGCACCCAACGCTCGAATTCTTCCGCCCCGCCGTCTGCGGCCGGGCCTCGGTTCACCCCTTACCGGCCCGGACCCTCCTGGCCCCGGATCAACTGTTCGCGCGCTATACCATAACCGCAGGTCAGCGCAAACGCCAATGCAAGTGCCTGCAACGGCGTCAGATCATCGCCATCCCGCCATTGATATGCAGGGTCTGGCCGGTCACGTAGGCCGCTTCGTCGGAGGCGAGATAGACCACCGATGCGGCGATTTCCTCGGCGCTGCCCATCCGCCCGGCCGGGATCCCGCCGAGCAGCTTCGCCTTCTGCTCTTCGCTCAGGGCATCGGTCATCGCGGTGGCGATGAAGCCCGGCGCCACGCAGTTCACCGTGATCCCCCGGCTCGCCACCTCGGCCGCGAGCGACTTCGACAGGCCGATCACCGCGGCCTTGCTGGCGGCATAGTTGGCCTGGCCCGGATTGCCGGTCACGCCCACGATCGAGCTGATATTCACGATCCGGCCGCGCCGCGCCTTCATCATCCCGCGCAACACGCCCCGGCAAAGCCGCATCGTGCTCGTCAGGTTCACATCCAGCACCGCGGCCCAGTCGGCATCCGACATCCGCATGAAGAGCTGGTCGCGGGTGATCCCGGCATTGTTGACCAGAATATCGACCGCCCCCATCGCCTCGGCCGCCTGCTTGGGCAATGCCTCGACCGCCTCGGCCTCGGCGAGGTTGCAGGGCAGAACATGCGCCCGCTCCGCCAGCTCGGCCGCCAGGGCCTCGAGCGGCGCGACCCGCGTCCCCGACAGCGCCACCGCCGCGCCCTGCGCGTGCAGCGCCCGCGCGATCGCCGCCCCGATCCCGCCCGAAGCCCCGGTCACCAGGGCGGTCCTGCCCGTCAGATCAAACATCTCTCGCCCCCTCTACGCCCGCGCTTGGATGGCGGATCGCCCCCGCCTAGCCGATCGCCCCGGCAGGGGCAACGGTCCCTCAATCCTTCGCTCGCAGCAGGATTGCCGACCCGCAGCCCGAAGGGATGCCGCGCCACCGGCCGGACGCCGCTAGCCGACCAGCGCCCGAACGTCGTCGGGACCGTTGACGGCGCGCACCGCCAGCTCCTTGTCGATCCGGCGGATCATGCCCGACAAGGCCTTGCCGGCGCCGATCTCGATCATCTCCGTCACGCCCGCGCCCGCCATCCAGAGCACGCTCTCGCGCCAGCGCACCCGGCCCGTCACCTGCTCGACCAGAAGCGCCCGGATCGTGTCCGGGTCGCTCACCGCCACGGCCCGCACATTCGCCACCAAAGGAACCGCCGGCGCCGCGATCGCCACGTCGGCCAGCGCCGCGCGCATCGCCTCGGCCGCCGGCGCCATCAGCGCGCAATGGAACGGCGCGCTCACCGGCAGAAGCAGCGCCCGCTTGGCGCCGCGCGCCTTGGCGAGCGTCACCGCCCGCTCGACCGCCGCACGCGCGCCCGACACCACCACCTGCGCCGGGTCGTTGTCGTTGGCCGCGGCGCAGACCGCGCCCTCCGCCGCCTCCGCCGCCACCGCCTCGGCCGCCGCCAGATCGAGCCCCAGCAGCGCCGCCATCGCCCCCTCGCCCACCGGCACCGCCTCCTGCATCGCCCGCCCGCGCAACCGGAGCAGACGCGCCGTGTCCGCCAGCGCCAGAGAACCCGCCGCGCACAAGGCCGAATACTCGCCCAGCGAGTGGCCCGCGACGAACGCCGCCCTCTCGATCCCGAACCCCTCCGCCTCCATGGCGCGGAACGCGGCCAGGCTCGTCGCCATCAGCGCCGGCTGGGCATTGGCGGTCAGCGTCAGCTCGGCGATCTCGCCGTCCCAGATCAGCGCCGACAGCCGCTCGCCGAGCGCCGCATCGACCTCCTCGAAGACGGCGCGCGCCGCGGGAAAGGCCTCGGCCAGATCCCGCCCCATTCCGATGACCTGGGCCCCCTGCCCCGGAAATACGAAAGCCCGCGTCATGATCCGTCCCCTCCCGCTTGTGGCCGCGCTTCGGTCGCCCTGCATAGCCGCAGGGCTCGCCCGCCGCCAGAGCGGTTCGGGGCAGCCAGCCGGCACCCGCGCCCGGCCCGGCCTACGGACCCCAATCGACCTCGTCGAGCGGCAGCAGCCGCGGCCGGCTCGGGCCGAGGAACAGGACGAGCCGCCGCCCGTCGGTCAGGTAGGGGTCGCCCACCAGGTTCACCCGCGGATCGGGCGCGGCCGAGACCCCGACCCCTCCCACCCAGCCGAACCGGTCGACCGCGCCCGACAGCAGCAGGTCCTGCAGCAGATAGTCGCGGTCGAGATCGACATCCGGGTCGATCTTGTGCGTCGTCAGATACCAGACCTTGTCGGTATGCTCGATGCCGATATCGCGCGAGATCTGCCCGACAAAGACCGACTGGCCCTGATAGCGCAAGGGCGTCAGCCAGAGCCGCAGATGGTTGCGCCGGCTGATCGTGTCGCGCGGCTTCTCGAGCGCGGCATCCTCGCGCCGGCCAAACACCCACATCGGGCTGACCGGCAGCTCCGGATCGTTGCCGTCGAGGAAGAAATCCTCGGTCGAGACCGCCGCGCTGCGCAGATCGAGCGGCTGCACGAAGCGCCAGCCGCGCTCGACCAGCGGAAACACCACCGACAGGCCGTCGCCGACGATCACCAGATTGAGCGGATCGGCCTTGCCGGTGCCATCCTCGTTCGCCCCGCAGCAGGGCAGCGCCTCGATCGCCGCCCGCAGCCCGGCGAGATCCACCTCTCTGATCGCGTCGGGCGGATAGATCCGGCCGAAATCCACCTGCTCGACCGCGAGCTTGGGCCCCGCGACCGGCAGGATGAAGCGGAAATCCTCCTCCTCGTCCGCGCGGCCGAGCGTGATCGTCACGAATTTCAGGCCAGTCTCGCGATGGGTGAAGACATAGCCCGAGACCCGGCTTCGCGGCGGCACCACGAGCGGGATCCCGCTCGACGCGAACAGGGCGTCGCGCGCGGCATCGGCTTCGGGCCGCAGCGCGTCATGAAACCGCCAGGACACCTCGTAGGGCGAGTAATAGTCGGGATCGGTCGCGATCGGCGCATAGATGACGTCCTGGTCGCCGCGATTCTCGATCTCGACCCAGACCGGCTGGATGCCCTTCGCATCGAGCGGCAGGCCGAAGATCGCCTGGTTGCCCGACGGATCGGGCACGCCGACCCGAACCGACAGATCCCCGCGCTCCTGCTGGGCGACCTGGGTCCCGGCCGGCGGCGGCTGCTCGCCCCAGCCCGGCGCCGCCAGTGCGAAGGTCAGCGCGACCGCTCCTGCCCAGATACCGCGCACCGTCATGCCCTTTGGTCCCCGTCCATGCCGTCCCTCATCGCCGTCACCATCCTGCCGCCGACACCCGTGCTTGCCGCATTTCGGAGCCGCGGCATCGGCAGCGGGCTCCAAGGATGACTGCGCAGCCGCGCGAGCGCCGGCGGCCCGAGCTTTGGCATGGAACCTCGCGACGGAAAAGCGCGCATCGAGCCCCGCGACCGCCCTCGCCGCGGCCCCCTCGCCGCGCTCGGCGGGGGCCGCCGGCGGCCGCCCAAGACGGGCGTCCGGCCGTCCTCCATCGCGCCCGTGGCCGAAGCTTCCCAAGCACGCGAAAGCAAGCCTCACCGGCCAGCGCTCCTTTCGCCTTTCGGAGCCGAGGATTTCCCGGCATATCCGTCACATGAAACGCGACCCGATCGACCGCACCGGCCTGCGCCCCGATTTCTGGCGGCGCTTTCCGCTCGAGGAGCTGCCCCGCAACGAATGGGAAGCGCTCTGCGACGGCTGCGGCAAATGCTGCCTGATCAAGCTCGAGGACGAGGAGACCGGGATCGTCCACTATACCTCGATCGCCTGCCGTCTGCTCGATCTCGGCACCTGCCGCTGCGGCAACTATCCGCTGCGCCGGCAGCTGGTCCCCGGCTGCGTCGTGATCGACCGCGACACGATCGAGAGCGTGCTCGACTGGATGCCCCGCACCTGCGCCTATCGCCTGATCCATGAGGGCCGCGACCTCGAGCCCTGGCACCCGCTGATCTCGGGCGACCCCGACAGCGTCCACCGCGCCGGAATTTCCCTGATCGGCCGGATGACCGCGGAATACGATGTCGACGAGGACGAGTGGCAGGATTTCGTGATCGAGGGCCAGAATTGATGTGGTTCGCTTCCGACAATGCCGGCCCGGCCGCGCCGGAGATCCTCGCGGCCCTCGCCGCCGCCAACGAGGGCAATGCCGCGTCCTATGGCGCCGAACCCGGCATGGCGCGCATAGCCGACCGCCTGCGCGACCTGTTCGAGGCCCCGCAGGCCGCGATCTATCTGGTCGCGACCGGGACCGCGGCGAACGCGCTCGCCCTCGCCACGCTCTGCCCGCCCTGGGGCGCCATCCTCTGCCACCGCGACGCGCATGTCGAGACCGACGAATGCGGGGCGCCGGAATTCTATACCGGCGGCGCCAAGCTCGCCTTGCTCGACGGGGCGCATGGCCGGATCGAGCCCGCGAGCCTTGCAGGCGCTCTGGACCGCGCCGCGCTCGCCTCGGTCCACCAGGTCCAGGCGAGCGTCCTGTCCCTGACCAACGCGACCGAGGCCGGCACCGTCTATGATCCCGACGCGCTGGCCCGGCTCGCCGGCCTCGCCCGTGGCGCCGGTCTGCCCGTCCATCTCGACGGCGCCCGCTTCGCCAACGCGCTCGCCTCGCTGGGCTGCAGCCCGGCCGAGCTCAGCTGGAAGGCCGGGATCGACATGGTGAGCCTCGGCGCGACCAAGAACGGCTGCCTCGGCGTCGAGGCGGTGATCCTGTTCGACCCCGCCCGCGCGCGCGAATTCGAGTTGCGCCGCAAGCGCGCCGGCCATCTCGTCTCCAAGCACCGTTACCTCTCGGCCCAGATCGAGGCCTGGCTCGGCGATGGCCTGTGGCTCGCCCTCGCCGCCCGCGCCAATGCCCGCGCCGCCCGCCTCGCCGCTGGCCTGCGGGCGCTCGGGATCGCGCCCGACCATCCGGTCGAGGCCAATATCGTGTTCGCGACCTGGCCGCGCCACCTGCACCGCGCCGCGCTCGGGGCCGGTGCCGTCTACTATCTCTGGAATGCCGGGCTCGACGGCCCCGACCGGGAGCCGCTGCAAGCCCGCCTGGTCTGCAACTGGGCGACGACCGAGGCCGAGATCGACCACTTTCTCGCCCTGCTCCGTCCCTGACCGTCCGCGCGATGCCGTTAAGAAAGATTGCGATCCGGTAAACGGATTTCAGAATTTTGTTTTTTATCAGTACGTTAGCCGGATTCGCACGCGTGCGACTCCGGCCTTTCGCACATTCTCACAGCCCGGTCAGCGCCCGCGCGAACTCGTCCGGGTCGAAGGGGGCGAGATCCTCGATCCGCTCGCCGATCCCGATCGCATGGATCGGCAGCCCGAACCGGTCCGCCAGCGCCACCAGCACGCCCCCCTTGGCCGTGCCGTCGAGCTTGGTCATCACGAGCCCGGTCACGTCGGCGATCTTGCGGAAGATCTCGACCTGGGACAGGGCGTTCTGCCCGGTCGTGGCGTCCAGGACCAGCAGGGTATTGTGCGGGGCGTCCGGGTCGCGCTTGCGGATCACCCGGACGATCTTCGCGAGTTCGGCCATCAGGTCCTCGCGGTTCTGCAACCGTCCGGCCGTGTCGATCAGCAGAAGATCGGCCCCCTCGGCCTCCGCGCGGGCCATGGCGTCGAAGGCGAGGCTCGCCGGATCGGCGCCCGGCGCCGCCGTCATCACCGGCACCCCGGCCCGCGCCCCCCAGATCTGCAGCTGCTCCACCGCCGCCGCCCGGAACGTGTCGCCGGCCGCGATCATCACCCGCTTGCCGGCCCCCGCGAACTGGCTCGCGAGCTTGCCGATCGTGGTGGTCTTGCCCGACCCGTTGACGCCGACGACCAGCACAACCTGCGGCCGCTTGGGATAGAGCGGCAGCGGCCGCGCCACCGGCTCGAGGATCGCGGCGATCTCGGCCGCCAGCGCCTCCTTGATCTCCTGCGCCCCCAGCCGTCGGCCGAACCGGCCCTCCGCCATGCTGGCCGTCACCTTGAGCGCGGTCTCGACGCCCATATCGGCCGAGATCAGCAATTCCTCGAGGCTTTCGAGCATCGCGTCGTCGAGCACCCGGCCCCGCTCCGAGCCGAGCAGCCGCCCGACCAGCCCGCGGCCCGCCGGCGCGGGATCCGCCGCCATGGGTGCCGAGCCATCGGGGGCGGTGGGCGCGGACGAAGGCGAGGGCTCGGTGACCGCGCCCTCATCGAGGATCGCCTCGACGCCGGCCTCGATCCGGGACGAGCTCTTGAAGAGCCGCTCCTTCAGTTTCTGGAAGAATGCCATCGAAACCTCATGTCGGGTCGCGCCGCCCCGGTCCGGCCCGCGCGGGACCGCTCTAGCCCCAGGCAGCGGGGGATGCAAACCGCTAGGACACCCCGTGATCGGCCTGTTCGTCGCGGAACAGGGTCCAGGCGGCGACGAAAAGCGCGGCGATCAGCGGACCGATCACGAAGCCATTGACCCCGAACACCGAGATCCCGCCAATCGTCGAAATCAGCACCATGTAGTCCGGCAGCCGGGTATCCTTGCCGATCAGCGGCGGGCGCAGCAGGTTGTCGACGAGGCCGATCACCCCGACCCCGACGCCGATCAGGACAAGCCCGCGAAAATAGTCGCCGGTGATCAGCATGTAGCCTGCGGCCGGCGCCCAGACGATCGCCGCGCCGATCGCTGGAACCATGGCCATGAAGGCCATCAGCACCCCCCAGAGGAAGGCTCCCTCGGTCCCGAGCAACCAGAAGGTAATCCCGCCGATCATCCCCTGGATCGCCGCGATGATGATGTTGCCGCGCACCGTCGCGCGCACCACCGCGGTGAACCGGTCGAGCAGCGCCCGGCTGTAGCGTCTGCTGAGCGGCATCGCGGCCAGGATATTCTGGCCGATCTGCGGCCCGTCGCGGAACAGGAAGAACAGCAGATAGAGCATGATCCCGGCGCTGACGAAGAAGTGCAGCGTGTTCTGGCCGATGCTGAGCGCCTGCCCGGCGACGAGCTGGCTGCCCTGCATCATCGCGGCGCTCAGCTTCTCGCGCAGGGCGTCGTAGTCGCCGACCCCGACCTCCTGCAGCCAGTGCTCGACCCCGGGCGGCAAATCGGCACGCAGCTCGGTGACAAGGCCCGATATGTCGAACTTGCGGTCCTGCATCTGCTGGTAGAGCTTGGACCCCTCGCTGACCAGCGATGCGACGGCGACGGTGACCGGGATGATCGCGATGATCACGCAGATCAGCGTGCTGAGCAGGGCCGGCAGATTGCGGCGTGGATAGAGCCAGAGCTCGAGCGCACGCTGCATCGGCTGGAAGATGATGGCGAGGATCGTCGCCCAGAGCACGGCGCCATAGTAGGGCAGCATCAGCCAGCAGAGTCCGACGCTGACCAAGACCAGCAGCCAGAGGAAGGCTTTATGGTTGACCGAAGTATCCATGCCCCGCCCCCGCGCCATAGGCCGGGCTCAAGCTAGCCGCGATCCGCTCCGGGTGGCAAGCGAAGAGGGACCCGATGCCCGATACGCGGGCGCCGTCCGTGGGGGTCGAGAGCGCCGCAGGCTCTCAGGCGTCGCGCTCGATGAAACGGATCACCCCGAGGCGGGCCTGGGCCTGGATCGCCTTGGTGACCTCGATCTGGGCCGCCTCGCCTTCCTTGCGGCTGACCTCACCGAGGCCCGCGAGCTCTTCGGTATAGCGCTCGGCGAGCCGCCGCGGCAGGTTCTCCAGGACGAAGGCCACGGTCGCGCTGCCCTGGGCCTCGCCATGTTTCAGCGCCTTGAGCAGGTCCTCGTCGCCGACCTCGCGCAGGACACCCGCGATGTCGCGGCCATGCAGGCGGACGGCGATGTCCTCGAAGGTGAACATCGTGCGCTGGACGTCCTGGGCAAGCGCTGGCTCCTGCGCCTCGAGATAGCCGAGAAAGCCCTCGCGCGCCTCGGTCGAGATATTGTTCATCAGCCCGGCGATCAGGTCGGCAGGGCGCCGCTTGGAGAGGTTGCGCTGCAGGACCGACAGGAAGTCGCGTTCGATCGCCGCCATGATCCCGCCCGCGATGCCGGCGTCGAGCGTCGGGACCCGTGACAGGCGCAGGACCACGCTCTGGGCGAAGCCGCGGTCGAGCCGCTCCAGCACGCTGGCCGCGACCTCCGCCCGCATCTCGCTCAGGATCACGGCGGCGGTCTGCGGATGCTCGGCGGCGAGAAAGCCCGCGAGCGCCGGGATCGGCGTCTCGCTCAGCCGCTCCCAGGTCGAGCGGGTATCGCCGCGCCGGCCGTCGAGCAGGCGCGACACCTCGTCCTCGGGCATCACCGCGCCGAGGAGCTTGCGGGCCGCCTTGGCGCCGCCGCTGACCTCGGGGCCGCTGGTGAGGGCCTCGAGGAACTCCACCACGACGGCGTCGAGCAGGTCCTGGCTGATCTTGCCGAGGCCCGCGACCGCGCGGGCGAAGCGCTCCATGTCGGGCTCGCTCAGATCGCGCAGGAAGCCCGCGCCGAGCTCTGGGCCGATCGCGGTCAGGATCATCGCCGCCTTCTCGATCGGGGTCGGCATCTGATCGGGACGCGAGAGCGGCGCGAGGCGGGTCTTGTCGGCCCGCGGCTTGGCGGGAACCAGGGCGGCTTCTCCGCTCATTGGGCGTAGCTGCGCACGAGGGAGCCGGCGAGCAGGGTCCAGCCGTCGGCGATCACGAAGAAGGCGAGCTTGAAGGGCAGCGAGACGATCGCCGGCGGCACCATCATCATCCCCATGGACATCAGGATTGCGGCGATCACGAGGTCGATCACCAGGAAGGGCAGGAAGATCAGGAAGCCGACCTCGAAACCGCGGCGGATCTCGCTCAGCAAGAAGGCGGGCACCAGGACCGAGAGCGGCACCACGCCGTCGGGGCCGGGCGCGGCGGTCTTGGGCGCGGCGTCGGTCAGGGTCTTCACGGTGGCGGGGTCGACCCGTCCCTCCATGAAGGTGCGGAACGGGGCGATCACCGGCTGCCAGGCCTGTTCGGGCGGCAAGGTCCCCTCGATCATCGGGCTCACCCCGTTCTGCCAGGCCTGGGTGAAGACCGGCTCCATCACGAACCAGGTCAGGAAGAGCGCGAGGCTCACGATCATCATGTTGGGGGGCGCCTGCTGGACCCCGAGGGCCTGGCGCAGGATCGAGAGCACGGTCACCATGAAGGGAAAGCAGGTGACCATGATCGCGAGCCCGGGCGCGAGGCTGAGGACGGTGATCAGCAGGAAGATCTGGACGGTGCGCAGGCTGATCGACTGGCCGCCGCCGAGATCGACCGAAACCTGCTGGGCGAGCGCGGGATGGGCGGCGAGGGCGAGCCCCGCCGCGATCAGGCCGAGCGCGAGCATCGCACGGGCCGGGCGTGCGAGTCGCACGCGTGCGAAAACGCCTAACCAACTGCAATCAAAGGAATATTCCTGACGCATACACGGATTCTTCATCAAGGTTACCGTGCGAGGGCGCAAAGGCGGTCGTCCATCATGGGAGTGTTGCGGAACGCGCTCAGATCTCGTTGGAGAAGTCGGCCACCTCGGTCAGGCGCACGCCGAGCCGCCCGCTCTCGTCGCCGATCTCCTGCAGCTCGCCACGCGCGATCAACCGATCGCCGATATAGAGCTCGACCGGATCGTCGATGCTGGAATCGAGCGTCAGGACGGAATCGCGGCGCAGCTCGACCAGCTCGCTGACCAGCGGATGCGCCTTGCCGACCGAGATCGTCACCTCGATCGGCACGCCGAGAAACGCCCCGCTGCGCGGCTGGCGCGCCGGCGCCTCGGCGGCCGGCGGCGCTGCCGCGGCCGGCTCGGCGGTCGGCTCACCCATGGCGGCGCTCCAGCTCGGCCGGTCCGCGCAGATGCGCCGCGAGGCAATCCTGGATGCGCGCGATGCAGGCATCGAGATCGAGATGGTCGTAGCCCTGGTCCCAATGCAGTTCGGCCTCGCGCGGCAGGAGCTCGGGCGCGGCCTCGATCTCGGCGTCGAGCCCGCGCGCGGCGAGCAGGTCGCGAAGGGTTTCGGCGAGCTCGGGCGCGCAGCGCAGGCGCGGCCGAGCCTCGGGCGCCGATTGCAGGGCGCGAGCGACAAGACGGGCGATCTCGTCGAGCAGGCCGGTCTCGGCGAGCGCCGGGGTGATCGCGCCGCAGAGCGCCTCGACCATCGGGGCAAGGCTCGCCGCGACATGGCGCCGCGCCGCCTCGTTGCTGAGCCGGGCATCGTTCAGCGCCTCGATCAGGTCGCTGGTCAGCCGGGCCTGATCCTCGAGATAGGCCTCGGTCGCGGCCGACTGGCCGGCGAGGAACCCGGCGCGATAGGCCTCCTCACGCGCGGCGGAGATCCGGCGGTCGAGTTCCGCCGCGCGGGCGCGGCTCGGATCGGCCGCAGGAGCGAAGGTCTGCAGGCGGATGGCGGTCATGATTGGGCAGGCTCCTTCTGGGGTTCGGGCGATTCGATCCAGGCGCGCAGCACGGCGGCGCTGTCCTCGCTGCGGCTCGCGATCACCTCGCGGAGCCGGTCGATCTTGCTGGCGCTCTGCGGCGGCAGGTCGAGCACATCCTTGCCGGCGAGCTGGCGCATCGCCGTCGCGTCGGGCGTGATGTCGACCGGGCCGGTCAGCGCGACCAGGGCCGGCTCCAGCTTGCGGCTGAGCATCGGGCGCACCACGAAGAGGATGAGCGCGAGCACGATCAGGCCAAGAACGCCGATCTGCGCGAGCTGCGCGCCCTGCATCTGCAGAAAGCCCGGCCCGCTCTGCGCGAGCGTGCCCTGCTCCGGCGGCAAGGTGAATTGCAGCGATTCGATGGTGACGGTGTCGCCGCGCGATGCGTCGAAGCCGATCGCCGACTGGACGAGCAGACGCAGCGTCTCCATCTCGGTCTGCGGACGGGGCGCCCAGGTCGGGTTGCCGTTCGAGGCGGTCGTGGTGATGCCATCGACCATGACCGCCACGCTGATCCGCCGGACCTGACCGGGCTGGACCACGCGCTCGCGCTTGGTCTCGGACACATCGAAATTCTGCCGCTCGCGGGTCTGGCTCGAGGAGGACGAGCTGTTGCCGGAATTGGACTGGCTCTTGTCGGGCAGGTTGCTCGCGACCGTCACCGCGGGGTTCGAACCCGTGGAATTGCTCTTGTTGTCCTCGGTTTCGGCGCTGACGGCCACGCGGCCGTTGGGGTCGAGGATGCGCTCGGTGATGGTCTGGCTGTCCATGTCGGCATCGACATTGACCTCGACGATGGCGCGGCCGGGGCCCACGCGCGCCTCGAGCAGGCGCTGGATGTTGCTGCGCAAGAGTTCCGCCCGATCGTTGGGCTTCGTCCCGGCGGTCGGACCGTCATCGTCGGCGCCGGCCAGCACCACGCCGGTGGCGGAATCGAGCACCGCGACCGAGTCGGGCGCGATCCCCGCAACGGCCGAGGAGACGAGATAGCGGATCGCCTTGGCCTGGCTCGCATCGAGCGCGCCGCGCGCCATGGTGACGGTGACCGAGGCGCTGCCCGCCGTGCTGCGCGAAAAGGGCTGCGTGACCGGGGTCGAGAGATGCACGCGGGCGGCGCGCACGTTGGGCGAGCCGGTGATGGTACGGGCGAGTTCGCCCTCCTTGGCGCGCCAGTAGGCGGCATCGAACATCTGGCTGGTGGTGCCGAAGCCCGAGAGACCGTCGAGGATCTCGTAGCCCTTGGGGCCGCCGGCCGGCAGATCCTTGGCCGCGAGCTCCATGCGGATCCGGTCGCGGTCGGCCTTGCGCACCATGATGGCGGTATCGCGGATCTCGAAGGGCACGCCGTCGGCCTCGAGGGCGGAGACCACCTCGCCGGCGGCGGCCGGGTCGAGACCGGAATAGAGCAGCGCCATGTCGGGCTCGGTCGCGACCCGGCTGATGCCGAAGATCGCGGCGGCGATGGCGACGAGGCTCAGGATCGCGATGATGCGACGACGCGGGTCGAGCCCTTCCCACAACGCCTGGATCTGTTTCAACGCGGCCCTCTCGGCTTGCCCGGCTACCGCAACGCTGCGCGGTTAACCGCCGGTTTCGAGCCGGATATTCGGCGTGACAGGCTTAAGATTTGGTTAGTGGTCCTGGGGTTAATTGCAAGCGAACCGCAGTCCCGGAAAGACCTCATGAGCGAAGCCGCCGCCGTCGATGCCGTCCCCGTCAAGCCTCGCGGCGGGGCCAAGGGCCTGCTTTTCGGGATCGTGGCCGCGCTGGCCCTCGGCGGCGGTGGGTTCTGGGCGATCTATTCCGGCATGATCGACCCCGCCAAGCTGATGGGCGGCGGGGGCGAGCATGGCGGCGGGGGCGGCGGCCATGGCGAGGCCGGCTCGGAGGCGGCGGCGGCGTTCGTCGCGATGGATCCGATCACGATCTCGTTGCCGCCGCAGGCCTCGGCGCGGCATCTGCGCTTCACCGGGCAGATCGAGGTCGAGCCCGGCCAGGCCGTGGCCGTCGCCGCGGTGATGCCCCGGATCCTCGATGTGCTGAACACCTATCTGCGCGCCGTCGAGGTGCGCGACCTCGAAGAGCCGGCGGCCCTGCCGCGGCTCCGGGCGCAGATGCTGCGCCGGGTTCAGGTCGTGACCGGCGAGGGCATGGTGCGCGATCTCCTGATCACCGAATTCGTACTGAATTGAAGGAGCCGGCGATGGCTTTGCTCACCGATGGTCTGTTGATGGCGGCCTCCCTGTTCGCCGGCGGCTATTGCTGGGTGCTGGCGCGGCGGGTCAACGCGTTGAAGGATCTGGACAAGGGGCTCGGCGGGTCGATCGTGTCGCTGACCCGGCAGATCGAGCTGGCGCGGAGCACGCTGGAGGAGGCGCGCACCGCCGCGCGCGAGACGCGCCACGATCTCGGCCAGCTGAGCGCGCGGGCCGAGGCGGCGGCCGGGCAGCTGCGTCTGCTGCTCGCCACCGTGCAGGAGGCGCCGACGGCGCAGACCGCGATCCCGGCTTTCGTGCCCGAGCCCCTGGCGCCAAGGTCCGAGCCCGTGCGCGCGCCCAAGGCCGCGGCGCCGCGGGCAAAGGCCGAGCCGGCGCCGGTGGCGCAGCCGGCGCTCGCGCAAGCGCCGGTTCCGGCTCCTGCCGCGCAGGCCCCGGCGGTCCCCGAGATCCCGAAGCCGCGGGCGTTGCCTCCGCGCGATGGGCCGCTGCTCCGGCGCGGCCGGCCCGAGCCGGCGGCTCGCAGCGAGGACGAGATCATCGACGCGCTGCGCGCGCTGGCCGGGGGGCGCGCCTGAGCCATGGCCGCGCGTTCCGCCCATCCTGCCATCGGTGGCGTCGGCCTGATCGTGGCCTGCTTCCTGGTCTCGGCGGCGCTGCGCCTGTCGGAGAGCGGCCTGGCGCTGGCCGAGGAGATGGAGAGCGCCGCGCCCGCCCAGAGCGCGGACGCGTCCGGCGATGCCGGGCAGTTGATGAAGGCCTTGCGCGACCGCGAGGCGCAGCTCAATGCCGAGGAGACGCGGCTCGCCGACCGGGCGCAGACGCTCAATGTCGCCGAGGCGAAGCTGGCCGAGCAGCTCGCCGCCTACGAGAAGGCGCAGAAGCAGCTGCAGGACACGCTGGCGAGCGCGGACAAGGCGGCGGAGAAGGACATCGACCGGATGACCACGGTCTACGAGAACATGAAGCCGGCCGATGCCGCGCGGATCCTCGACCGGATGGACGTGAATTTCGCCGCCGGTCTGATGGCGCGGATGCGGCCGGAGATCGCGGCCAACGTGCTGGCGGCGATGAACGCGGACAGCGCCTATGCGGTGACGCTGACCGTCGCCAGCCGCAACTCCAAGGTCCCGACCAAATAGGCTCACGGGCTTGAAGTTTTCTTAAGCTCCAGCCGTCAGAGAGGACGAGGTGTCGCCTCCGGGCGACGCCCAGGTCACGAGTTCGCGGGATTGAGACATGATCGGCATCGTCGGCGTCTGCATCGTCTTCATCATGGTGTTCGGCGGTTATGTCTTCGCCGGCGGCCATCTCGAGATCATCCTGCATTCGCTGCCGCATGAGATGATCATCATCCTCGGCGCGGCGGTCGGCGCCTTCGTGATCTCGAACGACATGCACGGGATCAAGCACACGCTGAAGGACATCGGCAAGGTCTTCAAGGGGCCGCATTGGAAGACCCAGGATTTCCAGGACCTTCTCTGCCTGATGTTCCAGCTCATCAAGATCGCGCGGACCAATCCGGTCGAGCTCGACCAGCATATCGAGGATCCGGGCGCCTCGCCGATCTTCGGCGCCTATCCCCGGATCCTGGCCGACAGCGAGGCGGTGGCGCTGATCTGCGACACGCTGCGCTCGGCCTCGATGAACTACGACGATCCGCACCAGGTTGAGGAGGTCCTCAACAAGCGGATCGAGCAGAAGTACGAAGCCGCGCTGCATTCGGCGCACGGGCTGCAGACCATGGCCGATGGCCTGCCGGCGCTCGGGATCGTCGCGGCCGTCCTCGGCGTGATCAAGACGATGGCCTCGATCGACCAGCCGCCGGCGATCCTCGGCAAGATGATCGGCGGGGCGCTGGTCGGGACCTTCATGGGTGTCTTTCTCGCCTATGGCCTGGTCGGGCCGTTCGCCAGCCGGGTCAAGGCGGTGATCGACGAGGACCAGCATTTCTACAATCTGATCCGCGAGGTGATGGTGGCGGCGCTGCACAATCACGCCCCCAACATCTGCGTCGAGGTCGGGCGGCAGAACACGCCCGAGAGCCTGCGGCCGTCTTATAACGAGCTCGAAGGGGCGTTGCGCGCCTCCAAGCAGAGCCTCGCGGCATGAGGCGCGCCCTCCTGCTGGCCGGCACCGCAACGCTGCTCGCCTCCGGTCCCGCCTTGGCCCAGGAGGGTGGCGCGATCCGGGGCGGCGAGCATGACGACTTCTCGCGCATCGTGCTGCGGGTCGATCCGCGAACCGAATGGTCGCTGGAGACGGGCGAAGGCCGCGTGACGCTGCTCTTTCCCGGCAAGGCGCTGCGCTTCGATGCCGACGGTGTCTTCGACCGAATGCCGCGCAGCCGGGTCGCCGCGGTCGAGAGCCTGAGCGACGGCGACGGCACCCGGGTCACGGTCAGCCTCGGCTGCGAGTGCCGGGTCAGCACGACCTTTGTCGATGGCCGCTACCTGGCGCTCGACGTCGCCGATCGAGACGGGGTAACCCCGATCGCCGCCGCCGCCCCGCCCCCCGAATCCCCGACGGCGCGCGCCAACCGCGAGGCCACCGCCGTCGCCTCGGCCGAGGAGGTGCTGCTGCAACAGATCGAGCGCGCCGCCAAGCAGGGGGTGATCGATCTGAGCGCGCCCCCCTCGCCGGAGGCGCCGGAGCCGACCCCGGCCGCCCGCCCACGGATCGAGCCGGTCGCCCTGGCCCGACCGAAAGCAGAACCGGCACCGAAGCCGGCACCGGCACCGTCCGCTCCCGCCGATCTTGCCGGGCTCGATCACAGCCAGATCTTCGCCACCACGGTCTTCGATCGCGACAAGCCGCGAAGCGCCAAGCCGGCGCCCGAGGCGGCGCCGGAATGCCTGCCCGACGAAAGCCTCGATGTCGCGCACTGGTCGCGGAGCGGGTCGCTGTTCGATCAGGTCCCTGGGCTCGAACTGCGGCTGGTCGGCGAATTCGACACGCCCGACCCGACGGCGCTCGGCGATCTGGCGCGGCTCTATATCCGCTTCGGCTTCGGCGCGGAGGCGGAGGGACTGTTGCTCGGTTTCGACGCCCCCCTGCCCGAACGCGCGGCCCTGCTCGACCTGGCGCGCGTCGTCGATGGCAAGCCGGTCGCCTCGGACGGCCCGCTCGCGGTCGGCGCCCCCTGCCCCGGCCGCCATGCGCTGTGGCTCGCGCTCGGTGGCGCGGTCGCGCCCTGGCGCGACGCGGACCAGTTCGCCGCTGTCCTGGCCGCCTTCGCCGAACTGCCGCCCGACCTGCGTG
Organism: Amaricoccus sp.; assembly: GCA_046348955.1. Lineage (GTDB taxonomy): Bacteria > Pseudomonadota > Alphaproteobacteria > Rhodobacterales > Rhodobacteraceae > Amaricoccus. The sequence continues at coordinate 527,010 of JAXMDG010000001.1, forward strand.
CTCTGCTCGGGCCTGCCCTGGTGCTGCGTCTGGTCGATGCCCATCAGCCGGGACCGGCCCGGCAGGTCCAGGATCTGACCGAGCGGCCCGGTCTGCCGCCCTCGATCGAGATGCAGCTGGCCGAGGCCAGCCTGACCGCCGCCGAAGGGCGGACACGCGAAGCCGCCGATGCGCTCGGCGCGCTCGCGGCCGCCAGCACGCCGGTCGCGCCCGAGGCGCTGGCCCGGCTCACGCGGCTGGCGCTCGACCGCGATCTGCCGCTGCCGGCGACGATCGAGACGGACCTCAGGACCGCCGCGCTGGAGGCCCGGCGCGGGCCGCGCGAGGCGTTGCTTCGCGGGCTTCTGGCCGAAGTTTTGGCGCGCGAGGGCGCGCTCGCCGCCGCGATTGCCGAGACCCACGCGGCGGCCGCCGACCTGTCCGACGCGGCGCCGCGCTTTGATGCGCTGGCCGCGAGCCTGCTCGCCGCGGCCGATCCGGCCAAGGTCGGCGACGCCGCCTATGCCGAGGTGATGTTGGCGGAGGCGCCGCTGATCGCGACGACCGCGTCCGGCGACCCGGCCCGACGAGCGATCGCGGCCCGGCTGCTCGGGCTCGGCCTGCCGGAAGCGGCGTTGGCCCTGCTCGCGCCGCCGGTCGCACGGGACGATGAAGATGCGCGGCTGCTGGCGGCGGAGGCGGAGCTGAGGCTCGGCCATGCCGCCTTGGCCGAGGCGACGCTCGCGGGGCTCGATGGAGCCGATGCCGCAACGCTGCGCGCCCGCGCGCTGGCGCAAGGCGGCGCATTCGGGCAGGCGAGCGGCGTGCTGCAGGCGGCCGGGCTCGGCGCCGCCGCCGCGCCCTATGCCTGGCCGTCGGGCGACTGGGCGCGGGCTGGCGCGGCGACCGACGACCCGCAGCGCGCGGCGATGGCTGGCTACATGGCGGCGAGGAGCGGCGGAGCCGTGCCGCCCGCGCCGGCGGCCGATCCCGCGGCACTCGATCCGGCGGCGGCGTTCCAGCAGCCCCTGCCCGCGCTGGACCGTCCGAGCCTCGCATCCGCCAAGCGGCTGCTCGCGACCGGACCGAAGGTCGAGGGGTTCATCCAGACCCTGCTCGCCCCGCCGGCCCCCCCCGCCCCCTGATCCGCGGCTGCCCGCCAGAACCGCCGCGCGCCGTGTCGCGGCGGCCGGCAGGAGGTCGAGGCGGGCGTCGACGGCGCCGGCCCGATGTCTATTGGCCGCCGGCGGCGTTGTTGAGCTGCTGCATCACGCCCTCCTGGATCTGGTCGATCGAGAAGCTCGCCGCCCGCTGTGCCGGCGGGTAGTCCTTGAAGGTCGACAGGAAGTCGGCGACGTAGGCCTGCGCCGGGACGACGAGGTAGGCGTGCTCGAACAGCCAGTCGTAGTAGGTGTTCGAGGTGATGTCGGCGCGCTCGTAGGGGTCGGAGCGGAGGTCGAACATCTTCGGAACGCGCAGCTTCACGAAGGGCTCGGCCCAGATCGCGAGGGTGCCGGTCTCGCGCTGCTCCTCGAACACCAGCTTCCAGTTCTCGTAGCGGAAGCCGACGATGTCGTTGTCGTCGTTGAAGTAGACGAAGCTCGAACGCGCGCTCTTGTCCGACTTGCCGGTCAGGTAGTCGAGCTGGTTGAAGCCGTCGAGATGGTTCTTGTACTGCTTGCCCTGGATCGTGGTGCCGTCGAGGAGCTGCTTCGTGATGTCCGGATTGCCGGCGGCGGCGAGGAGCGTCGGGAACCAGTCGAGCCCCGAGACGATGCCGTTGAACCAGGTGCCGGGCTGGATGTGGCCAGGCCAGCGGACCAGCGCCGGCACGCGGTAGGCGCCTTCCCAGTTGGTGTTCTTCTCCGAGCGGAACGGCGTCGTGCCGGCGTCGGGCCAGGTGTTCTGGTGCGGGCCGTTGTCGGTCGTGTAGATGACGATGGTGTTGTCGGTCAGGCCCTTCTTGTCGAGGTCGTCGAGGATCGTCCCGATGACGCCGTCGGTCTCGACCATGCCGTCGGCGTACTCGGTCGGGGCCGTCAGGCCCGGGGGGCTCCGGTGCTCGTCGCGGACGTGGGTGCGGGCGTGCATCCGCGTCGTGTTCATCCAGACGAAGAACGGGGTTTTCGCGTCGGCTTGCCGGTTGATGAAGTCGATCGCCGCGGCCGAAGTCTCGTCGTCGACGGTTTCCATCCGCTTGCGGGTGAGCGGACCGGTGTCCTCGATGCGGCCGTCGGCGAAGGAGTGGATGACGCCGCGCGGCCCGAACTGCTTGCGGAAGGCCGGGTCCTGCGGGTAGTTGCGGTCCTCCGGCTCCTCCTCGGCGTTCAGGTGGTAGAGGTTGCCGAAGAACTCGTCGAAGCCGTGGGCGGTCGGCAGGAACTCGTCGCGGTCGCCGAGATGGTTCTTGCCGAACTGGCCGGTAGCGTAGCCCTGGTCCTTGAGCGCCGAGGCCATGGTGGCGTCGACCGGCTGGAGCCCGAGATCGGCGCCGGGCAGGCCGACCTTGGAGAGGCCGGTCCTGAGCGTCACCTGCCCGGTGATGAAGGTCGAGCGGCCGGCGGTGCAGCTCTGCTCGGCATAGTAGTCGGTGAAGGCGCCGCCCTCCTTGCCGATCCGGTCGATGTTGGGCGTGCGGTAGCCCATCAGGCCATTCGAGTAGATCGACAGGTTGGTCTGGCCGATATCGTCGCCGAAGATGACGAGGATATTGGGCTTCTGCGCTTCCTGCGCCAGCGCGAGGCTGCTGGCGGAGAGCGCGAGCAAGGCCGCGGCTCCCAGGGTCTTCAGCATGTCGGATCCCTCCCCTTCAGGGTGCGGCGGTATCGCCGGGTCAGCGGGTTATAGGGCGCGGTTCGGCGCCATATTGTTCCGGACGGAACAAAGTGGCATGGAAGAGGCATGCGAAGGCGCGGCATGACGCAGGAAGATGTCGCGGTCGTCAGCGGGAATGGCTGGCTGGCCCTGCAGCCGGCGCCGTTCCGCGACGAGGTGTTGCGCCGTGCCCTGGTGCAGGTGCATGCGGCCGGCACCGCGCTCTATCATCTCGGGGACCCGCCGGGTGGGATCTACGGGCTGATCGAAGGGCTGATGCGGGTGACCGCGGCGCCGGGGGCGGCCTTGCCGCGGCTGATCCATGTCGGCGCGCCCGGGCTCTGGACCGGCGAGGGGCCGTACATGACCGGGGGCCCGCGCCGGCTGACGCTCGCCGTTGCCGTGGAGAGCCGGGTGATGCATCTGCCGCTCGAGGCGATGGAGCAGATCACCGCGCAGGATCCGAAGGCGGCGCGGCATTTCGGGCAGATCCCGCTGATCAATATCGACATCCTTCTCCGGATCGTCCACGACCTGCTGCTCCGCGATCCCGACCGGCGGATCGGTGCCGTCTTGCTGCGGGTCGCGGCGGACCGGCGCCCCTTGCCGCTCGGCCAGGCGGAGCTCGGCGACATGGCCTGCGCGACGCGCAAGCAGGTGAGCTATGCGCTCGGGCGGTTCGCCGGTGCCGGCTGGGTCACGCATGGCTATCGCTCGATCGCCGTGACCGACGTCGCCGGCCTGCGCGCTTTCGTGGCCGCGGAGGACGAGGGCTAGCCCGGCGATTGTGGACAGGTCCACCGGTTCCCGCCAAGCTCGGGGGCGGATCGCAAGGGAGGCTGCATGGAGCAGGGTCCGGTGCGCGACCGCCCGTCCGGTTCGGGCCGGGTCGGCGCGCTGCATCTGATGGTCGGCCGCGTCGCGATGCGCGTGGCGGGGTTGGCGCGGGCGCCGCTCAGCCTCGGGGTGCGGCTGGTGGCGCTCGATGCGCGGGGCTGGGTGTTCCTGGTGCGGCATTCCTACGTGCCGGGCCTGCATCTGCCGGGGGGCGCCGTCGATGCCGACGAGAGCTGCGCCGCCGCCGCCGAGCGCGAGGCGCGTGAGGAAGGCGGGTTGGTGCTCGCGGGGCCGCCCGCGCTGTTCCATGTCTACTGGAACAGGGGCGGCGGGCGGCGCGACCATGTGGTGCTCTATGTCGCGCGGGGCGTGGCGCAGGCGCGTCCCCCCGCGCCGTCGCTCGAGATCCTGTCGGCCGGCTTCCATCCGCCCGACGCGTTGCCCGAAGACGTGACCCCCGCGACCCGCGACCGCCTGGCCGAGGTTCTGGGGGGGCGCCCTCCTTCCGAGCGGTGGTAGCGCCGCCGTGCTCCGGGCTTGCGGCCGCCCCGGCGGGATCGGGGACGCCGTGCCGCCTGAGCCGCGCCCGGGAGGCGAGCGCCCGCCACCGGCGCGGCGGTGCCGCGTGCCGCGCGCCGCGAGCGCGAGGCGGCCACGCGCGGGGCGTCGCCGCGGCGCTTCACGGGGAGCGGCGATCGGGGTGCCGAGGCGGTTGGCCTCGGGGGCGGAAACCGTTAGGGCTGGTCGCGCCCCCCGGATGGAGACCCTGCCCGACCCCATGCCCAAGAAGCGCTTCACCAAACCCAAATACCATACGCTCGAAGGGTCGGCCGCCACCAGGCATCCGCCGATCCTTCAGGTCGCCGCGCTCTGCTACCGGCGCTCGGCCAAGGGCCTGCGGATCCTGCTCATCACCAGCCGCGATACCGGCCGCTGGATCATTCCCAAGGGTTGGCCGATGCGCAACCGCAGCGAGGCGCAGGCCGCCGCGCGCGAGGCCTGGGAGGAGGCCGGGTTGCGCGGGGTGATCGACGAGCGCAGCATCGGCTTCTACACCTATTCCAAGAAGGTCGGTCCCGGCCGCAGCGCCGCCTGCGTGGTGCGCCTCTATCCGATGGAGGCCCGCGAGCGGCTGAAGCAATATCCCGAGACCGGCCAGCGCCGGGTCAAGTGGTTCTCGATCGGCGGCGCCGCGCGCCGGGTGGCCGAGCCCGAGCTCGCCGCCTGCATCCGCGCCTTCGACCCCGACCGCAATCGCGAGCCGGAGCCGCCGGCGTCGGGCGCCACGTGATCGCCTCGCGCCGGCACGCGGGGGCGCGCGCGGATCGCGCCGGGGTCGGGCAAGGCGGTAAAACTTGCGTGCGGCTTCGGTCGGGCATGGCCAAGCGGCGGCAAACCGGCTAGACGAAGCCCGATCGAGCGGAGTCGACCGGGTGCCCGCGCCCGGGCCGGCGTCGCGTCATTCGTTTCGTCAGGATCGCACCGGCGCCCATCCGTTACCGCACCTCACGCTTGCCTCGAGAGTCCGGCGTAGCACCGTCACAGTCCCAACCGGCCCCGATGACCCCGACCGCGTCCCCTTCGCCTCAGCCCGGCCCCGATACCGTCGTCCCGCAGCCGCCGTCCCGGCTGGCGGCTTTCCTGCGCTCCAACCTCGCCGCGCTGACGCTGCTGCTCGTCCCGGTGATCTTCGCGCTCGTCGGCGTCGCGGTCACGCATCTCATCCGCGAGGTCCAGTATGCCGACGTGGTCCAGGCCCTCGCCGATACGAGCTGGCAGAGGGTGGCGCTCGCCGCCGGCTTCACCGCGCTCTCGTTTCTCGCGCTGACCTTCAACGACTATGACGCGCTCGACTATGTCGGGCATCCGCTGCCTTGGCCGCAAGCCGCGCTCACCGCTTTCTCGGCCTATGCGGTCGGCAATATCGCGGGATTCGGACCGCTGAGCGGGGGCGCGATCCGCTACCGCGCCTATTCGCGGCTCGGGCTCGGGCCGGAGGAGATCGGCAAGGTCATCGCCTTCGTCACGCTGGCCTTCGGTCTCGGGCTCGCCGCGATCACCTCGCTCGCCTTGCTCGCGGTCGCCGAGGATGCGGCCGGGGCGACCGCCCTGTCGCCGACCGTGCTGCGGCTGATCGCAGGCGCCCTGCTCGGCGCGATCATGCTGGTCTTCTGGCTCGGGCGCGGCGGCCGGGGCCTGCATATCGGCGGGGTGCGGCTCGCGCTGCCGAGCCTGCCTCTGGCGCTGCGCCAGTTTCTGGTGACGGTCGTCGACGTCGCTGCGGCCGCGAGCGTGCTTTATGTGCTGTTGCCGACCGGCTCGGTCGGCTGGCCCGCGCTGCTCTGCATCTATTCGGTGGCGCTCGGGCTCGGGGTTCTGAGCCATGTGCCGGGCGGCCTCGGCGTCTTCGAGACCGTCATCGTCGCCGGGCTCGGGCCGTCGGTCGATCTCGAATCGGTGCTCGGCGCGCTGATCCTCTACCGGCTCACTTATTTCGTGTTTCCGCTGGTGGTCGCGACGCTGGTCGTGGGCATCGGCGAGGCGCGCGCCACCGCCGAGAGCCCAGCCATGGCCGGCCTGCGCCGGGTCGGCGGCCGGATCGCGCCCACCCTGATCGCCGCGCTGACCTTCGTGACGGGCGTGCTGCTGGTCTTCTCCAGCGTCGCGCCGCCGCAGCCCGGGCAGCTCGACATCCTGTCCGAATGGCTGCCGCTGCCGATCGTGGAGGCGGCGCATTTCCTGTCGAGCCTGCTCGGGCTCGGGCTGATCGTCTCGGCGCGCGGGCTCGCGCATCGGCTCGACGGGGCTTGGTGGGTGACATTGTTCGCCGCCGCCGGCGCCCTCGTCTTCTCGCCCTTGCGCGCGCAATTGCCGACCCAGACCGTGCTGCTGATCGTCCTCCTCGTCACGCTGCTGTCGAGCCGGCGAATGTTCAACCGCCCGGCCTCGCTGTTCCCCGAGGCGCTGACGCCGGCCTGGATCGCCTCGATCGCCGTGGTGGTGATCGGCGCCTTCGTGATCCTGTTCTTCGCCTATCGCGATGTCGAATACAGCCACGAGCTCTGGTGGCAGTTCGAGTTCTCGGCCGATGCGCCGCGCGGGTTGCGCGCGATGCTCGGGATCACCCTCGCCGCGAGCCTGTTCGCGGTGGTGAGCCTGCTGCGCCCCGCCGCCGCCGCCGCGCAGCCGCCCGCCGATCCCGCGACCGTCGCCCGGGCGGTCGCCATCGTCGAGGACCAGGGCGCACCCGGGGCCAATCTCGTGCGGATGGGCGACAAGCGGCTGCTCTTCTCGGAGGATGGACGGGGCTTTCTGATGTATGGGCGCCAGGGCCGGTCCTGGATCGGGCTCTTCGATCCGGTGGGCCCGCCCGAGACCTGGGCCGAGCTGATCTGGCGCTTCATCGAGACCGCGCGCGCCGCGGGCGGACGGGCGGTGCTCTATCAGGTCTCGCCCGCCCTGCTCGCCGCCTGCGCCGATGCGGGCATGCGGGCCTATAAGCTCGGCGAGATGGCGGTGGTCGACCTGACCCGTTTCGATCTCAAGGGTGGTACGTGGTCGAGCCTGCGCAACAGCCTGTCGCGGGGCCAGCGCGACGGGCTGGAATTCGCGATCCTGCAATCGTCCGAGCTGCCGGCGGTCTATGACGAGCTCGAGCGCGTCTCGGCCGGCTGGCTCGATCATCACAACGCCCGCGAGAAGGGGTTCTCGCTCGGCGCCTTCGAGCGGGACTATGTGCTGTCCCAGCCGGCGGCGGTGCTGCGGCTCGAGGGCCGGATCGTCGCCTTCGCCAACCTGCTCTTGACCGGCCAGCGCGAGCAATGCTCGATCGACCTGATGCGCTTCGCCCCCGAGGCGCCGAGCGGCAGCATGGTCTATCTGTTCGGCAGGATGATGATCGAGATGCGCGACCAGGGCTTCAAGTCGTTCCAGCTCGGCATGGCGCCCCTCGCCGGCATGTCGGACAGCGCGCATGCGCCGGCTTGGGACGTCATTGCCGCCACCGTCTTCGAGAACGGCGAGAAGTTTTACAATTTCAAGGGCCTTCGTGCCTTCAAGGAAAAGTTCCGGCCCGATTGGCAGCCGCGCTATCTCGCGGTGGCGGGCAGCGCCAATCCGGTCCTCGCGCTGATGGATACCACGCTGCTGATCGGCGGCGGATTGAAGGGAGTGATCGGCAAATGATCCTGCGGACGCTCGCCGGCCTGGTGCTTCTGGCCGCGCTGCCGGCCCATGCCGAGGACAGTTTCGACGGGGGCGCGATCCCGGCCCCGAAGATCCTGATGCCGGCGCAGGCGCCAGCGGCTGCCGAGGTGGTGCTGATCTCCGACGCCGCCGGCTGGGGCGCGCGCGAGGAGGCGATGGCCAAGGCGCTGACGGCCCAGGGCGCGATCGTCGTCGGGATCGACCTGCCCTCCTGGCTGCCGAAGCTCGAGGCCGAGGACCGCGACTGCGTCTATATCACCGCCGACATCGAATCGCTGAGCCAGCAGGTCCAGCGCTCGACGGGCGATGCGAATTACAGCCTGCCGCTGATTGCCGGCATCGGCGCGGGCGGCGCCCAGGCGCTGGCGATCGCGGCGCAGACACCGCTCGCCACGATCGGCGGCACCTTCGCGGTCGATCCGACCGAGGCGATCGCGCTGAAGAAGCCGCTCTGCACCCAGGCCGTGCGGCGCGACGGGACGAAGGCGGGGACGGCGATCTATGCGCTGACGCCGGGCGCCCTGCCCGATCCGGTGTCGGTCGCCTTCACCGGATCGGCAGATCCGGCGGGCCGGGCGCATGTGAAGGCGCTGACCGCCGATTGGCCCGATATCGCGGTGAGCGACAGCGCCAAGGCGCCGGATGCCGCGCTGACCGACCTGCTGACCGCCGCGATCTCGGCCGAGGCCGACAGCGCCGCGCCGCTCGGCCTGCCGCTTGCCGAGCTGCCGGTCGCGAAGCCGAGCCGGGACACGCTGGCCGTGGTCTATTCCGGGGACGGCGGCTGGCGCGATATCGACCGCCAGATCGGCGATGCGTTGCAGGAGGCGGGTATCCCGGTCGTCGGCGTCGATTCGCTGCGCTATTTCTGGTCGGAGCGTCAGCCGCAGGAGACGGCGGACGATCTGGTGAAGATCATCGACCATTATACCGACCTCTGGAACGTCTCGAAGGTGGTGCTGGTCGGCTATTCCTTTGGCGCCGACATCCTGCCCGCGACCTATGACCTGCTGCCGCAGGCGACCAAGGACCAGGTCAGCCAGCTGTCGCTGCTCGCCTTGTCGCACGGCAAGTCGTTCCAGATCTCGGTGATGGGCTGGTTCGGCCAGGAGGCGAGCGGCCATGGCGATCCGGTCGACGACCTGAAGGCGGTCAATCCCGCGCTCGTCCAGTGCTTCTACGGCAAGGAGGAGGACGACGATCCCTGCCCCGACCTCGCGGCGAAGGGGATCGAGACGATCGGCACCAGCGGCGGCCACCATTTCGACGGCGACTACGAGGCGCTCGCCAAGGCGATCGCCGCCGGCCTCGACCGCCGCGCCGCGGCCGCGCCGAAGCCCTGAACCGGCGCCGGCGGCGGGCTATTCCATCGCGAGGATGTGGTTGCGGACCACGGGATAGATCTCGCGCTCCCAGCGCTTGCCGTTGAAGACGCCGTAATGGCCCACATTGGCCTGCAGGTGATGGCGCTTCAGATGCGGGCGCAGCGACGAGCACAGATCGTGGGCGGCGCTGGTCTGGCCGAGCGCGCAGATATCGTCGCGCCCACCCTCGACGGTCAGGAGCGCGGTCTTGCGGATTGCACCCGGATCGACCCGGCGACCGCGATAGGTGAACTGGCCGGTCGCGAGCTGCGCCTGCTGGAAGATCCGGTCGATCGTCTCGATGTAGAATTCCTCGGTCAGATCTAGCACCGCGAAATACTCATCATAGAAGGTCTTGATCTTCTCGGCTTCCTCGGTCTCGCCGTTCGACAGCAGCCGGAAGAGCTTGCGATGCTGGTCCTTGTGCCGCTCGAGATTCATCATGACGAACGCGGTCAGCTGCACGAAGCCCGGATAGACCCGCCGCCCCGAGCCGGCATAGCGGCGCGGCACCGAAGCGATCACCGACCGCTTGAACCAGTCGAGCGGTCGCTCGTTGGCGAGGTCGTTGACCTTGGTCGGGCTCTCGCGGACGTCGATCGGGCCGGCCATCAGCGTCATCGACAGCGGTGTCGCCGGGTTCTTGTCCTCCGACATGACGGCCACCGCGGCGAGCCCCTGCACACAGGGCTGGCAGACCGCGAGGATATGCGCGCCGGGTCCGATGATCTCGAGGAAGCGGATCACGTAGTCGACATAGTCCTCGACCCCGAACCGGCCAGCCGAGACCGGTACGTCGCGGGCATTCACCCAGTCGGTGATATAGACGTCATGGTCGCGCGAGAGCGTCTGGACCGTCGCCGCGAGCAGGGTCGCGTAGTGGCCCGACAGCGGCGCCAGGACCAGCAGCTTGGGCTGCGGGGTCGCGACGTCCTTGGCGAAATGCAGCAGCCGGCCGAACGGGAACTCGGCCACGACCTCCTCGCCGATCGGGACCTCGCGATTGCCGATCGGCACCGGCTTGAGGTGGAAGTCCGGCCGGGTCGCGGTCAGCCGGTAACGCTGGACCATCTCGAGCGCGGCGTCCCAGCGCCGCGCGAGCCTCATCCCCTGCCCCCAGCTCATCGCCTGACCGAGCCATCGTCCCCAGGTCGCGAAGTAGCGCACCTGCCCGACGAGATCGTCCTGAAGCTGATAGGCCTGGTAGAGCATGCCCGCGTCTCCTCGCTCCCGTTCCACCGCCCCCGCGGGCAAAAAAACGGTAGTGCAATTCCTGTTGCGATGCGAGAAGAATGTTTGTGCAGCGCAACGGAAGAACGCGGGAGCCGCCAGAAGATGCCGAATGCAATCCTGACCATCTCGTCGAAGAACTATTCCTCCTGGTCGCTGCGCGGCTGGCTGCTGTGCCGGATGGCCGGTCTGGAGTTCGAGGAGCGTCCGGTCGACACGACGAGCGTCGAGATGCGTCAGGAATTGCTGCTGCTGTCGCCCTCGGTTCTGGTGCCGCGCCTCACCCATGGCGATGTCGAGGTCTGGGACACCCTGGCGATCGCGGAATATTTGAACGAGGTGGCGCCCGATGCCGGGCTGCTGCCGGCCGCGATCAAGGAGCGGGCGCATTGCCGGGCGATATCCGGCGAGATTCATTCGGGTTTTTACAATCTGCGCTCGGCGCTGCCGATGAATATCAAGGCGCGGCACAAGAGCTTCAAGGTATTTTCAGGGGCGCGGCCCGACATCGAGCGGGTCCGGGCGATCTGGACCGAATGCCTCGACAAATATGGCGGCCCCTTTCTGTTCGGCGCGACGCCGCGGGTCGCCGACGCGATGTATGCGCCGGTCTGCACCCGGTTCCGCACCTATGCCGTCGACCTGTCGCCGAAGCTCGCGCGGTTCTGCGACACGATCCTCGACTGGGATCTGATGCAGGAATGGACCGCCGGCGCGCTGGAGGAGCCGGAGGAGATCGTGGAGCTCGAAGTCGAGTTCTGACCGCCGCCCTTCGCAACCGCCCACGTATCTCCGGAGCGCGTCAGGGGCCGAAGCTGACCAGCCCGGCCTTGCCCATAGCGACGATCAGGATCGAGAGCGTCGCCGCCGACGTCACGGTCGCCGCGAGGAGCGCGGTGGCGCTGAGCCGCGGCAGACCGAACCGGGCGCCGATGATCGGGAAGATGCTGGCCATCGGCACGGCGGCGAAGATCACGCCGCCGGTCACCAGCACCGGGTCGAGCCCGTGGACCACCGACAGGCAGACGAAGATCACCAGAGGGTGCAGCAGCAGCTTGCCCGCGACGATCCGGCCGATCTCGCCGGGCGTACCGCCCCAGGACAGGCTCGCGAGCGTGCCGCCGACCACGAAAAGCGCAATCGGGCCGGCCACCGCCCCCATCAGCGCGATCGGCCGGGCGATCGGCTGCGGCAGGTGAAGGCCGCTGCCGGAGATCGCGAGCCCGATCGCGATCGTGATCAGCAGGGGGTTGTGCAACAGGCTGACCGCGATCCCCTTCAGCACCGCCCTGAGCGAGCCGGGCGCGGCCTCGGCCACCTCGGCGATCATCACGACCATGGGGATCAGGATCATGTTCTCGAAGATCATGTTCTGCGCGAGGATCGCGGCGGCCGGCGGCCCGATCACCATCGCCGCGATCGGATAGCCCATGAAGCCACTGTTCGAGCCGCTGATGCCAAAGGCCCGCACCGCGCTCTTGGCGATGCCCTGATGCGCGATCCGCCGGGCCATCAGGTATCCGGCCGTGAAGACGAGCAGCGAGCCGCCGCCATAGGCGATCAGGTAGCTCCAGGTCACGGTGTCGCGCAGCGGCTGGGCGGTCAGCGCGTTCAGGACCAGCGCCGGCAGCGCGATGCGCAGGATGAACCCGCCCATGGCCTGAGTCGCCTCGGTCTTCACATAGCCGGTCCTCACGGAGACATAGCCCGCGCCGATGATCACGAAGACGGGCGTGATGACCCCGAGAACCGAAAGCAGCATGGAACCCCGCCTCCCCGACACGGGCTCCGGCGGCGGCTGGGAACCGCCGGCAACAACAACAACCTGCCTGTTATCTAGCCTTCCGCGCCGCGGTTGCATCAATCAAAATGCGGTTCGGCCTCGGACGCCGCAGCAAGGATGCCCGCCTGCAACATAGCCATGGTGCGGTGCAAGGTTTTATGAAACGCTGCCGGCGATGTCGCGAAAGACCGAGCCGGAGAACGCATGTCGATCAAGGCCAGCATCTATCACCTGACCCATTACAAGTACGATCGCCCCGTGACGCTCGGTCCACAGGTTATCCGCTTGCGCCCGGCGCCGCATTCGCGGACGCGGGTGATTTCGCATTCGCTGAGGGTCAGCCCGGCCGGCCATTTCGTGAACCACCAGCAGGATCCCTACGGCAACTGGATGGCGCGGTTCGTGTTCCCCGATCCGGTGACCGAGCTCAAGATCGAGGTCGATCTCGTCGCCGACATGACGGTCTACAATCCGTTCGACTTCTTCGTCGAGGACAGCGCCGAGCATTGGCCGTTCGACTATCCGCACGACCTGCATGACGACCTGGTGATCTATCGCACGCCCGAGCCGGTCGGGCCGCATCTGAAGGCGTTCCTCGCGACCATCCCGCGAGACCGCGCCCGCACCGTCGATTTCGTCGTCGGGCTCAATGCGCGGATCGCGCGCGAGGTCGGCTATGTGATCCGGATGGAGCCCGGGGTGCAGACCCCGGAGGAGACCTTCGAGCGCGGCACCGGGTCGTGTCGCGACTCGAGCTGGCTGCTGGTGCAGACCCTGCGCAATCTCGGCTTCGCCGCCCGGTTCGTCTCGGGCTACCTGATCCAGTTGAAGCCCGACCTGGTCTCGCTCGACGGCCCTGCCGGAACGGATCACGACTTCACCGACCTGCATGCCTGGTGCGAGGTCTATCTGCCCGGCGCGGGCTGGATCGGGCTCGACCCCACGAGCGGCCTGCTGACCGGCGAGAGCCATGTGCCGCTGGCCGCGACCCCGCATTTCCGCAACGCCGCGCCGATCAGCGGCATGGCGAGCGCCGCCAATGTCGAGTTCGACTTCGACATGACGGTGCGCCGCGTGGCCGAGCATCCGCGCATCACCAAGCCCTATTCGGACGAGGATTGGGCGGCCCTGAACGAGGTCGGGCACCAGGTCGATGCGATGCTGGCCGAGGGCGACGTGCGGCTGACCATGGGGGGCGAGCCGACCTTCGTCTCGATCGACGATTTCGAGAGCCCGGAATGGAATACCGACGCGGTCGGCCCGACCAAGCGCGAGCGCGCCGATGTGCTGATCCGCAAGCTACGGGACAGGTTCGCGCCGGGCGGCTTCCTGCACTATGGCCAGGGCAAATGGTATCCGGGCGAGAGCCTGCCGCGCTGGACCTTTTCGCTCTACTGGCGGCGGGACGGGTTGCCGATCTGGAACGACCCGGGCCTGATCGCGGTCGAGGCGACCGACACCAAGGTCGGGCCCGGCGATGCCGAGCAGCTCCTGATGGGGATCGCCGACGCGCTCGGGGTCGATCCGGAGATGGTGACGCCCGCCTTCGAGGATCCGGCCGCCTGGATCCTGAAGGAAGCCAACCTGCCGGCGAATGTGACGCCCGAGAACAGCGAGCTCGAGGATCCGGAGGAGCGGCACCGGATCAGCCGGGTCTTTGCCCGCGGCCTGACCGAGCCGACCGGCTTCGTTCTGCCGATCCAGCGCTGGCAGTCGCGCGCGCGGCCCGGCACGCGCTGGCACTCCGAGCGCTGGCGGCTGCGGCGGAGATATCTGTTCCTGGTGCCCGGCGACAGCCCGGTCGGCTATCGGATCCCGCTCTCGTCGCTGCCCTATGTCTCGGCCTCCTCCTATCCCTATACCAATGTCGCGGACCCGACCGAGCCGCGCGGGTCCCTGCCCGAGATCCGCATCTCGACCCCAGTGATCCGGCCCCAGCCGACCGCTCGGTTCACGCCGAGCGAGCCGGGCCAGGAGCGGATCGAGCAGCAGCTGAGCGAGCTTGACGGGGCGGTCCGGACCGCGCTTTCGGTCGAGCCGCGCGACGGGCGGCTCTGCGTCTTCATGCCGCCGACGGAGCGGGTCGAGGACTATCTCGAGCTGATTGCCGCCGCCGAGGCCGCGGCCCGCGCCCTCGGCCTGCCGGTCCATATCGAAGGCTATGCGCCGCCGCATGACCCTCGGCTCAACGTGGTGCGCGTCGCTCCCGATCCAGGCGTGATCGAGGTCAATATCCATCCGGCCAACAGCTGGGACGATTGCGTCGCGATCACCGAGACGGTCTATGAGGAAGCCCGGCAGAGCCGCCTCGGGGCCGACAAGTTCATGATCGACGGCCGCCACACCGGCACCGGCGGCGGCAACCATGTGGTGGTCGGCGGCGGGACCACGCTCGACAGTCCGTTTCTGCGCCGACCCGACCTGCTCCGCAGCCTGATCCTGCATTGGCAGCGCCATCCGTCGATGTCCTACCTGTTCTCGGGCCTGTTCATCGGCCCGACGAGCCAGGCGCCGAGGATCGACGAGGCGCGGCATGACGGGCTCTATGAGCTCGAGATCGCGCTGCAGCAGATGCCGGCTCCGGGACAGGGCATCCAGCCCCTGCCCTGGCTGGTCGACCGGCTGCTGCGCAACCTGCTCGTCGACGTGACCGGCAATACCCACCGCGCCGAGATCTGCATCGACAAGCTCTTCTCGCCGGACGGTCCGACCGGCCGGCTCGGGCTCGTCGAGTTCCGCGGCTTCGAGATGCCGCCCGATCCGCGGATGAGCCTCGCCCAGCAGCTGATGATCCGCGCGCTGATCGCCCGCTACTGGCGCGCGCCGATCGCCGGCAACTTCGTGCGCTGGGACACCGTGCTGCACGACCGGTTCATGCTGCCGCATTTCGTCTGGGAGGACTTCACCGACGTCCTCGACGATCTCAAGGCGCATGGCTTCGCGATGCGGCCCGAATGGTTCACCGCCCAGGCCGAGTTCCGCTTCCCGTTCTGCGGCGAGGTCGAGTATGACGGCGTCAATCTCGAGGTCCGCGCGGCGCTCGAACCCTGGCATGTGCTGGGCGAGACCGGCGCGATCGGCGGGACGGTGCGCTATACCGACAGCTCGACCGAGCGGCTGCAGGTGAAGCTGACCGCCACCAATCCCGGGCGCTATACCGTGGTCTGCAACGGCCGCCGCGTGCCGCTGCATCCGACGGGGACCGGGGGCGTCGCGGTCGCGGGCGTGCGCTACAAGGCCTGGCAGCCGGCGCAGGCGCTGCATCCGGTCCTGCCGGTCAATGCGCCGCTGACCTTCGACATCTACGATACCTGGAACAATCGCGCGCTCGGCGGCTGCCTCTATCATGTCGCGCATCCGGGCGGGCGCAACTACGACACGTTCCCGGTCAATGGCAACGAGGCCGAGGCGCGCCGGCTGGCGCGGTTCGAGCCCCGCGGCCATACGGCGGGCTTCTTTGTCCCGCCGCACGAGGTCGAGAACAAGGCGTTCCCGATGACGCTCGATCTGCGCCGGTCGCCGGGGTACTGACGATTGGAGGCGCCGAACAGCGTGGTCAATGATCCGGCGGCGGCCTCGCGGCTGCTGGCCGACTACCGCCCGCTGCCCGGCGTTTCCGACGAGCTGCTCGACCCGTCGGGCCAGATCCGGCCGGTCTGGCGGCAGTTCATCGACCATCTGACCACGATCCCGCCCGGCGAGCTCGCCAGCCGCTTCGCCCGGGGCGACCAGTATCTGCGCGATGCCGGCGTGTTCTTCCGGCAATATGGCGCGGCCGGCTCGACCGAGCGCGCCTGGCCGCTCGCCCATGTGCCGGTGCTGATCGAGGAGGCCGAATGGCGCGAAGTCGCCGAAGGGCTGAAGCAGCGGGCGGACCTGCTGGAGGCGGTGGTCGCCGATCTCTATGGCGCGAACCGGCTGGTCTCGACCGGGCAGCTGCCCGGCTCGCTGATCGCCCGCAGCCGGGAATGGCTACGTCCGCTGGTGGGCGTGCCGCCGCGCGACGGGCATTATCTGCATTTCCTCGCCTTCGAGCTCGGCCGGGGACCGGACGGCACCTGGTGGGTGCTGGGCGACCGCACGCAGGCCCCCTCCGGCTCGGGTTTCGCCCTGGAGAACCGGGTGGCGACCGCCCGGGTCTTCTCCGACCTCTATTCGGAGGCGCATGTCCACCGGCTGGCCGGCTTCTTCCGCACCTTCCGCGACTCGCTGCAAGCCTTGTCCGAGAACGATGGCCGGGTGGCGATCCTGACCCCGGGACCGCTCAACGACACCTATTTCGAGCATGCCTATATCGCGCGCTATCTGGGCTTCATGCTGCTCGAAGGCGAGGATCTGACGGTCGACCGTGGGCGGGTCATGGTGCGCACCGTTGCCGGGCTGAAGCCCACCACGGTGATCTGGCGCAGGCTCGACGCGGCCTTCGCCGATCCGCTGGAGCTCGATTCGAGCTCGCGGCTCGGCACGCCCGGGCTCGTCAGCGCGGTCCGGCGCGGCAATGTCAGCCTGGTCAACGCGCTCGGGACCGGCGTGCTCGAAACCCGGGCGCTGCTCGCCTTCCTGCCGCGCATCGCGCTCGCGCTCAAGGGCGAGAAGCTCGCGCTGCCGAACATCGCGACCTGGTGGTGCGGCCAACCGATCGAACGGGCGCATGTGAGGGCCAATGCCGCGCGGATGATGATCGGCTCGGCGCTCTCGACCCGACTGCCCTTCGATATCGACGAGACCACGGTGCTCGGCGACCAGGTCCGCGGGCGGGCCCGGCCCTCGGTCGATGCCTGGCTCGAAAGCGACGGGCCCGACCTGGTGGGCCAGGAGGCGGTGACGCTGTCGACGACCCCGGCCTATGTGAACGGCCGGCTGGTGCCACGGCCGATGAGCCTGCGCGTCTTCCTGGTCCGCAGCCCCGATGGCTGGCAGGTGATGCCCGGCGGCTTCGCCCGGATCGGCCGGACCCCCGACCCGACGGCAATCGCGATGCAGCGCGGCGGCTCGGCCGCGGATGTCTGGATCGTCAGCGACAAGCCGGTCGAGAGCATCACCATGCTGGCCCCGCCCGCCGGCCCCTATGCAAGGGTGGTGCCCGGCGTCCTGCCGAGCCGCGCAGCGGACAACCTGTTCTGGCTCGGCCGCTATATCGAGCGGGCCGAGGGCGCGATGCGCATGCTGCGCGCCTATCACGTGCGCCTGGCCGAGACCGCGAGCCGCGAGACGCCGCTGATCGCGCATCTCTCCGACGAGCTCGATGCGGTCGGCATCGACACCGACGAGGGCATCCCGAATGGATTGCTCTGGACGCTCGATGCCGCGACCATGAGCGCGGGCAATGTGCGCGACCGCTTCTCGACCGACGGCTGGATGGCGCTCAACGACCTCGCCCGCACGGCGCGCAAGATGCGCTCGACCGTGACGCCGGGCGACGACGATGCCAGGGCGATGGGCGTTCTGCTGCGCAAGATCACCGGCTTCTCGGGCCTGGTGCACGAGAACATGTATCGCTTCACCGGCTGGCGGTTCCTGACGATCGGCCGCTCGCTCGAACGCTCGATGACCATGGCCGGGCTGCTTGCCTCGCTCGCCTCGCCCGAGGCGCCCGATGGCGCGCTCGACCTTGCCGTCGAGATCGGCGACAGCGTGATGTCGCATCGCCGGCGCTATTCGGTCTCGACCAGCCGGGAGACAGTGATCGACCTGCTGGCGCTCGACATGATGAATCCGCGCTCCGTGCTCTATCAGCTGACCGAGCTGCGCGACCAGGTGGCGCTCCTGCCCGATGCGCAGACCAACGGCCAGCTCTCCCCCCTGTCGCGCGCCGTGCTGCAGGCCCACACCGCGCTCGCGGTGCAGAGCCCGGAGACGCTGGACAAGGCCCGCCTGCTCCGGATCCGGAACGAGCTTGCCGATCTGTCCGAGCTCCTGTCTGAGAGCTATCTGCGGTAGCGTCATGCTTTACGACATCAAATTGCGGATCACCTACAGCTATGACCGGCCGGCGGTCGGGGGGCGGCATCTGCTGCGGCTGATGCCAGCCGACCTGCCCGGAGAGCAGCGGCGGCTCGCGGCCGCTCTGACCGTCGCCCCCGAGCCGGCCGAGCGCAGCGGGATGGTCGATTTCTTCGGCAATGACGGGACCGAGGTGGTGTTCCGCGACGTGCATGACGAGATCGAGTTTGGCGTCGAGGCGCGGGTCGAGCGGATCGGCGAGCCGCTCGCCTTCGACATCTCGCCCGGGCTCGACCGGCTGGCGGGAGAGCTCGCCGACTATCGCGGGCTCGAACCGGACTCGCCGCTGCATTTCATCGGCCCGAGCCCGCGGGCCGTGCTGACGCCCGAGATCACCAGCTATGCGCGCGACCAGATCCGAACGGGCATGACCGCGCGCGATGCGGTGCAGGCCGTCGGGCTTGGCCTCTATCGGGACATGGAGTTCGATGCCGAGGCCACCACGGTCGAGACCCCCGCGATCGAGGCCTTCGCGCACCGCCGCGGCGTGTGCCAGGATTTCGCGCAGATCATGATCGCGGGCCTGCGCGGCATCGGCATTCCGGCCGGCTATGTCAGCGGCTTCCTGCGCACCTCGCCGCCCCCGGGCAAGCCCCGGCTCGAAGGCGCCGATGCGATGCATGCCTGGGTACGCGCCTGGTGCGGGCGCGAAAGCGGCTGGGTCGAGTTCGACCCGACCAACGCGCTCGTCGTCGGCACCGATCACATCGTGATCGCCCGCGGGCGCGACTATGGCGATGTCTCGCCGGTTCGTGGCATCCTGCGCATCGCCGGCGAGCAGACCAGCGAGCAGGCGGTCGATGTGATCCCGGTGCCGGAGCCGAGCCCCTGAGACGGCGCCGGGCCGCCCGGCACAAGGGTGAGGGCAGGTCAATGCGCGCGGCAACTCGCAAGATCGACTTGAGAGCGCGCCCGGGCGCCGGGCTCGGGCGGGCGGCGCTGCGCGGGCTTGTCGCGTCTCTCCTGCTGGTCACGCTGGCCTTCGCCGAGGATCGGCCGCCCCAGCCCGAGGCCACCGCCGCGATCGCGCCGCGCCAGTCGGTCCTGGGGCGCGAGATGATGGTGGCGACCGCCAACCCGCTCGCCTCGGAGACGGGCTTCGCGGTGCTCGAGGCCGGCGGGACCGCCGCCGACGCCGCGGTCGCGGTCCAGATGATGCTGAACCTGGTCGAACCGCAGAGCTCGGGCATCGGCGGCGGTGGCTTCGTCGTCTATTGGGACGCGGCTGCCCGGCAGCTGACGACCTTCGACGGCCGCGAGACCGCGCCGCTCGCCGCCGGCCCGTTCTACTGGATCGGGCCCGATGGCAAGCCGCTCGGCTTCTGGGACGCGGCCGCCGGCGGCCGGTCGGTCGGCGTGCCCGGCACCCTGAAGCTGATGGAGGTGCTGCATGCCCGCTTCGGCCGCCGACCCTGGCCCGATCTGCTGCAGCCCGCGATCGACCGGGCCGAGGCGGGTTTCACGATCTCGCCCCGGCTCGCCGCAGCGATCGCCGACGCCAAGGCCAACCGGCTCGCGGATTTCCCGGCCGCGAGCGCCCTGTTCCTGCATCCCGACGGCAGCCCGCGCGAGGCGGGCGAGACCTTGCGCAACCCGGCGCTCGCCGCGACCCTGCGCCAGATCGCGGCCGAGGGCAGCGCGCCCTTCTATCACGGGCCGATCGCGCGCGACATCGTCGCAGCGGTGCGCGGCGCCGCCAATCCGGGCGTGATGACGCCGGCCGATCTCGCGATCTATCGGGTGATCGAGCGGCCCCCGGTCTGCATGCCTTATCGCGCCCGCGAGGTCTGCGGCATGGGTCCACCAAGCTCCGGCGCGCTGACCGTGGGGCAGATCCTCGGCATCCTCGCGCAGTTCGACCTGACCGCCATCGGCGAGGGTCCGCAGGCCTGGCACCTGTTCATCGAGGCCTCGAAGCTCGCCTTCGCCGACCGTGCGCGCTATATGGCCGACGCCGATTTCGTCGACATGCCGACCGAGGGGCTGCTCGATCCGCGCTATCTCGCGGCGCGCGCCCGGGCCATCGACCCATTGCAGGCGATGGGGAAGGCCACCGCCGGCAACCCGCCCTGGGACCGGCCCGAGCCGCTCGGCTCCGACCGGCCCCGCCCGCGCAAGGGCACCACGCAGTTCGTCATCCGCGACCGCGAGGGCAACCTGGTCTCCGCCACGACCACGATCGAGACCGGCTTCGGCAGCCGGGTGATGGTCGACGGCTTCCTCCTGAACAACGAGCTGACGGATTTCTCCTTCCTGCCCGAGGAGGATGGCGCGCCGGTCGCGAACCGGGTCGAGCCCGGCAAGCGGCCGCGCTCGTCGATGGCGCCGACGATCGTGCTGCAGGACGGGGAGCCGATGCTCGCGACCGGCTCGCCCGGGGGGGCCAACATCATTCCCTTCGTCGCCCAGGCGCTGATCGGCATCCTGGACTGGAACCTCGACCCGCAAACGGCGATCGACGCGCCGCACGTGGTCAACCTGAACGGCAAGACCCGGATCGAGGCCAGCCCGCAGGCCCCTGCCCTGATCGCGGCCCTGACCGCGCGCGGCCAGGTGGTGGAGACCGCCGACCTCAATTCGGGGCTCCAGGCGATCCTGATCGAGAACGGCCAGCTCCTCGGCGCCACCGACAAGCGCCGCGAGGGATTGGTCCTGAGCGATGAGGGGCGTTGATCAGACGTTCAGCCGGTCGCGCAGCCCATACCACCACGAACCCAGCGCCGTGTAGGGGACCGCGAACCGCCGCCCACCCGGGAACGGCATCCAGGGCGCGGAGGCGAAAGCGTCGAATTGGGCGCGGTCGCCATGGACGGCGCTGCCGATCATCCGGCCGAACAGATGGCTCCCGACCACGCCATGCCCGCTATAGCCTTGGGCAAAGTAGGTGGCCGGCCCAAGGCGGCCAACCTGCGGCATGCGGGTGAAGGCGAGCGCGCAATTGCCAGACCAAGCATAGTCGATCCGAACCCCGCGCAGCTCCGGAAACACCCGGTGCAGGTTTGGCAGGAGCTTCGACTTTATATCCGCGGGCGTCGTGCCCCCGAAGACCGCCCCGCCTCCGAACAGGATGCGCCGATCGGTCGAGAGGCGGTAATAGTCCTGCACATAGCGCTCATCTTCGACGCAATAGCCGCAAGGGATCAATGCATCGCCCTGGGCGAGCGGCTCGGTCGCAATCATCTGGGTCGAGAAGGGCATGATCCGGTTTTCGATCTGCGGCACCAAACGCCCGAGATAGGCGTTGCCGGCAAGGATCAGCACCTCGGGGCGCAGGATGCCACCCGCGAGCCTTACAACCGGCTTGCCCTCAACCGCCTCGATCCTTTCGACCGGGCTGGCTTCATGGATCACGCCGCCCAGCCCCTCCAGGGCCGCCGCCTCGCCAAGCGCCAGGTTCAGAGGATGAAGGTGCCCTCCGGTCGGATCGGCCATGCCGCCGCAATAGATATCCGTAGCGACATGCGTCCGGATTTCCTCGCGCCCGAGCAACTGGAAATTGTCGATGCCGAGAGCTCGCCAAGCGGCCTGCCGGTCCTCGAGATGATGCATCTGCTTGGAGGTAAGCGCCGCAAAGAGATTGCCGTCCTTGAGACCGCACTCGATTCGATAGCGCGCGATGCGCTCCCTGATCAGCGCCGCCCCCTCCCGGACCAGCTGGACGCCGATGGAGCCGCATTGGCGCTGGATCGAAGACAGATCGGCGCTCAGGCCGTTGACGATCTGACCGCCATTTCGCCCCGACGCGCCCCACCCGACGCGGGAGGCTTCGACCAGAACCACCTCGTGCCCCAGCTCCGCGAGCTCAATTGCCGCAGAGAGCCCGGTATAGCCGGCCCCGACCACGCAGATCTCCGGAGAAGCCTCGCCCGCGAAAGCAGGCCGCGCCGGCGCCGGATTGGCGGACGCGGCATAGTAGCTCTCGGGATAAGCTTCAGTTCCAACCATTTGCCACGCTCCCCAGCCCCCCGGGCTCTATAGCTCCTGACACTCCGGTGCGCGACGGGAAAGTCCGCAAGCTATGGTTGAGCCCTCAACACCGAGGTGGCGACCGAGGCGCCATGATGACGTGACCGAGCCGGCTTCCCGTGATCGGGCAAGGCGTACTCATAAAGCTTCACCTATCGCCGGCAACCCTTTTTCAATACTGAAATTTTTGGGCCGGATACAACCACAGCGCTTACCCTCGATCGGCGGCAATCCGCCGCCAAGATTAGACTCGCCCAGATACGCGTGCATCCATAATCGCGATATCGCATATTCGCCTTGTTCTAAGGCGAGTCGAGAATCAATCTCCTGACAAGGGCGTTAATTAGGAAGTAACACTTCAACAAATTCGTTAGTTCGTCACGTCCAAAGGGAGAGTCAAATGGCGACGAAGGAAATATCGGGTCAGCTAGGAATCGCGTCCTGGGACCTCCTGTCGAAATCGGACGCCGCGCTTGAGGCGGATCTCGCCGACTATCAGGCTCTGGGTGCCAATTGGCTGCGGCTCGACATCCGGTGGGACTACGCCCAGACCAAAGCCGGCGCGGGCTATGTCTGGACCAATGTCGACCGGGTGGTGAATGCCGCCCGAAGCCACGGGATCGACGTGATCGGGGTCCTAAACGACGCGCCGAGTTGGACCGACGCCTCCATGTCCAGTGCCAGCGCCCGGGCGGCCTATGCCCAGTTTGCTTCGGCTGCGGCCAGTCATCTTGGCGACCGGGTCGATCATTGGGAAATCTACAACGAACCCAACATGAAGGGCATCACGCCCGCGAACTATACCGCGATGCTGAAGGGCGCCTATTCCGCGATCAAGGCGGTCGATAGCGGCGATGTCGTGATCACAGGTGGGCTCGCAGCTTCGCCGCAGACGAGCAACGGCATCTATGGCGCCGTGGACTATCTGAAGGGCATCTATGCCAACGGCGGGGAGGGTTATTTCGACGCGGTCGGATATCATCCCTACAGCTATCCCCTCATGCCCTCCGCCTCCGAAAGCTGGAATGGCTGGCAGATCATGGAGGACGGGATCCGCGGGACCATGGTCGCCAATGGCGACAGCGACCTTCAGGTCTGGATGACCGAGTTCGGCGCGCCGACCGCCGGCGGTTCTACGGCGGTCTCGCAAGCGACGCAGGCGAACATGATCAAGGAGGCAACTTCGCTCGCTGCGGGCAATTCCTGGGAAGGCCCGATCCTGTGGTACACCTACCGCGACCAAGGCGGCAACACGAGCACGGTGGAAAACTGGTTCGGCTTGGTTGGAACGAACGGCGCTCGCAAGGACGCGTACTACACCTTCCAGTCCATCGCGACGACGCAGGAAGGCCAAACCCAAACCAGCACCGTCAAGGTTTCCGGCACCACCTATACCGGCGACGATTCGTCCAACACCATTGTTGCGTCGAACGCCGGCGACACGATTTATGGCAATGGTGGCAACGACACGATCACCGGCGGCCAGGGCTCCGATACGATCTGGGGTGGCGCAGGCAATGACCGGTTTGTCTTCACCGATGCGCGGACGATCGGTTCGGACCTCATCAAGGACTTCGCCACCGGCGACAAGATCGACCTGAGCGCGATCGACGCGAATACGAATGTCGGCGGCGACCACGCCTTTGCGTTCGTTGGATCGAACTGGCTCTCGAAGGCCGGCGATCTTGGCTACTATGCCGATCCCCACGGCTGGACGTCGATTGCGGGCGATCTGAACGGCGATGGAGCCGCGGATTTTTCCGTGCGCGTCGAAGGCTATCGCGCCTTCACCGCGAGCGACTTCATTCTTTGACGATTTGCTCTGCCGGGCGGAATTGCCCGGTCAGGACCACGCGCTTCCCGGAGCGGACGGCCCAGCCGGGCCGGGCTCCGCTCCAGGGGCGCGTTACCCCTGCCAGTCGCTTCTTGCTCCTGCCGTTCGCATCGGACCGACACGGATGACGAGAAGCCACAGCCATACCCGGAAACACTCTGCTCTGTCTTCGTTTCGGTTGCTTTAATCATTATTACCGAGTTATCCAATCGCAATAATAGATCAACACTGTTAAGGTAATGCTGACCGCCAACAAAGCATCATCTCATCTCGTACGCTGCTACACGCGGAGAGAAAGAGATGTCGTCTGCCTTGGCAGGCCAGCTTGGCATGGCCACCCCGCTTTACGATTTGCTTGGAAGCTCCAATGCCGAAATGGAGGCCGAGTTTTCTGACTATGCAAACCTCGGTGTCAAATGGGTAAGAACAGACTTCTGGTGGAATTTGGCACAGCCGACCAAGAACGGTGGATATGACTGGACCATCTTCGACAAGGTCGTCTCCATGGCTGCCAAGTATGGCATTGAGGTCGTCGCGGAACTGAACGGCTATCCGTCAAATTGGGTCGACGGAACATTTTCCAGCAAGGCCTCCCAAACCGCGTTCGGGGCGTTCGCCGCGGCGGCCGCGGCACACTTCGGCGACAAGGTCGATCACTGGGAGATTTTCAACGAACAGAACATGGCTGGCATTAGCCCGGAGAACTATTCCGCCATCCTCAAACTCGCCTACACTGCAATCAAAGCGGTCGATGCCTCCGACCTTGTCATTACCGGTGGCCTCGCATCCGCTCCCAGCACCACAAAAGGCGTCTATGGAGCCGTCGACTATCTGAAGGCTATGTATGCAAGCGGCGCCGAGGGCTATTTTGACGCGGTCGGATACCATCCCTATTCCTATCCCTATCTTCCTAGCGCGTCGGACTCATGGAACGGCTGGCAGATGATGGAAGACGGAATACGGTCGACCATGATCGCCAATGGCGATGCCGATCTCCCGATCTGGATTACCGAGCTTGGAGCACCCACCGCAGGCTCGGCGACCGCGGCGGTGACGGAGGCCACGCAATCGACCACGCTCATCCAGGCCACGCTCCTTGCCGGGCAATATGACTGGGCGGGTCCGATCATGTGGTATTCCTACAAAGACAAGGGCACTTCGAGCACCGACATCGAAAGCTGGTTCGGCATGATCCGGCCGGACGGAAGTCACAAGTCGCTCTATGATACGTACGAGACACTTGCGCACGCCCTGAACGCAAAGAATGCGGACGCGACCTTTTCCGTCGCCAGCTTCACCGGCACCACGGCATCGGAAACTATCGTCGGCAACGCCAAGGACAACAAGATTTGGGCCGGCTATGGCGACGACGTGGTGAGCGGCGGCGCCGGCAATGACGTGATCATCGGCCAGTGGGGCAACGACACGTTGATCGGCGGGGACGGCAACGATCGCTTCGTGTTCAACGACGCCAAGCTGATGGGAAATGACTTCGTCATGGACTTCCGGGACGGCGACAAGATCGACCTGCGCAACATCGATGCGGACACCAATGCCGCCGGCGATCAGAGCTTCAAGTTCCTCGGATCGGCATGGCTGTCGAAGGCCGGCGATCTCGGCGCCTACGCCGATCCACACGGCTGGACCTCGATCACCGGAGATATCAACGGGGACGGCGCTGGAGACTTCGTCATCCGCGTCGCAGGCAATCACACCTTCGTCGCGTCGGATTTCCTCGTTTGAATGACTAGGGAGGGGTCGGGCCGACCCCTCCACGACCCGCTCAGGCGGAAAGCGGGGCGATCTCGTCGCCAACTTCCGGCAGATCCATCAACGAGCGATAAAGCGCGATCACGCGCGCGTTCATCAGTTGGGCGGTATAGCGTTCGGAATAGCGCGCATGGCCGCGCTCTCCCTGCTCCCAGAGCTCGGCTCGACTGGTCGCGCGAATGCCTTCCACGATCGCGTCGACATCGTCCAGATCGAACAATCGCCCGGTCTCACCATCGACCACGATATCCCGCAATCCGCCGACGCGAGTTGCCCAGACCGCCGTCCGCGCCTGCATCGCCTCGAGCGCCACCAAGGGAAAACCCTCCCAGCGCGACGGCATCAGCAAGACATCGGCCTGACCATAGAGCTGGAACACCCGCTCGCGGGGCTGCCAGCCGAGGATCTCGACATTGTCGGGGATATCAATCGGGTTGGCATTCGAAACGATCGGCCGGCCGATCGCGAAACCGCGCGCCTCGTCGCCGAGCCGCCGCATGACCTCGACATAGGTGTGGAAGCCCTTCTGTCGATCGAACCTGCCGGCAAAGGCGATGACCTTATGGGCACCACCGACCCGCTCCCGGTTGTCGATGCTGCGCGGACTCACGCCGTTCTCGATCACAACGGTTCGCTTGTCCGAGATCCCGACGGCGGTGGCACCGATCTTCTCGTAAGAAGAGACGCACAGGATGCGATCGCTCAGCGGGCTAAGCATGCGCTCCAGAAGCGCAATTGCATAGTTCTTTGCGGCTGAGTCCTCGCGCTGAAACGCCCAGCCGTGCGGGCAGTAGATGATCCGCGTCGTGCGCGGAAGAAAGGGCCGGCAAAGCCGCACCACCGCACCCGCGATGGTCGAGTGCACATGGATAATGTCCGGCCGCGTCTCCTGCGCGCGCGCCAGCGAGAGCCGCGCCATCTGCAGAAGGCTGCGCGCCGAACCACGGCTATGTCGAAACGGCGTGAGACGCAGCTTGTCGCTTTCGATGCCATCGAATTCGGCGACATTGATCTCCGGCATAATGACCTCGAGCGACTCGATGTCGAGCCGCACCTGGCTGCGCACCAACTCCTGCAAGCAGGAAATCACTCCACCGAGCGGCGCTTCGGAGACGTGAAGGATCCTCTTGGGTACCGTTTGCATTCGAAACTCCAGACAAAAGACTCTTGTTTCGGCAGTTGCGTGCCGATCGGCGAGGAGCCGGTACTGATCGCTAGAGAGGCGGTGCCGCGCCCGAAGTGCCTTTGGACACGAGAAGATCCCGAAGACGGCCATAGAACCGCGGCGTCACGCCCTTCACCGCAAGCGAACTGGCCCGCTTCAAGGAGATGCTGTTGTGGGCGACCGCGGCAATCAGGAGACGCAGCGCGGTGACAGGCTCCTGCCTGATCGCGACTGGAACAAAATAACGGGCAAGAAACCCGTGATAGGCCTTGTCCGATAGCCTGCCCCGCCGAAGGTTCAGCCAAGAACGGATATTCTCTGAAGTCGTGGTGTAGCTCAGCCTGCCTTCCGTGTTGTCGTCGTACCAAATGACTTGGGCTTCCGGGATCATCTGAAAGCGAGCACCGGCGGCCTCCAGTCGCATGCACAAATCGAGATCCTCAAGGTTCCGCAGCGTCGTATCGAACCGCACCGCCAGGAACATCGCCTTCGGCAGGACCAGCGTCGAGGTCTGCATCATCCCGTCAGACGCGAAGAGATAGTCCCCCACCGGTTCCCCGGCGAAGATCGCGCGCTCCGGTTTGCGCAGCCGGTTCCCGGCTCCGCGATAGAAATAGAGCGGGGAGTACCAGACGGTGCCTCGAGCCTCGTCACCGGCACGTTCGATCGCGTCGTGAAAGGCCAGCAGCTTCCCCGGGAGAAAGGCATCGTCCGAATCCAGAAAGGCCACATACAGCCCCCGGGCGAGTTCCCCCCCGCGGTTACGAGCCGCCGAGGCGCCAGCATTCTGCTGGCGTTCATAGACGATACGAGGATCACCGATCCGGGCCACAACCGACGCGGTGTCATCCTCGGATCCGTCATCAACGATGACAATTTCAAAATCCGGAAAGGTCTGCTCCAGACAGGAGCGAATTGTGCGCTCCAGCACAAAGGCACGGTTGTATGCCGGAATCACGATCGAGAAGTACGGCTGGGCGGAGGCATTCACGGACATCGCTCAACTCCGCACCAAGCCGGCGATCTCGACCGCGCAGCCCCGAGAAAACGCGGCAACAGCTGGAACCGTCACGGAAGCGATCATGTGGAGCGAGAAAAACGTACGGGTTTTCATACTATTCACGCCTGACCTTCGAGCCTGAAGTTCGACGTCCTGCGGATCAAACGCGGATGCGCCTGTCGCCCGCCCGCTGCAACCACCTCGATATACAACAACGCCTACCCCTCTGGCCGTAACAAACCGCAAAACTCGTCATTTGGCAAGAGAGCCGTGCGGCACTGCAGCAGTAATTTCGCAGGTGCATGATCGCTATGCTTGCATGACATATGTATCGGGTTGCATGGACTGACCATCACGCGCGCCGCCACGACACCAGGAGATCGCGAACCCAGCTGTAGGTGTTGGGCATGGTGCCCCGCAGCATCAGAGACCCGCCACGCCAGGCCGACACGCTGCCATGTCGGATCGCGGTCCCAAGAAGGCGCGCATTGGCAATCGGATGCCGACGTGCCGATAGCGGCAACAAGTAGCGCACCAGCAACCCATAGTAGGCACGCTCCGACAATACGTGGCGCTGCGCGTTTGCCCATGCCATCACCTGTTCAGGCGTCGTAGCGTAGCTGACACGGCCCTCGCGGAAATCGTCATACCAGACGGACAGCGGCATGCCGAGCATCCGAAACGCCGCGCCGGCCGCCTCAAGCCGCAGGCATAGATCGAGATCCTGCAGATTGTGCAGTTGCTGATTGAAGCCGACGCTCAGAAACAGATCTCTCGGAATGACAAGGGTGGACGTCTGCATCATCCCGCCATTGACGAACAGATAGTCCCCTACCCGCTCGCCCGGCTGGATCGCTCGATCCGGCTTGACCGCCTGATTCCCCACCCCCCGGTGAAAATAAAGGGGCGAGTACCAGATCACCTGACGGAGCTCTGCCTCAGGAAGTTCGGTACCGGTTATCGCCGCGTGGAACGCTTCCAGCTTCCTGGGAAGAAACTCATCGTCCGAATCGAGGAATGCGATGTAGCGCCCTGTCGACTCTGCCGCGCCATGGTTCCGGGCCCGCGCCGCTCCCGAATTGTCCTGGCGGATGTAACGTACCCGCGGATCGCCCACCTCCGCCACGGCCTCCTCGGTTCCGTCGACCGAGCCGTCGTCCACCACAAGCAGCTCGAAATCCGAAAAACTCTGCCCCAGGCAGGAGACGATGGCGCGGCGCAGCAATGCCTTGCGATTATAGGTAGGAATGACAATTGAGAAAAAACATCTCTCCGTGTTATCGATGCAAGGCATACGATCCCGACCCTATGCTCGGTGATATCACTTTTCAGAACAAATCTGATCGATGGCGTGTGTTTTCTGCCAAGCCAGAGCGTCTCTAGCCTAGCCCTCCCACCAACTCTACGTTGCCATAGGCCAACTTGCGGCCGAAGGCAAGGTTTTGCCGACGGCCCCGAAAGAAGTTGACATTCAGTGACGCGTTTGTCACAGCCAAAAAGCTGAGGGTTTGGCCTGCCATTAGGGTGATGGCGGTGTCGTTACTTTCGCGCAAGTTGCATCTGGAGTAAGTTTGTGAGTCAAATTTCCGGCGTCCGCACCGACCCACCGCCTTGCCACCATCCGCATGCGCGCCCCTGTGCGCACGCAGCAATTTCCCTTTCCTGAGGCCGACTTCCGGTGCCCCGCCTTGGTGTTTGGATCGGCGCATCCACCGCGGATATCTGCGTCCGACTGGCCGCGCAAATGCTCGCAACGGTCGTTATCGCCCGACTCTTGCCGGCTGAGGATTTCGGCCTTGCGATGCTTGCGCTGAGCGTTGCGGCGCTGCTTGGAGCCTTCATCGGCCTGCCTTTCGAGGAGGCCTTGGCGCAAAGAAAGCGAATCTCGACCGGTCATCTGGGTACCGCGCTGTTCAGTTCGCTGGCGCTGGCCGTCGTCGCTCTTGTGATCGTGATCGCTATCTCCGCTCCGCTCGGCCATTGGATCGGCGCGCCCGGCCTCGCGATTTGGCTGCCTCTTTCAACCGCGTTCTTGCTCGCGCAGGGTCCGGGCTCCATCACGCGCGCTCTCGCGCGCCGCCAGCGCAACTTCGTCGAACTGGCCGTTTGCCAATCGCTGTCCGTGATCATTGCGACCGTCGTCGCCATCGCGCTTGCCTATGCTGGCTCGGGGGTGCTCGCGCTGGTGCTCCAGCGGATGCTGCCAATCGCGCTCTATCCCGTTCTGGGTGCGATCGTTGCCATTGTCCGGGGTCGCTCGCCTATGGTCGCGCCGATCTTCGTCCGGGCGCGCTTCGACGAGATGTTCCGTTTTTCCTGGCTCTATTTTGGGAACACGGCGGTGCACTATGCCATTCCCGCCGCGATGACCTTTCTGGTGAACATGCTTTTCGGCACGAGGGTCCTCGGCCAGCTGAATATCGCGATGCGCCTCGCGGAGCCGGTCCGGCAGGGCGTCCAAGGTGTCGGTCACAACCTTGTCTTCTCGCTGCTCACCAAGCTGCGCGCCGAGCCGCGCTTCCTGGTCCGCGAAGCGATCGAGGTCTCGACCCGGGTCGCAAGCATCGCGGTCCCCTCGTTCCTGGGGCTCGCTGTCGTCGCGCCGTTCGTGCTGCCAATCTTGGCCGGTCCAGGTTGGGACGACGCGGTTCCGCTGGCGCAGGCCTTTTGCTTGGTCGCTGCGATCAACGCGCCTTTCCTCTATATCTTCTCGGGCTTCTCGGCCCTTGGGCGGCCGGAATACGAGCTCACGTCCTGCATCCTCGCGCTGTTGGCCATGGTAGGCCTTCTGCTCCTTGCGGCCGAACTCGGCTCCACGCGCGGGATCGGCGTCGCGGTCATCGGCACCGAAATCGTGCTGAACGGGACAGGACTGATCTTCGTCGCAACCTATCTTGGCGCCGAGATCCGCGAACCGCTATTCCGTATCCTGCGGATTTGGCTTGCCTCCGGCGTCATGACCCTGGCGCTCGCCGGCGCCACCCCGAAGATTGAGATGCTCGGGACCCCGATCCCCGCCTTGATCGCAATCGTCATTGGGGGCGTTCTGCTCTACCCGCCGCTCCTGTTCGTGTTCTGCCGACCGTGCTTCGAGTTCCTCGAGGCGATGGTTCTGCGCCGCAAGGGGTTCGCTTCGTGATCACTTTCGTCATGAGCGAGGAACACCAGTACACGATCCGTACTGCTCTGGAGAACGGTGCGATCGACCGGCGGGTGATCATCCTCTCATATCTCGACTTCCTTTCCTTCGCGCAGCTGCCGATCTCGGACTATATCTTCGTCGATCAGGAACGGCTTAGTTCCGACGAAATCGCCGCCGCCGGGCACCGACTTGCCGCCTTGCGCCGCGCGGTCCCCGGCATCCGGGTCCTCAACGCACCGCGCCCGGCGCTCGAGCGGCTGACCGTCATGCGATCCCTGCATGCGGCGGGGATCAACGGGTTCCGAGTGGTTCCGGCCAACGATCTTCCGCCCGGTCTCCGGTTTCCCGTCTTTGTCCGCCGCCTCGACAATCACGACGGCCCCATGACGGATCTGCTCCACGACGCCGAAGCCCTGGAGGCGGCGCTTGTGGCGATCTGTACGGCCGAGAATTTGCCGCGCGCTTCGCTCGCCGTGACGGAGTATGTCGATGCCCGCGACGCGCTTGGACGTCATCAGAAGTTCTCCTATTTCCGGATTGGCGACGTTCTGTTCCCGTCCGCCCGCGATCTCAGTACCAACTGGGTCTGCAAGGGCTTCGTCGAGGACAGCCAGACCGTCCGCGAGCCGGATGCCGAGATCGCCTTCCTGTCCGGCAATGCGCACGAGCCGCTGATCCGGCCCGCCTTCGAGGCGGCTGGCATCGAGTACGGCCGCGCCGACTATGTGGTGGTCGACGATCGGCCGCAGGTGTTCGAGATCAATACCAACCCCTATCTCGATCCCCCCGACTTCCTGCCACCGGAATTCCGCAGCTACTCCGAGCGGTTGATGGCCCGTTGGGCCGATGCCCTTGCGGCATTTTCGCCGCCAATGGCGCCGCACGCGCCGCGATGGATCCCCGTCGAGCACGCGATCCTGGCAGAGCCGCCCGGTGGCCATGCTGTGCGACGCCGGTTCCGTCGGCTCCTTGTCGCGACAGGCCAGTTGCATCGGGAAACCGAGGTTATGCTGGTCCTGCGCGCACCCAAGCGGCTAGCCCGACGGTTCCGCAACCGGCTCCGCTCTAGTTCGGGCCTTGATTTGCCAACTCGTGGAACGTGAGAAAGGCAGGTTTGGGATTCCCATCGTGCCGCAGCAGCCCGTACCAATCTTCGCTCTCGCCCGAATCCGTCCCGAGATCCTGGTAGCTGTACCAGAACAGGGGACCGGCCCAATCGTGGCCGCGCGCAAGCTCGGTCGCACGGCGGAGCATGGTCGCCTGATCGTCATCGCTGACGCCATCGGCATTGGTCGGCGCGCCGTACTCGGTCATCCAGATTCTCTTGCCGCCATCGCCATGGCCGACCATCAGGTCCCGGATCGGCCCCTCCATCATGGGCCAGCCGCTCCAGGGAATCCAAGTATCGGGCATCCGTGGCCAAGAATAGGGATGGAAGCCGAGGGCGTCGAACGAGCCCGCTGCCCCGGCGTCATACATAGCTCCCAGGAAGTCGACCGCCGCGATGTGATCGAGCTTCCCATCCTTGGAACCGGTCCGCGCCGCCGGCGACAGGCCGCCCGAAATCACAAGAGCCGCGTCGTCCGCGGCCTTTACCGATGCATAGGCGGCGACAAGCAGGCCGGCATAAGCGACCGGGTCCGGAGCCGGCGCCCAGGCCCCGGCGAGGTTGGGCTCGTTCCAGATCTCCCAAGCCCGGATGCCTTGTGGGCTGTACCGGTTCACCGCCTCGCCCAGGAACTTGGCATAGGCCGCGACCGCCTTCGGGTTCGCTGGCGACGCGCCGCCATCGAGCCAAGCCGGCGAAAAGCTGACGACCGGCAGCAGACGCAGATCGAGGCTGCGCGCGAGCGCGACGTAGCTGTCCATGACCGACCAGTCATAGCTGTCCGGCCCGGCGGCCTGAACCTCGCTCCAGTTGAGATCGACGCGGACCCAACGTGCTCCGGACTTGGCATAGCCGCGAAACAGGTCGTTCAGATCGAGCGCCCCAAGCCCTCGAAGCGAGTTCTGCCCAATCGACAGCCCGAGCTCACCGGGCATGACCTGACCGGCGACCAGCGCTTTTCCCATGTCATCCGCGCCCGCGACCCAGCCGGTTGCGCTTATCGCCAGGGTCGCGATGCCGAGCCTTGCCGCCTTGCTCCAGTTCACCATTCCCACCTCGCGCCGTCGCGGGCCTCCCGCCCCGGCTTTCTCCGGATTCGTTGCCGCGCCCGCAACCGCAAACCTGCGATCGTGACGAAATCGTGGTTCAGGAATGTGACCGCCATGGGGTGGC
Source organism: Amaricoccus sp. (assembly GCA_046348955.1). Taxonomy (GTDB): domain Bacteria; phylum Pseudomonadota; class Alphaproteobacteria; order Rhodobacterales; family Rhodobacteraceae; genus Amaricoccus. The sequence goes on from JAXMDG010000001.1 coordinate 560,384, forward strand.
TCGCCTCGACGCTTTGCGCTACTCCGCGCTGCGTGTGTCCTGTCCAGTTCTCGAGAGTACCGATGATCCATCCGCCGTCTGTTTCGACACGCCTTCTCGCGATCGCCGTCACCCTTGGGCTCGGTCTGCAAGTCGGTGCCGCGCACGCTGACTACCTGGTCGCCAATGGCGACGTGCTCGAGGTCACCGTCTTCCGCGTTCCCGAACTCAGCCGCGAGGCTCGGGTCGATGTCGACGGCAAGATCGCGCTTCCGCCGCTGGGGCGCGTGGATGTCGCGGGCCAGAGCGTCGACGGCATCGCCGACCTGATCGCGGGTCTGCTGGCCAAGCGGGAGATCCTCAGCGGCCCCCAGGTGACCGTGGCCCTGGCCTCGGCGCGACCGGTCTTCGTGGGCGGGGACGTCGCCACCCCTGGCGCCTTTCCCTACCAGGCCGGATTGACAGTCCGCCGGGCCGTTGCGCTCGCGGGTGGCCTTGGCTTCGCGCGGGCTCGCGGCGCCGAGGAGGCGAGCCGGCTCCGGGGCGAGCGCGATGCCACCGCCATCGGCCTCCTGCACCAACGCGCCCGCCAGATGCGGATCGACGCGGAACTCGCCAATCGCGAGACCCTCGACGACACGCTGCCCCGGGAGCACGGCCCGTCGCAGGCCACCTATGACGAGATTCTGTCGCTGGAAGCCGCCAAGCTGACCGCCGATCTCGCGGAGGCCCGCGAGGAGAAGGCACATCTGCAGCGCGCCGTCGACCTGGTGGGCGACCGGATCAAGACCCTGAGCGAGCAGCAGGAGCTTCAACAAACCCTGATCGCGCGGCAGACTGACGAGATCGATCGGGTCCGCGACATCCAGAGCCGCGGCCTCTCCACCCAAGCCCGGGTCACCGAGGAGCAGCGGGTGATGGATTCTCTGCTGGAGCGCTCCGCCGCGAACCAGACCGAGATCGCTTCGGCCCGCGAAGCCCTCGAAAGCGCGACCTATGCGCTTGCCCGGTTCGACGACCGCCGCGAAGCTTCCCTCGAGGCGGACAAGCAGGATGCGGTGCTCGCCATCACCGCCGGCGAAGCGTCCCTGCATGCCTCCGACCAGCGTCTGGCCGAGCTTGGCGCTTCCGATCTCGGGACCCTTCGCGTGACGATCTACCGCGGCGGCGAGAGCGACAAGGCGGGCATCCCGGCGGATTTCGGTACCGAGCTGGCGCCGGGCGACACACTGGACATCACGCTGGTTATGGATGGCGGTTCGGAAGCCCAGGCAGCAGCCGAGGTCAAGACGGGAGGTCAGCCATGAACGCACCCGGCAAGCCACTGCCCGAGCTTCGCGAGATCGGCGCGCCGGTCGAACCTGCCCCCGGCCCGCTCACCGTTACCCTGGCCGATCTGAGCGCGGCGATCCTGCGGAACTGGATCCTCGTTCTCATCCTGACCCTGATCGGCGGGGTGGGTGGCTTCGTCCTCGCCAAGCGGATCACGCCCCACTACAAGGCCGAAGCCTCGCTGATTTCCGACGCCTCGCTCTCCGCGATCTCCGACGGAACCACCCGCGACGGCGCCACGATCATCGATCCGTCGGTGACGCCGACCATCGTCGAATCAATCGGCTCGCCGGTGGTGGTCGAGCGCGCTCTGCGCGCCCTGCCTCCCGAACTGCGGCAGCGCCTCAAAGCTGAATCCCAGATCGAGAAGCATCTCGCCGAGATCTCCGATCCCGCGATGGCTCAGGCACTGGAAGAACCGCTGCTGGTGCAGTTCGCGTCCGAGACGCTGCAGGTCACCAATAGCGGACGATCCTACGTCGTCTATGTCAGCTATGCCTCGGCCGATGCCGAGGTCGCCGCCGCAGTCGCCAACGCCGTAGCCCAAGCCTATCTCGACTACCGGGCGGAGCTGAAGCGCGGCGGGTTTTCGGTGATCCTCGACAGCCTGCGGACCGAGATCGCGACTCTCAAGTCCGAGCTCCAGTCCGCCGAGGGAACCGCCCAGACCATGCGCGAGCAGGTCCGCCTGCTCGCTACGCGGACTGAGGCGCTGACCGGCAGGGATCAGGAGGCGGCGATCGCGCAGAGCTCCGGCCTTTATGCGCGCCAGCGCGAAGCCGAGCGCGAGGCGGAGGCCACGGCCTCGGTCTATGAGCGGCTGTTGCTGAACCAGCGCGAGATCCAGAGCCGACTCAACACGCCTGATCTGGACGTGCAGCTCTTCGCCCTCGCGCCGCTTCCACTTCGGCCGAGCGGCTTCAACCTCAAGCCAATCCTGCTCGCGCTCGGGCTCGCCGGCGGCTTTTGCCTCGGTGCCTCGATCGCTCTGCTGCTCGGCCGCCGGCAATCCGGACGGAGACGTCGCGCATGACCACGGCAGAAGCAAGCATCGCTCCCCTCGCAAACGAGAGGTCGCGCCCCACGGTCTGCGTCCTGATCCCTGTCTGGAAGGATCAGGACGGCCTGACACGCACCTTGTCGACACTGGCCGAGGATCCTTGTCCCTTCGATATTGTCGTGGTCGACGACGGCTCGCCGACACCGATAGCCTGCGAGGGCAAGGCCGGAGACCACCCCATCACCCTGCTGCGCCTGCCGCAGAACCAGGGCATCGAGCATGCGCTGAATGCCGGGCTCGCGGTCATCCTGGAGCGGGGCTATCGGTTCATCTCCCGCCTGGATTGCGGTGACGTGCCCTTCGAGGGAAGGATCTCGCGACAGGCCAGCCATCTCGAGGCGCATCCCCGGGTGGGGATCGTCGGAACCTGGGCGCGCTGCGTCGATGATGCCGGCGCCTACCTTTTCACCCTGCGGCTGCCGGCCGATCACGCCGGCATCGTCCGGCGCCAGCGCTATGTGACGGCGCTCCTGCACCCGACCGTCATGATCCGCGCCGATGCGCTGCGCGAGGTCGGGCTCTATTCCGACCGTTACAAGACCGCCGAGGACCACGAGCTCTTCATCCGCATCGGCCAGTCCTACGAACTCGCCAACATTCCCGAGGAGCTGACGGAGTACATCATCAGCACCAAAGGCACGACCACGCTGAAGCGCCGTCGGACCCTTGTTTCGCGCTTCCGCCTGCTGCGCGACACCTTCGACCCGAGCGACCCACATGCCTGGCTTGGCCTCGGCCGAACCGTCGCCCTGATGGCGGTGCCCTTCAGCCTGGTGACCGCAGTGAAGCAGCGCGTGTGGCGGTGAGGGGCGCGGCTCACCCCCAGCCGGCCGACGCTCCGGCCCACCCCGACTTCGCCGGCGTGGTTCTGATCACGGTGGCGATCCTGGCCACGATCTTCAACGACCTGAAGCCTCTGCTGCCGATCGGCGAATTGTCAAACGACGGCTTCATCTATGTCATGCCGCTGCTGCTGCTCTACCTGCTGCGAGCGCCGGGCAAGATCGAGATTCCGGTTCTGCCGCTCCTGCTCGCTCTCGCCCTGCTGGCCGTCATCGTCCTCGGGATCGCGGCAAACTATGACGCGATCGCCCGCGCCTATTTCAAGGGCCGCAGCGGCATGAGCCGCGTCATCACCCAGATGATGGCACTGACCCTTGGACTGCTCGTCACTCTGATCTTCTACAATCTGACGCGCATGGGCTTTCTGCCGGCGATGTCTCGAGCCGCCCGGCTCGCGCTGTTCGTCATGGCCGGCGTCGGCGTTCTGGAACTCGCCTCCTGGCGCCTGCTTCCGGGCCTTACCCAAGCCTACGACCTATTGTCGGCGGTCATTCACGCCAATAGCGGCGTCGCCTATGCGCAGCGGCTGCGCATGACGGCCTTCGAGGTGTCGTGGGCGGCGGTAATGATCACGCTGCTATTCCCGTTCGGAATGATCACCCTGCGCCAAGGATGGACGCGGATTCTCTATGTCGCGCTGGTGCTCGGTCTCGTCGTGCTGACCCAGTCGCGAACGGCCCTGCTGGTCATCGGAGCGCAGGCCTCGATCTTCGCCTGGTTCTCCTTGAGCCACCGGATCGACCATATGCTCCACACCGTCACCCTGGGGTTGCTCGCGGCGCTGGTCCTCCTGATCAGCCCAGTCACCCGCGACGCCGTCAGCGGCAAGGCCATGAACATGATCGAGTATGGCAGTCTCTCCGGCCCCCGCGAGCTCGACTCGACCGAGAACCTGTCAAACGTCACGCGCATGGCAGGGATCAACGCCGGAATGGCGATGTTTCGGGAGCATCCGGTCATCGGCGTCGGCTTCGGGCAATTCGGGTTCAGCTACGCGTCCCACGTGCGCGCGGCGGACTTCCGGAGCTGGGAGGTCCGAAAGTTCGTGACGGACGCCGAAGAGGACTGGCCCCCGGCCTTCTCCCTCCACGTTCGGCTGCTCGCCGAGACCGGCCTCATTGGCTACGCGATCTGGCTCCTTCTCCTCGGGCCGCCGCTCGTTCGGGCACTCCGCCTGAGCGGCATGACGACGATCGAGGGCCGGGCCAATCTTGCCGTCGCCATGACGCTGAGCGGGTGGTTGCTGCTTGGAATGAGCATCGACACCGCGCGCTTTTTCGGGGGATGGATCGCGCTCGGAGTTGGATTCGCCCTCCCCGTCACCGGCAGCCTGGTTGCCCCAGCTCAAGGTCGAACAGGAACCGCAATTGTAGTGTAGTGAGGTCGCGCGATGGCTAAGTTATCCTTGATCCAGATCGGACGTGCCTTTGCTGCGTCCAGCGTCGTTATCTGCCATACTCTGCATGAAGCCGAGAAATGGCCCGATGTCGATCCGCGGCTGGTCGCATTCTCGCACTACATGCCGTTCGGTTCTGGCGTAGATATCTTCTTCGTCATCAGTGGCTTCGTGATGTACTACATTTCGCAGTCCAAGCACGAAACTCCGGGCTATTGGCGCACCTTCGCCGAAAATCGCGTCACCAGGATCGTGCCGGTCTACTGGTTCTTCACGCTGATCATGGTCGCCCTCCTCGCCGCGATGCCGCAAGCCTTCGACAGCGCGCGCTTCGAGCCCTGGCAGATCATCCGGTCCTTTTTCTTCCTCCCGGGCCCCCATTTCGAATTTGGGATGCCGATCCTTGCCCTGGGCTGGACCCTCAACCTAGAGATGTACTTCTACGCCCTGTTCGCCTTGTCCCTGGCTCTGGTCGGGCGGCACGCAGTTCCGGTGCTCTCGGCCTTCCTGATCGCCACCGTCGCCCTCCATCCGGTCTTGGCAAGGACCGGATTCTTCCCGTTGGAGTTCTGGTCCCAACCGATCATCCTCGATTTCGTGGCGGGCATGGGGCTCGCGGCGCTGCGGCACCGCGGAACCAGCTGGACCCGCGGAACCGGGCTGTTCGCTCTGGCCCTGTCGTTGATCGTCTTCGTCATGCTGCCTGCCTTCGACCTGGACTGGATGGGTGACTATTCCAAGCTGTTCTTCGGCGTGGCGGCGACCCTGTTCGTCGCGGGTCTGGTCTTCCCGCCTGACGTTCCCGCGACCAATTGGCTCTCGCGCTCCGCGGTCACCGTGGGGGATGCGTCCTACACTCTCTATCTCTGCCATCCTTTCGTGCTGACCGCGATCTTTCTGGTCTGGGCGCGCATACCGGCGCTCCAACTCGCGGGCGGATGGTTCTACACGTTGATTGCGGTGCTGGCCGCGCTGATTGCTGCCGTCTGCGGCTACTACCTGATCGAACGCCCGCTTACCGAACTCGCGAAGGGGCGCCGTCCGGCCTTCCCCCTCATGAGCCTCAGGCCGAGGGGTTGAGCTGAGGGCCCTCGGCACGGCAACACCCTCTTGAACCACCGCCGCCAGGCTGCGAGCGGGGCGCCGCCCCGATGATGGTCCCGCACGGCAATTCCGCCCGATATTGACAGGACGGGGCCGGTCGTCTCCATTGCAGCCCGGTCAGCCAATGGTGGCGGACCCGGCGCGGAGACGGCAATGACAGTTTGGCTCTATCCGCTGGTGGCTGCGGCCCTTGGCGTGCTGCTGACGATCCAGCCGCTCCTCAATGCGATCCTCGCCCGCTCGGTCGGCAATCCGATCGGCGCCACCGCGATCTCGCTGCTGGTGTCGTTCCTCTCGGCGCTCGCGATGCTCCTCGTCACCGGCCGCGCCGCCGATCTCGGCCGCGCCATCGTGGCGCCGGTTCCCTGGTGGGTGTTTCTCGCGGGCCTCGTCGGCATGGCCTTCGTGCTCGGCGCCGTGGTGATCGCGCCGAAGATCGGCTCCGCCGCCTTCTTCATCTCCGTGGTCGCCGGCCAGCTGATCGGCGCGACCATCGCCGACCAATTCGGCCTGCTCGGCCTCGCGACGCGCCCGATCTCGCTCGAGCGCCTGCTCGGCCTCGCCCTCGTCCTCGCCGGCGCCGTCCTCGTCCAGCGCGGCTGAAGCCGGTCAGCGCGTCACGACCTCGCCATCCTCCTTGGTGAAGCGCGCCGGCGCGCCGTCGAGCAGGTCCAGCACCCGCTCGGACGGCCGGCACAGCCGCGTGCCCCGGGGCGTGACGACGATCGGCCGGTTGACCAGGATCGGATGCGCGACCATCGCCTCGAGGATCGCCTCGTCGCTCACGGCCGGGTCGAGCAGCCCAAGCTCCTCCGCCGGCGTGCCCTTGTCGCGCAGGATGTCGCGCGGGCCCGCGCCCATCGCGGCCAAGAGCTCGCCGAGCCGCGCGCGCGTCCAGCCCGCCTGGAGATAGTCGACGATGGTGGGCTCGTGACCCGCCGCCCGAATCATCGCCAGCGCGTTGCGCGACGTCCCGCATTTCGGGTTGTGATAGATCGTGACCGGAAAGTCGCTCATGCCGAACGTGTCTCCCTGAACAGCCAGCCGCAAAGCGCCGCCGCGATGCCGGCGCCCGCAAGCTGGGCAATGATGAAGCTGGGCACCGAGCCGGGCGCGATCCCCGCGAAGGTATCGCTGGCCGCCCGCGCGACGGTAACCGCCGGATTGGCGAAGGAGGTGGAGGCGGTGAACCAGTAGGCCGAGGCGATATAGAGCCCAACCGAGGCCGGCACCGCGTCGGGCCGGACCCGCAGCGTCCCGAGGATCGCGGCGATCAGCCCGAAGGTCGCGACGCCCTCCGACAGCGCCTGCCCCGGCCCGTCCCGCAGCGTCGATGAAACCTGCAGCACCGCTTCGCCGAACATCAAATGCGCGAGCCAGACGCCGGCGACGGCGCCCGCGAGCTGCACGACGACATAGGCGACGGCGGTCCTGCGATCGATCTCGCGCCGCAATGCGAAAACCAGCGTCACCGCCGGATTGAAATGCGCGCCGGAAACCGGTCCCAGGATGGTGATCAGCACCGTCAGCCCGGCGCCGGTCGACAGCGTGTTGCCGAGCAGCGCCAGGGCGGTGTTCCCACCCGACAGGCGCTCGCCCATGATCCCCGATCCGATGACGATCGCCAGAAGCAGCGCGGTTCCGAGCGCCTCGCCGACCAGCCGCCGGGCCAGGTCGGTCCGGGGAGGCGGCGATGCAAGGCGCTCTCGCGGCTCCGTGCCCTCGCCGGCCGTCAGCAGCATGCTGCCGCGCCCGGCTCCTCGGCGGGCGCACAGCACGCCGCCGCCGGCACCGTGTCCTCGCCATAAACCCGCGATTCCCCGAACGTGTGGAACGTCTCCCAGTTCAGGCCCGACGGATCGCTGACCCAGGCCTTGTCCGAGCGGTGATAGCAGCAGGTCGAGGCCGGCCGGTCGCGCGTCGCCTCGCCCGCCGCCTTGAGCCGGCCTGCGAGCTCGGCCAGCTCCTCCGCGCTTTCGACCTGGATCCCGAGATGATCGAGCCCGATGGCGGCCGACCGGTTCGAGATGGCGAAATTGACGCGCGGATCCTCCAGCATCCATTTCGCGTAATCGTCCTTCACCAGGTCGGGCGCGGCGCCGAACAAGGTGGAATAGAAGCGGATCGACCGGCCAAGATCGTCGACCGAGACATGCAGATGCAGGCGCTTCATGACGGTTCTCCTTCATCGGGGCTGCAACAGGCGGCGGCGCGGATCGCGGCCTCTGCCAGCGGGGCGCAGACTTCCCGGCGACCCTGGCAGCAATCCTCCATCAGATAGACGAGCAGGCCGCTCATGGCGTCGAAATCCGCCGCATAGAGGATCGAGCGCCCATCCCGCCGGCTGACCACCAGCCCGGCATTGGCCAGGACGGTGAATTGCGCCGACAGCGTGTTCGGCGTGACCTGCAGCGCCCGCGCGACCTCTCCGGCCGACAGCCCGTCCGGCCCGGCCTTGATCAGCAGCCGGACGACCGCGAGCCGCCCTTCATGCGCAAGCGCCGACAGGCGCCTGATTGCGAGAGATGATTCCATATTTCCATAATTCTGGAAATATCGGATCGCGTCAAGCGCCGGCGGGACACCGGTTGTTAGGAATGGTTTCGATTCCCTTGACGCCTCAGAAAATCAATAGCGATATCATTGGCTTGATCGGAGTCGCACGCGTGCGACTCACGCGCGTCGCACACCGATCCGGGCCACGCCCAGCACGTCGAGCACCTTCGCCTCGATCTCCGGGGCATTCATCCCCGCCACCTCATACATCGCCGCCGGGCTGTCCTGGTCGATGAAGCTGTCGGGCAGGACCATCGAGCGGAATTTCAGACCCCGGTCGAACACCCCTTCCTCGGCCAGGAGCTGCGCCACCTGGCTGCCGAAGCCGCCGATCGCCCCTTCCTCGATCGTGATCAGCGCCTCGTGCCCGGCCGCGAGCCGCAGGATCAGGTCCCGGTCGAGGGGCTTGGCGAAGCGGGCATCGGCCACCGTCGGCCGGATCCCCCGCCCCGCCAGCGCCTCGGCCGCCTTCAGGCATTCGCCGAGCCGCGCCCCGAAGCTCAAGAGCGCCACGCCACTGCCCTCCTGGACCACCCGCCCGACGCCCAGCGCCAGCGGCACGCCCCGCTCCGGCAGCTCGACCCCGACCCCCTCGCCGCGCGGAAACCGGAACGCGCTCGGCCGGTCGTCCAGCGCGGCCGCCGTCGCCACCATATGGACGAGCTCGGCCTCGTCCGCGGCGGCCATCACCACGAAATCCGGCAGGTTGGCGAGGAAGGCGATATCGAACGCCCCCGCATGGGTCGGCCCGTCCGCTCCCACGAGCCCCGCCCGGTCGATCGCGAACCGCACCGGCAGCCGCTGGATCGCCACGTCATGCACCACCTGGTCGTAGCCGCGCTGCAGGAAGGTCGAATAGATCGCGCAGAACGGCTTCATCCCCGCCGCCGCCATCCCGGCGCAGAAGGTCACCCCATGCTGCTCGGCGATCCCCACATCGAAGCACCGGCTCGGAAAGCGCTCGGCAAAGAGGTTGAGCCCGGTCCCGTCCGGCATCGCCGCGGTCACCGCCACGATCCGGTCGTCCCGCTCGGCCTCGCGGATCAGGCTCTGCGCGAAGACCTTGGTATAGGAAGGCGCGTTCGACGGCGCCTTGGCCTGCGCCCCGGTGACCACGTCGAACTTGGACACCCCGTGATATTTGTCGCTCGCTTGCTCCGCGGGGCCATAGCCCTTGCCCTTCCGCGTCAGGGCGTGGATCAGCACCGGCCCGTCGGCCCGCGCCTTGACCGTGCGCAGGACCGAGACCAAGCTCTCCATGTCGTGCCCGTCGATCGGCCCGACATAGGAGAAGCCGAGCTCCTCGAACAATGTCCCGCCGACCGCCATCCCCTTGACCAGCTCACGCGCCCGCTTCGCCCCCTCCTGCAGCGGGCGCGGCAGCATCCGTACAGCGCCCTTGGCCGCGGCATAGAGGTCCTGGAACGGCTCCCCCGCATAGAGCCGCGACAGGTAGGACGACATCGCCCCCACCGGCGGAGCGATCGACATTTCGTTGTCGTTCAGCACGACGACGAGCCGCCGGTCGAGATGCCCGGCATTGTTCATCGCCTCATAGGCCATGCCGGCCGACATCGCCCCGTCACCGATCACGCAGATCACGTCGCCCACATCGGACGCCCCGAGATCCCGCGCCACCGCGAAGCCGAGCCCGGCGGAGATCGAGGTCGAGGAATGCGCCGCGCCGAACGGGTCGTAGGGGCTCTCGGCCCGCTTGGTGAAGCCCGAGAGCCCACCGCCCGCCCGCAAGGTGCGGATCCGGTCGCGCCGCCCGGTCAGGATCTTGTGCGGATAGCATTGATGCCCGACATCCCAGATCAGCTTGTCGCGCGGCGTGTTGAACACCGCGTGGATCGCCACGGTCAGCTCGACCACCCCGAGCCCCGCTCCGAGATGCCCGCCCGTCACCGACACCGCCGAGATCGTCTCGGCGCGCAACTCGGTGGCAACGCGCTCGAGCTCGGCAACCGACAGGCCGCGCAGATCGGCGGGGCTCGCGATACGGTCGAGATGCGGGGTCTGCGGGCGGTCGCTCATGCGCGGCATCCGTTCTTTAGCAAAAGGTTTGTCGGGTCAGGCGCTTCGGCCGATCACAAATTCGGCGCCGAGGCGCAGATTGCCAGCGGCCGAGCCATAGGGGCCGAGGCTGTCGCAAGCGCGCTCGACCAGCTCGCGGGCCCGAGCCCGTGCGCCATCGAGCCCCAGCAGCGCGACGAAGGTCGCCTTCCCGGCCGCCTCGTCCTTGCGCAGCCGCTTGCCCGCGGCCTCCGGATCGCCCTCGACATCGAGGATATCGTCCCGGATCTGGAAGGCGAGGCCGAGATCCGCGGCATAGGCCCGCAGCGCGGACGTGTCCGACCGGCCGAGGATCGCCCCCGATTCCGCGGCCCAGATGATCAGCGCCCCGGTCTTCAGCGCCTGCAGCGCCGTGGTATGCTCCAGATCGAGCGGCGCCGCCGCCTTCTCCGCGGCGATGTCGAGCGCCTGGCCGCCGACCATCCCCATCGCCCCGCTTGCCCGCGCAAGACCGGCGATCAGCCGGACCTGCAACCGCGGATCGATCGCACCCTGCGGCGAGGACAGGATCTCGAAGGCCAGCGCCTGCAGCGCATCGCCGGCCAGGATCGCCGTCGCCTCGTCCCAGCGCACATGAACCGTCGGCTGCCCGCGCCGCAGATCGTCGTCATCCATCGCCGGCAAGTCGTCATGGATCAGGCTGTAGGCATGCACGCATTCGACCGCCGCCGCCGCCCGCAACGCCTGCGCTGGCGGAACCCGGAACAGGCGCGCGCTCTCGAGCGCCAGCCAGGCCCGCAACCGCTTGCCCCCCGACAGCGCGCCATGCCGCATCGCGGCGCCGAGCGTGGTATCGCCGGCCGGAAGCATTCCGTCGAGCGCCGCCTCGACGCTCGTCGCCGCGTCGCGCAGCAGCAGCTGGAACCGCACCAGCCCCGGTTCGGCCAACCCGGTCGCGCTCACGAGATTTCCAGCGGCCGGGACGCGATCCGCCCGTCAGGGCCCCGGGTGATCTCGGCGACCCGCGCCTCGGCCGCCTCCAGTCGCGCCTGGCAATGCGCGCGCAACTCGGCGCCGCGCGCATAGAGCGCGATCGATTCCTCCAGCGGCACATCGCCCGATTCGAGCCGCGCCACGACCTGCTCGAGCTCGGCCAGCGCCGCCTCGAAGCTCAATCCGGCCACCGGCCGCTCGTCGTTCTCAGCCATAGCCCCGTTCCATCAGCACCCGGACATGCGCCGCAGCCGACGACGCCAGCGAGCTGAGATCATATCCACCCTCCAGAGTCGAGACGACCCGGCCACCGCAGGCCCGGTCCGCAACGTCGCAGAGCCGGTTGGTCGCCCACATGAAGTCCGCCTCGGTGAGATTGAGGTTGGCCAGCGGATCGCGGGCATGAGCGTCGAACCCGGCCGAGATCACGATGAGCTCCGGCGCGAACGCCTCGAGCGCCGGCAAGACCCGCCCGATCATGCCGGCGCGGAAGACCTGCCCGCTCGCCCCGGCCGGCAGCGGGACATTGACGATCTGGCCATGCGCACCGCGCTCGTCGGCCGCGCCGGTGCCGGGATAGAGCGGCATCTGCTGGGTCGAGCAGAACAGGATCCGCGCATCGTCCCACACCAGGTCCTGAGTGCCGTTGCCGTGATGAACGTCGAAATCGACGATCGCCACCCGCTTCAGCCCATGCTCCTCCAGGGCGTGGCGTGCCCCGATCACGGCGTTGCCGAAGAAGCAGAACCCCATCGCCTTGGCGGTCTCGGCATGATGCCCCGGTGGCCGGATCGCGCAGAAGGCGTTGCGCACCTCGCCCCCCAGCACCATGTCCACGGCTCGGACCACAGCGCCGGCGCCGCGCCGTGCCGCGGTCAGTGTCGCCGGGCCGAGATAGGTGTCGCCGTCGATCACCGAATAGCCCTGGTTCGGCACCCGGCCCGCCAGCTCGGCGAGATACGAGGCCGGATGGGCGCGCAGGATCTGCGCATCCTCGGCGAGCGGCGCATCGACCCGCACCAGATAGCAGAATTCCTCGGCCTCGAGCGCGGTCAGGACAGCGGCCAGCCGGCCGACCTGCTCCGGATGGCCCGGCGGGTTGACGTGATGGAAGCAGTCGGAATGGGTGAGGAGCGCGGTGGACATTGGATCAGACTAAGCACTCCGCCGCCGTCTTTCAAAGACAATCGGTGCGCCACCGCGCTTGACTAGAGCGACCTCCCGGCCGCAGATTGCGTCGGCAGCCCCACCACCGAAGGGGGCGCGAAAGATCGATCACGGGAGGATCGACTTGTATCGAAGCACTTGCGCCGCCTCCATCAGGTGGCCTTATTATTGTGTCCGGCGATGAAGCTCGGGATCCTGCCCGGACCCGGCGGCACGGATGGGCTCGTCGTTGTCAACGACGATGTGACACTTTGCTCGGATGCTCGCCATGTCGCGCCTGACTTGCTCGCAGCAATGCGCAATTGGGATCGCGTTGCGCCCGAACTCGACCTGATTGCCCGCGGGCTCGAGAGCGGCAGCCAGCCGGTACGCCGCTTTCACGAGCGCGAGGCGCTTGCGCTGCTGCCACAGCCCCCGCTCTGGATTGCGCCGCCGGACCACCCGACGCCGGGCGTGAACGCTTCCTTCCAGGCCCCGCGCGGTCTGGTTCCACAGGATACGGTGGCTGTCGAGGTTGGGCTTGCCCTCATCCTTGGCGACCTGCCGCAGCACTCAAGCCTCGCCCAGGCGGCTGCCGCGATCCGGCTCGTCGCTCTCTTCGCGCATTTGTTCGGTCCGGCGGGGTACATCGCGTCGCGCCTCTCGCCAGTGGCTGTTTCACCGGATGCGCTCGGCTGGGCCGGGGGACAGATGGCCGCAGCCGTGCGGGTCGAGCATGCGTCCCGGCGCGACGTCTACGAGATCGCACCCGCTGATCTCGCCAGTCTGGTTTCGGCCGCCACCGGCACGGCGCCTATCCAGGCCGGCAGCTTGGTTGGAGCTCCCGCGCTTACCGGCCCCCTCGATCTCGACGCCACTGGAGCGCCGCTCCGGCTCGAAATGGCGGACGCCCGATTCCATTCGGCGCTCGGAGCGATCGAGCTTCAGACCGCCGCTGCGTAAGGCCAGAACGATCTGCTCGACGTCGCGGCGCGACTTCGCCTGCCAACATGGCCCGCCCCTTGGACGGGCACCGCGACGGGGATTCGGTTGAGCCAAGCCCCCGCCGCACAAGCCACCCTCCCGCGCCGCGGACCTTGCCGGTAACGGCGGGCAGGAGCAACTCTACGCCGCTCCCTTGCCCGTCACAGCCACGGAGAACGTTGCCAGCAGAATGCGGATATCTCGGAACAGGCTCCAGCGCTGTACATAGTCCACATCGAGCCGCACGCGCTCGGCATAGGTCGTGTCGCTGCGACCGCTAATCTGCCATGCTCCGGTCAAGCCGGGCCTAACCGCAAGATACCAGCCGACCTGCCTGCCGTAGTGCTCCAGCTCCTGCTCAGTGACCGGACGCGGTCCAACCAAACCCATATCGCCGCTCAAGATATTGAAGATCTGGGGCAATTCATCGAGGCTGGTCTTGCGCAACAGGGTTCCGATACCCGGAATGATTCGAGGGTCATTCATCAGCTTCTGCTTGCTGACCCATTCCTCACGCGCCTCCGGATTGTCATTCAGGTAGTCGGCCAGACGCTGGCTCGAATCTCTGACCATGGTTCGGAACTTGAGGCACTCGAAGGGCCTACCGTCTCGTCCGATGCGCGTATGCCGAAATAGCACCGGCCCACCGTCGACCAGCCATATCGCAAGCGCAATAGCGATCATCGGCAGCAGCACGATCGGAAGAATCAAGATACAACCGACAACGTCCAGGGCTCTTTTGACGGCAGCCCCTCTGGCAAACGGCTCCGAGCGCATCGCCGATGTACTAGCAGTTGATACCAAGGTTATACTCCCGTCGGAATTGTCAATAGTTGCAGACTCCATGATCCACCCACTATTTCTCTAGTCACTCTGTGCCACAAATGCACGTAAGGGTTCCTTAACTTTTTTTTCGCGACCGCACAATCAGATTCTCGTTACCAACAGACAGTCGTCAACCACTAGTTGTGCGTTGGTTGGCCGCTATGCCGATAACAATATTGCGCGCATACGATTTACGGCTGATTCAACATCAAAATATTGGTTTCGCTTCCCCCCACACCACACTCAATGGGACTGTAGAATTTTGATTTCTACCTACGGCTTACTGCCGTGATAGTACGCCGATCAGTCGCAGAAGTGGTTCGATCTATGATCCAGACCCACCTGACCATTGCGAAAATTCGGGATACGGACGGCTTGATGCTGCGCCGCACCCAACAACGCGCACCGGATCGATGGTCTCGAATCGAGTGCGGCAAACCATCTGCTCGGCAGTCGGCCCCGTCCGCCCCAGGACCCTCGCCGCTGCAGTGCGGCCATCTTCCCCGCCGCAGGTCCGACCCCTGGCGCAGATCGCTATGCGAACACTGTCAACGGCGCGTCGGGTCGGAGAGCCTCGCTATTCCAGCCGCTCCAGGTTGCGCAGCGACGGGAAGAGCCGCATCCACAGCAAGGCCACCAGGATCGTCCCCACGCCGCCCAGCACCGCCGCCGGCATCGCTCCGAAGAGCGCGGCGGTCATGCCGCTTTCGAACTCGCCGAGCTGGTTCGAGGCGTTGATGAACAGGAAGTTCACCGCCCCCACCCGCCCGCGCATCTCGTCGGGCGTCTGCAGCTGCACCAGCGAGACCCGGATCACCACGCTGATGACGTCCGCCGCCCCCATCACCGCGAGCGCGACCAGCGACAGCGGCATCGAGCGCGACAATGCGAAGACCACGGTGCCGATCCCGAACACGATCACCGCCTGGAACATCCGCATGCCGACCCGCCGCTCGACCGGATAGCGCGTCAGGGCCGCGGTCATCGCGAGCGCCCCCACCGCCGGCGCCGCGCGCAGCACCCCGAGGCCCCAGGGCCCGGTCTGCAGGATGTCGCGGGCATAGATCGGCAGCAAGGCCGTCGCGCCCCCGAGCAGCACCGCGAAGAGATCGAGCGAGATCGTCCCGAGGATCGACGGGTTGCGCCGCACGAACCCCACCCCGGCGAACAGATCGGCGAGCTCGGGCGGCGCCTTGGCCTCGACCGGACGGTCGATGCGGATCGCCCCGTTCAGGAACCCGCCGAGCACCCAGCAGCCGGCCATGATCGCGTAGGGCAGCACCGGCGACACCGCATAGGCGAAGCCGCCCAGCGCCGGCCCGCTGATCACCGCCACCTGGAAGATGCCGGTCGACAAGGCCGTCGCCCGCTGCAGCTGCCCCTCCGGCGCCACGCCCGGCAGCAGGGCCGCCGAGGCCGGCGCCTCGAACGCGGTCGCCGCCCCGAAGATCGCCACCACGAGATAGATCTGCTCGACCCCGACCCAGCCCTCCCAAGTGCCCCAGGCCAGATAGGCCGCGGCCAGACCCTGAACGATCTGGCAGATCTGCACCACGCGCTTGCGGTCGTAGCGGTCGGCGGCATGGCCGGCAAAGAAGGTCAGCACCGCGGTCGGCAGGAACTGCACGAGCCCGACCAGCCCGAGATGGAAGGCGCTGCCGGTCAGCGCATAGATCTGCCAGCCGAGGGCGACCGTGGCGACCTGCGCCGCGAAACGCGAGAAACCGCGCGCCCAGAAATACAGCGCGAAAGGCCGATGCGCGAGCAGGCGCATGGCAGGGGCGTCGGACATGGCAGGCTCCGGGATCAGGCGCGGCTATTGGAGGAGCCGCCTCCCGAACGTCAAGGCCAATCGCGCGGCGGACCAGGCGCCGTGCTCAGCCCCCGAACACGCCCGCGAAAGCCTGGCGCAGCGCGGCCTTCTGCACCTTGCCCATCGCGTTGCGCGGCAGGTCGGCGACCAAGGCCACATGGCGCGGCAGCTTGAAGCCCGCGAGCCGGCCGCGCAGGGCCGCCACCACGTCGCCCGGATCGCCGTCGGTCGCCAGCACCGCCACCACCGCCTCGCCGAGATCGGGATGCGGCACGCCGATCACCGCGCTCTCGCGCACGCCCGGCAGCGCGTCGAGCGCCGCCTCGATCTCGCTCGGATAGACATTGAGCCCGCCCGAGATCACCATGTCCTTGGCCCGGCCGACGATCGTCACATAGCCGTCTGGGCCGATCACGGCCACGTCGCCGGTGATGAAGAACCCGTCCGGCCGCATCTCGGACGCCGTCTTCTCCGGCATGTGCCAATAGCCGCGGAACACGTTCGGGCCCCGCACCTCCAGCACGCCGGGCTCGCCCGCCGGAACCGGCAGGCCCGCCTCGTCGCAGACCCGGACCTCGATCCCCGGCAGCGGCATCCCGACCGTGCCCGCCCGCCGCTCGCCCTCGAGCGGGTTGGAGCAGTTCATGCCGGTCTCGGTCATGCCATAGCGCTCGAGGATGCGACTCCCGGTGCGGGCCTCGAACTCGGCATGGGTCTTCGCGAGCAGCGGCGCCGAGCCCGAGACGAAGAGCCGCATTCCCGCCGTCGCCTCGAGCGTCAGGCCGGGGCTCGCCAGCAGCCGCGTATAATAGGTGGGCACCCCCATCAGCACGCTCGCCCGTGGCAACAGTCCGATCACCGTCTCGGCGTCGAATTTCGGCAGCAGGATCAGCTTGCCGCCATTCATCAGCATCAGGTTCAGCGCCACGAACAGGCCATGCGTATGATAGAGCGGCAGCGCGTGGATCAGCACGTCGCCCGGCCGGAAGCCCCAGAGCCAATGCAGGGTCGCGACGTTGGACCAGAGATTGTCGTTGCTCAGCATCGCCCCCTTGGAGCGCCCGGTGGTGCCCGAGGTATAGAGGATCGCCGCGATATCCTCGCCCCGCCGCACCGCGACCGCACGCTCGGAAGCGAGCCCCGCGCTCGCCTCGGCGAGACTGCCCCCGCCATCGGCCCCGAGCGTGTGCAGGACGCCGCCCTCGGGTATGAGGGCCGCGATCGCCTCGGCGGTCGAGGGATCGCAGACCGTGACCTTGGGCTCGGCATCGTCGAGGAAATAGGCGAGCTCGGCCGGGGTGTAGCCGCTATTGAGCGGCAGATAGACCGCCCCGACCTGCAGGCAGGCGAGATAGAGAAATACCGCCTCCGGCGACTTCTCGACCTGGACCGCGACCCGATCCCCTGGCCCGACACCGGCGGCGCGCAGCAGCGCCGCGATCCGCCCCGCCCCGGCCAACAGATCGGCAAAGCTGACCGCCCGCCCGTCCGGCGTCTCGAGAAAGACCTGTCGGCGGTCGGCGGGAAAGCCCGATACCAGCCGGGCGAAGAGATTGCCGTTCATCGCGCCTCCCCGCGGATCGACGGGCTGAAGACCATCAGGCTCAGGATCTCGAACAGCATCTGGGCTCCGGCATGGGCGGTGTTGGTGGTCGCGTCATATTGCGGCGCCACCTCCACCACGTCGCCCCCCACGATGTCGAGCCCCTTCATCCCGCGCAGGATCGCCTGGACCTCGCGCGTGGTAAGCCCGCCGATCTCGGGCGTCCCGGTGCCCGGCGCAAAGGCCGGATCGAGACTGTCGATGTCGAACGAAACATAGACCGGCCCCGTGCCCGCCACCGCCCGCGCTCGCTCGATGACCGCGCGCACGCCGATCTCGGCGACCTCCTCGGCATTGATCCCGACCATCCCGCTTTCGGCGGCGAACTCGTAGAGATAGCCGGACGCGCCGCGCAACCCGATCTGGATGGTGCGCTCGGGATCGAGCACGCCGTCCAGCACCGCATTGCGGAACGGCGCCCCGTGATTGAAGCGCTCGCCATCGAACGGCCCGCCGGTATCGGAATGGGCGTCGATATGGACGAGCCCGACCGGCCGGTCGCGCCCGATCGCGCGCAGGATCGGATGGGTCATCGAATGGTCGCCGCCGACGCTGAGCGGCGCCACGCCCTGCGCGACCATCGCGGCGATCCAGGCCTCGATCTCGGCATGGCTGCGATGCAGGTCATAGCGGCTGGAGAACGGGACGTCACCGACATCGGCCACCGCGAGGTCGTAGATCGGCGCGCAATCGAGCGCATGATTGTAGGGGCCGACCCGCTCGATGGTCCGGATCGCCCGCGGCCCGAAGCGGGCGCCAACCCGGTTGCCGGCGCCGAGATCCATCGGCACGCCGGTGATCGCGACCTGGAGCCCGGAAAAATCGGGGTTGTCGCGATCGACCGGCCGCCAGGGCGCGGTCAGGAAGGTCGGGACGCCGACATAGGGCGCGGGCCGGGCGCCACGGCTGAAGACGCGCTCGGCAACCTTGGCAAAGCGCGGGTCATGCATCCGCCCGCCGGGATCGTCGCCATAGCGGGCCCGCAGCCGCGCAAGCTTGTCCTCGTCCATCCTGGCCTTCCGAAACCGAGGGGTTGGCGCGCGCCCGGCGAGGGGCGCGCGCCCGCGCCAGTCAGTTCAATGCCTTGTCGGTGACCGCATGGGTCCAGGCGCCTTCCGGCGCCTCGGTGATCACCGGGTCCGATCCGGCCGAGAGCAGCGTCTTGACCGTCCGCTCATAGTCGGCAGGATCGAGCGTCCCGTTCGAGCCCGCCGTCAGCTTGGCGATCTCGCCCATCATCCGCACCTGGTGCGCCTCGGTCTGGGCGCCGGTCTCGTCGGCCTCGAGCACGATCTCGGCCGCCTCCTTGGGGTTTTCCTCGGCCCATTTCCAGCCTTTCATGCTGGCGCGGACGAACTTCGCCATCGTGTCGACGAAGGCCGGATCCTTGAGCTTGGGCTCGAGCACATAGAGCCCGTCCTCGAGCGTCGCGACGCCTTCGTCCTGATACTTGAAGACCGTCAGATCCTCGGGCTTCAGCCCGGCATCGATCACCTGCCAATATTCGTTGTAAGTCATGGTCGAGATGCAGGCCGCTTGCTTCTGCAGCAGCGGATCGACATTGAAGCCCTGCTTCAGCACGGTGACGCCCTTCGGGCTGCCATCGGTCGGGATGCCGAGCTTCGACATCCAGGACAGGAACGGATATTCGTTGCCGCCGAACCAGACGCCCAGCGTATGGCCCGGGAACTCGCTGGTCTTGGTCACGCCGGAATCGTTGCGACAGGTCAACTCCATGCCCGAGCTCTTGAAGGGCTGGGCGATATTGACGACCGGCGCCCCCTTCTCGCGCGCGGCGAGGGCAGAGGGCATCCAGTCCACCATCACGTCGGCGCCGCCGCCGAGCAGCACCTGGACCGGCGCGATGTCCGGCCCGCCCGGCTTGATCGTGACCTTGAGCCCCTCGTCCTTGTAGTACCCCTTGGCCTCGGCGACATAGTAGCCCGCGAACTGCGCCTGGGTGACCCATTTCAGCTGCAGCGTCACATCCTCGGCCCGCGCCGCCCCGGCCATCGCCAGGAGCATCGCGCCGGCGCCGCTGACCCATCTTGCCATGTCGAACTCCGTCCTTTCACCAAGTTGCCGGTTCGGGGGCCCGTGTCAGACCCGCTGCGCCGGATGCCAGAAGGTCGCCGCCCGCTCGATCAGGGCGACGATGCCGTAGAAGGTCGACCCGACCAGGGCGGCCACGGCGATCTCGGCCCAGACCATGTCGAGCGCCAGCCGCCCCACCTCCGTCGAGATCCGAAAGCCCATGCCGCGGGTCGGCGAGCCGAAGAACTCCGCCACGATGGCGCCGATCAAAGCCAATGTGGTGCAGATCTTCAAGCCATTAAAGAGAAAAGGTGCCGCCGCCGGCAACTTCAGGTAGAAAAGCGCCTGCCGATCGCTGGCGGCATAGGTGCGCATCAGGTCGCGCTCGATCGCGCTCGCCGCGGCGAGGCCCTGCACCGTGTTGACCAGCATCGGAAAGAACACCATCAGCACCACGACCGCGGCCTTGGACTGCCAGTCGAAGCCGAACCACATGACCATGATCGGCGCCATTCCGACGATCGGCAGCGCCGAGACGAAATTGCCGACCGGCAGCAGCCCCCGCCGCAGGAACGGCAGCCGGTCGACCAGAACCCCGGTGAGGAAGGCCGCGCCACAGCCGATCGCATAGCCCCCCAGCGCGCCCTTCAGGAAGGTCTGGACCAGATCCTCGCGCAGGACCGACCCGCTCGCCGCGATCCGCGCCCCGATCGCGCTCGGGCCCGGCAGCAGGACCGGACTGATCCCGAAGCCCCGAACCAGGAGCTCCCAGACCGCGAGCAACGTCGCCCCGAAAACCAGCGGCGGCAGCAGCCGCCGCCAGCCGCGCAGCCGCCGCGCCGCGAGCCGGGCATTGACCCACCAGCCCCCGAGCCAGACCAGAACCGCGAGCAGCACGAGGCTCATGCCGCCGCCCGCCGCTTTACAAGACCGCCCGCGCCGCCCAGACAATCCGGGCCATGGCCCGCAAGCCCGTCCCCCTCTCGCCCGCCGACGCCCGCCGCCTCTGGCTCCGCGCCCAGCGCCTCGATGCCGACGCGCCCTTCGGCGCCGGCCCGCAGGCGGTGCGCGCGGCGGCCGAGCATCTCGGCTATGTCCAGATCGACACGATCAACGTGATCGAGCGCTCGCACCACCATATCCTCTGGTCGCGCATCCCCGCCTATACCCGCGCCGACCTCGCCACCGCGCTCGGCACCGACAAATCCGTCTTCGAATACTGGGCGCATGCGCTGGCCTATATCCCGACCCGCGACTACCGCTTCTTCCTCCGCCAGATGCAGCGCACCCGCGAAGCGCCCGGCGCCTGGTTCGCCCGCGTCACCCCGGAGGATCTGCGCCGTATCCTCGCCCGCATCCGCCGCGACGGGCCGCTCTCGATCCGCGACATCGACGACGACGAGCCGGTCGAGAAGGACCATCCCTGGGCCAGCCGCAAACCCTCGAAGCGCGTGCTCGAACTCGCCTTCTTCGCCGGCCTGCTGACCGTCAGCGCACGCGCGGGCATCGTGAAGACCTACGACCTCGCCGACCGGCATTTCGGCTGGCAGCGCCGGCCGCGCCCGCCCAGCCAAGCGCAGCAGGCCGGCTACCTGCTCGACCGCGCGCTGCGGGCGCAAGGCCTCGTCAGCCTCGACTCCGCCTGCTATCTCGACGCGCCGAGCAAACCCGCCCTCGCCGCGCTGATCGAGGCGCGCGTCAGAAGCCGCCGCCTGGTCCCGGTTGCGATCGACGGTCTCAAACCGCACTGGGCCGACCCCGCCGCGCTCGCCCCCGGCCCAGAGCCCGAGCCGCGCGTGCATATCCTCTCGCCCTTCGACCCGCTCACCATCCAGCGCAAGCGCCTCGCCGCCTTCTTCGGCTACGACCACCGCTTCGAGGCCTATGTCCCGAAGGACAAACGCCTCTTCGGCTATTTCGCCCTGCCGGTCCTGGTCGGCGACCGCATCGCCGCGGTGCTCGACCTCAAGGCCGACCGCGCCGCGCGCGCCCTGCTGATCCAGCAATGGACCTGGACCCAAGCCGCGGCCGAAGGCGACAAAACCCTGATCGAACAGGCGCTCGGCCGCTTCGAAGCCTTCCAGTTCGGCGCCTGACCGCCTCACGGCCGCCCCCCCATCGCCCGCGCTGTGATCCGCTCGGCGAGCCCGATCACGCCCACCAACGCCGCCGCGAGGATCGCCGCCATCAGGAGCGCCGACCAGATCTGCACCGTCTGCCCGTAATAGCTGCCCGACAGCATGCGCGCCCCCAGACCCGCCACCGCCCCGGTCGGCAACTCGCCGATGATCGCCCCGACCAGGCTCGCCGCCACCGCGACCTTGAGCGAGGCGAAGAGATAGGGCAGCGCCGAGGGCCAGCGCAGCGCGCGGAACACCTGGCCTCCGCCGGCATTCCAGGTGCGCATCTGGTCGAGCAGGATCCGGTCGGGACTGCGCAGCCCCTTCACCATCCCGACCACGACCGGAAAGAACGAAAGATACATCGAGATCAGCGCCTTGGGCACCAATCCGGTGATGCCGACCGAATTCAGCACCACGATGACCATCGGCGCGAGCGCCAGGATCGGGATGGTCTGGCTCGCGATCACCCAGGGCATCACGCTCGCATCCATCGTCCGGTCCTGCACGATCGCGACCGCGAGCAGGATACCGAGCGTGCCGCCCAGCGCGAAGCCGAGCAACGTCGCCGACAAGGTCACCCAGGCATGATAGACGAGGCTGCGCTTGGAGGTGACGGGCACCGCGACCGTGCTCTTCCACAGATCTTCAGCCACCTGATGCGGCGCCGGCAGCCGCGGCCGCTCCTGGTCCAGCGTCGCCGCAACGAGAGCCGCCGGGCCAAGAGCGGCGCCGGCGCGCGCCGCCTGATCCTGCGCGAATCCCGCATTGAGCAGCACCGCGAACCCGTACCAGATCGCCAGAATCCCCGCGACCACCACCAGCACCGGCAGGACCGAACCGCGCCCGCTCACAGGGGCACCGGCACCGGTCGCCACTCGCCGCCTGCTTGCATCCGGCCTCCCCACGCCGCCAAGGAAATCCTGTTCGTGACGCGGAGGTTAGCAGCAATCGGCGCCGCGTCCATCCGCATTTCCCGCCCCGATCCGACCGCCCTCCGCCCGCCGTCATCGAAACGACACAAACCTGCAGCGAAACCGTCACCCGGCGGTCGGAAGAAGGCCTCCCCGCGCCCCCGCCGAACGAGGAGATACTGCCTTGCCGACGCTACCAAACCGCACTGCCTGCCTGGTCTCGCTCCTCGCGCTCACAGCCGCGGCCCCGGCGCTTGCCGACCCGTTCTTCAACCGGATCGCGAGCTTCCCCGTCGCGCGGAACCTGCCGACCGGCACCGATCCCGCGACCGAAACCTCGGCCGAGATCGTCGCGGCCAGCGGCGACGGCTTGATGCTCGTCTATACCGACAGCCCCAACAAGGCGATCGGCTTCATCGACATCACCGATCCGGCGGCCCCGGCCGCCCTCGGCAATCTCGCGCTCGAGGGCGAGCCCACCTCGGTCAGCGTCCGCGGCAGCACCGCCTTCGTCGGCGTGAACACCCGCAAGAGCTTCACCGAGCCGTCCGGCCGGCTCGCCTCCGTCGATCTCGCCAGCCGCAAGGAGCTCGCCAGCTGCGCGCTCGGCGGCCAGCCGGACTCGGTGGCCGTCGCCCCCGACGGCAGCTTCGTCGCCGTCGCGATCGAGAACGAGCGCGACGAAAAGGCGAATGGCGGCGCCCTGCCCCAGACCCCGCCCGGCTTCGTCGCGATCCTGCCGCTCAAGGACGGCGTCATCGACTGCGCCGGCCTGATCCGCGCCGAAGTGACCGGCCTCGCCGAGATCGCGCCCGAGGATCCGGAACCCGAATTCGTCGATATCAACGCCAACGGCGAGATCGCGGTCACGCTCCAGGAAAACAACCATGTCGTGATCCTCGACCGGACCGGCAAGGTCCTGTCGCATTTCACGGCCGGCAGCGTCGATCTCGCCGGAGTCGATCTGTCCGATGACGGGCGGCTCGACTTCACCGAGAGCACGACGGGGGTGCGGCGCGAGCCCGACGCGGTGCAGTGGATCGGCACCGACCGGATCGTCACCGCCAACGAAGGCGACTGGCAGGGCGGCAGCCGCGGCTTCTCCGTGTTCAACCGCGATGGCAGCGTCGCCTTCGACAGCGGCGCCAGCCTCGAGCGCGCGATCGCCGCGATCGGGCACTATCCCGACAAGCGGTCGGACGCGAAGGGCGTGGAGCCCGAAGGGCTCGAAGTCGCGCGCTTCGGCGACAGCGACTATCTCTTCGTGCTGACCGAGCGCGCCTCGATCGTCGGGGTCTACCGGCTGGAGAACGGCCTGCCCGTCCTGCATCAGCTGCTGCCCTCCGGCATCTCGCCCGAAGGTGCGATCGCGATCCCGTCGCGCAACCTCCTCGTCACCGCGAACGAGGCCGATCTCGCCGAGGACGGCCTCGCCCGCTCGCATGTGATGCTCTATGCGCTGATCGACGCGGCGGCCCCCGCCTATCCCACATTGACCTCGGCCGGGACCGATCCGTTGATCGGTTGGGGCGCGCTGTCCGGCCTCGCCGCCGATCCCACCGCCCCCGGCAAGCTCTACGCGGTCAGCGACAGCTTCTACGCGGCCCAGCCCCGGATCTTCGAGATCGACGCCACGGCCGCCCCGGCGCGCATCACCGGCGCGTTCCCGGTGACCCGTGACGGCAAGCCGGCGCAGAAGCTCGATATCGAGGGGATCGCGCCGGACGGCAAGGGCGGCTTCTGGCTCGCCTCCGAGGGCCGGACCGACCGCGAAATCCCGCATGCGCTGATCCGGGTCGATGCCAAGGGCGCGATCGAGGAAGAGGTCGCCTTCCCGTCCGACCTGCTGGCGCACGAAACCCGCTTCGGCGCGGAGGGGGTCGCGGTGGTCGGCGACACGGTCTGGCTCGCGATCCAGCGCGAATGGGGCGACGACCCCAAGGGCGCGGTGAAGCTCCTCGCCTACCAGCCCGCCAGCCGGCAATGGGGCGCGGTGCGCTACCCGCTGGACGCCGCCCCCGAGGGCGGATGGACCGGCGTTTCCGAGATCACCGCGGCCGGTGACCATGTCTATCTGATCGAGCGCGACAATCAGGTCGGCGAGGCCGCCCGGATCAAGCAGCTGACCCGCGTGCCGGTCGCCGAGCTGAAGCCGGCCCCGCTCGGCGGCCCGCTGCCGCTCGTCCGCAAGGAGGTGGTCCGCGACCTCCTCCCCGCGCTCGGCGCCACGCATGGCTTCGTTCTCGACAAGGTCGAGGGCTTCACCGTGGATGCCGCCGGCAACGCCTTCCTCGTCACCGACAATGACGGGGTGGACGACAGCTCCGGCGAAACCCTGTTCCTGCCCCTCGGCCCGCTCGCGGGCCTCTGACCGCCGCGCTGCCTGCTCCGCGACGCACCGTCGCGGGGCAGGCGCACCCTGCCCGGCATGCTCGCCCCGACGCTCCCCTCGGGCGCATTAAGGAAGGTTGCAATCCGGTAAACAGATTTAGAAAATATATTTAATATCAATAGGTTGATCTTTGTCGCACGCGTGCGACTCCGTGCGACGGGCCGCCGCTTTCGCTCAGACCTCGTCGCCCATCCCCGCGCGCAGCCCGTCCCGCACCCGGGCGGCGGTCTCCAGGAAGTCGCGGCTCTCCCGGATATGGAGCGGCCGCTCGCGCGGCAGCGGGCTCTCGATCACGTCGGTGACCCGCCCCGGCCGCGGGCTCATCACCACGATCCGGGTCGAGAGATAGACCGCTTCGGGGATCGAATGGGTGACGAAGCAGATCGTCTTGCCCGTCCGCTCCCACAGCGCCAGCAGCTGCTCGTTCAGCCGGTCCCGCACGATCTCGTCGAGCGCCCCGAACGGCTCGTCCATCAGCAGCAGGTCGGCATCGAAGGCCAGCGCCCGCGCGATCGAGGCCCGCTGCTGCATGCCGCCCGACAGCTGCCAGGGATATTTCCGCTCGAACCCGCCGAGTTCGACCATCTCCAGCACCCGGGCCACCCGCGCCGCCTGCTCGGCCCGCCCATAGCCCATGATCTGCAGCGGCAGCCGCACATTGCCCGCGATGGTCCGCCAGGGGAACAGCCCCGCCGCCTGGAACACATAGCCATAGGCCCGCGAGGCCCGCGCCTCGCCCGGGCTCATCCCGTTGACCAGAAGACTGCCCGAGCTCGGGCTTTCCAGATCCGCCGCCACCCGCAGGAACGTGGTCTTGCCGCAACCCGAGGGCCCGATGAAGCTCACGAAATCGCCCCGCGCCACCGTCAGGTTCACGTCGCGCAGCGCCTGGACCGGCCCGTCGGCGGTCTCGAACACCAGATTCAGGCCCTTCGCCTCGATGACGGGCGCGTCCAAGCCTCAGACCCCGCTCGCTGGAATCCCGGCCCGCTCCACCGGTCGCGGCGCCGTCAACGCCTTCCAGGTCGAGAGCGCCTTCGCGACCGGCGTCGCTGGCGGCCGCGCCACGAATTCGCCATGCCCCTCCGCCGGCCTCAGCGCGCCGTCATCCACCATCACCCGCCCCCGGCTCAGAACGTAGCGCGGCAGCCCCGATACCCGCTTGCCCTCGAAGACGTTGTAGTCGATCGCCGATTGCTGGCTCGCCGCCGAAATCACCTTCTCCCGCTTCGGGTCCAGCACGATCAGATCTGCATCCGCGCCCACCAGCACCGCGCCCTTGCGCGGGTAGCAGTTCAGGATTTTCGCGATGTTGGTCGAGGTCACCGCCACGAACTCGTTCGGCGTCAGCCGCCCGGTCTCGACGCCATAGGTCCAGAGCATCGGCAGCCGGTCTTCAAGCCCCCCGGTCCCGTTCGGGATCTTGGTGAAATCCCCGACCCCGAACCGCTTCTGCGCGGTCGTGAAGGCACAATGATCGGTCGCGACGCAGCTGAGCGTCCCGCTCGCGAGCCCCGCCCAGAGACTGTCCTGATTGCGCTTGTCGCGAAAGGGCGGCGACATCACCCGCCGCGCCGCATGATCCCAATCCGGGTTGGCATACTCGCTTTCGTCGAGGGTCAGATGCTGGATCAGGGGCTCGCCCCAGACCCGCTTGCCCAGCATCTTCGCCCGCCGGATCGCCTCGTGCGCATCCTCGCAGGAGACATGCACGACATAGAGCGGCACGCCCGCCATGTCGGCGATCATGATCGCGCGGTTCGTCGCCTCGCCCTCGACCGCCGGCGGACGGGAATAGGCGTGCGCCTCCGGCCCGGTATTTCCCTCGGCCATCAGCCGCGCCTGCAGCTCGGCGACGACATCGCCATTCTCGGCATGGACGAGCGGGATCGCCCCAAGCTCGGCGCAGCGGCGAAACGACGCGAACATCTCGTCGTCATTCACCATCAGCGCGCCCTTGTAGGCCATGAAATGCTTGAAGCTGTTGATGCCGCGCTCGGTGACCGCCTTCATCTCGTCAAAGACCTGCTCGCTCCACCAGGTCACCGCCATGTGGAAGGAATAGTCGCAATGCGCCCGGGCGGTCTTGTTGTCCCACATCTTCAGCGCATCGAGCAGCGATTGCCCAGGGTTCGGCAGCGCGAAGTCCACGACCATCGTCGTTCCGCCGGCCAACGCCGCCCGCGTGCCGCTGTCGAAATCGTCGGCCGAGTAGGTGCCCATGAAGGGCATTTCGAGATGCGTATGGGGGTCGATCCCGCCCGGCATGACATAGGCGCCTGTCGCGTCGAGCACCGTGTCGCCCTTCAGGTCCGGCCCGATCGCGGCGATCTTGCCCCCGTCGATCAGGACATCGGCGTCATATGTCAGATCCGCCGTGACAATGGTTCCGCCCTTGATCACCGTCGACATGCTCTTCCCCTTGTCCCAACGCAGTCCGCAGCCCATCCGCTTCGGCGTCTGGCAGCCGCAATCCCGCCCGCAACGCCTCGGCGACGATCCGTGCCGCCAGCGCCAGATCCATCCGCACCGCCGCCCGCCGCGGCCCGAGGCTGCAGGTCAGCGCCCCATCCGCGATCTCGCGGCCATAGACATGCAGCCCAATCGTCGCGGGCGGCTCGAAATCCACGACGATCTCGGCGTCCAGCGCCGAGCCGAAATCGACGGCGGCATCCAGAAGCAAGAGCGCCGCCGACCCGACCTCGACGGCGAGCGCTGCCCTCACCCCACGATCTCCGCCGTCTCCAGCACCGCGTGAAAGAGGACGTTCGCCCCTTTCTCCGCCCAGTCGGGCGTGATTTCCTCGGCCTCGTTGTGGCTGAGCCCGTCGACGCAGGGGCACATGACCATCGTCGCAGGCGCCACCTTCGCCGCCCAGCAGGCATCATGCCCCGCCCCCGAGATGATGTCGCGGTGCGTGTAGCCCAGCCGATCCGCCGCCGACCGCACCCGCGCGACCAACTCGGGCGCGAAGGTCACCGGATCGAAATGCCCGACCGCTTCGACCGAGCAACCGACGCCGAGACCCGCGCTGATCCGCGCAGCCTCCGCCTCGACCCTCGCGCGCATCCGGTCGAGCTTGGCGAGCTCGGGCGTGCGGATATCGACGGTGAACACCACCTTGCCCGGCAGCACGTTGCGCGAGTTGGGCGCGAACTTCACCTGGCCGACGCCGCCCACCGCGCCCGGCTGCTCCGCCATCGCGACAGCCTGAACCATCTCGAAGATCCGCGCCATCGCCAGCCCGGCATTGACGCGCATGTCCATGGGCGTAGAGCCGGTATGCGCTTCCTTGCCGGTCAGGGTGAATTCCAGCCACCAGAGCCCCTGGCAATGGGTGACGACGCCGATATCCTTGCCCTCGGCCTCCAGGATGGGGCCCTGCTCGATATGCAGTTCGAAATAGGCATGCATCTTGCGCGCGCCGACCGGCTCCTCGCCGCGCCAGCCGATCCGCTCGAGCTCGGCGCCGTAGGTCAGCCCATCGAGATCGGTCCGGCCATAGGCGTAGTCGAGCGTATGGACGCCCGCGAACACGCCGGAGGCAAGCATCGCCGGGGCGAAGCGCGCGCCCTCCTCGTTCGCCCAGTTGGTGACCACGATCGGATGCTTCGTCCGGATGCCGAGATCGTTCATCGAGCGCACCGCCTCGAGCGCGCCCAGCACGCCCAACACGCCGTCATACTTGCCGCCGGTGGGCTGGGTATCGAGATGCGAGCCGACATAGACCGGCAGCGCATCGGGATCCTCGCCCGCCCGGGTCGCGAACATCGTGCCCATCGCGTCGACGCCCAGGCTCATCCCGGCGGCCTCGCACCAGGTCCGAAACAGGGCCCGCCCCTCGGCATCGGCGTCGGTCAGGGTCTGGCGGTTGTTCCCGCCCGCCACGCCCGGCCCGATCTGCGCCATCGCCATCAGCGAGTCCCAGAGCCGCGCTCCGTCGATCCGGAAATTCTCGCCAGGTGCGTTCATCCTGCTTTCCAAACCCTTGATGTCACCGTTCTATTTCCGATTCTCAGCGCCTTGCAGATCGGGCGCGCGGGCCGCTCACTTGAGCTTGCCCAGCACCTTGCGCAGCGTGTCCACCAACTGGTCGATCTCGCCCTCGCTCACGATCAGCGGCGGCGACATCGCGATGATGTCCCCGGTTGTGCGGATCAGGACCCCGGTATCGTAGGCATCGAGGAAGGCCTGGAAGGCCCGGCGCGTCGGCTCGCCCTTGATCGGCGCCAGCTCCACCGCGCCGATCAGCCCCTCGTTGCGGACATCGATCACGTGCGGGCAGTCGCGCAGGCTGTGCAGGGCCTCTTGCCAATAGGGGGCGAGCGCCGCCGCCCGCTCGAACAGCCCTTCCTCGCGATAGGTATCGAGCGTGGCGATGCCCGCCGCCGCGGCGATCGGATTGCCCGAATAGGTGTAGCCGTGGAACAGCTCGATCGCGTGATCCGGCCCGGTCATGAAGGCATCGTGGATCGCGCCGGTCGTCAGCACCGCGCCCATCGGGATCACCCCGTTGGTCAGCCCCTTGGCGCAGGTGATCATGTCGGGCAGCACGTCGTACTTGTCGGCGGCGAAGGCGGCCCCGGTCCGCCCGAAACCGGTGATGACCTCGTCGAAGATCAGCAGGATGCCGTGCTTGGTGCAGATCTCGCGCAGGCGCTTCAGATAGCCCTTGGGCGGCACCAGCACTCCCGTCGAGCCCGCCACCGGCTCGACGATCACCGCCGCGATGGTGCTCGCGTCATGCAAGGTCACGATCCGTTCGAGCTCGTCGGCGATCTCGGCCCCATAGGCCGGCTGCCCCTTGGAGAAGCTGTTGCGCAGCGGATCGTGCGTATGCGGCATGTGATCGACACCGGTCAGCAGCGTGCCGAAGAATTTCCGGTTGTTGACGATCCCGCCGACGGAGATGCCGCCGAAATTCACCCCATGATAGCCGCGCTCGCGTCCGATCAGTCGGGTCCGCGTGCCCTGGCCGATCGCCCGCTGGTAGGCGAGCGCGATCTTCAGCGCGGTCTCGACGCTCTCGGACCCCGAATTGGTGAAGAAGGCATGCTCCATCCCCTCGGGCGCGATATCGACGAGCCGGCTTGCCAACTCGAAGGCTCTGGGATGCCCCATCTGGAAGGCCGGCGCGTAGTCGAGTTCGCCCGCCTGCTCCTGGATCGCGGCGGTGATCTTCGGCCGGCAATGTCCCGCATTGCAGCACCAGAGCCCGGCGGTTCCGTCCAGCACCCGCCGCCCGTCGCTGGTCGTGTAGTACATGCCCTCGGCGCGGACGAACATCCGCGGCGCCTGCTTGAATTGCCGATTGGCGGTGAAGGGCATCCAGAACGCGCGCAGGTCGTTCGGGGTTCGGTTGGTCCGCTGGGACATCGTCGGAATATCCTCGATCGCCCTCCGGGGTCGGCCCCAAGGGCAAGCCTTTTCTGACCGGCTGGCCATGGCCAGACGCTACCACCCGCGCCCCCCGGGTCAAGGGCCAGGAAGGTTCCGGACAGCCGCACCTGATAGCGGCTGGTAAACGGACGACGCGCGACCGGGAGGGCCACGAAGCGACTGCCCCTCTGTTTTTCTTATTAGTTTTCGGTGGTTACATCACGTCTCTCAGCAATCAGCCCTGTGATCGGCGCGCTTACCCTGGCATGCCGCGGAGAATGCAATGCAACTGAAGGGCGTGCTACGCAACTCCCGGAGCGAGAAGGAAGATCATCATGTTGTTGGGTGGTACCAGTCAATTGCTGCCGGGGCTTCTGGCCCAGCGTCCGGGACCGGCCGGTCCCGGCGGTACGGGTCCCGGTATGGGCCCCGGTGTGGGCCCCGCCGCGGGGCCCGCTGCGGCCGCGAAGCCGACGCCGATCGACGCGCCGGCGACGGTCGGGCCCCTTGCGGGGCAGGCGGCTCCAAAGAGCCCGAAGCCTGGCCCTGCGGCCGGCCCCACTCTGGCCGCGAAGCCGACAGCGCCAGCGGAACCAGCGACGGCTCCGAAGTCCGCTCCGGCGGCAGCGACGGCGCCGGCGCCGGCGCCGGCGAGCAGTTCGCCCGCACCGACCGCCGCGGCCGCGGCAGTCGCCCCCGCCGCCGCTACCGGTAGCGCCACCGCGCCCTCGGTCACGACGGCGTCGGCCGCGGCCCCGCAGCCGGACAGCTCGACGCCGGCATCGGCATCGGCATCGGCATCCGCATCGGCAACGGCAACGGCATCCGCATCGGCGCCGGCGTCGACACCGGTCGCGGCACCCGAGGCGCAAGCGCTTGTCCCGGCAGCCACTGCCTCGCAGCCGGCCGCCAGCGCGAGCTCAACCACTCCCGCGGTCTCGACGTCGCCGTCCGACCCGGCTCCTGCCGCGTCGGCGGATCCGGCGCCCGCCGCATCGGCGGATCCGGCGCCCGCCGCGTCCGCCGGTGCGGCCGCCTCCGGCGCCGCTGACCCGGTCGATCAGGCGCCCTCCGCATCCGAACCCGAACCTGCGGCCACCGAGGTCGCGGACGCGCAGGAAGCCCCGGGCGAAGCAGCGCTTGCCGTCGAGCCGGACACCGACGCGGCAGCGATCTCGGGTTCGGAGAGCGCCGCATCGGGCATCACGAGCGCGGCGCCGGGCAGCTCCGGCACCGACATGTCTGCCGCCCACGCCACCACCGGCTCGGCCTCGGGCACGACCACCAGCACGGCCGCCATCGTGTTCGCCGCAGCCACGGAATCGTCGCCCGCCATCGACGACGAAGCCGCAGCCCGGTCGCGCGCGGTCTCGGCGATCAAGGCCTATCGCACGGAGCAGATGATCCAGGGCCTCGCCGAGCCCAACCAGCCGGCGCCGAGCCTGCTCGATCCGCCGGCGACCGGCACCAAGCCCGACCTCAAGACCGCCGCCTAGACGCAGGCGGCGAATGCCGCACGAACTGACGCCGCTGCCGACCTCCGGCGGCGGCGTTCTCGTCTCCGCATACCGCCAAGGTAAACGCAGCTGACGAGCGCCGGGCCCAAAATCCCGTTTTATGGCTTGATATCAATAAGATACGCAACCTCCCCCACAAGGACGGGACGTAAGCATGTCGATCCCGACCGCATCCGGACCATCCCCGGATCTGCTATGATCTCAATGGGGTAGAGCGAGGGGGAAAGATGGATCTGCTGCCTGCATCCACGCTTCGGCCGACCGCGCGCGCCGCCGGTTCGCACGGAGCCGCCGACCGACAGGCGACCGAGAGCCATGCGACGGTTCCGGGTGCCAACGCTGTTCCGCAGTTCAGCGGCTGGACTGTCGGCGGCGTCAAGGCCGCGGACGCGGCCCGTCCGACCCGGACCCTCCCGTTCCGCCCCCATGTGAAGAACGCGGACCTGGCCGAGCCGGTCTCCGCCGAAACCTGCGACCCTGAGATGCCGGGATCGGTCGGGGGAAGCCTCGACCGCCTGGCCTGACCGAAAGCCGAAAGGAGAAACCTCATGAGCGTAGCATCTGTTCCCGGTATCATCGCCGCCCTGTCGATGCGGCCGATCTCGCCGATGCTGGCCTCGACGATCGCCCAGGCCTGCCGCTCGATCGCCGAGGCGAGCCAGAGCGCGCCGGTCGAGCCGACCCCGGCAGCCGCGCCGGGACCGGCCGGCGGCACGACCCTCGACCAGCGCAGCTGAAGCATGGACGGGGCGGCGCAAGGGCGCCGTGCTGCCTTGATCGGGCGAGAGCGCTGATCCAAGGTGCGTCAGGCCGCCGTGCCGGCGACCTGGATGACCGCTCATGCGATTCGCCGCACTGTTC
Source organism: Amaricoccus sp. (assembly GCA_046348955.1). GTDB lineage: Bacteria > Pseudomonadota > Alphaproteobacteria > Rhodobacterales > Rhodobacteraceae > Amaricoccus. The sequence continues at coordinate 593,251 of JAXMDG010000001.1, forward strand.
CTCAGCCTCGCGTCCCTGGCTTCGGCCGGCCATGCCGCCGAACCGGGCAGCGGGGTCTATGCCGCGGACTGTGCGGATCTGGCAGCCGCCTTCACGATCGACATCGGCGCCGACGGCTCGGCGCAGGTGACGAAAGGCGGCGCAACCTATTCCGGGCTGCTCACCTCCTATTCCTTCTTCGGCGACCAGACGCCCGAGGATTTTCGCATCGCGATTCTCTTTGGCGACAAGGCGAGCCCGGTCCCGCAAGTCGAGGGAAGGCCGGGCTGGATCGAAATCTGGAACGGCGAATCCGACTTCTACGCCCTGGTGAATGGCGCCCCCGACCCGCAGCTCGGCTTCTGCGGCGACCTGGCCGCTTTCGCGCCAGCGCCACAGACCGTGGATTGCGCGGGCGGGACCGGCCTCGCCCGGCTGATCTGCGACAATCCAGCGCTGGCAGCGGCCGATTCCCGCCTCGCGACGGCACTCGCCGCGGCGCGGGACAATGTCGAACTCGTTGGCGTGCCAAAGCTCGATGCCGATCAGGCCGACTGGTCCCGCCAGCGCGATGCCTGCGGCATGGCCGATGACCCCGTCGCCTGCCTCACACCGCTCTATCAGGCGCGGCTGGCGCTGCTCTCGGCCAGCTACGGGCTTGCGACTGCTGGTGTTTCCAAGACCTACGACTGCAAGGGGCCGGTCTCCGAGCTCTTCGTCACGCCGTTTGCGACCGATCCGCCGAGCGTCGAGCTCATGGTCGGCCAAACACGCGTCGCCGCCCTCCTCCAACCCGACGGGTCGAGCTATGCCGCGCCCAGCGGCGAGCGGTTCCGTCCCGGCGGGGCGACGGCCGAGCTCGATTGGCCGAAGGGCACGGTGAGCAGCTGCAGGCCACAATGATCTTGCGGCCTGCCGGTCCTCACGCATAGATCCGGAATGGTGCCGCACCCTTGCAGGGTCGCAGGCGGGCGGGGGAAGAATGCAAGCCTATCGGTTGGACCAGACGACCCAGAGCGGCGGCCGGGCAAGCGCCACAGGCCCGGGCACGGCGGGAAGACCCGTGCCGGCCGGGACATGCGGGTCCACCGATCACGCGGCGATCACGGCATCTTGTGGCAATCTCGCAGCTGCGGTATTGAGCCAAGCTTGTGCAGCTAGCGCAGGATCCTGCGATGAGCGTCGCCGAAACGGCTGAAAACGCCCATGGCCACCACCCGGCCGATTCCTTCTGGAAGCTTGTCCTCGGCTCCATCGGTGTGGTCTATGGCGATATCGGCACCAGCCCGCTCTATGCCTTGCGGGAGGCGCTGCATGCCGCGGCCCGCGATGGGCTCGAGGAATCCGAGGTCATCGGCATCGTCTCGATGCTGCTCTGGACGCTGATCCTCATCGTCACGGTCAAATATGTCGTGCTGATCCTGCGAGCCGACAATCGGGGCGAAGGCGGCACGCTGTCGCTGCTGGCCTTGGCGCAGCGCGCATTGGGGCGACGAACCGCCATGCTGACCGTGCTTGCGGTCATCGGCACGGCCTTGTTCTACGGCGACGCCGTGATCACGCCGGCGATTTCGGTCCTTTCGGCGGTCGAGGGGCTCGAACTGGTGCAGCCCGCCTTCGAGGCCTATGTGCTGCCGATCACCATCAGCATCATCATCGTGCTGTTCGCGGCCCAGAGCTACGGCACGGATCGGGTCTCGATCCTGTTCGGGCCGATCACCATGGTCTGGTTCCTGGCGATGGCCGGTCTCGGGCTCCTGCATATCGGCGACCAGACCGGAATCCTCGCCGCGATCAATCCGGTCAATGCCGTCGAGTTCGTGCTCTATCACGGCATGGGATCGCTGCCGGTCATGGGCTCGGTGTTCCTGGCGGTGACGGGCGCGGAGGCGCTCTATGCCGATATGGGCCATTTCGGACGCGGACCGATCCGGGTCGCGTGGTCGAGCCTGGTTTTCCCCGCGCTGGCGCTCAACTATCTCGGCCAGGGCAGCCTGGTGCTGTCGCACCCCGATCGCGTGGTCAATCCGTTCTTCCTGATGGCGCCCGACTGGGCGTTGCTGCCGCTGGTGCTGCTCGCGACCGCCGCGACGGTGATCGCGAGCCAGGCTGTGATCACCGGCGCCTATTCGATCACCCACCAGGCGGTTCAACTCGGCCTCCTGCCGCGTCTCGAAACCCGGCACACCTCGAGCAGTCAGGTCGGGCAGATCTACATGCCCCGGGTCAACTGGACCTTGCTCGCCGGCGTGATCCTGCTGGTGGTGACCTTCAAGAACTCGGCGGCGCTGGCCAGCGCCTATGGCATCGCGGTGACCGGGACCATGGTCACCACCTCGGTCCTCGCGATCGTCGTGTTCCGCCGGGTCTGGCTGTGGCCGATCGCGGCGGTGATCGCGGTCGTCGCGCCGATGCTGCTGATCGAGACGATCTTCCTCGGCGCCAACCTCGCCAAGGTGCATGAGGGCGGCTATGTGCCCCTGCTGCTCGCCGGCATCGTCGGGCTGCTGATCTGGACCTGGGTGCGCGGGACCGCGATCGTCCAGCGCAAGGCGAGGACCGACGCCGTGACGCTGAGCTCGCTGATGGGGATGCTGAAGAAGCCGACCCTGGTGCGTGCACCCGGAACCGCGGTCTTCCTGACCTCGGACCCCGATGTCGCCCCCTCGGCCCTGATGCACAATCTCAAGCACAACAGCGTGCTGCATGCCCGCAACCTGATCGTGACGGTCAATACCGCGACCACGCCGACGGTGCGGGATGCGGATCGGGCGGTGGTGGAGCAACTGAACGACGACTTCACCCGGGTGACGCTGACCTTCGGCTATATGGAACAGCCGAACGTGCCCAAGGCGCTGGCCCATGCCAAGAAGCAGGGGATCAAGTTCGAGGTGATGACCACCTCGTTCTTCCTCAACCGCCGCTCGTTCAAGCCCTCGCAGGATTCGGGCATGCCGCTCTGGCAGGACAGGCTGTTCATCGCGATGACCAAGGCCGCGACCGATGCGACCGGCTTCTATCGCCTGCCCTCGAACCGGGTGCTGGAGCTCGGCCAGCAATTCGTGGTCTGAGGCGGAGTCGCACGCGTGCGACTCCAGTCAACCAACTGATTTATAACATACTTTTTTCCGGCATTAACCCCTTCTTCGGGATTGGCACGGAGGTAGGCCATGCCGCATCGGCGCGGAGAGGACCGGCCTGCCCGATGGGTTCCGCCCATCGTCCTCGAAAGGCCGGCGGCGGCCGCCAAAGCCGAAGTGACACAGGGACTTCACGAAACCGACACAAGGACAGGATACCAGACAGATCAGAAACGAAGATAGAGGATCTCGGTTGAAATACCGCACGATATTTCTGTCCGATATTCACCTCGGTACCCGAGGCTGTCAGGCGGACTTGTTGCTTGACTTCCTGGCGGAGAACGAGGCCTCGACTTACTACCTCGTCGGTGACGTTCTCGACGGCTGGCGGTTGCAGCGCGGCTGGAACTGGCCGCAGGCGCATAACGACGTGGTGCAGGCGCTGCTCGCCAAGGGCCAGGCGGGCGCCAGCATCGTCTATATCCCCGGCAACCATGACGAGGTCATGCGCAACTATCTCGGCACGCATTTCGGCGGGATCGAGGTGATGAAGCAGGCGAGCTTCACCAGTGCGGCCGGCAAGCGTTACCTCGTCACCCATGGCGACCAGTTCGACGCGGTCGTGATGAACGCCAAATGGCTCGCCCATGTCGGCGACCGCGCCTACGAGTTCGCGCTCTGGCTCAATGTCTGGCTGAACCGGGTCCGCCGGCTCTGGGGCGGGCAGTACTGGTCGCTCGCCAACTGGTGCAAGCAGCAGGTCAAGCAGGCGGTCAACTATATCTCGGAATACGAGACGGTGCTGACCGACGAGGCGCGGCGCGGCGGCTATGACGGCGTGATCTGCGGCCATATCCATGCGGTCAACCGCCGGGATATCGAGGGGACGGACTATCTCAATACCGGGGATTGGGTCGAAAGCTGCACCGCGGTGGTCGAGACCCCGGAAGGCAAGCTGGAGCTCATCGACTGGGCGGCGGTCGTGCGCCGGCGCCACGCGCTGATCGACCTGCGCAGCGCCAGCCGGCGGCGCCGCGGCCGCGCGGCCGCCTGACCATGGCCAATATCGCGAGCCTGCAAGGCCAGATCGACGCCGCGGTTGGACGCTCGGGCCAGGCCGGCAAGGATCGGCTGCTGGAAGGGCTGTTCTCGCGGCTGTTCCGCGGGCTGGTCTATGCCCAGATCTGGGAGGATCCGGTCGTCGACATGGCGGCGCTCGAGATCGGCCCGTCGGATCATGTGGTCTGCATCGCCTCGGGCGGCTGCAACCTCATGTCCTATCTGACGGCGGGACCGGCCTCTCTGACGGCGGTCGACCTCTCGCCCGCGCATGTGGCGCTCGGCCGGCTGAAGCTGGCGGCGGCCCGCCACCTGCCCGACCATCAGCGGTTCCACGGCTTTTTCGGTCGCGCCGACCTGCCGGAGAATCCGCGGCTCTACGATACCTATCTGGCACCCCAGCTCGACGCCGAGACCCGCGCCTATTGGGAAGCGCGTCCGTTCGGCCGCCGGCGCATCGCGATGTTCGCGCGCGGCTTCTACCGGTTCGGCCGGCTCGGCGACTTCATCGGCGCCACCCATCGCGTGGCACGGCTCGGCCGGGTCGATCTGGCGGGTCTGCTCGATTGCGCCGATCTGGAGGCGCAGAAAGCCTTCTTCGAGGAGCGCGTGGCGCCGCTCTTCGAGGCGCGGCTGCTCAAGGCCCTGGTCGCTCGGCGCGCCTCGCTGTTCGGCCTCGGCATTCCGCCGGCGCAATATGACAAGCTCGCCAGCGATGGCGGCGGCGCGGTGCTGCCGGTGCTGCGCGAGCGCACCCGCAAGCTGATGTGCGACTTCCCGGTCGCGGAGAACTACTTCCTGTGGCAGGCCTGCCGGCGGGGCTATGGCCCGCGGCCCGAGGCGCCCCTGCCGCCCTATCTGCAGGCGGACAAGTTCGACGCGTTGCGGGCGCATGCCCCGCGGGCGCGGGTGCTGAACCGCAGCCTGACCGACCTGTTGGCCGAACAGCCCGCCAGCTCGAAGCACGCCTATGTGCTGCTGGACGCGCAGGACTGGATGACCGATGCCCAGCTCAACGCGCTCTGGCAGCAGATCACCCGGACCGCGGCGCCGGGCGCGCGGGTGATCTTTCGGACCGGGGGCGCCGCCGACATCCTGCCCGGCCGGGTCTCGCCCGCCCTGCTCGAACAGTGGCGCTATGACGCGGCGCGCTCGGAAGCCGGGTTCCGCGCCGACCGCTCGGCGATCTATGGCGGCTTCCATCTCTACGAGCGCGCGGGATGAGCCATGCCGCGCTGATGGATGCGACCTACCGCCGCCAGCGGCTGGTCTATGACGTGACGCGGAAATACTACCTGCTGGGGCGCGACCACCTGATCGCCAAGCTCGATCCGCCGCCGGGCGGGTCGGTGCTCGAGATCGCCTGCGGCACCGGGCGCAACCTCGACCGGATCGACCGGCTCTATCCGGGACGCCGGCTGGCCGGGCTCGACATCTCGGCCGAGATGCTGCGCTCGGCGCGGGCCAAGCTGCCCGGGCGGATCGCTCTCGCCCAGGGCGATGCCTGCGACTTCGACGCGGGTGCGCTGGTCGGGATCGCGCGGTTCGACCGGATCCTGCTCAGCTATTCGCTGTCGATGATCCCCGACTGGAAGGCGGCCCTGCGCTGCGCGGCGCGGCATCTCGCCGACGGGGGCGAGCTGCATGTGGTGGATTTCGGCGGCCAGGCCGAGCTGCCGGACTGGTTCCATGCCGGGCTCACGGCCTGGCTCGCCCGCTTCCATGTGAGCCCGCGCGCCAGCCTTGCGGACGAACTCGACGCGGTCGCTGGCGAAATCGGGGGCCGGTCCGCCAGCCGGCCGCTCTATCGCGACTATGCCCGCTATGGCGCGGTGGCACGCCCGGGTCCAACGGACGCGCGACCGCCATCCGGTCCCGATATCGCCGGCTAGCCAGTCACCCGCATCAGCTCGCGACCGATCAGCATGCGCCGGATCTCGGAGGTGCCGGCGCCGATCTCCATCAGCTTGGCGTCGCGCATGATCCGGCTCACCGCGCTGTCATTGAGATAGCCGGCGCCGCCCATGGCCTGGACCGCCTGGACCGCCTGCTCCATCGCCTTCTCCGACGCGTAGAGCACGCAGGCCGCGGCGTCCTGGCGCGTCACCCGACCCCGGTCGCAGGCCGCCGCCACGGCATAGACATAGGCGCGCGCCGTGTTCATCGCGGTATAGAGATCGGCGATCTTGGCCTGCATCAGCTGGAAATTCCCGATCGGCTCGCCGAACTGCCGGCGCTCGTGCAGATAGGGCATCAGATGGTCGAGGCAGGCATGCATCAGCCCGATGCCGATCCCCGCCAACACGACGCGCTCGTAATCGAGGCCCGACATCAGCACCCGCACCCCGCCACCCTCGGTCCCCAGCACGTTCTCGAACGGCACCTCGACATTCTCGAAGATCAGCTCGCCGGTGTTCGAGCCGCGCATGCCGAGCTTGTCGAAATGCGGGCTGGTCGAGAAGCCCGGCATGGAGCGTTCGATCAGGAAGGCGGTGATGCCGCGGGGTCCAGCCTCCGGGTCGGTCTTGGCATAGACGACCAGCGTGTCGGCATCGGGGCCGTTGGTGATCCAGTATTTGGTGCCGGTCAGGACGAAGCGATCGTTGCGCTTCTCGGCCCGCAGGCGCATCGAGACCACATCCGAGCCGGCCCCCGCCTCCGACATGGCCAGCGCGCCGATCGCGGTGCCGGCGACCAGGCCCGGCAGGTAGCGGCGCTTCTGCGCTTCCGTGCCGTTGAGCGCGATCTGGTTGACGCAGAGATTGGAATGCGCGCCATAGCTGAGGCTGACCGAGCCGCTGGCGCGCGCGATCTCCTCGACCGCCACCACATGCGCGAGATAGCCGAGCCCGGCGCCGCCATAGGTCTCGGGCACGGTGATGCCGAGCAGGCCGAGATTGCCCATCTCGGGCCAGAGTTCGGGCGGAAACCGGTTGCTGCGGTCGATCTCGGCGGCGATCGGGGTCAGGCGCTCCTGAGCCCAGGACTGGACCAGCGCGCGCAGCGCGTCGATATCCTCGCCGAGGGCGAAATCCAGCGTGGCGGCGAACATGGCGATTCCTCCGGGGTTTTGCCCAAGCTTGAGCGCGTCCCCGCCCCGGAAAGCAAGCGCTTTGCCGTCAGCCCGGCTTGGCGAGGCCGGCGGCGGCGGCGCGCACCGATGCCGGCAGACGCTGGGGCCGGCCGCCGGCGTCGAGGCAGGCGAGCACCACTACAGCGCGGAACAGGCAGCTTTCCTCGCGCCAGATCCGCTGATCGAGGTCGATCCGCGCGCCGCCCAGCGCCAGCAGGCGCGTGGTGACGAGCAACCGGTCCTGGAACCGCGCGGGCGCGAGAAAATCCGCCTCGATCCGGCGCACCGCGAAGACGAGCCCGGCCTCCGCCTGCAGCGCCAGCTGGTCGACACCCAGCCCGAGCAGCGCCTCGCTGCGGGCGCGCTCGATGAATTTCAGGTAGTTCGCGTGATAGACGATGCCGGCAAGGTCGGTATCCTCGTAATAGACGCGCAGACGGAAGCCGTCCGACCCGCTCACCTGCTCCGCCACGGTTCCGCCTCCCCGCTCGGGAGGGACCGAGGTCGGCCCCTCCCGCCCGCCGCTATTTCTGGGGCTTGAAGATCGAGACCTTCTGATCGGCCTCGACGACGCACATGAAGGAATGCGCGCCGGAGGTCACGCTATAGACGGTGCCGCCGGTCTTGGTCGACGTGGTCGGCGTGATGGCGACCGTCGCGGGATCGACACCGGCCGCCTGGGACGCATGCTCCACGCAAGCCTGTTCGCCGGGGGAAAGGATGGGCGCCGCGGGCGGCGGCGGCGCGGGCTTGGCGCAGGCTGCCACCACCAGCGGCAGCGCGAGCAAGGCCGCGCCCCAAGTCAGGCTTCGTTCGGATTTCATTGGATCCGTCCCCCATCTGGCCGCGCCAAATCCGGCGCGCGCCGACTGTGCGCCGGCCGACGAGGACTTGGCAAGTCACGCCCCCGAGCGCGGGCGCGACGCGGGGACGCGGGCCCCCATCGAGGATGGTCGGGCGCTATTTCTGCTGCTCGAACGTCGACATCCGCTGATCCGGCTCGATCACGCACATGTAGGAATGGGTCGCGGTCTTGGCGACGAAGACCGAGGCGCCGTTGGTCGAGGTCGTGGTCTTGGTCACCGCGACCGTGGCCGGGTCGACACCCGCCGCCTGCGCCGCCTGGGCCGCGCAGGCCTGCTCGCCGGGATTCATCGCCGCGGTCTGCTCGGTCTTGGCCGCATGTTCGGCGCAAGCCGCCGCAAGCAGCGGCAGCGCCAGCAAAAACGCCCCTGCTTTCGCCGTCAGATCGGTCCGCATCGCCGTCCCTCCCCTTGTTGTCCGCACGCCTGGACTGGCACGCAGGAACTCAACGCGTCACAGCGCGGTCCGTTCCAAGGGCCCCTGGCGGTCGTCCGCGCCGGATCAGGGCTCGGGCTCGAACAGGTCGGCCTGCGGCAGGCTGCGCGGCGCGGCGAGACCGAGATGCATCCAGGCCCGAGCGGCGAGCATCCGGCCGCGCGGGGTGCGCTGGATCAGCCCCTGCTGCAGCAGGAAGGGCTCGATCACCTCCTCGATCGCGTCGCGCGATTCCGACAAGGCCGCGGCGATCGTCTCGATCCCGACCGGCCCGCCGCCATAATGCTCGGCGATCAGCCCGAGATAGCGGCGGTCGGCGCTATCGAGCCCGAGATCGTCGACCCCGAGCCGCCCGAGCCCGGCATCGGCGATCTCGCGCGTCACCCGCCCCTCGCCCTCGACGATGGCGAAATCGACCACCCGGCGCAGCAGGCGCCCGGCGATCCGCGGCGTGCCTCGCGCCCGCCGGGCGATCTCGAGCGCCCCTTCGGGCGTCGCGTCGGCCTGCAGCAGGCGCGCCGCCCGGGTGACGATCTGGACGAGCTCCTCGACCGCGTAGAATTCGAGCCGGGTCGGAATGCCGAACCGATCGCGCAAGGGCGTGGTCAGGAGCCCGAGCCGCGTGGTGGCCCCGACCAGCGTAAAGGGCTGCAGCTCCAGCCGCACGGTGCGCGCCGCCGGCCCCTCGCCGATCACGAGGTCGAGCTGGAAATCCTCGAGCGCCGGATAGAGGATCTCCTCGACCGCCGGATTGAGCCGGTGGATCTCGTCGATGAACAGCACGTCGCGCGCGTCGAGATTGGTCAGGATCGCCGCGAGATCGCCGGCCCGCGCCAGGACCGGCCCGGAGGTCATGCGGAAATTCACCCCGAGCTCGCGCGCCACGATCTGGGCGAGCGTGGTCTTGCCGAGCCCCGGCGGCCCATAGAACAGCGTATGGTCCATCGCCTGGCCGCGCCGTCGCGCGCTCTCGATGAAGACCGCGAGATTGGCCCGCGCCGCCTTCTGCCCGACGAACTCGGCCAGCGTCTGCGGCCGGAGCGCTCGGTCGGCATCCTCGGGCAAGGGATCGGCGCGCAGCGTCGGGTCGGGTTTCGCCATGGATCAGCCTTTCGGTGCCAGATGCCGCAGGCTCGCCCGGATCAGCCCGGACGTGTCGAGGCCGGGCTCGGAGGCGGCCATGCCCGCCACCGCCGCCGCCGCCTCGCTTTGGCCATAGCCGAGATTGACCAGCGCCGACAGGGCCTCGGCCTGTGCCGCCGCTCGACTGGCGCCCGGATCGGGGGCGGTCGGGGCTTCTGCCGCCGGGCCGGCGGGCGCCGCCACGGTCCGCGCCGCGAGCGCGGGGCGCGCGCCCTCTGCGCCCAGCGCCATCACCGAAGGCGCCTTGGCCTGCAGCTCCAACACCAGCCGCTGGGCGAGCTTCGGCCCGATGCCGGGTGCCGCGCGGATCGCCGCGACATCGCCCAGCGAAAGCGCGCGGGCGAGCCCGTCGGTCCCGAGCGCGCCGAGGAGCGCCAGCGCCGCCTTCGCCCCCACCCCCTGGACCGAGCTCAGCAGCCGGTACCATTCCCGCTCGGCCAGCGTGCGGAAGCCCACGAGCTGCTGCAGATCCTCGCGCACGATCAGCTCGGTATAGAGCGCGACCACGCCCCCCGGCTCCGGCATCGCCGCCAGCGTGCGCTCGGAACAGAGCACCAGATAGCCGACGCCACCCGCCGTCTCGACCAGCACGTGATCGGATCCGCGATAGTCGAGCCGCCCGGTGACCTTGCCGATCATGCCCGCGCCCCCACTCGCGCCCCCGCCCGCGCCAGCGCCGCCTGCATCGCCCCGGCGAAGCGCGCGTGATGCGCGTGGCAAAGCGCGATCGCCAAGGCGTCCGCGGCATCGGCCCCGGAGATCTCCGCCCCCGGCAGCTGCAGGCGCACCATATGCTCGACCTGCGCCTTCTCGGCATGGCCAACGCCGACCACGATCTTCTTCACCGCGTTCGGCGCATATTCCGCGACCGCGAGCCCGAATTGCGCGGGCACCAGCAACGCGATGCCCCGCGCCTGGCCGAGCTTCAGCGTCCCGGCGGCGTCCTTGTTGACGAAGGTCTGCTCGACCGCGGCGGCGTCGGGCCTCCAGGCCTCGATCACCCGGGTCAGGCCCACATGCAGGCTGCAAAGCCGCGCCGCGAGCTCGGTCCCGGCCGAGTGGCAGACCCCGTTCGCCACATGGACCGGCCGGCCGCCCACCACATCCACGACGCCCCAGCCGGTTCGCCGCAGGCCGGGATCAATTCCGATGACGCGCATTGGCTGTCCTGCTCACTGCCTCGGCACACCCCTTAGCACGAATCCAGAACATCCTCCAAGCCTCTCGCATAGGGCGAGTGACGCGACAAGGACACCCGGCTGAAATCGTTAAGAAAACCTCACCAGCCCTGCATGCCCTGCATAGCGGGAATGCAGCAATGCTGATTGCTTGGGCAGTTTGAAAACCCTAAATCAGGGGAGCTCCGGCAGGGCACCTCGTCAGCCCCCGGGAAAGGATATGGATCATGACTGCCTTCGAAACCAACCACACCGTGCCGCTTGGCTCCGTCTCGACGCTGCGCGTCGTCAATATCGTGGAACGGGCCTATGACGCCTATCTCGGCTGGCGCAAGGCGCGCCGGACGGAGACCGCGCTCGGCAAGCTCTCCGACCAGCAGCTCGCCGATATCGGCGTGCAGCGCGGCGATATCGCGCTTATCGCCGAAGGCCTCGCCGCGCGCGTCTGACGCCGCGCCGCGTGCCCACCGACCCAAGGCCGCCTTCCGGGCGGCCTTTCCGTTTTCAGGACCGGCGCAGCGTGAGGGTCGTCCACTCGCCGATCACCACCCGGCCGACCAGCCGGTAGCCCCAGGCCCGATAGACCGCGAGCACCGCCGGCGCCTGCCGCGTCAGCAGGCCCGACAGGATCGCCACGCCCCCCGGCCCCTGATGCGCCGCGAGATCGGGGGCGAGCCGCTTCAGCGGCGCGGCGAGGATATTGGCGAAGATCAACCCATAGGGCGCCCGCTCCCGGAGCAGCGGATGGCGGAAGCCGGGCGCGGTGACGCAGCCGATCCGCGCGCCCAGCCGGTTCGCCGCCGCATTCTCCCGCGCGGTCGCGGTGGCCACCGGGTCGATGTCGCTCGCCACCAGCTCCGCCGACGGCCAGAGCGCCGCCGCCGCCATCGCGAGCACCCCCGTCCCGGCCCCGATATCGGCCACGCGCCGCGGCGCCGCCTCGGCGCGCGCCAGCCGGTCGAGCGCCATCAGACAGCCCTGGGTCGAGGCGTGATGCCCGGTGCCGAAGGCCTGCGCCGCCTCGATCTCCAGCCGAATCCGATGGCTCGGCACCGCGTCGCGGTCATGGCTGCCATAGACGACGAACCGCCCGGCCAGGACCGGGGTCAGCTCGGACCGGACCTGCGCCACCCAGTCGCGTTCGTCGACCAGGGTGACCGCGAAATCCGGCGCGCCATGCACCAGCGCCAGCAGCGCCAGCGCCCCCGGATCGGGCACCGCATCGAAATGCCCGCCGACATCCCAGAGCCCCGACCCGTCGTCATGGTCGCGCACCTCGGTGGCGAGCGGCGGCACCGGCAGCGTCTCCAGTGCCTCGGCCAAGATCCGCGCCTCGGCCTCGCCGGCAAGCGCGGTCACCGCATGATAGAGCCGCATCGCCCCCTCCCCGTCCTGACAGCGCCGCGCTTAGAGCGGAGCGGCCCGGCGCCGTCAAGGCGGCTCAGGCGGAGGTGCCGACCCCGATCGGGCAGCTCACGCCGGTGCCGCCGAGCCCGCAATAGCCGCCGGGATTCTTGGCGAGATATTGCTGGTGATAGTCCTCGGCATAGTAGAACGGCCCGGCCTCGCGGATCTCGGTGGTGATCGGCCCGAAACCCGCGCCCGTCAGCCGCTCCTGGAATGCCGCCTTCGAGGCCTCGGCGGCCGCTGCCTGATCGGGGCTCGCGACATAGATCCCCGAGCGATACTGCGTGCCATGATCGTTGCCCTGGCGCATCCCTTGCGTCGGGTCATGCCCCTCCCAGAAGGTCTTCAGGAGCTGGTCATAGCTGATCTGCGCCGGATCAAAGGTGACGAGCACGACCTCGTTATGCCCGGTCCGCCCGGTGCAGACCTCCTGATAGGTGGGATTGGGCGTCTCGCCCGCCGCATAGCCGACCGCCGTCATCAGGACCCCTGGCAGCGTCCAGAACTTCCGCTCGACGCCCCAGAAGCAGCCCATCCCGAACACCGCCTGCTCCGCGCCTTCCGGGAACGGCCCCTTGAGCGGCCGATGGAACAGGAAATGGCTGTCGGCGGTGGCAATCGGCTCGCCCCGGCCCGGCAAGGCGGACCCCGGCTGAGGCAGATCCTTCGACTTCAGGAGCCCGAAAAGCATCTGGCATTCTCCCCTGTGAGCGGATTCGTGTGGTTCTGGCGCAAGATGTAAGAGCTGCGCCCGGCATTCCAAGTCCGAGCCGGCTCCGCCGGCAGGAGCGGGCGTCAAGACGCAATGACCCGACCCGGCCGGAAGCCGGTCACAAACGAGCCTTGAGCGCTCGCCACAGGGCCGCGCGTGCGCCTGCCAGGGCCGGGGCGAACGGGGTCAGTCGGCGCCCATGCCGATGTGGAAGCCTTCCTTCTCGAGCTGGTCGCGGACGCTCTGCAGGCGCTGGTACTGGGTCAGCGTGATCGGACCGGAATAGCTCTCGCTCTGCAGCTTGCGCGGCGGATACTCGACATAGGTCTTCATGAGCTTCGTCACCTCGTCGTTGATGACGGGGGTGAACCACGTCGTCTCGGTGAAGCTCGTCATGAAGATGTCGTAGCGTTCCTGCGGATCGGCGAGCAGGTCGAAGAGCTGCGGCACCGTCGCGACGTAGCTCTCCGGCCCCTTCCAGCCGAGGTTCGCATCGACCGCGAGCCCGCCGGTCGAGGCGCCGTCGTCGCCGCGCAGGTTGAAGACCGCCTTGTAGTTGCCGACCCGCGCCGCGCCGGGCGACAGCTCGTTCTCGGTGAAGTAGAACCACGACGTGCGCAGGTCGGGGCCGGTGCCCTCCCAGACCGGGGTCATGTCGTAGCTGTCGAAGATGATCGGCTTGCCCTCGCGGTCGTTCTTCGGCAGCTCGATGCCCGCGACCGATGCGAAGGTCGCCATCAGGTCGAGGCCGCCGACGATCGCCGCGCTCTTGCTGTCGGGCTCGACCTTGCCGGGCCAGCGCACGATCGCCGGCACCCGGTTGCCGCCCTCGCGCACCGTGCCCTTGGTGCCGCGGAACGGCGTGTAGCCGGCGTCGGGGTAGACGTCCTGCCAGGCGCCGTTGTCGGTCGTCCAGAACACGATGGTGTTGTCGCGCTCGCCGATCTCGTCGAGCTTCTTCAGGATGTCGCCGATGCGGCTGTCGAGCTCGACGACCGAATCCGCGTACTTCGACTTGGAGATGGACTTGCCCTGGAACTCCGGCGCCGGCATGTTCGGCTGGTGCACCTTCATGAAGTTCACGTTGATGAACCACGGGGTATCCGGCTTCTTGGCGGCGTCGTCGAGGAACTCGAGCGCCGCCTTCTCGACATAGCCGTCGAAGAACGGGATGCCGACGACGCCTTCCTTGCCGTCGATCACCGGCGTGTCGACATACTGGCCGTTGATCTTGAAGTCCTCGGTGACCGGCCCGCCGGCGTTGCCCGAGAGCGAGCCCTTGGTGATCTTCTGGAACATCTCGCGCAGATCCTCGGGCATCTGCGGGAACCATGTCGGATCGCCGTAGGTGTAGGCGTTGAGGTGATAGAGGCCGACATACTTCATCACGTCGTAGCCTTGCGCGTTGGGCAGCGCGTAGTCGGCTTCGCCGAGGTGCCACTTGCCGGTGAAATAGGTGTCGTAGCCGGCGGTCTTCAGCACCGACCCGAGCGTCCACTCGGCGGCGGGCAGGCCCCCGCCCTGGCCCTGGAAGGCGACCGTCGTCATCCCCGAGCGGTTGGGGATGCGCCCCGTCTGCATCGCGGCGCGGCCGGGCGTACAGCTCGGCTGGGCATAGAAGGACGTGAACATCATTCCGTCCTTGGCGAGCCGGTCGATGTTCGGCGTCGGCATGCCGCGCGCCTCGCCCCCGAGATAGGGGCCGGTGTCGCCGTAGCCCGTGTCGTCGGAAACGATGAGGAGGATGTTCGGCTTGCCCGCCTTGCCCGGATCCTGTGCCTGGCCAACGGATGCGATTGCCGCGACGGCCGCGGTCGTCGCCAGCAATGTCGTTCGCGTCATCTGTCCCTCCCAATTGCTGCGCATGGGCGCCGCAGAGTCGAGCTCGGACGGCTGCCCCCCAAGCATCTTTACGCTCGTGGGGGCGCGCAAGCGAGTTCGAATGGCGGCAAGGGACTGAAAGCGATCCACCCGAACCGCCACTGCGGCTCCGCCAACGGATCGCCCGCCTTGTCGACGGGCATTGCCATCGGGTTAATGGAAATATATTTATCGTTCAATTTCAGTATGATAGGCGGATTCGCACGCGTGCGACTCCGCCCCGTCGCACACCCTCAGGTCGCCAGCACGTTCTGGAACTGCCAGGGGTCGGTCTCGTCGATCTCCTCGGCGAACTGGCGCCAGCGGGTCGAGAGGGGGGTCCAGTCGGTGTAATGCGCCTCGACCCGGCCGAGATAGGGGCGCTGGATTTCCAGGCAGCGGGCATGGTCCATCTCGTCGGCCTCGACGATCCCCGCGCGCGGGTTCTCGAGCGCCCAGACCATGCCGGCCAGCACCGCGCTCGTCACCTGCAGGCCGGTCGCGTTCTGGAACGGCGCCAGCGCCCGCGTCTCCTCGATCGAGAGCCGCGAGCCGTACCAGAGCGCGTTCCGGGCATGGCCATAGACCAGCACGCCCAGATCGTCGCTGCCGGTCAGGATTTCGTTCTCGTCGAGGATCTTCTGGTTCGGCTGGATCACCCCCGAGCCGAAGGTCTCGTGCAAGCTCAGGATCGCCTGGTTGCAGGGGTGATAGGCATAGTGGCAGGTCGGGCGGAATTCGGGCGCATCGCCCTCGCCGACCGTATAGTAATCCGCGATCGAGATCGCCTCGTTATGGGTGACGAGAAAGCCGTATTGCGCCCCCGCGGTCGGGCACCAGGTATGGACCCGGGTCAGGGCGCCCGGCGTGTCGAGCCAGATCGAGGCGCGGCTGCCCTGCGGATGCCGGTGGCCGTTCGGCGGGAACCAGCGCTCATGGCTGCCCCAGCCGAGTTCGGCCGGCTGGAAGCTCTCGGACAGGAAGCCCTCGACCGACCAGGTATTGACGAAGGTATTGACCGGTTTCGCATCCTGCCGCGCCTGGGTGTCGCGCTCGGCGATATGGACGCCCTTCACCCCCAGCCGCTGCATCAGCCGGCCCCAGCCGGCGCGGTCGGACGGCGCGCGCTGGTTGACGAGCCCGGTATCGGCCGCGATCTTCAGGAGCGCCTCCTTCAGCAGCCAGGACACCATGCCCGGATTGGCGCCGCAGCAGGAGACCGCGGTCGGCCCGCCCGGATGCGCCCGCTTCTCGGCCAGCAGACCCTCGCGCAAGGCATAGTTGGTGCGGTCGGCCGGGTCGGTCGCGGTGTCGAAATAGAAGCCGGGCCAGGGCTCGATCACCGTGTCGATATAGAGCACGTCGAGATCGCGGCAGGCGCGGATGATATCGACCGACCCGGTATCGACCGACAGATTGACGCAGAAGCCCCGCCGCCCGGCAAAGAGCCCCGACAGCACCTCGCGATGGTTCTCGGGCGTCAGCGCGGTGCGGACATGATCGACGCCGCGCTGCTCCAGGAACACGGCATGCTCGTCCGAAGGCTCGATCACATGCACGTCGTGCGGGTCATAGGTGAAATGCCGCTCGATCAGCGGCAGGGTGCCGCGGCCGATCGAGCCGAAGCCGATCATCACGATCGGCCCGTCGATCCGGCCGAACTTCGCGGTGGGATGGGTCATGCTTCGGCTCCTCGGGCCCGCCTCGCGCCGGCCCGATGCCGCGCCGCCGCCAGCATAGCGAAGCCGCGTGTGAGGCCAAGGCCCGAAACGAGGCCGAGACGCGCCGCGAGCCCGCACCCCGACTGTTGCGTGCGCGCGCTCGCCAAAGTACCGTTCGTCATTGATTTGTGCTTCCCCCGTTCTCCTCGCTTTCCGCCCCCAACTTTGATTTCCGGAGGCCTGCGTGCGCCCAATTCCCGCCGACGAATTCTCGCGACTGATCGGCTCGATCTACGATTGCGCCCTCGACCCCGCGCTCTGGCCCGATACGCTCGGCGCGATCTGCAGGGCGATGGATTTCTCGAATGCCGTCCTGGCGCTCCAGGAAACCCCGACCTGGCGGCTCCTGCTCGACGTCAATGTCGGCCTCGCCCAGCAGGATCTCGAACGGATGCGCTCCTTCGGGGTGGAGGTAATCGACCAATGGGGCGGCGCCGAACGGGTAATGAGCCTGCCGCTCGAAGTGCCAAACGTGCTCACCCTGGTCAATCCGACGGCGCACGAGTCGCGCTTTGCCCGGGAGTGGGCCATCCCGCTCGGTCTGATCGATACGCTGGCGATCGGCTTCTTCCGCGATCAGGAGTCGCTCAGCTCGCTCGCCTTCGGCCGGCACCGCGATGCCGGCCCGATCACCGAGGCCGAGATCGCTGCCTCCACGCTCTTCATCCCGCACTTCAAGCGCGCGCTGACCATCAGCCGCCTGCTCGATGCCCGCGCGGTCGAGCGGGCCACCTTTGCCGCCGTGCTGGACGGGCTCGCCTTCGGCGTTCTGCTGGTCGCGCGAGACCTGAAGCTCCTGCATGCCAACCGCGCTGGCGAGGCCATGCTGCGCGCCGCCGACCCGCTCGGGATCCGTAACGGCCGGATTGTCGCGCCGAACGGCCTCTCCGCCGCGCTTCAGGCGGCTCTAGCGGCCCCGCTTGACGGCATCGGCCGCCGCGGCCTCGGCATCCCCACCCGCCGGATCGACGGCGAGGAACTGGTCCTGCACCTGCTCCCGCTTGCCGACGCGAATCCGCTGCCGGGTGCAGCCGCCGCGCTCTTCGTCGCGCCGGCCACCACCCCGCGCCCTGCGCCGCTCGACGCCATCGCCGCGCTCTTCGACCTCACGCCAGCCGAGACGCGGGTGCTCGAGCTCCTCGGCGCCGGCCGAACCAATGCCGAGATCGCCGAGGGCCTCGGCATCGCCGTCTCGACGGTGCGCACCCATGTCCTGCGCCTGTTCGAGAAGACCGCCACCCACCGCCAGGCCGAACTCGTCGCGCTCCTCGCGTCTTTCACGCTTCCCCTCGCCTGACATCCACCAAACGGCGGACGCCCGTCTCCCGGGGCCTGTGCTCTGCTGACGGGACCCGGCCGCCGATTTCCGCAATTGCCGGGAACCAGAGGGGCCGCCCATGTCCATCAACAACAGCCGTGACTACCTCGAGGAAGCCCGTGCCAATGGCACGACCGTTAACGACCACGCCCTGTTCGGCAACAGCATCCAACTCGCGCCCGGCACCTACACGCCCGACTGGGATAACTACATTGTCGACAGCGTCACGTTTCAAGGTACAGCGGGACAGGATGCGTTGTTCGCAGGCGGTGGCGAGCCCTACGCCTTCTTCATCGGGACGCGCGGCGACGACCTCTACGGTACCGGCGCCAATCCCGATAGCTCCAGCTTCGCCTATGCCGACTACAGCGGCGCGCGGACCGGCGTCCGCGTCGACATGGACTATCACGGAACGCGCAGCTTCACCGACGCCCAGGGCCACCTCCAGACCGTCGACATCATCGGCAAGGCCAGCGACGGGCTCGGAGGCACCGACTATTTCGCGGCGAGCGCCGAGGAGTGGAATGCCGGCTTCAGCGGGGTCTGGGGGATCTTTGGATCAGCCTATCGGGATGTGATGGTCGGCGATGCCGACTTCTTCGGCGGCCGCGGCAACGACCTGCTGATCGGCTCATCCGCATTCGGCGGCGAGGGCGACGACCGGCTGGTCGGGCGCGCGTCGGAGCGCGGTTATGTCGCGCTCTATGGCGACGAGGGCAACGATGTCATCCTCGGCGCGGACGCACTCGACAACTCCCTCGATGGCGGCGCCGGCAACGACCGCATCGTCGCGGGCTCCGGCGGAGAGCAATACCTCAGTGGCGGTGACGGCGACGATTGCCTCGTCGGCAGCGACGGGGACGAGCTTCTGTGGGGCGGCGCCGGCAACGACAGGATTCTCGCTGGTGGCGGGAACGATGGATGGCTGAGAGGCGAAGCGGGCAACGACTATGTCGACGCGGGCGCCGGCAACGATTTCATGGATGGCGGCGTCGGCGCGGACGTCCTGCTGAGCGGGGCCGGAAACGATTGGATCAACCCTGACATCGAGCGTTTCGCGGGTGGGGTGCGGGATGGCGCCAAAGACGTGATCCTGGTCACCAAGGCCGATCTCGGCGACTATACCGATGTCGTTCTGTCGCGCGCCTTCGAGGCCGGGCGGGACCAGATCCAGTTCAAGGAGGCGGTCTGCCGCGGCGAGAGCTACCGCATCTTCACCGAGGCGCAGAGCTTCAAGGACAACGGCACGCTGCTGCGTTCGGACGATCTGGCCGACCGCCAGAACACCGTGCTGCAGATCGACCAGGACGGCGACGGCTTCGGCGGCGCGAAGCCGGACAGCGACGACTACTTCCTGGTGGTGCTGGACGCGACCCTCTCGCAGCACGGCTACCTGCTGACCTGACCCGCTCCCCCAGCAAAGAAAAGGGCCCCCGGGGGGCCCTTGTTCGACCCGGTCGACCGCACCCAGTTGCCGGCAGCGTTGCGCATCGGCCGCCGAGACCGGGCCCGTTCCCGGCGCACTCGAGCGAATTCCCGATGCCGCGAGCCCGGCCGACTTGCTCCCGAGGCCGGCCGGTGCTAGAGCACGCTCCGTCAGCCTCAGGCTGGCCGTAAGCGGGTAACGTCAAGCAACGCACCAGTCGATCGCCGGTTTTCCGGGGACATGCGAGGTGCGCGATGCGTTCGGCCCGGCGATCTTTCCACACCAAGGAAAGACCATTCCATGCCTTCCCACACTCGCCTGCCCGCGCGTTACGCCACGATCGTGATGCCGCTGATCCTGTCGATCCTCATGACCTTCGTGGTCTCGGCGATCGCGACGCTGCGCAATCTCGGCCTCGATCCCAGCTTCCTCGGCCATTGGATGCAGGCCTGGGGCCTGTCCTGGCTCGTCGCGTTTCCGACGCTGCTCTGCATCCTGCCGCTGGTGCGCCGTCTGGTCGGGCTGATCGTGGCGCCCGCCACCCGGGGATGACACCCCGGGCGTCCAAAACGCGAAGAGGGGCCGCCATCGCGACCCCTCCCCCCTCCGGGACCTGCAGCCCGATCAGTTCTTGGCGTAGTACTCGACGACCAGGTTCGGCTCCATCATCACCGGATAGGGCACGTCCGAGAGCGCCGGAGTGCGGACGAATTCCGCGGTCATCTTGGAATGGTCGACATGCAGATAGTCCGGCAGATCGCGCTCGGGGCTGCCGGCAGCCTCCAACACCACGGCGAGCTGGCGCGACTTCTCGCGCAGCGAAATCACGTCGCCCTCCTTCACCTGATAGGAGGCGATGTTCACCCGCTTGCCGTTCACCTGCACATGGCCGTGATTGACGAACTGCCGCGCGGCAAAGACCGTCGGCACGAACTTGGCGCGATAGATCACCGCATCGAGCCGGCGCTCCAGCAGGCCGATCAGGTTCTCCGACGTATCGCCCTTCTGGCGGTCGGCCTCGGCATAGATCCGGCGGAACTGCTTCTCGGTCAGATCGCCGTAATAGCCCTTCAGCTTCTGCTTGGCGCGCAGCTGCGTGCCGAAGTCGCTGAGCTTGTTCTTGCGGCGCTGGCCGTGCTGGCCGGGGCCATATTCGCGCTTGTTCACCGGGGACTTCGGGCGCCCCCAGATGTTCTCGCCCATCCGGCGGTCGATCTTGTATTTCGCACTGGTGCGCTTGGTCACGTCTCTCGTCCTAACATCGTCTCGCTATGGGCGGCGTCCTCCTCTACCGGGTCTCCCCGGCCGACAGGTCTCCCCTTGCGGGGTCCACGAACGCCAATATCACCCACCGCCCCAACGGACGGCAGGCGCGCCCTTCTAGCCACCGCGCCGGCGCTGTCAAGGGGTGGGGCGAGCTGCGACACCCGATCCGGCCGTTCCGGCTTGCCCCACCGGCCCGGCTTCGCCTAGATGGCGGCACTCCGATCTGAGAGAGAAAGCGCGCCATCCGATGTCCGACGATCCCATCTTCGCCGACCGCATGCTCTCGCTGGGCCTCGCCCGCGTCTCCGAGGCCGCGGCGATCGCCGCCGCGAAGCTCGTCGGCCGCGGCGACGAGAAGGCCGCCGACCAGGCCGCGGTCGACGCCATGCGCACCCAGCTCAACCTGCTCGACATCAAGGGCGTGGTCGTCATCGGCGAGGGCGAGCGCGACGAGGCGCCGATGCTCTATATCGGCGAGGAGGTCGGCACCGGCAAGGGACCGGGCGTCGACATCGCGCTCGACCCGCTCGAGGGCACGACCCTCTGCGCCAAGGACATGCCGAACTCGCTCGCGGTGATCGCCATGGGCCCGCGCGGCTCGATGCTGCACGCGCCGGACGTCTATATGGAGAAGCTCGCCATCGGCCCGGGCTATCCCGAGGGCATCATCGGCCTCGACATGACCCCGACCGAGCGGATCGCGGCGATCGCCAAGGCCAAGGGCACCGATGCGCGCGGCGTGATGTGCTGCGTGCTCGAGCGGCCGCGCCACGAGGCGCTGATCGCCGAGATCCGCGAGGCGGGCGCGCGCATCCGCCTCATCACCGACGGCGACGTGGCGGGCGTCATGCATTGCGCCGAGGCCGCCAAGACCGGCATCGACATCTATATGGGCTCGGGCGGCGCGCCGGAGGGCGTGCTCGCCGCCTCGGCGCTCAAATGCATGGGCGGCCAGATGTGGGGCAAGCTGCTGTTCCGCAACGACGACGAGAAAGGCCGGGCCAAGAAGGCCGGCATCGCCGACCTCGACAAGATCTACAATCGCGACGAGATGGTGACCCAGGACGTGATCTTCGCCGCCACCGGCGTCACCGACGGGTCGCTCGTCAAGGGCGCCCGGCGCGACGGCGAATATCTCGAGACCGAGACGATCCTGATGCGCTCCAAGACCGGTTCGGTCCGCCGCCTCCATTACCGCCAGCGCAACCAGTAGCCGATGCGCCGCGGCGACCGGGTCTCGATCGGCTTCATGGTCGCCTGGCTCGTGGTCTGGAGCGCCGGCATGCTGATCGCGATCTGGAGCCTCGGCGCCGCGGCCCTCCGGGGCGAGGTCGGCGCGATCCTGTTCCTCGCGATCTGGCTTGCCGGCGCGGCCTTCGGCCTCGTCGCCGGCGCCCGCAAGCTGCGCGGCCTGACCTTCGGCGAGCCGAGCAAGCCCCTGCCCCCTCCGACCGCCTGGCATGACGGGATCGCGCCCGGCGCGCGGCCCGACCCGACCGACGGCGCGCCGCGATGACCGGCGGCGCGACCCTCGCGGCGCTCGATCCGCCGCGCCCCGCCTTCCTCGCGGTCGAGACCTCGGCCCTCGGCCAGCGCTGGCTCGGCCCGACCGAGGACGAGGAGCGGCGCGGCCAGGCGATCGCCCAGGCCGCCGGCCTGCCCGCGCTCGTCGGCGGCCTGCTCGCGCGCCGCGGCGTGCCGCCGGAGGAGGCGCAGGCCTATCTCGCGCCCAGCCTGCGCGACCTGATGCCCGATCCCTCGCGGTTGCGCGACATGGACGCCGCCGCCGACCGGCTGGTTCGGGCCGTCGAGCGCTCCGAGCGGATCGCGATCTTCGCGGACTACGATGTCGATGGCGGCGCCTCGGCGGCGCTGCTGATCTCCTGGCTGCGCGATCTCGGGCTGGCCGCCACGCTCTACGTGCCCGACCGGATCGAGGAAGGCTACGGGCCGAACGTCCCGGCGATGGCGGCGCTCGGGGCGGCGCACGACCTGATCCTCTGCGTCGATTGCGGCACGCTCAGCGTCGAGCCGATCGCCGCCGCCCGCTGCGACGTGCTGGTGGTCGATCACCATCTCTGCGCCGAGGAACTGCCGCCCGCGCAGGCCGTGGTCAATCCCAACCGCCAGGACGAAGACGGGGCGCTCGGCCATCTCTGCGCCGCGGGGGTGGTGTTCCTGCTGCTGGTCGCCTGCAACCGGCTGTTGCGCGCGCGTGGCCAGGCCGGACCCGACCTGATGGGCCTGCTCGATCTCGTCGCGCTCGCGACCATCGCCGACGTGGCGCCGCTCATCGGGCTCAACCGCGCCTTCGTCCGGCAGGGGCTGCGGGTGATGGCGCAGGGCGGCCGGCCGGGGATCGCCGCGCTCGCGGCCGTCGCCGGCGCCACCGGCGCGCCCTCGGCCTATTCGCTGGGCTTCGTGCTCGGCCCCCGGGTGAATGCCGGCGGCCGGATCGGCGCCGCCGATCTCGGCGCGCGGCTGCTCGCGACCCGCGATCCGCACGAGGCGGCGGCGCTCGCCGAGCGGCTGCACCGGCTCAATGCCGAGCGGCGCGAGATCGAGGCGGGCGTGCTCGCCGCCGCCGAGGCGCAGGCCCAGGCGCTCGGCCCCGACGCGCCCCTGGTCTGGGCGGCCGGGGCGGGCTGGCATCCCGGCGTGGTCGGGATCGTGGCGGCCCGGCTCAAGGAGCGGTTCGGGCGCCCCTCCGTGGTGATCGGGTTCGAGGCAGGCGCCGGCAAGGGGTCCGGCCGCTCGATCGCCGGCACCGATCTCGGCGCCGCTGTGGCGCGGCTGATGCGCGAAGGGCTGATCGAACGCGGCGGCGGGCATCGGATGGCGGCGGGGCTCAGCCTGCGCCGCGACCAGCTCGAGCCGGCGATGGCCCGGCTCGGCGCGCTCCTGGCAAGCGGGGCGGCGCCCGAGGGGCGGTCGCTGCGCATCGACGGCCTGCTCGCCGCGCGGGCCGCCACGCCCGAGCTCGCGGGCCAGATCGCGGCCGCCGGCCCGTTCGGCGCGGCGAGCCCGGCGCCCCGGCTGGCGCTCGCCGGCGCCCGGATCGGCCAGGCGCGCCGGATCGGCGAGGCGCATCTCGCCATGACCCTGACTGACCGCAGCGGCGGACGGCTCGAAGCCGTGGCCTTCCGCGCCTTCACCGGCCCGCTCGGCCCGCTCCTCGCCGGCGCGGGCGGCGCGCCGCTGCATCTCGCCGGCCGCCTCGAGCGCGACGAATGGGCCGGCCGGGTCCGCACCAAGTTCCAGATCGACGACGCCGCGCCCGCCCGCTGACCCCCGCGCCGCGGCTTCCCCGACAAGCGCCGTCCGGCAGGGCCAGCCCGCGCCAGCAGCCTTCCGCACGCCGAACCTTACCTCGTCGGCCGCTTCCGCGCCCGCGCCCGCGCCCCGCCCCGCGACGCGTATCTCCTGCCGCGGCAGGAAGGCGGCTCTCCGTCTCGCTCGCTCCGCCCCAATCTGGCTTCTTCAAAGGATTTCATATGGGCAGAAACCCTATCGGGCAGTCCGAGGGGCCCCGCCAACAGGCGGGGAGAACCAAGACTCCGCGGGCAACGGCCCGCTCCGGGCAGCCGCGATCTCGCGGCTGCGCCTCTCCGCCAGAGCCACCGCCCCGGAGCGACGAGACGGCCGAGCCGCCGCCATCGGTGCCGCGCGCCGCGCGCCGAACGCTGCCGCGAGCGAGGCGTCGCCGCGGCGCTCTACCGAAGAGCGACGGGCCCGCGACACCGCACCCTCCGGGTCCCGTTCACCAAGATTGAAATCCGGTGAATCGTTTTAATATTATCGTTATATATCAATATGTTGACTGGAGTCGCACGCGTGCGACTCCGCCCCGTCAGATCCCCGCATACCAGTCGTAGTTGATCTCGTCCTCCCAGAAGCCGCCCTTGCCCTTGCCGATCGCGGCCAGGCTCTCCACGACCTCGACCCGCATCACGAACTTGGCCTGCTTGTAGCCGAGCTGCCGCTCCACCCGCAGCCTGACCGGCGCCCCATGCCCGACCGAAAGCTCGGCGTCGTTCATGCCATAGGCGAGCATGGTCTGCGGATGGAAGGCATCGATCAGGTCGATGCTCTCGTAATAGGACGAGAACCCGAATTCGTCCGCGCAATGGAACACCACATAGCGCGCCCGCGGCTGCAACCCCGCCGCGCCGAGCAGCGTCCCGAGCGGCACGCCCGTCCATTTGCCGATCGCGCTCCAGCCCTCGACGCAATCATGCCGGGTGATCTGGCTGCGGGCCGGCAGGGCCTTGAGCTCGGCGAGCGACCAGCTCTGCGGCCGGGCAACAAGCCCGTCCAGCATCAGGCGCCAGTCCGCGAAACCGGTCTCGGCCAGCCGCTGGTACTCTTCCGAGCGGGGCCGGGTATTGCCGTTGGTCCGGAAGACCGGCGACAGATCCGCCGGCTCGAACTCGCGGGCGAGCGCGGTCGAGCCGATGAGCCGGTGCACCCGGTAGGACAGCCACTCCCCCGATCCGAGGACCAGGTCGCGAAAGCTCGGGCTGGCCCCGAGCCAGTCGCAGCCGCCCAGCAGCAGGGTCGGCGCGGCGAGCCCCGCGCCGGTGAGAAACTTGCGGCGGGTCAGAAGACGAGACATCAGCGTTTCTCCCGCGGCAGACGGTAATAGCCGGTGATCATCGAGCGGATCTCGTTGACGGGCCCCGCGAGCAGCACCATGGCCAGATGGACCAGGATGAAGGCAACCAGCGCCCAGGCACAGATGAAATGGATCGAGCGTGCCGACTGCCGGCCGCCGAACAGGTCGAGCAACCAGGGCCAGGTCGCGTCCATCCCCGGCGACATCGCGAGCCCGGTCAGCACCATCGTCGGGATCAGCAGGACGAGCACCGAGAGATAGGCGAGCTTCTGCAGGATATTGTAGTTCCGCGCCGCCGCGCCCTTCGGGAAGTTCAGCGTCGCGTGCTGCTTGATATCCTGCCAGACATGCCCCGGCGCCAGCTCGCTCGCCTTGGGCAGCAGGTCGCGGCGCAGATGGCCGTTCAGCAGGCTGACGATGCCGTAGCCGAGGATCCCAAGCGCAAACAGCCAGGCAAAGGTCAAATGCCAGCGCCGCGCCATCGCCAGATCATAGCTCGACGGGATCGTCGCCCAGCCCGGAAAGGCGAGCTCCTGCAGCCGGCCATCGACCTCCTGCGTGCCGAGCAGCCCCGATGTGTCGATGCTCAGCGCCCCGATCCGCAGATAGCCCCTCCCCTCGGAGGTGCTGTTGATCTCGAGCCAGGCGGGATCGCGGTTCGCGCCATACTGGCCCCAATAGAGCCGCGAATGCGCGTTGAAGATCATCAGGCCGCTCATCAGCATGATGACCAGGGTCACGACATTGACCCAATGCCAGATTCGGGTCGAGAGCCGGTGCCGGCGTACCAGGTCGCCGCCCTGCAGGCTCTGGCCGGAGAATGTGCTGTCCGCGTTGGTCATGGTGGCTCCGCCGGCTGTTGGGTCCAGGCCGGCGCGAGGCCGGCCCGGACCGGTTCTCACATCTTCGAGGCCTTCATCGCGTCGCCGACCATCATGTCGGGATGGTCGATGCAGGCGGCCTTGGCCTGCATCATGGCCTCCTCGCCGGTCGCCATCTTGCCGGAGGCCGACATCGATCCGCCCGCCTGCATCCGGTCGGCCTGCATCATGTCCGCCGCCCGCATCTGTCCGGCGGACTCCATGGCGGAATAGTCGGCGCAGGACATCTGGTCCGCCGACATCGCATCCATGGCCCAGGCCGGGGCGCCGAGGGCAGCCGTCATTGCCAGCGTCAGAAATATCCGTCTCATACCTAGCTCCTGTCGGTGGTCGGTATGAGCCTTACGGGACGACGCGCCGAATTGTTTCAGCTGTCCAGGCCCGCCTGCACGGAAACGTGAACCCCTGCCGGCCGCGCGGATCTAGGATGGTGGTGCCATGGCGGGGAGGGACCGAGATGGATCGCTGGATGATGATGGTCGCGGCGGCCGGCGCCGCGATGCTCGCCTCGGGACCCGCGCGGGCCCAGATCGTGCAGACCACGGCCTGCGCCCAGTACGAGCTGATGGGCAGCGACGATCAGCGCGCGGCGGTCCAGGCTGCCCTCAAAGCCGAGGGCGAGGACAATTCGGTGCTCGATGTCACGCCCGGCCAGCTCGCGATGGCCCTGTCGAACGGCTGCCCGACCGAGCCCGACAAGCGGCTGGTCGACTTCATCCGAGAGTTGGCCCGGCAGCAATAAGCTCAGCCGAGCGGCGGCGCGCGGCGGGAGGCGACCAGGGCGGCCAGCCGCGCCAGATCGGGATCCGGCAGGCCGAGCGCGTCGAGGCCGGCGAGGGTATTGAGCAGATAGTCGACATTCGGCCCCATCGGCCCGACGGCGGTGGCGATGACCTCGGCCTGCTCCTCGAGGCTCAGCCCGCCGCGATACTGGCTGTGCGCGCGGTTGACGATGAAGCCGGTCGCCTCGACCTCGCGCCCGTCCTCGAGCCGAAGCGGCAGCACAGCCTCGTCATAGGCCGAAGAGATCAGCTCGCGCTCGCGCAGATAGGCGAGCACCGCCTCCGCCGCCTCGGGCGCCGGGCGGAAGGCAAGGCCGGCGCAACGCGCCTCCGGCTCGCGGTCGAGCGCCAGGACGAGGCCCGGCGCCTCGGGCGTGCCGCGATAGTGGATCGAGGCCATGCAGAAGCTGCGGCGGAACCCCGCGACCTCGGCGCGGCGCTTCTCGATATAGGCGAATCCCGGCTTCCAGATCAGCGAGCCATAGCCGAAGATCCAGGTGTCCCGCTGCGGCATTTTCCCTGTTCGCCCCGGTCCGGCTGCGCTATCCACTGCCGACCGCAGACGGGGTTAGGGCATGCGCATCCTCTTGGCAATCGTGGTTCTGCTGGCGCTCGGCTGGAGCGGATTCTGGTTCTGGAACGCGAGCCTGCGCGAGCGGGCGCTGACCGGCTGGCTGGAGCAGCGGCGCGAGGCGGGCTGGGTCGCTGATGGCTCGGTGCGGGTCACGGGCTTTCCGAACCGGGTCGACACGGTCGTGACCGGGCTCGAACTCGCCAATCCCAAGGCCGGCTGGTCCTGGGGCGCGCCGGAATTCCAGATCCTGTCCCAGACCTGGCGGCCCCAGCAGGTGATCGCCGTCTGGCCGGCCAGCCAGAGCATCGCGACGCCCTTCGACAGACTGGACGTGACCAGCGACCGCCTGGTCGGGTCGCTGCTGCTGGAGCCCAACCAGCGGCTCGGGCTCGATCATTCGACGCTGGAGGCGCGCGGCCTCGGCCTCAAGGGCAGCGCCGGCTGGCAGGCGACGCTGGGCGAGGTCCTGTTCTCGATCCGCAAGGCGCAGACCGAGACGCGGCCCTTCTCCTACGATGTCGATTTCAGCGGCAAGGACCTGGCGCTGCCGGACGACTGGCTGACCGGGATCGATCGGGGGGCGGTGCCGCGGTCGATCGACAGCGCCCATGTTGCCGGTGTCGCGAGCTTCGATCGGGCCTGGGACCGGCCGGCGATCGAGGGGGACAATCCGGTGCTCCAGCGGCTGGCGATCAGCGAGGCGCATTTCGTCTGGGGCAAGCTCGACCTGACCGCCGCCGGAACGCTCGATGTCGGTCCGGACGGGCTCGCCGAGGGCGAGCTCAAGCTCAAGGCCCAGAACTGGCAGGCCATGCTCGATGCGGCCGACCAAGCCGGGCTGATCGCACCGGGCCTCGCGGGCACGCTGCGCGGCGGGCTGGGGCTGCTGGCCGGCCTGTCGGGCGACAAGCGTAGCCTGTCGCTGCCGCTGACCTTCCGCGACGGCCAGACCCGGCTCGGCCCGGTCCCGATCGGGCCGGCCCCGCGGCTGGCCGGCCGGACCTGATCCGCCGGCGCGCATCGCACGCGTGCGATTCCAAACAACGTATTGATATTATTATATATTATATTTCCCGTTAACCCGATCTTCAGGGAATTCGCACAGGTCCCGAGCCCGCTTCGCGCGCGCCGGCCCCGGACAGCCCGAGCCGCCCCGGCGAGAAGGACGCCCCCCGGGCCCCCGGCACCCGCCCGCGTCCAGCACAACGGCTATCCCGCGGTCGCGCCTCTCCGCCCCGCCCCGGCGCCCGCCATACCGCGCGCCTTGAAGCCGCCGCGGCGGTGCCGCGCGCCGCGAGCCGAACGACGCCGCGAGAGAGGCGTCGCCGCGGCGCTGTAGAAACGCCGGGGGGACGCGCTGCCGTCAGAGGAAGAAGTCGTGGTCGATCCAGTAGGCGGGCGATTTGCTGCCGTCATTCACCACGATCTGCAGTTCCGAATAGAGGTCGTTGTCGGTATTGCCGAGGATCACGGTCTGGCCGCCGGACCCTGCCACCGCCATCAGATAGCCCTTGAGCGGCACGCCGGAAGTCGCGTCCGTCCAGTGGAAGGCCTGGTTGCCGGCAGCCGTGACATTGGCGTCGATCGCCGACAGGTCGATCCGATCCGCATTGAAATCGAAGCTCGCGATCAGATCGCGGCTGCCGCCGGTCGAGTCGCCGGTCGAATGATAGACGAAGCGGTCCGCCCCCTGGCCGCCGGCGATGAAGTCGGCGCCCGCGCCGCCATCGAGCAGGTCGTTGCCGACCTCGCCATAGAGATTGTCCTTGCCCGAACCGCCGCTGATCGAATCGTTGCCGGTCCAGCCCCAGAGATCGTCGTTGCCGGCCTCGCCATAGATGCTGTCATTGCCCGAGCCGCCATCGACATAGTCGTTGCCGGTCCAGGCATAGATGACGTCGTTGCCGCCCTCGCCATAGAAATCGTCGTCGCCGCCGCTGCCGGTGAGCCCGTGGCCGTAATCGTCGATCAGGTCGTTGCCATTGCCGGCATAGACCAGGTCGTTACCGGCACCCGGATGGATCGTGTCGCCATAGGCCGTGCCATAGAGCGTGTTCCAGTAAATGTTGCCGTCGATATGTGCCATGCGTCGCCTCCTCCGGCCGAACGGTCAAATATAAAATCCAGCGCCGGGAGGGAGCGCATACCAAAGCGAAATAGTTATCGTGAACCGATCAATCCCACACCCGGACACGAAATTGTTATCACGAATCCGCTCAGTCATCAATCACGCTGTTATTTCCAATGGTTATCAACCAACACGCGAATGTCGGTCGCACCCTGAATAGTCGCTATGCGAATAGGCATGAAGGGCTCGGCAGACGATCGGTATTTCGTAGAGATAGAGCCGCTTCGCCCGGGATCGTCGGCTCCTGCAGGAGGCGGCCGGCGGTTCGGGCTGGCACGACGCCATGGATCGGCGCGGGGGCCGGCCAGCAGCCCCCTGCCCTTCCCCTTCCAGTCCGATCGGCTCAGCCCGGCAGCCGCAGGACCAGGGCCTCCCAGGCCGCGAGCTCGGTGCGGGCGGCGAGCGGACCCGGCGCGCGCTCGGGCCGGCTGCCGTTCAGCAGCGTGGTGCCGGGCGGCAGGTCGAGCGCGAGCGGATCGCGCCCGAAATTGATCGCCACCTGCAGATGATCGCCGTCGAGCGCGCGGCTATAGCTGAACAGCGCGGGATGATCGGGATCGAGATCGCGATAGGCGCCATAGACCAGGGCGGGCTCGGCGCGCCTGAGCGCGGTCAGGGTCTGATAGTGGCGATAGATCGAGCCGGGATCGGCCAGGTCGGCCGCGACATTGATCGAGCCAAAGTCGGGATGGACCGGGAACCAGGGTTTGGCCGCCGCGGTGAAGCCGGCATGCGGGGTTGCGTCCCACTGCATCGGGGTGCGGGAATGGTCGCGGCTGGTCTGGCGCAGATGGGCCAGGAACTCCGCCGCCGACACCTTGCCGGTCGCGACATTGTCCTGCCACTGGCCGCGGACCTCGACATCGTCGAAATCCTCGAGCGCCAGGAAAGGATAGTTGGTCATGCCGATCTCGTCGCCCTGATAGAGGAAGGGCGTGCCGCGCTGGGTCAGGAGCAGCGTCGCGAGCGCCTTGGCCGAGGCCACCCGAAAGGCGGGATCATCATCGCCGAAATGCGAGACGGCGCGCGGATTGTCGTGGTTGCCGAGGAAGACGGTGTTCCAGCCGCCCTGGCCCACGGCGCGGTCGAGCCGGGCATAGATCGCCTTGAGCGCCGGGAGCGTCCAGTCGGTCTTGCGCCAGCCGTCGCGGTCGAGCCGGACCACGTCGAAATGGAAGATCATGTCGAGCTCGCCCCGCGCCGCATCGACGAAGAGCGGCGCCTGGGCGTCGGTCACGCCAAAGGCCTCGCCGACGGTCATCACGTCGTAGGGCGCGAGCGCCGCGCCGCGCATCTCCTGCAGATAGGCGTGGATATGCGGCCCGTTGGCATAGACGAATTCCGGGGCGCGAAGCTCGGCCTCGGTCATCGCCGGGAAGCCCTGATCCTTGGAGATGAACGGGATCACGTCCATGCGGAAGCCCGAGACGCCCTTGTCGAGCCAGAAGCGCATGATCTCGTAGACATCCTCGCGGACCGCCGGATTGTCCCAGTTCAGGTCGGGCTGCTTCTTCGCGAAATAGTGCAGGTAATAGTCGCCGGTCGCCGGATCGCGCTCCCAGGCCGAGCCGCCGAAGAAGGAGGGGGCGTTGTTGGGCAAGCCCTGCGCGCCATCGCGCCAGATATAATAGTTGCGCTTCGGGTCGGAGCGCGAACGGCGGCTCTCGACGAACCATTGATGCTCGTCGCTCGTATGGTTGACGACGAGGTCGATGATGAGCCGCATGCCGCGCGCCTTGATGCCGGCGAGCAGCGCGTCGAAATCCGCCATGGTGCCGAACTCGGCCATCACCGTGCGGTAGTCGCGGATATCGTAGCCGTTGTCGGCGTTGGGCGAGTCGAAATGCGGGCTGAGCCAGATCACGTCGACGCCGAGCCCCGCGACATGGTCGAGCCGGGCGAGGATGCCGGGCAAGTCGCCGACGCCGTCGCCGTTCGAATCGGCGAAGGAGCGGGGATAGATCTGGTAGACGACCGCTTCCTTCCACCAGCGGCGCGCGATGGTGCCCTCTTGCATCCTTCCCCCCGGTTGTTGTCGGCGGGGTCAGCCGCCGAGATAGGTGCTGGGATCGACGCTGGTCGTGCCGCGGAACACGTCGAATTGCAGTTCGGGCTTGTCGCGCGGGGCCACGGCGCCGATCACCTGGCCGGCCTTGACCTGCTCGCCCTTCTTCACGGTGACGTTTTCGAGCGTCGAATAGGTGGTCATCAGGTCGTCCTTGTGCCGGATCAGCACGATGGTGCCCTGCCCGCCGAGCTCCTCGGAGATCAGCGCGACCTCGCCGTCGCCGGCCGCCTTGACCGGCGTGCCGGCCGCGACGGCATAGCCGATGCCGTTGGGATTGGCGGGGTTGTATTGCCGGGTGACCTTGCCGCCGACCGGCGCGCGCAGATGGCCGCCGGGCGGGGTGACGTATTTGCCGAGATCGGGCGAGGCGGGCGTTTCGACCGGCGAGATATCCTCGGGGAGCGGCTGGGCCGCGCTCGACGGCGCACCGACCGCGGTGCCCTGGCCGGGCTGGGTGTCGGCCGGGGCGCTGGAGATCTTGTTGGCGCCGCTGACGATCGGGATCAGCAATTCCTGGTTCTCGCGGACCGCGAGGTCGGGGCCGAGCCCGTTCCACGAGGCGAGCGCCGTGACCGAGACGCCATAGAGCCGGGCGATGGAATAGGCGGTCTCGCCGGGCTCGACGCGGTGGCGGACCGGGTCGATCAGGGGCTCGGTCTGGCCGTTCTGGAAGGGGGTCTTGGCGGGCGGCGCCGCGGGCTTGGCCGCCGGGGTCGCGGCGGGCTTGGCGGCCGGGACGGTGCTCGGGCTCTGGTCGATCGCCTGGGCGGCGCCTTGCGGGCTCCAGCCGAGCGGCTGCGCGGTCACGTCGCCGCCGAGGCCCGGCGCGCTGCGCGGGAAGCTGTCGGGCAGCAGCAGCACCTCGCCCTGGCGCAGCAGATAGTCGGTGGGCAGCGCGTTGCGCCGGGCGAGGTCGGCGGGCGCGATGCCGAGCCGGTTCGCCACGCTGTCGATCGTGTCGCCGTCGCGGGCGACCACGACCTGATACTTGGCATAAGTGATGACGCCGCGCGAATCCGGCGTGGCGTTCGGCACGGTCGCGGCGCTGCCGGTCCCGTTGGCCCCGTTATGGAACGGATTGGGGTCGGTGCCGCCGCAGCCGCCGAGCGCGAGCGCGAGCCCGAGAAGCAGCACTGGGGCGATCGCCGGCCGACCCGTCCGGGCGGCCGAGGCTTTGCTGGACTGGCGCATCGGGCCCCTCCCAAGATTTAGATGTGCGGCGCTAATCCAATACATCCTCTGCCACGCCCTCGACAAGGGGAACGAAGCGGACGGCGCCGAGATCGGTATAATCGAGGCCTTTCTCGGTCTTGACCACCTTGATCAGGGTCTGGACCGCGCTGCTCTGGCCGACCGGCAGGACCATGATCCCGCCCGGGCGCAGCTGGTCGAGCAGCGTCTTGGGCGGATCCTCGGCGGCGGCGGTGAGCAGGATCCGGTCGAAGGGCGCCTGTTCGGGCAGGCCGAGCGAGCCGTCGCCGAGCACCACGGTGATGGTGCCGAGCTCCAGCCGCTGGAACAGGCTGCGCGCCCGCAGCGCCAGCGCGCGATGCCGCTCGACGGTATAGACCCGGCGGGCGAGCCGGGCGAGGACCGCCGCCTGGTAGCCCGAGCCGGTGCCGATCTCGAGCACCTTGCAGCGATGGCTGAGCTCGAGCGCCTGGGTCATCAGCCCGACGACCGAGGGCTGGCTGATCGTCTGGCCGCAGGCGATCGGCAGCGGCGTGTCCTCGTAGGACCGGTCGCGGAAGATGCCCTCGACGAAATCCTCGCGCGGCGTCGCCTCCATCGCCCGGAGCACGCTGGCATTGGTGACGCCGCGCGAGCGCAGGGCGAAGACGAACTGCATCTGGCGCTCGGCGGGCTCCATGGGCGGCGGTGGTTTCCTAGGTGAGGGCGCGGTCCAGCGACGGGATGAGGTCATGCGCCGTCAGGTCGGCCGAGAGCGGCGTCACGGTGATATAGCCGTCATGGCAGTCGCGGGCGTCGGACCCGGGCGCGGCATCGGCATTGCCGTGGCCATGGGTCAGCCAGAGGAACCGGCGCCCGTTCGGCGCGGTCTGCGGCAGCACGCCGAACGTGGTGCCGAGCCGGTGGCCCTGGACCGTGGCGCGCAGGCCGCGCACCGCCTCGGCCGCGACCGGCGGGAAATTCACGTTGTAGAAGCCGGCATAGGGCCGCGGCGACCAGTCGGCGCCGTCGAAGATCCGCCGCACCACGGCCGCGCCATGCGCCCTGGCGGCCGAGAACGGATCGCCGAGCGCGCCGGGGCGGCCGTAATATTGCGACATCGCGATCGCGCGGCGCCCATGCAGCGCGCCTTCGAGCGCCCCGCCGATCGTGCCGGAATAGAGCGTGTCCTCGGCGACATTGTGGCCGCGATTGACGCCGGACAGGATCAGGTCGGGCGGCGTGTCCTTGAGGATCTCGTAGAGGCCGGCCAGCACGCAGTCGGCCGGCGACCCCTCGACCGCGAAGCGCCGCTCCTCGAGCTGCTCCAGCCGCATCGGGCGGATATAGGAGACGCAATGCGAGACGCCGGACTGCTCGAAAGCCGGGGCCACCACCCAGACCTCGCCCTGCGGGCCGGCGATCTCGCGCGCGATGGCCTCGGCGACCGCCAGTCCCGGCGCCGAGATGCCGTCGTCGTTGGTGATCAGGATCCGCATGCCTGCCCTCGAAACTGCGCTTTTTGCCGTTCTACGGGCAGGCTTGGGCCACGTCCAGCCGCCGCGGGTATTTTCCGCCCCCGAGGCACGCGAACCGGCCCATTCCGGGGAGGCGCGTGGGAGAGGCGCCGCTCTCCCGTAAAGCGCCGCGGCAACGCCCCTCCAGCGGCGGCCCCACGCACGCGGCGCGCGGCAGCGTTGCGGCAGCTTGGGGGACGCCTCAATGGGCAGGACGGGGAACAGGCGGAGGGCGGGCGCGGTCAGAAGCGGGCGATGGCGCCGATATAGAAGCGGGTCTGGTGCGCGGTGTTGGTCGTGTCCGTCGCGGTGCCGACCAGCTGCTGGGCGATCTCGGGCGTGATCGTCAGCCAGTCGGCCAGGTCGATCTGGGCGCCGATCCCGGCCGAGCCCAGGCTCTCCCAGCGCTCGCCGTCGCGCGCCAGCGACCGGTCATAGGCCGAGCCGTAGTCGCCATAGGCATAGAGCTCGACCGCGCGCGGGCCGCTCGTGAGCGACAGCGCCCGGCGCAGCTCCAGCCGGCCGCCATAGCCCGAATCCCCCGTCGTGTTGCCGGGCGCGAAGCCGCGGCCGATCGTGGCGTCGCCGAGCGCGAAGCGCTCGGAATTGGGCAGGATCGTGCTCGCGAACTGGCCGATCGCCTCGGCATAGAGCGACCATGGACCGTCGCCGAGATGCTGCAGCCGCGACAGGGTGAGCGCGAGGCTGGTGAAGTTCGCCTGACCCGCGGCCGGACCGCCCGCGCCGATCGAGCTCTGGCCCGGCAGGCCCTGGCGCAGCGTCGCGTCGACCTGGTTGACGCCCCCGAAGGCGTCGGCGAGGTCCCAGCTCACCCTTGCCTCGAGCACCGTGAGCTTGTCGGTCGAGGGCTCCGACACGCCGGCGAAATCCGTGTCGCTCTCGCTGTCCTGCCAGTCGAGCGACAGCCGGCCGAACAGGTTCTGCGAGCGGCTGCGGATGAAGGGGACG
Source organism: Amaricoccus sp. (assembly GCA_046348955.1). Classification (GTDB taxonomy): domain Bacteria; phylum Pseudomonadota; class Alphaproteobacteria; order Rhodobacterales; family Rhodobacteraceae; genus Amaricoccus. The sequence goes on from JAXMDG010000001.1 coordinate 628,476, forward strand.
AAGATCCCGGCGCGCAGGTCGCTCTGGTGGGTGATGACGTCGAGATCCTGCGGCGAGCCGCTCTTGGCGAGATCGGGATCGGCGCGCGAGGTGTCGCCTTCGAGCACCAGCCGCGCGCCGTCGAGCCGGGTGCCGATCAGGCCGGCGATCGGCGTCTCCATCCGGATCTGGCCATAGCCGAGCGAGCCGTCGGGCGCGCCCGAGACCAGCAGGTCGATCTGCTCGTTGAGGCCGAGCAGGTTGAAGGCGCTGGCCCCGGCGCTGGCGGTCACGCCGTCGGCATAGAGGCGCGAGCCGCGGTTGTCGGCGGTGGCGAAGCCGCGCCAGGGATCGGGGGTCATCTCGACCGTCAGGTCGGCGGCGCCGAAGGTCGCGGGCGCGGGCTCGAGCACGGTCTCGACCTCGCCGCCGAACGTGTCGCGCGAGAGGAGCACGGCGCGCTCCAGCGTGCCGATCGCGAGCGGCCTGTCGGCGGCCACCGGGCCGAACAGCTGGCGCGCGAAGGCCTGCTGGTTCGGCGCGCCGCCCTGGACGCCGACGCGGTCGATGAAGCCTTCGATCACCTGGATATGCACGGTGCCGTCGGTCACCGCCTGGTTCGGCACGGCGGCCTGCGACAGCACATAGCCGCGGGCGCGATAGGCGGCGCTGATGCCGGAGGCGACCTTGTCGAGGGTGGCGAGGGTGATCTTCTGGCCGATCAGGTCGGCCCAGATCGGCGCGAGCTCGGCCGAGGGAACGGCGCTCGCCCCGTCGAGCACGACGCGGCGCAGGACGAACACGCCCCTGGCCGGGGCGACCACCGGCGCGACCGGCGCCTGCGGCTTGGGCGGCGTGACCTCGCGCGCCGGATTGGCGCGCGTATCGGGCTCGCGCGGCAGGAATTGCTGCGGGGACTGCGCCGCCGCCGCCTGCGCGAGGGCGAGCCCGAGCAGGGCGAGGCAGGCGGTCTGGCGCATTGGGCTCACTCTCGGCTCGACCAGTAGGATTCGGGGACGTCCTCGCGGGCGCAGACCGTGGCGCCGCCATGATTGATCGCGCCGCTGCAGGTCGGGTCCTGGCTGTCGGTGCGCTGCTCGGCGAGACCGCCGGCCGCCGCGACGAAGCCTTGGGTCGCGGCCGGCGCCGTGCCGCCCTGGGGCGCGAGCTGGACGATCCGCCCGAGCGAGTAGGTGAGCGCGAAGGGGCTGTCGATCGCGGGCGGCGCCTCGGCCTTGGTGGTGCGGAAGCTCGCATCGCCGGGCGTATAGGGCGGCACGCCCCGCTCGAACGGGTCGATGAGGGCCGAGACGTCGGCGGCGGCCGCCGGTGTCGGGCTGTCGGCGCCCGGCGCGACGGTAAGCGCGCCGTCGACATAGCGGATGGCGTAGTTGCGGCTGGAAAGCCCGCCGAGCGTGACGCCGTAGCGGCCGACCGGCGAGCCGCGCCCGGCCCGGGTGCTGAAGCTCAGCGTGCCGTCGAGGTCGCGCGCGTCCTGGCCGAGGACGAACCCGTCATAGCGCGCGCTGAAGCCGGGATTGGCCCCGCCATAGCGGCGGGTCGCGTCGTTCGCGGTGACGGTGAGCTGCGCGGGATCGACGGTGAGCGTGCCGTCGGCATAGCTGATCGCGTAGTTGCGGCTGGCGAGGCCGGAGGCGGTGATGCGGTAGCGGCCGGTATTGCTGCCGGTCTTGGCATCCGTGGCGAAGCTGAGCTTGCCGTCCAGCACGCTGGCATCCTGGCCGAGCAGGAAGCCGTCGAACCGGGCGCCGAAGCCCGGATTGGCGCTGCCATAGCGGCGGGTGGCGTCCCTGGCGGTGACCCTGAGCGAAGCCTTGCCGATCGTCAGCGTGCCGTCGGCATAGGTGATCGTATAGTTCCGGCTCGAGAGGCCCGAGGGGGTGATGCGGTAGCGGCCGGTATCGCTGCCCCGGCCGGCGGAGGTGGCGAAGCTCAGCATGCCGGTGAGGTCAGTGGCGCTCTGGCCGAGCACGAGCCCGTCATACCGCGCGGTGAAGGCGGGATCGGCGGCGCAATAGGTGCGGGTCGCGTCGTTCGCGGTGATGGTGAGCGCGGCGGGGTCGATCGTCAGGGTGCCGTCGGCATAGGTGATCGTGTAGTTCCGGCTGGCGAGGCCGGAGGCGGTGACCTTGTAGCGCCCGGCATCGCTCGCCTTGGTGGCGGTGGTGGCGAGCTTCAGGCTGCCGGCGAGCGCGCTGGCATCCTGGCCGAGCACGAACCCGTCGAAGCGGGCGCCAAGCGCGGGATTGTCCGCGCCATAGGTCCGGGCGGCGCTGCTCGCGGTCACGGTGAGCGCGGCGGGGTCGATCGTCAGGGTGCCGGGCGCGGTGCGGACCGTGTAGTTGCGGCCCGCGAGGCCCGAGACCGCGAGGTCGTAGCTGCCGGCATCGCTGCCGCGGGTGGCGGAGGTCGCATAGACCGGGCTGCCGGTCAGAACGCCGGCATCCTGGCCCAGCACGAACCCGTCGTAATCGAGCCCGAACCGGCCGCCGTCGGAGCCGTAGGTCCGGGAGCCGTGCGGGGTGACGGTCAGGATGGCGGGGTCGATCCTCAGCGCGCCGTCCTCATAGGTGATCGTGTAGTTCCGGCTGGTCAGCCCGGAGGCCGCGACGCGGTAGCGGCCGGTATCGCTCGCCCGGGTCGCGTCGGTGGCGAAGGTGAGGGCGCCGCCGAGATCGCTGGCATCCTGGCCGAGCACGAACCCGTCATAGCGCGCGCCGAAGCCGGGATTGGCCCCGCCATAGGTGCGGTTCGCATCGGCGACCGTGACGCGGAGCGCGGCGGGGTCGATCCTCAGCGCGCCGTCCTCATAGGTGATCGCGTAGTTGCGGCTGGCCAGTCCGGAGGCGGCGATGCGGTAGCGGCCGGTGTCGCTCGCCCGGGTCGCGTCGGTGGCGAGCGTCAGGAGGCCGCCGAGATCGCCGGCATCCTGGCCGAGCACGAACCCGTCATAGCGCGCCGTGAAGGCGGGATTGGCCCCGCCATAGGTGCGCGCGGCGTCGTTGGCGGTGACGCGCAGCACGGCCGGGTCGATCGTGAGCGTGCCGTCGCCGTAGGTGATGGCGTAGTTGCGGCTCGACAGGCCCGAGGCGGCGATGCGGTAGCGGCCGGCATCGCTCGCCTGGGCCGCATCGGTCGCGAGGGTCAGCGCGCCGTCGAGATCGCCGGCATCCTGGCCGAGCACGAACCCGTCATAGCGCGCGCTGAAGCCCGGATTGGCCCCGCCATAGGTCCGGCTCGCATCATTGGCCGTGACGCGCAGCACCGCCGGGTCGATGCGCAGCGTGCCGCCGCCATAGGTGATCGTGTAGTTGCGGCTGGTCAGGCCGGAAACCGAGAGATCATAGGTGCCGACATCGCTGCCGCCGGTCGCGGGCGAGGTGTAATGCGGGGTGCCCGCGATCACGCTCTCGTCCTGGCCGAGCACGAAGCCGGAATAATCGAGGTCGTAGTCGCCGCCCTCCGAGCCGTAGCCGCGGCTGCCATGCGGCGTCACGGTCAGCGCCGCCGGGTCGATGCGCAGCGTGCCATCGGCATACTGGATCGCGTAGTTGCGGCTCGCGAGCCCTCCCGGCGTGACGCGGTAGCGGCCCACGTCGCTCGCCGCTTTCGCGTCGGTGGCGAAGGTCAGCGCGCCGTCGAGCACGCCGGCATCCTGGCCGAGCACGAACCCGTCATAGCGCGCGCTGAAGCCGGGATTGGCGCCGCCATAGGCGCGGGCCGCGTCGTTCGCGGTGACGCGCAGCACGGCCGGGTCGATCGTCAACGTGCCGTCGCCATAGCGGATCGTGTAGTTCCGGCTCGCGAGCCCTCCCGGCGTGACGCGGTATTTGCCCACGTCGCTTGCCGCCGTCGCATCGGTGGCGAAGCTCAGCGCGCCGGCGAGCGCGCTGGCATCCTGGCCAAGCACGAACCCGTCATAGCGCGCGCTGAAGCCGGGATTGGCGCCGCCATAGCCGCGGGCCGCGTCGTTGGCCGTCACGCGCAGCACCGCCGGATCGACCTGCACGATGCCGTCGGCGAAGCGGATCCGGTAGTTGCCGCTGCTGAGGCCCGAGACGGTCAGCCCGTAGCGGCCCACGTCGCTGGCCTCGTTGGCGCTGCTCGCATAGCGCGGAGAGCCCGAGAGCACCCCCGAATTCTCGCCGAGCACGAAGCCGGAATAGTCGAGCCCGTACTCGCCGTTCGACGCGCCATAGCGGCGCGTGCCGTGCGGCGTGACGGTCAGGGTCGCGGGATCGATCCGCAGCGCGCCGGGGACGAAGTCGAGCGCATAGCCCTGCTCGGACGCGGTGGCGGCGGCGTTGGTCGCGTAGAGCCCGACCGAAGCGGCGGCACGATTGCCGTCGCTCGTCACGCCGGGCAGCCCCTCGAGCGCGGTGGCGACGGAATCGCGCGGACGCAGGCCCTCGATCCGGTAGCCCAGGGTCGCGGCGGGGCCGCCATAGATGCGGGAACCGCTGCCGGCCGTGATGGTCAGGACCGGGGTCTCGCCATAGACGAGGCGGTTGCCGGCGAAACCCGCCAGCACCGCGGGCGGCGTCAGGTTGAAGGGCCGGCCATAGAGATCGAAGCCGGCGCGGGTGGGCTCGGCGCCGGTCAACCCGTCGAACCGGTCGACATAGAGCAGCCAGCGCGCCGCCGGATCGGTGGCCTGCAGCACATCGGCCCCCGCGCCATTGACGAAGCCCCGGCCGGCGGCGACCACGATGGCGTCGCCCTTGCCGGTGCCCGTGAGCCGCGCATGGCCGCCAAGCGCCACGCTCTCCTCGGAGATGAGCTCGATCCGCCCCGCCTCGACCGGCGCGTCGAGCGCGATCGTGCCGCTGTCGCTGGTCTGGACATAGAGCGCGAGAGCCGACTTGTAGGACGAGGGCGCGCCATCCGGCCCCGCCGCGGCGAGCGCGAAAGTCGCGTCCGGCATCAGGCTGAAGACCGGCACGAACCCCGCGGTGATCGCGCCCGACAACGCGACCGGCCCGCCATCGGAACTGCCGCTGCCCGAGCGGACCGGGCCGTTCCAGGTCTGGCGCGGCGCCCGGAGCTCGAGCGAGGCGCCGTTGACGGCGGCGATCCGCCCCTGCGATCCCGAAACCGCGTTGGTCTCGACGCTGATCGAGCGCGCCGCGTCGAGCGCGATCGACCCACCGGCCCCGACCGTCACCTCGGCGAAGGCATTGCCGCCCGACCCGCCGCCGATGGCGATCTCCGGGGCGCTGAGCCGCACCGCGCCCGAGCCGGTGGCGCTGCCGATCCGGACCCAGGACCCGCCGCCATTGGCGCCCTGGGCGCTGATCCGGGTGCCGGCCGCGAGCGTCAGGTCGCCGCTGTCGGAGGCGAGCCGCAGATTGTTGAAGACCCCGCCCCCCCGGCGCAGCAGGATCGAGCCGAGCGTCGCGCGCAGGGTCAGGTCGCCCGAGGCGGTGGTGACCGCGATGTTCCCGGTGCGCCGGTCGGCCGAGAGGATGTCGCCCGTCCGCGCGGCCAGGCTGACGGCGCCGTTGCCGGAGGCGCGGATCGCGTTCTCCAGATGCAGGTCGCGTCCGGCCTGCAGCACCAGATCGCCGGTCCCGTCCGATTGCAGCGCGCCGCCATTGGTCAGGTCGCGCGCGGCCAGCGCCGTGAAGTCGCCGTCGCCCTTTGACTGGATACTGCCATCGATGCCGATATCGCGCTCGGCTTCGAGACGCAGATTGCCCTTGCCGCTCCAGGCGAGATCGCTCGCCACCGTGATATCGCCCGCCATGGCCGAATCCGGCTGATGCGTGGTGATCGTGACATCGGCGCCGGCATCGAGCGCGGCCGCCACGGCGCTGCTGCTGATGCTGTAGGGGGTGCTGCCGGCCGGCGGCATGACGGTGCCCGCAGGCACGCTCGCGAGCCCGTCGCTCGTCAACACCACGTCGCGCGGGTCGATCAGCCAGGACCCGCCTTCGCCAAGCGCGACCGAACCGTGGCTGCCGACCAGGAGCTGGCCGAGCGCCGAGGTCTCGACCGAGCCGCCGCCCGCGCCGCCTGTCGCGCTGATCGCGCCGTCGATGGCGGCATCGCCGTCCGACCAGGCGACCACCGTGCCGCCCTGCCCCGCCGCGCCGTCGGCGACGAGCCGGCTGCCTTGCGCGATCCGAAGGCCCTGCGCGCGCGGCAGCGGCCCCGCCCCCCGCGCATCGCCGCCGATGCGCAGGCTGCCGCCATCGACCGAACCATGGGCGTCGAGATCGCCCGCGACGGCGAGATCGGCGCCGGTCGCGGTGATCGCCCCGCCCTTGGCCTTGCCGCTCGCCGTGACGCTGCCCGCGACGCGGACCTTGCCCTTGCCCCGGCCCAGGATCTCGACCGTGCCGCCGGTGCCGGTGCGGCTGCTCGCGCCGATCGTTCCATCGGTGTTGATCGCGCTGTCGAGCACCGAGGCCGCATCGCCGGCGCTGAGCAGCACCCTGCCCTCGCCGGCCTCGATCTCGCCGCTGTTGCGCACCGCGCTGCCGCCCTCGACATCGCCCTCGACCGCGATGCGCAGCAGCCCGTCGCCAGCGAGGTCGATCGTGGTGCGCTGGCCCGAGGCGAGCGCCACCGTGCCCTTGCTGGCCACGATGGTGCCGGCATTCTCGACATGGCGCCCGACCAGGGCGGCAAGCCCGGCCTCACCCACGGTCAGCGTGCCGCGATTGATCACCGCGCCGCCGGGGCCGGTATCGTCGATCCGCAGGCTGCCGTCCCGCTGGAAACGTCCGGCCCGCACGGTCTGGCTGGTCGCGACGATCCCGCCCACATCGACCTTGGCGGTTCCGGTGAAGATGACGCCGGCGGCGTTCTGGATGATCACCGTCCCGGGGGCGCGGATCGTGCCCTCGATCATGCTCGGGCTCGCCGAGGTGACGCGGTTCAGCGTCGCGGCCTTGGCGCCGGGCTGGTCGAACACGACCGCATGCCCCTGGTCGACATCGAAGCCGCGCCAGTCGATCACCGCGCGCCGCGAGCTCTGGCGGATCGTGGTCTCGGTCGCCGTCTGGCTGATCCGCGCGCTGCCGCTCCTCACCGACCCGCCCTGCGGGCCCTGGGCCGCGGCGGCCGTCGCGATCGCGAGCAACGAGGCGCCGAGCAGAGCAAGCGTCCGCGTGCGGCGGGGGAGCAGGATCGGGGCTGCAATAACCATGCGCAACAAACTCTCGGGACATTCAACCTGGGGGTGAGTAGTCCAAATTTTCGGCAAAATCAAACGAAATGCACGCCCAGGTTGTTGGTTCGTGACCAGCGCAACCTCCGGAACGTTACGGCGCATAGCGGCTTAACGGCTGATTCAACAAGGATTTGAGGGATTTGCTTCGGGCCCGCTTATCGCTTCGGTAAGCGGCGCGGGCCTAGGGTCCTGGCTTCGGCACCGGCTGTGGGGGCGGGTGACGGGGGTGGGGGTGTTGATGGGGAACCGACAGGGGGTCGGCGACGCGCGTCTTGCGCTGCGCCGGCGGGGGACGTGGCTGTTCGCGCTGGTGCTGGTGCTGAGCCTGGTCGCGGGCGACCGCGAAGGCGTGCGGGCGCGCGGCGCGGCACGGCCGCTCGACTATCACGCGATGGTGCTGAACGGCCGGATCGTCGGCTCGGCCTTCGTGATTGCAAGGGGGGTCGGCGTGACCAACGCCCATGTGCTGCACGGCCGGCAACCGGGGGATGCGGTGGTCCTTTTGACCTCGGGCACGCATGATCGGGTCGAGGTCCGGGTGCGCGCGATCAGCCACCGGATGGATCTCGCCTTGCTCGACGTGCCCGCCGACCTGATGCCGGCGGTGATCCCGGCGCCCGGCGATGCCGCGGCGGGACAGCAGGCGGTCGCGGCCGGAGTCGATGCCGGCGGGCCGGCCTGGCCTGGCCCCTTGAGCGAGGCGGCCGGCGAGGTGACCGACCCCGCGATCGATCTCGCCGCCTTCGGCAGCGGCCTGATCCTGCGGATGCCGCGGGCCCGGCCGGGCTTCTCCGGCGGCCCCCTGTTCGATGCGCAGGGCCGGTTGCTCGGCATGGTGTCGGCGATCCGGACCGGCACCGCGGCGGGCGGCTTCGGCGGCCGCGCCGAGACGGAGGCCTTCGCGCTCGGCGCGCAGGCGATCCGCGCCGAGGCCGCGCGCCTGCTCGCCGGTGGCTGACGCGCCGTTTCGGACCGAAGGGGCGGCCCTTTTGGCCCGCCTCAGTTCGGCCGATTGAGCAGATAGATCGCCGCGACCCAGAAGGGCAGCGCGGCAAACAGGAAGTAGTACGACCGCCGGGCATGGCCCATCTTGATCTGCGCCAGCCGCGCGCTGTGATGCACCTGGTCCGCCAGATCCTCGAGATGCGCATCCTCGTCGAGCCCGCGCACCCGCTCGTGAAACGCCTTCGGCTCGTGCCGCGATATATCCCCGAAATAGAGCAGCGACCCGCCGGGCTGGCGCCGCATCGGCATCACCGACATCACGGCGGCGGTGAAGGAAACGAGGCAAGGCAGGCTCGCGGCGATGGCGAGCCCCCAATGGATCGGCGCCAGATGCGCCTGCGCGAGATGCGCGGCCAGCACCGCGAGCATCGCGGTATTGATCGGCAGGAGCACGGTGATCTTGGCGTCGCTCGCCCGGATCCAGGCGATCTGCCGATCCAGGTTGCGCTCCAGCATGGCATGACGGTCGAGGGGCATGGCGTCGCTCGCGAGGGGTCGGCGCATCATGCCGAGCAGCGCCGTCGATGCAAGGGGCCGGCCCCCACTCCGCTCCGACCTGTCGGACCGCCTTGCCCGCAGGCCCCGAGCAGAGGAGCGCGGAAAAGGAATGGGCGCGGCCCTTCCGGAGCCGCGCCCACCCAATCAGAATCGTTCGGTCAGGACCGCTCGATCAGCCGGCGAGGCTGAGATTGGTCGCCGATTCGCGCCCGTCGCGGCCGCGCTCGAGGTCAAAGGTGACCTTCTGGCCGTCCGGCAGGCTCGACAGCCCGGCGCGCTCGAGCGCCGAGATATGGACGAACACGTCCTTGGAGCCGCCCTCGGGCTGGATGAAGCCGAAGCCCTTGGTGGCGTTGAACCATTTCACGGTGCCCTTGGCCATCGTGATGTCTCCTGTCTTGTTGCCGCCCGCGGAAGTGCGACGGCTCGGCTCGGTCAGCGGATGGTCGAAGCTGAGGCCGGTGAGGCGAGACAGCAGGTCGAACGTCGTAACGTGGCCGGCAGACCATGCGGGCAAAGACGGAAGAAATCAAGGAAAATGGGGCGTCGCCGGCCGCTTGGCCGCCGACGACAGGCCGTCCGCCCCGGTCAGTCGGCGTCAAACCAGGCCTTCCATTGCGGGACGGCGGTGGCGAAGGTGCCGCGGTGGGTGGTCGGACCGGTCGAGACCGCCTGCACCAGCGGATTGCCCGCCCCCATCCCGCGCTGGTAGGTCATGGCGATCTGCCCGAGCCCGGTCGAGATCGCCTCGTCGCTCTCGCCGTAATAGGTGCGCACCGGGCTGCGGATGACCCAGCGATAGGCCTGGGTCGCGGCGATCAGCCGGCCATAGGCCGACCGGGCGAAGAATTGCGGGTCGAAATACTCGGCCCGGATCAGCCGGTGCAAATCGGTCGGCAACGCGGCCGGATCGATCGGCTCGCGCAGATAGGCGCCGCGCGCCAGGTCGTAGACCTCGTCGTTGAACAGCGCGCGGGCGAGACCGGGAACGCCGTAATAAGTCTCGAACGAGAAGGCGGAGAGAATGAACAGGCTGTTGACCCAGTTGGCGTCGTTCGGCCGCGGAAAATCCAGAAAGCCGTTCAGCGCCATGGCGACGTCGAGCGGCGCGCTCGCGGTGGCGGCCGCCTTGACCTTCACGCCGTCGGCCTCGAGCTTCTCGAGCATGGCCATGGTGACGAACCCGCCCTGCGACCACCCCGCGAGAAACAGATCCGGGCTCCGATGCCCCAGATCGGCCAGCACCGCCCGCCCGGCGGTCAGCATGTCGGCTGTCGCCTGCTGATGGCTCGCCTTGACCATGTAGCCCTCGGGCTCGGTCGAGAGGCCGAGCCCGAAATAGTCGGCGCCGATCAGCGCATAGCCCTGGCCGGCGAATTGCGCGATCATCAGCTGGGTTTCGGGCGACTGGTCGGGAAACGAGGGAACCTGCTGTTTCCCATAGACCGTTCCATGCTGGTAGGAGAGCAGCGGCAGCACGGCCGGAGCCCCGTCGGGCAGCGCGAGCAGGCCCGACGCGACCGTCGGCCGGTTGCCCTGTTCCGGGATCACCGACGGATAGGTGATGCGGTAGAGGGTGACCGCGGTCCGTGCCGGGCTGTAGGGGACCACGATCCCGGCAAAGGCCGGGAAGTCGGTCGTCAGGATCCGGTTCAGCCGCTCGCTGTCCCAATGAGCGAGCCGCTGATAGCGGATGCCGCTGCCGACCGTTACCGAGGCATCGGGAGCCGGGAGGGGCTTCTCCTCGGCGCTTGCGACCGTCGCGGCGAAAAGCAGCAAGGCCAGGGCGGCAAACAACCGGCGAAAGGGCATCTGGGGCTCCGAAAGTCGCGAGGGCGCGGGCAAGACCTAGTCGCTTTGCGTGTGCCCGCGAAAGAGCGAAGAAAGTATGAAGCTTCGAAGATTGCGCCGCGGGCTTGGGTTCGGCTACGCCAAGGCGCAACAGGATCGGGTCCCCAGGCACGCAGAGGCGGGATGGAAGAGATACTCAAGTCGCTCTCGTCCTCGCGCGGGCTGATGCATGGCGACTTCGCCCGCCTCGTCTCCGGGCTCGAATGGGTGAGTTCGGCCATCGACCTCGCCTCGATCGCGATCATGCTCGTCGGCTCTCTGCGCTTCATCACGGGCTTTGTCGGGGCGGAGTTCGCCGCCGACGCCACCGACCGGCTGCGGCGCATCGACCGGCACCGGATGGAGCTCGGCCGCTACATCCTCTCGGCGCTCGAGCTCCTGATCGTCTCGGACATCATCCACACCGCCCTGAGCCTCGAGCTTGCCGACCTCTTGTTCCTCGCCGCCCTGGTGCTGATCCGCTCGCTGATCAGCTATTTTCTCAACCGCGAGATCAGCGAGATCCGCGGCGAGATGGAACGCTGAGGGCGCCCTCCCGGACGCCCCGTTCGCCGGCCCCGGAAACCGCTCGGCCCTGCACGAAGGCCGGCAGATCGGCGTTGAGCAGATCGGCGTTCACCGTCGGCATCCCGTGCGAGAAGCCGGGATAGATCTTCAGCGTACCGTTGCGGAGCAGCTCGATCGCCTTCAACGCGGCGTCGGCAATCGGGACGAATTGGTCGTCCTCGCCGTGCCGCATCGGCACGGGCACGGAGATCGCCCTCGGATCCGCGGTCTGGTCGGTTTCGGAAATGCCTTGATGCCGTCATGATGCGCCTTCGCGCCGCCCATCATGCGCCGGCCCCGCCCTCGACGCCGCGCTCGCGCGGAGTGAGCGCCTGCTGCCGGGCGGGCGCGGCATCGGACAGTGCGCGGCCATCAATGCTCGTTGGCCAAAAGATCGTGGCATAGCGTCATGGATCAGCCCCAGGATAGCGTCATCACAAGGACTTGGTGCCGTCGCTTCCCCGCGCCGCTCCGGAGGCCGTCGGCAATGCTTGCGATCAGGTTAACGTCTTACAAATTATCTATATAAATCAAAAGCATAGCCAGAGTCGCACGCGTGCGACTCTGTGCGACGGCAGGTCAGTCGTCCATCTTCAGGGCGTTGATGAACGCCTCCTGCGGGATCTCCACCCGGCCGAACTGGCGCATTTTCTTCTTGCCGGCCTTCTGCTTCTCCAGGAGCTTGCGCTTGCGGGTGGCGTCGCCGCCATAGCATTTCGCGGTCACGTCCTTGCGAAGGGCCGAGATGGTCTCGCGGGCGATGATCCGGCCGCCGATCGCGGCCTGGATCGGGATCTTGAAGAGGTGCTGGGGGATCAGCTCCTTCAGCTTCTCCACCATCGCCCGGCCGCGGGCGTCGGCGCGGGCGCGGTGGACCATGGTCGAGAGGGCGTCGACCGGCTCGTCGTTGACGAGGATCTGCATCTTGACGAGGTCGTCCTCCTGGTAGCCGGTCAGGTGGTAGTCGAAGCTCGCATAGCCCTTGGTCACCGATTTCAGCCGGTCGTAGAAGTCGAAGACCACCTCGTTCAGCGGCAGGTCGTAGACCACCATGGCGCGGGAGCCGGCATAGGTGAGGTCGAGCTGGATGCCGCGGCGATCCTGGCAGAGCTTGAGGACGTCGCCGAGATAGTCGTCGGGGACGAGGATCGTCGCCTTGATGCGGGGCTCCTCGATATGGTCGATCCGGACCACGTCCGGCATGTCGGCCGGGTTGTGGAGCTCGACCATGGTCCCGTCGGTCTTGAAGACGTGGTAGACGACCGAGGGGGCGGTGGTGATGAGGTCGAGGTCGAACTCGCGCTCGAGGCGCTCGCGGATGACTTCGAGATGGAGGAGCCCGAGGAAGCCGCAGCGGAAGCCGAAGCCGAGGGCGGCGGAAGTCTCCATCTCGGCGGAGAAGCTGGCGTCGTTGAGCTGGAGCTTCTCGATGGCGTCGCGCAGGGCCTCGAAGTCGGAGGCGTCGACCGGGAAGAGGCCGCAGAAGACGACGGGGATCGAGGGCTTGAAGCCGGCCAGCGGCTCGGTCGCGCCCTTGCGCTCGTGGGTGATGGTGTCGCCGACCCGGGTGTCGCGGACCTGCTTGATCGAGGCGGTGAGGAAACCGAGCTCGCCGGGGCCGAGCTCGTCCACCGGGACCATGCCGGGGCGGAAGACGCCGATCCGGTCGACCGGATAGAGGGCGCCGGTCGACATCATCTTGATCCGGTCGCCCTTCCGGAGCGTCCCGTCGATGATCCGGACCAGGACGACCACGCCGAGATAGGCGTCGTACCAGCTGTCGACCAGCATCGCCTTGAGCGGCGCCTCGGCGGTGCCCTTGGGGGCGGGCAGGCGCGTCACGATGGCCTCGAGCACGTCCGGGATGCCGAGGCCGGTCTTGGCCGAGATCTCGATGGCCTCGGAAGCGTCGATGCCGATGACGTCCTCGATCTGGGCCTTGACGCGGTCGGGCTCGGCGGCGGGGAGGTCGATCTTGTTGAGGACGGGGACGATCTCGTGGCCGGCGTCGATCGCCTGGTAGACGTTGGCGAGCGTCTGGGCCTCGACGCCCTGGGAGGCGTCGACGACGAGGAGCGAGCCCTCGACGGCGCGCATCGAGCGGGAGACCTCGTAGGCGAAGTCGACATGGCCGGGGGTGTCGATGAGGTTGAGGACGTAGTCCTGGCCGTCCTTGGCCCGGTAGTCGAGCCGGACGGTCTGGGCCTTGATGGTGATGCCCCGCTCGCGCTCGATATCCATGGAATCGAGCAGCTGCTCCTTCATCTCGCGGTCGCTGACCGTGCCGGTCGCCTGGATCAGCCGGTCGGCCAGGGTGGATTTCCCGTGGTCGATATGGGCGACGATCGAGAAATTTCGGATGCGCGTGATGTCGGTCATGCGGCGGGATATGCGGCGCTTTGCCGAGATCCGTCAAGGGCTGGCTGCTTCGGGGCGGCGGGCTTCCGGCGAGGGACGAACCGGCGGGAAAAGTGTGCGACGCGGGCAGAGTCGCACGCGTGCGACTCTGCCCAACATACTGATAAAAAACAATATTCCAAGATCCGTTTACCCGATTGAAATCTTGGTTAAGCCGCTTTGGCGGGGCAGGAACGCGCGGACGCCGGAGGGGGAGGTCCCGATCCGGCGCGCCCCTTGTCAGTTCTGTTGGCCGCGGGCCTGCAGGATTTGCAGGATCGCCTCGGAGGCGCTTGGCTGGGGCGCCGCGCCCTGCATCCAAACCTCCAGACGGCCGCGGCGGGGCGGCGGCGACAGGTCGGTGAAGTCGCGCGCCACCGCGCCCTCCCCCAGCGAAGCCGCCAGCTGGCGCGCAGCCTCGGCATCCTCGGCATGGAAATAGCGCACATTGGTGGTGTCGATCGAGGCATTCGCCCGGATCGGCTCGACCGTCGGATAGCCGTCCGCCTTGAGCGCGCTGACCGTCGCGGCGCGGGCGGTGGCCCCGACGCTCGGCGGGAAATGCACGAAAACCCGAATACCCGACAGATCAAGACCCGAGGACATGGCGGCGGCGTCGGTCGTAACCACCTCCGGCGCGGCGCCGATCGCGGCGGTCACCCCGAACGAGCGCGGGCGCGGATTGGGTCCGCCCGGGAGCCGGGGCGGCAGCGGGACGACCGTCTCGACGACCTGCTCGTCGGGCACCGCGGACGACGGGCCGTCGGGGCCCGGGACCTGGGCAGGCAACGGGCCTTGATCAATCGGCACAGGCGGAACCGGAGACACCGCCGGGAGCTCGGGCGTTGCAGCAGCGCCTGCCACCGGGGCGGCAGGCGAGGCGGGCGCGGCGACGGCGCCCGCGACCTGCGGTGCCGCGTGGGGCACCGACGAGCCGCCAGGGACAAGCGCCAAGGCGAGCGCACCGACCCCAAACCCGACGACGACAAAGCTCGCGATGATCGGCGCGCGGCCGCGGCGCGGCAGAGCGGGAAGCCGCGACAGGAACGCGCGCGGCGCGGCCAGTCGGGCAAGGCCAACCGTGATCCAGGCGCCGAGCCTGGCGACGGGCGGCAGGCCGCCCCGGGGCCCGATCCACCCCCCCTGCCCGGCTCCCGAACCCGCCGAGCCGCCCGGCGCGGCGCCCGCCTCCGCATCGCGGCGCGGCACCGCCCGAGGCGGCACGGCGAAACCGGGCACAACCAACGGATCGCCGCCGCGCGAGCCGGCATCGGTCCGATGCAACGCCGGGATCCGCGGCCCGAGCGGCATGCCTGTCGCCGCGCGCTGCGCGAGCGCCACCGCGCGCCGCGCACGCGCGAGCTTCAACCTTTCCTCGAACGCGGTCGGATCGAAGAGTTCGCTCAGACTGCTTGGCCGGGCATCCGCGTCAACCGGGACCCGCTTCAACAGCTTGTCTTCTGCCACCTGCCTGCCCTCATGCCTCGCCAGGGTCGGCGATGGCCGCCCCGATCTGTTCCGGCACGCCGATTGACTCGGTCTCAGCCGGTCTTCCTGGCGCAGCCGAGACCGCGCCGGTCTTCAATAGGGAGGAAAGTGGAGGCCGACCGTTCTTGCCCGTGAGGAGGGCGTCCGCGTCCCTCGACGGAGAGGCTAGGCGAGCCCCGAAAACCGGTCAAGCGAAGCCCTTGATTCAAGGCCAGTCGCGGGGCGATCGGCGGGTCTCCGCCGGTCGCGGCTTCGTCGGTTGCCAAGGCCGGAAACGGGCTCAGGCGACCAGCGCGGCCTCGGTCGCCGCCTTGACCTCGTCCTCGCTCACGCCGTCGGCCAGCTCGACGATCCGGAGCCCGCCCGGCACCACATCGAACACGCCGAGATTGGTGATGATCCGGTCGACCACCTTCTGGCCGGTCAGCGGCAAGGTGCATTCCTTGAGCAGCTTGCTCTCGCCATGCTTGGAGGCATGGTCCATCACGACGACGACGCGCTTGACGCCGGCGACGAGATCCATCGCGCCGCCCATGCCCTTCACGAGCTTCTTGGGGATCATCCAGTTCGCGAGGTCGCCCGCCTCCGAGACCTCCATCGCGCCGAGGATCGCCATGTCGATCTTGCCGCCGCGGATCATCGCGAAACTGTCGGCCGAGGAGAAGTAGGAGGTTCGGTCGAGCTCGGTGATCGTCTGCTTGCCGGCATTGATCAGGTCGGCGTCGATCGTCTCCTCGGTCGGGAACGGGCCCATGCCGAGCATGCCGTTCTCCGACTGCAGCGTCACGTCGACGCCCTCGGGGATGTAGTTCGAGACGAGCGTCGGAATGCCGATCCCGAGATTGACATACATTCCGTCCTTGAGCTCCTGCGCCGCGCGGGCGGCCATCTGATTGCGGTCCCAGGGCATCAGCGGCGTCTCCCTTTGGTTTTCGGTGCAGGTGCGGGTTCAGGCACCGGCTGGAAGCTGTCCTCGAAGTTCGCGAGCGCCTCGTCGAAGGCGCTCTCCTCGTAGGCGGCGGTGGCAGCCATCATGAAGCTGTTCACGTGGCTGGCGCAGGCGGCGATATAGGCGGCCAGCGCCTGGGGGTTGGCCTGGGCGTAGCCGGGACCGAACCGGGCGTCGAGCTTGGCAAGGCCGGCATCGACGAACTGGTCGGTCAGGCTGATCGCGGTCTCGGCCGGACCCTGATCCTCTGGAAACATCGGCTTGGTCCTCAGGCTGCGCGGGTGGTGCGCTGCTCGATGCGCTTCTCGAAGCTGCCCTGCAGGATCCGGTGCACGAAGATCCCCGGCGTATGGATCTGGTCGGGTTCGAGGCTGCCGACGGGGACGATCTCCTCGACCTCGGCGACGCAGACCTTGCCGCAGGTGGCCGCGTTGGGGTTAAAGTTGCGCGCGGTCTTGCGGTAGACGAGGTTGCCCTGGGCATCGCCCTTCCAGGCCTTGACGATCGCGAGGTCGGCGACGATGCCGCGCTCGAGGATATAGGTCTCGCCGTCGAACTCCTTGTGCTCCTTGCCTTCGGCGATCACGGTCCCGACGCCGGTCTTGGTGTAGAAGCCCGGGATGCCGGCGCCGCCGGCGCGCATGCGCTCGGCGAGGGTGCCCTGCGGGTTGAACTCGAGTTCGAGCTCGCCCGAGAGGTACTGGCGCATGAACTCGGCGTTCTCGCCGACATAGGACGAGATCATCTTCTTCACCTGCCGGGTCTGCAGCAGCACCCCGAGGCCGAAATCGTCGACGCCCGCATTGTTCGAGGCGACGGTCAGGCCCTTGACTCCGCTGTCGCGGATGGCGGCGATCAGGTTCTCGGGGATCCCGCAGAGTCCGAAGCCGCCCGCGGCGATGGTCATGCCATCCGAGAGCAGGCCATCCAGCGCGGCGGCGGCGTTCGGGTAGACCTTTTTCTTCATGGAGCCCTGTCCCCTCGTGCGGTTGCGAAACCCGCCTTGCATCCCGGATGGGCCGGGCAGTGTCAAGGATTCGGGCGCCGGGCTCGGCGCGCGCGTCAGAGCCGGGCGGCGAGCGCCGTGATCTCGGCGCGCAGGCCGTAGACCTCGGCCGCGGCGGTCGAGCGGGGGGCGGCTTCCTGCGCGGTGCGGCCGGCGATCAGCGCCTGGGAGAAGCCGAGCCGGTTGCCGATCTGGCTGGCGAGGAGCAGCGCGCGCGCATCGCCGAGCGCGCCCAGCACCTCGTCGAGCGTGCCATGGCGCGGCGGCATGCGGTTGAGCAGGATGCGCAGCGGGCGTTTCGACTTGCGGGCGGTCTCGACGACGGTGGCGAGCGCCCAGACATCCATCACCGAGGGTTGGCAGGGGGCGACGATCAGGTCGCTTTCGCGGATGACGTTCTCGAGCAGGCTCGAGGCGGCACCAGGGCAATCGACCAGGACGTAGTCATGGTCGCGGCGGGCGGTCTTGATGTCGGAGGCGGCGCGGTAGTCGCGGGAATCGAGCAGCGCGAGGCCGGGATCGGCGCGGAGCTCGGCCCAGCGGGTCAGCGATTTCTGCGGGTCGAGGTCGATCAGCGCGACGCTGCGCCCCGCTTCGGCCCAGGAGGCCGCGAGATGGGCGAGCATCGTGGTCTTGCCGGCCCCGCCTTTTTGCTGCGCGAAAGTAATGACTTTGCCCATATTGTGGGTCTCCTTGCCCGTTTCACCCTTTATATAGGCAAATACCGGGTTGGGAAGCGCGAATCCCCCCGGCGACACACGTTTGAGGCGAAATTCGGCCTTCGGCCATTGCGGCGGGGCGGCGATTGCGGTCGTATCGGGGACCCGCGGAGAGCGGGAGCCAGGATGAGGATCCGAGCCATGGGGGTTGAGACGGCGGAGGGCCGCGCGGTTGTGGTCACGTTCGACGGATCGCGCTGCATTCATTCGCGGCGCTGCGTGATGGGCGAGCCGGCGGTGTTCCGCGCCGATGTCGAGGGGCCCTGGATCGTGCCGGACGCGGCCGAGGCCGAGCGGGTGCTCAGGGTGGCGCTCGCCTGCCCGTCGGGCGCGATCACGGTGCGGCGCAAGGATGGCGGGGCGGAGGAGGCGCCGCCGGTGGCGAACCAGGTCGCCTTGCGCGAGAACGGGCCGCTGGCGTTTCATGCCGAGCTGACGGTCGCGGGGCAAGGCGCGATGACGCGCGCCACGCTCTGCCGCTGCGGCCTGTCGCAGAACAAGCCGTTCTGCGACAATTCGCATATCGCGGGCGGGTTCGTGGCGACGGGCGAGCCGGTCTCGCAGCCGATGAAGCTGGCGATCCCCGATCTGGTGGGGCCGGTGGCGGTCAGCCCGCAGCCCGACGGGCCGCTCAAGGTCGAGGGCGCGATCGAGGTGGCGACGGGGACGGGGCGCGCGGTGGCGCGGGTGCGCAAGGCGTTCCTCTGCCGCTGCGGGCAGTCGGCCAACAAGCCGTTCTGCGACGGATCGCACAAGCGGGTGGGCTTCACCGCGCCCTGATGCTTTCGCCGCCGGGCGCTGCTAGTCTCGGGCCGGGAGGAACCGACAATGCCGACGATCAGACGCGATCAGCCGCTGCAGACCGTGATCACCACCTTCGAGATGAGCCCAGGCACCTGCCAGGACCTGCTGGACGAGTTGAAGGACGCCTATCAGGCCTTCATCCGCCACCAGCCCGGCTTTATCGGCGTCGCGATCCATGTGAACGACGCCCAGACCCGGCTCGCCTCGTATTCGCAATGGGAGCGGCGCGAGGATTTCCTGGCGATGCTGCGCTCGGAGGAGATGCGGGGCCGCAACCGGCGCCTGACCGCGCTCTGCCGCAGCTTCGAGCCGGTGATGTACGAGGTCGCCGAGAGCCTGGACGCGGCGAAATAGGAGGGCATCCGCCGCGCCCGCGGCCAGAGGCGGGCGCTTCTGGCACTACGGCGCCGCGGCGGCCTGGATGGCTGGCAGCGACCGGACCGGGCGCTCCTGCACCGTCACCGGAACGCTGACCGGCGCCGGCTGAGCCTGCCGCCTGAGCCCTATGGCGCGGCGCAAGAAGACCGGGCCAGCAGACCAGGAGGTCACCGTCGTCTGCGCCGAATGCGGCCTGATCCGGTCGGTCGCTCGCGGCCAGGCGAAGCGCCAGCAACGGGACAGCCATACACCACCGCGTATCGCACATTATCGCGCCAAATAAACTCACCCTAATATCGTCATATCCGTGAGAATCTGGCAGAGCTTGTACCAATTGCCCGATATCGCCATTGCCTATGCCATACCCGGCGATGAAGTTCGGTTTTGGGTGGGCTTAGATTGCTACCTCCATCACATTCCTTTCCGGCTCGCTCAAAAGCTCTCGCCAATGAATCCCGCCTTCCAAGGTGCGATGCTCAGAAGCTCTCCTTCACATACGGCGGCCGCAACAGGAAGGAAGGCCTTGATTCCATCGAGAAATCGGGCATCCAGACGCCCCGGGGCAAGCTTGGCCTTCTTTGCCCGGCTGCCCACGCGTTGGCCGCGTCCACCATTCGGTGGAGGCATGGCGCTCGGGTTTCGTGGCTTGCTCGAAGCAGGATAGGCAAGCGCAGGAGACACCGATGCGCCAACCGACATTCGCGCTCCTCGTGGGCCTGACCGCAGCCGGCTGTGCCACCCAGGATCCGGGGCAGACGGCAGCCGGGTCCGGGTCGGGAGAGGCGGCGGGCGCGGCCGAGATCGCGCCCGCCGCCGCGCCGCCGGGCGGTTCGGGTCCGGCGCCCTATATCCTGATCGGCGTGGCGATCGGGATCGGTCTGATCGTGTTTGCGATCTCCCACAGCGCGATGATGCCGGACACGAGCCCACCCGCGTAGCCGCTGTCCCGGGGGCTGGCGACCGGCTGGATCGGTGCGCCGACCTGCGCCTGGCCGCCGCCTCAGAGCGTGGCGGGGGTCAGGGCGCGGAGGGAGTCGGCGGCGATCTCGAAGGAGCGCAGGCGGGCGGCGTGGTCGTGGATCTGGCCGGTCAGGATCACCTCGTCCGGGCGGTGCCGCTCGATCAGGGCGGCGAGCGCGCGGGCGACGGTCGCGGGCGCGCCGACCGCCGAGATCGACAGCGCCTCGCGGACCATCGCGAGCGCGGATGCGCCGATCGCGGCCTCGATATCGGCGACCGGGCGCGGCAGGGGGCCGGGCCGGCCGGCGCGGAGCCGGGCGAAGGCCTGCTGCATCGAGCTCATCAGATAGCGCCCTTCGGCATCGGTCTCGCCGGCGAAGACGTTGATCGCCATCATGAAGCGCGGCGCGGCGAGATGCGCGGAGGGCCGGAAGGTCTCGCGGTAGACCGCGGCCGCCTCTTCGAGCGCCGCCGGGGCGAAATGCGAGGCGAAGGCATAGGGCAGGCCGAGATGGGCGGCGAGCTGGGCGCCATAGAGGCTCGATCCCAGGATCCAGACCGGCACCCGGGTGCCGGCGCCCGGGAACGCGCGCACCGGCGCGTCGGGCTGCGGGTCGCCGAGATAGGCGATGAGCTCCTGCACGTCCTGCGGGAAGCGGTCGCCCCCCGTGAGCCCGCGGCGCAGCGCCCGCGCCGTCGCCATGTCGGTGCCGGGCGCCCGGCCGAGCCCGAGATCGATCCGGTCCGGGAAGAGGGTCGCCAGCGTGCCGAACTGCTCGGCCACCACGAGCGGCGCGTGGTTCGGCAGCATGACACCGCCCGCCCCGACCCGGATCGTCCGGGTCGCCGCCGCGACATGGCCGATCACCACGGCGGTCGCGGCGCTGGCGATCCCCGGCATGTTGTGATGCTCGGCCAGCCAGAAGCGCCGATAGCCCCAGGCCTCGGCGGCGCGCGCGAGATCGGCGCTGTTGGCGAGGGCGTCGGCGGCGCCCGCCCCCTCGGGGACCGGCGAGAGATCGAGCACGGAAAAGGGGATCATGGCGATCGTCCGGGATCGTTGCGGTCCCGGGCATATAGCGCCCGGAGTGCAAGCCGACAGGGGCGGCGCCCGGTCGCAGCGAGGCGGCGCTCCCGACACGCGGAGGTGGCGGGCGGAGGTGGCGGGCGGAGGTGGCGGGCGGGGGCGATGGATGGGAGCGACGGCGCGGGCCGCGATCCTGTGGGCCGCCGGCCGGACCGGAGGCGGCTCGGCGCCGGGATTTCGCCCCCGCGCGTCGTTCCAACGCCAGCTGGGGAGGCTGCGCGGGCACGAAGGCAGGAAGGGGCCCCGATTCACCCGAAAACGAGGCCCGGGGGCCCGTTTCCCGGAGCCGCCATCGCTTGGATGCCTGGGGCACAGCGCCCCGACGGGTCGCGGACGCCTGCGGCGCCGGCGCCAGCGCTGGCAAATCCTCGACGAGTCGGAGCCCCCTACCCCGGTCAGGCATCCCCGCGACGGGGGCTCCGGGACGGCGTCCCGGTCCTCAGAACTTGTGGAAGATGAAGAAGGCACCGAGCGCGATGCAGGCGAAGCCGACCAGCTGATTCCAGGTGACCGCCTCGCCGAGATAGAGGGTCGAGAAGATCACGAAGATCGTCAGCGTGATGACTTCCTGGATGG
This sequence comes from Amaricoccus sp., assembly GCA_046348955.1. GTDB lineage: Bacteria > Pseudomonadota > Alphaproteobacteria > Rhodobacterales > Rhodobacteraceae > Amaricoccus. Next base: position 649,917 of record JAXMDG010000001.1, read on the forward strand.
TCTTGAGCTGGGCCGCGTTGAACGTGCCGTAACCGATCCGGTTGGCCGGCACCTGCAGCAGATATTCGAAGAAGGCGATGCCCCAGCTGATCAGGATCACCACCAGGAGCGGCGCGGTCTTGAATTTCAGATGCCCGTACCAGGCAAAGGTCATGAAGAGGTTCGAGAGCGTGAGAAGGCCGATGGTGATCACCGGAACCGGTATGCCGTACATGCTGTCCTCGTGTTGGGCGCCCATTGGCGGCGCAAGCTGGCGCGTCGGCCGGCGGAGGGCAAGCCCATCGATCGCGGCCGGGTCCGCGGAAATCCGCTTGAACCGGCGCGGGGCTCCTGAGAGGGTGGGCGCGGTTCAACCAGGGAGGGAGCCCCGCGATGCGCCGAAGCCTGGCCTCGATCCTGGTCGCCGCGCTGGCGCTGGCCGCCTGCGCCAGCGCGCCGACGCCGGCCGAGAAGCATCAGGTCCGCCCCACCGTGGTTCCGGCGGGGATGCAGACCTGCGACGATGGCGGCTCGGGCGGGGTGGTGATCGACGGCGTCTGCCTCTGACGCCCCCCTTGCACCGCCGCGAGGCGCTGGCTAGCGTTTCGGGTGGGATAGCGGAACGGGCGGCGGGACCATGCGGGGCAGGTTGACTATCGAGGAACTGGCCGGCGCGGTGGCCGACGGCGCGATCGACACCGTGCTGGTCGCGCAGACCGACATGCAGGGTCGGCTGATGGGCAAGCGCTTCCAGGCCGAATTCTTCCTGGAGAGCGGCTGGCGCGAGACCCATAGCTGCAACTATCTGCTCGCCACCGATTTCGAGATGGAGACGGTGCCGGGCTATGCCGCGACCGGCTGGGCGGCGGGGTACGGCGACTACACGATGCGGCCCGATCTCGGGACGCTGCGGGTGGTTCCCTGGCTGCCCGGGACGGCGCTGATCCTGTGCGATGTCGAGGACCATCACAGCCACGCTGAGGTGCCGCATTCGCCGCGCACCATGCTGAAGCGGCAGATCGCCCGGCTCGACGCGATGGGGTTCGAGGCGATGATGGCCTCGGAGCTCGAATTCTTCCTGTTCGAGCAGAGTTATGCCGCGTTGCAGGCGGCCGGCTATCGCGGGCTGACCACGCTCGGGCCCTATAACGAGGATTACCACATCTTCCAGACCAGCAAGGAAGAGGAGGTGATGCGCGCGATCCGCACCGGGCTCAATGCCGCGGGCGTGCCGGTGGAGAATTCCAAGGGCGAGGCGAGCGCCGGCCAGGAGGAGATCAATGTCCGCTATGCCGGCGCGCTGGAGGCGGCCGACGCCCATGTGATCGTCAAGAACGGGTGCAAGGAGATCGCTTTCCAGAAGGGGCGCGCGCTGACATTCCTCGCCAAGTGGAACGATCGGGCGGCCGGGTCGTCGGCGCATATCCATCAGTCGCTCTGGACCAAGGCGGGAGAGCCCGCCTTTCTCGAGGGCGGGGGCATGTCCGGGCTGATGCGGAGCTTTCTCGCGGGGCAGCTCGCCCATGCCGAGGCGATCACCTATTTCCTCGCCCCCAACATCAACAGCTACAAGCGGTTCGCGGCGGGGACCTTCGCGCCGACCAAGGCGGTCTGGTCGGACGACAACCGGACGGCGGGCTGGCGGGTGGTGGGCGAGGGCACGAAGGCGATCCGGGCGGAATGCCGGGTGGGCGGGTCGGACCTCAATCCCTATCTCGCCTATGCCGCTCTGCTGGCCGCGGGGATCGACGGGATCGAGCGCGGGCTGGCGCTGGAGCCGGAATTCCGTGGCGACGCCTATCTGGCGGATGTGCGCGAGATCCCGAAGACGCTGCGCGGCGCGCTGGCGGCGCTCGAGGGCAGCGCGATGCTGCGGGCCGCCTTTGGCGATGCGGTGGTCGAGCACTATCTGCATGCCGGGCGCTGGGAGCAGGCGGAGTTCGACCGGCGCGTCACCGATTGGGAGATCGCGCGCGGGTTCGAGCGGGCGTAGAGAGGTCGAGATGAACGAGATCACCTGCATCACGCCGGTCGACGGCAGCGTCTGGGCGAGCCGGCCGGCCGAGCCGATCGGGAGCGTGCGGCAGAAGCTCGCGGCGGCGCGGGCGGCGCAGAAGCTGTGGGCGGCGCGGCCGCTGGAGGAGCGGATCGCGCTGGTCGGCGAGGGGATCGAGCGCCTGTCGCGGGTCAATGCCGATGTGGTCCAGGAACTTGCCTGGCAGATGGGCCGGCCGGTGCGGTTCGGGGGCGAGCTGAAGCCCTTGCGCGACCGCGCGGCCTATATGGAGGAGATCGCGGCGCGGACGCTCGCGCCGGTGGTGATCGAGGACGATGCGAAGTTCCGCCGCTATCTGGCGCGCGAGCCGGTCGGGATCGTCTTTGTGATCGCGCCGTGGAACTATCCCTATCTGACGGCGATCAACACGATCGTGCCGGGGCTGATCGCCGGCAATGCGGTGGTGCTGAAACATGCGAGCCAGACCCTCATGGTCGGCGAGCGGCTGGCGCAGGCCTTCGCCCATCTGCCGGACGGGGTGTTCACCAATGTCTTCCTCGACCATGCCACCACCTCGACGCTGATCGGCGAGCGGCATTTCGGCTTCGTCAACTTCACCGGCTCGGTCCGGGGCGGGCAGGAGATCGAGCGGGCGGCGGCGGGGACCTTCACCGGCGTGGGGCTGGAGCTCGGCGGCAAGGATCCGGGCTATGTCAGGGCCGATGCCGATCTCCACGCGGCGGTCGACACGCTGGTCGACGGCGCCTTCTACAATTCCGGACAATGCTGTTGCGGGATCGAGCGGATCTACGTCCATGAGAGCCTGTTCGACCGGTTCGTGGAGAAGGCCGTCGCCACCGTCGCGCAATACCGGCTCGGGAACCCGCTCGACAGCGAGACGACGCTGGGGCCGATGGCCTCCAAGCGTTTCGCCGACACGGTGCGCGGCCAGATCGCCGAGGCGGTCGCGGCGGGCGCAAGGCCGCTGATCGACCCGGGCCTGTTCCCGGCCGACACCGGCGACAGCGCCTATCTCGCGCCGCAGATCCTCGTCGAGGTCGACCATTCGATGCGGGTGATGAGGGAGGAGAGTTTCGGGCCGGTCGTCGGGATCATGAAGGTCAGGGACGATGCCGAGGCGGTCGCGCTGATGAACGATTGCCAGTACGGGCTGACGGCCTCGATCTGGACCGAGGACTACGACAAGGCCGCGGAGATCGGCGCGCAGATCGAGACCGGCACCGTCTTCATGAACCGCTGCGACTATCTCGACCCGGCTCTGTGCTGGACCGGGGTCAAGGATACCGGGCGCGGCACCTCGATGTCCTATCTTGGCTATCTGAGCCTGACGCGGCCGAAATCCTATCATCTGAAGAAGCTGTAACCATGGCGCTCACTGGAAACTGGAGCTACCCGACCGCGATCCGCTTCGGCGCGGGACGCGTCGCGGAACTGGGCGAGGCCTGCCGGATCGCAGGCATCACGCGGCCCCTGCTCGTCACCGACCCCGGATTGGTCGCGCTGCCGATCACGGCGCGGGCCATCGAGGCCATCGAGGCCACGGGCCTGCCGGTCGCGGTCTTTTCCGGCGTGCAGGGCAATCCGACCGACGCCAATGTCGCGGACGGGCTCGCGGTGCTGCGCGAGGGCAGCCATGACGGCGTCGTCGCGTTCGGCGGCGGCTCGGCGCTCGATTGCGGCAAGGTCATGGCCTTCATGAAGGGCCAGACCCGACCGATGTGGGATTTCGAGGATATCGGCGACTGGTGGACGCGCGCCGATCCGACCGGCATCGCCCCGATCGTCGCGGTGCCGACCACCGCCGGCACCGGGTCCGAGGTCGGGCGGGCGGGCGTGATCACCAATCTCGCGACCCATACCAAGAAGGTGATCTTCCATCCGAAGATGCTGCCGGCGCAGGTGATCCTCGATCCCGAACTGACGGTGGACCTGCCCCCCTTCCTGACGGCCGGGACCGGCATGGATGCGCTGGCCCATTGCCTGGAAGCCTATTGCGCCCCCTCCTATCACCCGATGGCCGAGGGGATCGCGGTCGAAGGAATCCGGCTCGTCAAGGAATATCTGCCGCGGGCCTATCGCGATGGCGAGGATATCGAGGCACGCGCCCAGATGCTGGCAGCCGCCGCGATGGGGGCGACCGCCTTCCAGAAGGGGCTCGGCGCGATCCACGCGCTGTCGCATCCGGTGGGCGCGCTCTACAACACCCATCACGGGCTGACCAACGCGGTCTTCATGCCCTATGTGCTGGATTTCAACCGCGAGCCGGTCTTCGACAAGATCGAGCGGCTGGCGGCCTGGCTTGGCATCGAGGACGGGTTTTCGGGCTTCCTGGATTTCATCCTGCGCCTGCGCCGCGATCTCGGGATCCCGCATACGCTCGACCGGATCGGTGTCGACAGCACGCGCTTCGAGGCGATGGCGGCGATGGCGATCGAGGACCCGACCGCCGGCGGCAATCCCCGAGCGCTGAAGCTTGGCGACGCCCTCGATCTCTACGAGCGCGCGGTCGAGGGGCGGGTCGGGTAAAGCCGCCCGGCAGCGCCGTGGCGCGCGCCGGTCGCGTACGATCCTGATTTTGGCAATTGGACGGGTGGTGCGCGATGATCGAGACGACACAGAAATCGCGGCATGTCGCGAGCCTGACGGCGAGCCGCGCGACCTTCGAGGGGCCGGCCGGCTCGATCACCGGCGTCGATGCGCGAACCCTGCCGATCCTGAAGCGGCTTTCGGTCCGGCGCCTGGTGCTCGCGCCCGGTGGGTTGCGTGAGCCGCATTGGCACGCCAATGCCCACGAGCTCGGCTATTGCGTGCGGGGGGCGGCGCTCGTCACCATCGCGGGCAACCATGCGGCGCTCGCGAGCTTTACGGTGGGCGCCGGCGAGATGTTCTTCGCGCCGTCGGGCAGCCTGCACGCGATCCGCGCGCTCGGGGACGAGCCGGCCGAGTTCATCCTCGCCTTCACGAACGAGCTGCCGGAGGATTTCGGGCTGGCCGCCGCCTTCGGCGCGATGAGCCCGGCGGTGCTCGGCAATGCCTTCGACGCGCCCGCCGCCGATTTTGCCGCGCTGAGCGCCGCCACGCGGGCGATGCGCGCGCCGCAAATCCATGCGCTGACCGAGCCGGCCGGGATCGAGCCTCAGGCCCGGCATGTCTCGCCGCTGAAATTCAGCCTCGAGGCGGCATTGCCGCAGATCGCCTCGCCGGCCGGGTCCGCGCGTCAGGCCAAGGCCGGGCTCTGGCCGGCGCTCGAGGATATCGCGATGTTCTCGGTGCGGATCACCGATGCGGGCATGCGCGAGCCGCATTGGCATCCCGAGACGGCGGAAATGGGTTATGTGCTGGAGGGCCGGGCGCGGATGACGATCCTGGACCCGGACGGCAGCACCGACAGCTACGAGATCGGGCCGGGGGACGTCTATTTCATCCCGCGCGCCTATCCGCATCATATCGAGGATGTCGGCGGCGGGGATTGCCACCTGCTGATCTTCTTCGACCGGGCCGACCCCGGCGATATCGGGTTCCGCACCCTCGTCGGCTGTTTTCCCCGGTCGGTGCTGGCCGCGACCTTCGGGCTCGCCGTGGATGCGCTGCCGGATTTGCCGTTTTCGGAGGCCGATCCGCTGATCGTCGCGCGGGTCAATCCGCTCGATCCCGAGGCATGAGACCCGCTCTTGGCGGGCATCGCGGGGTTTGACAGCGCGGATGGGCAAACCTAAAAGCGCGAGGCGTTAGCGGATGGCGAGAGGCTAACGAAATTTCGTCGCGGTGGGGCGGCGGGCAGAAGACTAGCTCGGACCAGGAGGGATCCCCTTGATCATCGGTGCTCCGAGGGAAGTGGTCGACGGGGAGAAGCGCGTCGCGCTGACCCCGCAATCGGCGCTGGCCCTCAAGAAGCTCGGCTATGAGTCCATCATCGAATCGGGGGCCGGCGCGGCCGCGCGCTTTTCGGACGACGCCTATCGCGAGGCCGGGGTGACGGTGGTTCCGGATGCCGCCGCGCTCTGGGCGCAGGCCGACGTGGTCGCGAAGGTGCGTCCGCCGACCGAGGAGGAAGTGGCGCGCGCCCGGCCGGGGCAGATCGTGATCTCGTTCCTCTATCCGGCGCAGAGCGGCGAACTGCTGGAGGCGTTGCGGGCCCGCGGCGCGACGGCGCTCGCGATGGACATGGTCCCGCGCATCAGCCGGGCGCAGAAGATGGACGCGCTCTCCTCGATGGCCAATATCGCGGGTTATCGCGCGGTGATCGAGGCGGGCAACAATTTCGGGCGGTTCTTCACCGGGCAGATCACCGCCGCGGGCAAGGTGCCGCCGGCCAAGGTGCTGGTGGTGGGCGCGGGCGTCGCGGGGCTGGCCGCGATCGGCACCGCGGTGTCGCTCGGCGCGATCACCTATGCCTTCGACGTGCGGCCCGAGGTCGCCGAGCAGATCGAGTCGATGGGCGCGGAGTTCGTCTTCCTGGAATTCGAGCAGGCGCAGGATTCGGCGGCGACCGGCGGCTATGCCGCGCCCTCGAGCCCGGAATTCCGCGAGAAGCAGCTCGCCAAGTTCCGCGAGCTGGCGCCGGAGATCGACATCGTCATCACCACCGCCCTGATCCCGGGCCGGCCCGCGCCGAAGCTCTGGACCGCGGACATGGTGGCGCTGATGAAGCCCGGCTCGGTCATCGTCGACCTGGCGGCCGAGCGCGGCGGCAACTGCGACCTGACGGTTCCCGACCAGGTGATCGAGACGCCGAACGGGGTCCGGATCATCGGCTATACCGACTTCCCGAGCCGGATGGCGACGCAGGCCTCGACGCTTTACTCGACCAATATCCGCCACATGATGGACGACCTGACGCCCGCCAAGAACGGGACGCCGGTCGTCAACATGGAGGACGACGTCATCCGCGGCGCCACCGTCACCAAGGACGGGGCGATCACCTTCCCACCGCCGCCGCCGAAGGTCCAGGCGATCGCCAAGGCGCCGCAGAAGAAGGCCGCGGTCGAGACCGCCGAGGAGAAGGCAGCGCGCGAGCTCGTCGAGTTCAAGGCGGCCAGCCGGCGGCAGACCTGGATGCTGATCTCGGGCGCGATCGTGATGCTGCTTGTGGGCAGCGTGGCGCCGCCGAGCCTGATGGAGCATCTGATCGTCTTCGTGCTCAGCGTCTTCATCGGTTTCCAGGTGATCTGGAACGTCGCGCATTCGCTGCATACGCCGCTGATGGCGATCACCAATGCGATCTCGTCGATCATCATCCTGGGCGCGTTGCTGCAGGTGGGTTCGACGAGCTGGATCGTCACGATCCTTGCCGCGCTCTCGATCCTGATGGCGTCGGTGAACATCTTCGGCGGGTTCCTGGTGACGCGTCGGATGCTGGCCATGTTCCAGAAGAGCTGAGCGGGGGAGAGGCAACATGCATCCGGGTCTGGTCACGGCCGCCTATATCGCGGCGGCGGTCCTCTTCATCCTCGCGCTCGGCGGGCTCTCCAACCAAGAGAAAGCCAAGCGCGCCATCTGGTACGGCATCATCGGCATGGCGCTCGCCGTGCTGGCGACGATCCTCGGGCCGGGGGTCAGTGCCACCTGGCTGATCCTGCTGATGATCCTGATCGGCGGCGGCGGCGGCGCGGTCGTGGCGCAGCGCGTGCAGATGACGCAGATGCCCGAGCTGGTCGCGGGCTTCCACAGCCTGGTCGGTCTGGCCGCGGTCTTCATCGGCCTCAATGCCGATGTCGAGGCGGGGCGCGCGGCGCGGGCGCTGCGCGACGGGACGGCCGAGACGCTGTCGGGCTTCGCCGCGACGCTGGCGCACAAGACGCCGGTCGAGCTCAGCATCATGCGGGTCGAGGTGTTTCTCGGCATCCTGATCGGCGCGATCACCTTCACCGGCTCGATCGTCGCCTATGGCAAGCTCGCGGGGCGCGTCCAGTCCAAGGCGCTGATCCTGCCGAGCCGGCATCTGATCAATATCGCCGCGGCGGTGGTCTGTCTGGCCCTCGGCATCCTCTATGCCAATGGCGCCGGCGTCTGGACCATGGTGTTTGTCGCGCTGATCGCGGGCTTCGTCGGCTGGCATCTGATCATGGCGATCGGCGGCGCGGACATGCCCGTCGTGATCTCGATGCTGAACAGCTATTCCGGCTGGGCGGCTGCGGCGATCGGCTTCACGCTGTCGAACAACCTGCTGATCGTCACCGGGGCGCTGGTCGGCTCTTCGGGTGCGATCCTCTCCTACATCATGTGCCGGGCGATGAACCGGAACTTCGTCAGCGTGATCCTGGGCGGCTTCGGCACCACGACGGGCCCGGCTCAGGAGATCGAGGGCGAGATGGTGGCGATCGACAGCGATGGCGTGGCGGCGATGCTCGACGACGCGGAATCGGTGATCATCGTTCCGGGCTACGGCATGGCGGTGGCCCAGGCGCAGCAGTCGGTCAGCGAGCTGGTGCGCCGGCTGCGGGCCAAGGGCAAGGAAGTGCGGTTCGGCATCCATCCGGTGGCGGGGCGCCTGCCCGGCCACATGAACGTGCTGCTGGCCGAGGCGAAGGTGCCCTACGACATCGTGCTCGAGATGGACGAGATCAACGAGGATTTCCCCAACACCGACGTCTCGATCGTCATCGGGTCGAACGACATCGTCAACCCGGCGGCGCAGGAGGATCCGAACTCGCCGATCGCCGGGATGCCCGTGCTCGAAGTCTGGAAGGCCAAGCATGTGCTGGTGCTGAAGCGCGGCCAGGGCACCGGCTATTCCGGCATCGAAAATCCGCTGTTCTACAAGGAGAACACCCGGATGTTCTATGGCGATGCCAAGAAGTCGCTCGACGAGCTGCTGACCAAGCTGCACTGACGCGCTCGATGCGTGCGGACCGAACGCGGTCCGCACGCGGCCTGCGCCACCGACGGCGCATCCGATCGCAGACCCGACAAGAGAGTCCAATCGTGCGCAAGCTTGCCGTTGCCCTGACCGTTCTCGTGATCCTTGCCGAAGGAGGGATCGCGAGCGCCGAGGCGCCGCGACGGCCGAACATCATCTATATCGTCGCCGACGACGTCGGCTATCACGACACGGGCTTTCAGGGCTCGGACGTGATCAAGACCCCGAGCCTCGACGACCTCGCGACGAGCGGCGCCGAGCTCACCCAGTTCTACGCCCAGCCGATGTGCACGCCGACGCGCGCGGCACTGATGACCGGGCGCTACCCGCTGCGCTATGGGCTGCAGACCGGGGTGATCCCCGGCGCGGGCACCTATGGTCTGCCGCTCGACGAGTATCTGCTGCCGCAGATGCTGAAGGATGCCGGCTATCAGACGGCGATGGTCGGCAAGTGGCATCTCGGCCATGCCGATCCGAAGTTCTGGCCGATGCAGCGCGGCTTTGACAGCTTCTACGGCGCCACCGTGGGCGAGATCGACCATTTCGAGCATACGGCGCACGGGGTGCCGGACTGGTATCGCGGCAATGCCCCGGTGGTCGAGGAAGGGTTCGACAATACCTTGATCGGGCAGGAGGCGGTGAAGGTCATCGAAGGGCATGACCCGTCGAAGCCGCTCTTTCTCTATCTCGCTTTTACCGCGCCGCACACGCCCTATCAGGCCCCGCAGGCCTATCTCGACCGGTACGAGGATATCGCCGATCCGAACAAGCGGGCTTATGCCGCGATGATCTCCGTCATGGATGACGAGGTCGGCAAGGTGGTCGCGGCGCTCGATGCCAAGGGGATGCGCGACGACACCGTCATCGTCTTCCAGAGCGACAATGGCGGCGCCCAGAGCATGCTCTTTGCCGGCGATACCAAGGTCGAGGGCGGGCTTCCGGCCAGCAACGCGCCGCTGCGCGACGGCAAGGGCACGCTCTACGAAGGCGGCACGCGGGTGCCGGCCTTCGTGAACTGGCCGGGGGTGGTGAAGCCGGGCAAGGTCGACGGGATGGTGCATGTCGTCGACATGTTCCCCACGCTCGCCGATCTGGCCGGGGCCGGGGCGACCAAGGGCAAGCCGCTCGACGGGATCGACGTCTGGCCGACGCTGAGCGCGGGCGCGCCCTCGCCCCGGCAGGAGATCGTCTACAATGTCGATCCGATGGCGGGCGCGGTGCGGGAGGGGGACTGGAAGCTCATCTGGAAGGCGGCGCTGCCGTCGAGCCTGGAGCTTTACGACCTGAAGTCCGATATCGGCGAGACGACGAATCTGGCGTCGGCTCATCCCGAGGAGGTGGCGCGGCTGCAGGCGCGCATCTCGGATCTGGCGGGCGAGATGGTGCCGCCGCTTCTGCTCATGGAGGCGGTCAGGCTGACCTTTTATGTGCCGCCGGTTTCGGGCGACCCCGAGGCGCTGTTCCAGGGCGACGACTAGACGCCTGATTCGGCAGGATTTCCCATCTGACGGTGGGTTTGGCCCCGGGAAACGCTCTAGGAAAGCGGCGGGGCCACGGCTAAGGTGGCGGCATGGGCGCGATGGGCAAAGGCGTGGACTACGAAGCACTGCTTCGCGATGCCGGGCTGCGCATCACCAAGCCGCGGCGGATCATTCTGGAGATCCTGCACGATTCGCACGGGCATCCCGATGCCGCGCAGATCTTCGAGCGCGCGGTGGCGATGGACAGCCGGATTTCGCTTGCCACGGTCTATCGCACGATGAAGGCGCTGGAGGAAAGCGGCGCGATCCAGCGTCATGCCTTTGCCGGCGGACCGGCGCGGTTCGAGCAGCAGGCGCGGCACCACGATCATCTGATCGACCTCGACAGCGGCGAGGTCGTCGAGTTCGCCGATCCGCGGATCGAGGCACTGCAAGAAGAGATCGCGGCGCGGCTCGGCTACGAGATCGTGCATCACCGGCTGGAGATCTATGGCCGCAAGCTCAGGGGGCTGGGCTGAGCTTCAGCGCCGCGAGCCCGGCGGAGACACCGATCAGCGACAATGGCAGGCGGACATGGCTGCCGTCGGCGAGGGTGAAGGCGATGCTGGCCCGGCGCTGGCGGCGCAGGGCGTCGAGCAGGTCGGGATCGAGCAGGATGCGCGCGGTGCAGCCGGTTGCGGTGCAGGTCAACCACGAGATGGATCGCGGCTCGGTTTCGTCGGGGGCGAGGATCGCGGGATCGGGCAGGTAGAGGCCGAGCGGGGTCCGAACGGTCAGCATGACGCCACCGGAGGGATCGAGGGCGAGGGAGGCCCGGATCAATTCGGGCGCGCCGGGTTGGGTGCTGCGCAGGATCGAGCGCAGCGCGCAGGCGCCGCCGGCGCAGTCGAGCCGCCAGTCGCCGAAGGCGCGGACGGGCGGCGTCGGCGGAGGCACGGTCGGCGGATCGGCCGCGGCGGGACGGGCCGCGAGGCCTGCGAGCAGCGCAAGGGCGATTCGGCTGAGCGGTCTTGTCGGCATCCCCCTCCCCTTCCCTTGGCGCGGATTGGACGGCTTCTGCATAGAACGGGCGCACGGGGAGCGCACGCCCGAAGGTCCGGGGCCGCAACTTCATGCCTTGTTAGCCATGATAATGTCCGGCGTTAGGGGTTGCTTAGGCGGAATCGCGGAATGTTCCCTCACGCGGCTGAAATGGCCGGCGCGGCGGGGTCGGGAACGACCGGAAAGCCGCAACACTCAGAAGGGGCGATCATCGGACCCGCAGCGGGCGGGCCCATCCATGAACCAGCGGGGTCGAAGGCCCCGCGCGCCACGCAAGGAATATACTGATGTCCAGCATTCTGACCAACACCGGCTCGATGGTTGCCCTCCAGACCCTCAAGGCCGTGAACAAGAACCTCACTTCTGTCCAGAACGAGGTTTCCACGGGCAAGTCGGTTGCCACTGCCAAGGACAATGCGGCGAGCTGGTCGATCGCCGCGACGATGACCTCCGACGTGTCGAGCTACAAGGCGCTCGGCGAGTCGCTCAACCAGGCTTCGGCGACGGTCGGCACCGCCCGCAACGCCGCCGAGCAGATCAGCAAGATCCTCACCGAAATCCAGGCGAAGGTGACCCAGGCAGACGGCAAGGACGCCGCCACCATCGCGACGATCCAGAAGGACGTCGACGCCTCCCTCGCCTCGATCGTCTCGATCGCGAACCAGGCCCAGACCAACGGTATCAGCCTGACGAGCGCCACCGGCGCGGATCTGGATGTGATCGTTGCGATCAACCGTGATGCCACCGGCGCGCTCGCCAAGGACTCCTTCACGGTCACCGCGGTGGATCTGAGCGCGCTCGGCGCGGCACTCACGCTGACCGCGGACTCGGACGCCAACAACGACGCCATCGATACGCTGATCGATACCGCCAAGGGCGCTGCCGCGGACTTTGGTGCCGCCCAGAACCGGATCGAGGCGCAGGCCGACTTCGTCAGCAAGCAGTCGGACTCGCTGAAGGCGGGCATCTCCGCGCTGGTCGATGCCGACATGGAAGAGGCCTCGGCCCGTCTGACCGCGCTGCAGACCCAGCAGCAGCTCGGCATCCAGGCGCTGTCGATCGCCAACCAGTCGCCGCAGAGCGTTCTGAAGCTCTTCCAGTAAGCGATCCAAGGACGGGGCGGGCGCCTGCGCCCGCCCCGTCGCCTTTCCCCTCGTGACTGCTCGACCACGCGCCCACGCGACCCCGGCGTCGGCCCGGTCCCCAAAGGTGCCCCGTAATGAGTATCAATGCCGACGCTCGTTCCGCCTATGCCGCCGCGGCCTCCCCGATCCGCACCGCGCGCACTTCGGAATATGCGATCTTCGCCAAGGTCACCCACAAGCTGAAGGACGTCGACGAGTCCGACAAGACGGCGTTCCCGAGGCTCGCCGCCGCCGTCAGCGACAACCAGCGGCTCTGGCGCGCGCTGTTCGAGGATCTGGTCCATGAGGGCAATGCCCTGCCGATCCCGCTCAAAGCGCAGCTGATCGGGCTTGCCGAATTCGTGCGCAAGCACAGCCTGAAGGTCCTTGCCGGCAAGGCCTCGGTCCTGCCCCTCATCGATATCAACACCTCGATCATGCGCGGGCTGCGCGGCGAAGGGGAGGTCGGCGCATGAGCGGGCTGGTTCTGAAGCTCGGGCCGCGCGAGCGGATCATGATCAACGGCGTCGTCATGGAGAACGGGGACCGGCGCGCGCGTCTCAACGTGCTGACGCCGGACGCCTATGTCCTGCGCCTGCGCGACGCGATCCATCCCGACGAGGTCAACACGCCGGTCAAGCGGGTCTGCTACATCGCGCAGCTGGTGCTCGCGGGCGAGGCGGATCCGGAGGAAGCCCGGCGGCAGCTGCTGCGCGGGATCGAGCAGCTCAGCCAGGTTTTCCAGGACAGTGACAGCCGCGGCCAGCTGGCCGATGCGACCGAAGCCGTGACGAGCGGGCGCTTCTACCAGGCAATGCGGGCGCTGCGCTGCCTGATGCCGCGCGAGGCGCGTCTGCTCGGCTATCGCGCGGCCTCGTAGGGGAGATGGGGCGATGACCTATAACGTCAGCCTGCCGCTGACCGGTATCTCTGGCTGGAAGTTCCTCGAGCGAACCGAGGAAAAACAGAAGGCCGCGTTCGAGAAGAGCGTCGAGATCCAGAGGGACGTCGCCTACTTCACCGAAAAGATCGGCAAGGTCACGTCGGCCGCGGATCTGGTGGGCGACCGCCGGCTGCTGAAGGTCGCGCTGGGCGCGTTCGGGCTCGGCGACGACATCGACAAGAAGGCATTGATCCGCAAGGTTCTCGAAGAGGGTTCGACAGCCGAGGGCGCGCTGGCCAACAAGCTGAGCAACGCCGCCTACAAGAAGCTGTCCGCAGCCTTCGGGTTCGGCGACACGGGCGGGTCGCAGACCGCCGCCACGGGCTTTGCCCAGACCATCGTGAGCCAGTACAAGGCCCAGGCCTTCGGCGCCGCGGTCGGAGAGGCCAGCGAAACGCTCGGGCTCGCGCTCAATTTCAAGAACACGATCGGCGAACTCGCCTCGACCGGCAAGGACGGCGCGAGCTGGTACACGATCATGGGGTCGAAGGGGCTGCGCAAGGTGATCGAGAAGGCTTTCGGTCTGCCGAAGTCGTTCTCCCAGATCGATGTCGACAAGCAGAAGGAAATCCTGAAGTCGAAGTCTCAGTCGATTCTCGGCTCGGACAAGGTGTCGGTCTTCAAGGATCCGGCCATCATCGAGAAGGTCATCACCCGCTATCTCGCGCGCACCCAGATCGAGGATGGTCCGACCATCAGCGCGGGGAACTCGTCCGCCTTGACCCTGTTGCAGAACGCGTCCTCGTCCGGCTCGACCGGCATCCTGAACCTGTTGCTGTCCTCGAAGAGCTGAGGCCGGGTTCAGCGTCCGAGGACCGCGCCAAGCCGGGCGAAGCTCGCCGCCACGCCCTGGGGGGCGCGTTCGGTGAAGAAGGCGTCGAGACCTGGCCAGATGCGGATCGCCTCGTCGATCGCGGCATCGCTGCCGGCGGCATAGAGCCCGGTCTGGATCATCAGCGCAGCATTCTCGTAGGCCGTCAGCACGCGGCGCAGATGCGCGAGCTGGGCATTCTCCTCCGCCGTCGCGATCCCCGGCAAGCTGCGCGAGACCGAGCGGCGGACATCGACGGCCGGGAACCGACCACGCTCCGCGATGCCGCGATCGAGCACGACATGCCCGTCGAGCACGCCCCGGGTGATGTCGGCGATCGGCTCGTCCATGTCCGAGCCCGCGACCAGCACGCTGAAGATGCCGGTGATATCACCCTTGCCGAAGGGACCGGGTCCCGCGCGCTCGCAGAGGCTTGCGATCAGGTTCGAGGTCGAGGGCGGATGGCCCCGCAGCGAGGGCGCCTCGCCGGCCGTGAGCGCGATCTCGCGATGCGCCTCGGCGAACCGGGTCAGGCTGTCGAGCAGGAGCAGCACATGATGGCCCTGGTCGCGGAACACCTCGGCAGTCGCCATCGCCATCCAGGCGGCGCGGCGCTTGATGAGCGGCGCCTGGTCGGAGGTCGCGGCGACGACCACGGCGCGCGCCATGCCTTCGGGTCCCAACACGTTGTCGACGAAGTCGCGCAGTTCGCGCCCGCGCTCGCCGATCAGCGCCAGCACCACGATATCGGCCTCGATGCCGCGCGCGAGGTCGGCGAGCAGGGTCGACTTGCCCACGCCCGAGCCCGCGAAAACCCCGAGCCGTTGGCCACGCGCGACGGGCAGGATCGTGTCGAAGACCGCAAGGCCGGTCGAGAGCCGCGCGCCGAGCCCCTTGCGGGTCGCGGGGGCCGGCGGCGCGCGGCGCAGGCTCGCCCCCGCCGGGCCCGCGGCGAGCGGGCGGCCGTCGAGCGGCTGGCCGAACGCGTCGACGATGCGCCCGATCCAGCTCGCGTCCGGGTGGACCCCCGTCGGCCCAAGCAGCGTGACGCGGCCGCCGACCGCGGCACCGTCGCAGGGCTGGTAGGTCATGGCACGGGCATGGTCGGCACCGATCCCGACGATCTCTCCGCCGAGCCGCTCGTCGGTGCCGATGTCAATCGCGACCTGATCGCCGATGCGCGCCTGATGCGTGAGGCCGGTGATCTCGAGCGCGGCGGCACCGACGGTGGCGACCCGGCCGACCCGGCGGGTATTGCCGAGGCGCGAGAGCTCGGCCTGGAGCGCGGCGAAGTCGGTGAGCATGCGAATCCTCGATCTTGCGAAGGCGGTTACGCTTTCTCAACCATCGAGGGTTAAAGCCTCGTTTCGAGACAAATTTTCGGTCGGAGAATCCGGGTCATGGACCTCAATCTCAGCGTGCTGCGGCTTGCGAGCGGCCTCGCCTCCTATGCCATGACGAGACAGACCGTGATCGCCGAGAATGTGGCCAATGCCGACACGCCGGGCTATCGCGCCCAGGACGTCGACAGTTTCGCCAAGGCGATCGAGGGCAACGACATGCCGTTCATCGCGCGCCGCACCCGGCCCGAGCATATCCCTTTCGGAACCGAGGCGAACGGGTTCGGCGTGCATGACGCGACGGTTCTGGGGGCCGAGACGCCGAACGGCAACACGGTTTCGCTCGAGGACCAGATGATGCGTGCGGCCGACGTGAAGCAGAGCCATGAGCTCGCGCTCGGCGTCTATGCCAAGTCGCTCGAGATCCTGCGCACCACGCTCGGCAAGGGGTAAGACGAGCCATGGACGAGCTGACAAGGACCATGGCCGCTTCGGCCAGCGGGATGCGCGCCCAGTCCGCGCGCGTGCGGCTGAGCTCGGAGAACATCGCCAACGCCGACACGCCGGGCTATCGGCGCAAGCTCGTCTCGTTCGAGCAGGCCTTTGCCGAGCCGGGCGAGCCGGTGACCGTCAAGGCCGGACCGATGCAGCTCGACCAGAGCGAGCTCCTTCAGGTCTACGATCCGACCAACCCGCTCGCCGACAAGAACGGCTATTATCAGGGCTCGAATGTCGATCTGATGGTCGAGATTGCCGATGCCCGCGAGGCCAACCGCTCGTACGAGGCCAATCTCCGCCTGTTCGACCAGGCTCGCCAGATGGCGTCGAGCCTGCTCGGGCTCCTGCGCCGCTGACCCGCACCCCGCCAGAAAGGCTGACCGTCCATGGATATCCGCTCCACCCTCGCCTCCCAGCTCTATTCGACGGTCCAGTCGGCCGTGAAGCCTACGCCGGCGCCGAGCAGCCAGGGGCCGGGCGAGGCCTTCGCGGCCGCCTCCGGCGACTTCATGGCGACGCTGCGCGCCGGCGAGGAGACGGTAAAGGCCGGCCTCGCCGGGCGCGCCGATCCTCAGGCGGTGGTCGAGGCGATGGCCGCGACCGAGTTCGCCGTGCAGACCGCCGTCGCCGTGCGCGACAAGGTGGTCGAGGCCTATCAGGAAATCCTGCGCATGCCGGTCTGAGGCCGGCGATGAGCGAGGCGGATGTCCTCGACATCCTGCGCCAGGCGCTCTGGACCGCGCTGATCATCTCGACGCCAATCCTCGCGGTCGCCCTGGTCGTGGGTCTGGCGATCGGCCTCGTTCAGGCGCTGACCTCGGTGCAGGAGATGACGCTGACCTTCGTGCCGAAGCTCGGCGCGATCCTGGTGGTGTTCTGGGTGACGATGAGCTTCTCGGGCCATACGCTGGTGCGGTTCTACCAGGACCAGATCATCCCGCTGATCGCCGCCCATTGAGGCTGGCCTTCGGCTTGCGCCGCGGCGGGTTATGCGTGAGGCTCGCGCGACGACGCGCGGCTGTGGAGAACGTCATGGGCATCAGGAATGCGGCGGTCGGGCTGACGCTTGCGGCGTTGGCCGCACTGCCTGCTTGGGCACAGCCGATCAGTCAGGAGCGGATCGAGTTCGCCCCGGGCGAGACGAGCGCAACCGTCGAGGGCGCTGTCAGCGGCTCGGCCCGGGTCGAGTACCGGTTCGCCGGGAGCGCCGGGCAGGACGTGGCGCTCGAGCTGGAGCCGGGCACCCCCCAGGCCTTCTTCGATCTCTATGCCCCCGGCGCCGTCCCGGGCGAGGGACGAGCGCTGTTCACGGGTCCGCGCGCGGGTCTGCGCTTCACCGGTGCGCTGAAGGCGAGCGGGGACTACATTGTTGAGGTCTTCCTGCCGCCTGCCTCGGCCCGGCGCGGCGACAGCGCGGGCTATGTCCTGAGGGCGAGCGTCACCGGCCAACCGGGCGAAAGCGCCGGCATGGCTGCCACGCCCTCCGTCGAGGCGGGTCCGGTCGACGGGCCGGAGAGCTGGATGGTGGGCGGGCTCGCCTCGGGCGACGCGCTGAAGCTGCGCGCCGAGCCGTCGAGCCGCGCGGCGGTGCTGGGCGAATTCGCCGACGGGACGGTGTTGCGCAATCTCGGTTGCAAGCAGGAGGGCACGCAGCATTGGTGCCAGGTCGCGACGGTCGAGGGGGCGGCGCTGCAAGGCTGGGCCCCGGCCCGCTTCCTGCATATCGCCGCGGCGCCTGGCAGCACCCCGAGCGCCGGGCTCCGCTGCGCGGCGGCGGCGGATCAGCCGGTGCTGCCCTGTGCCTTCGAGGTCGCGCATCCGCGGGCCGGGCAGGCGACGGTCTTCGTGACGTTGCCCGAGGGTGGCAAGCGCCGGCTCTATTTCGTCGACGGAGCCGCGACCGGTTCGGATGCGGCGGCCGGGTTCAAGGCGGAACATGCCGATGGCGTCTCGATGCTTGCGGTCGGCGGCGAGCGGTTCGAGGTGCCGGACGCGCTGCTTGCCGCCCACTGAGCTTGGTTCCCGCCCGACCTGGCGAGATCGTTTGACCGACCCATCCTCGGTGCCCCACAATGCGAAGGATCGGATCGCTCGACCTCGGGGAGGGTGGCGATGGCAAGGACGCTGCTGGTCGTCGTGGTCACGATATGCCTCGGCTTGGCGGCCGCTCCAATCTCCGCCGATCCCGTCGCCCACCATCGCGTCGCCTTCGCCAGGGGGGAAAGCAGCGCGACGCTCAGGGGCAGCGTGGAGGGCTATGGCTCCGTCGAGTATCGGGTGGGGGCGCGGGCCGGGCAGCGGATGACGGTCGATTTGAAGGCGACGAACGGGAGCGCCTATTTCAACCTGTTCGCCCCGGGGGTCCTGCCGGGTGAAGGGACGGCGATCTTCATCGGATCCGAAGCGGGCTCCACATTCCAGGACGAGGTGGCGGAGACCGGCGACTATACGGTCCAGGTCTACCTGATGCGCAACGCCGCGCGGCGGCACGAGGCGGCGGCCTATGCGCTTCGGGTTGCGGTGGTCGGGGCGGGAGGGGGCGACGCGAAGGTTCCCGGGACCGATTTCCATGCCACCGCGGCCGTGCCCTGCTCGCCGGGCGGCGGCCAGCCTACCGGTCCCTGCGAGGCGGGCGTCACGCGCCGGAGCGACGGCAGCGCCACGGTTCTGATCGCCCTGCCGGATGGCCGAAAGCGAGCGATCTTCTTTCGGGGCAACCAGGCAACCGGGTACGCCGAGGGCCAGGCGGAGGGCGGGATCGCGCTCTCGGTCGTCAGGGTCGACGACCTCAGCCTGATCACGATCGGGTCCGAACGCTACGAGATTCCGGACGCGTTCGTGCTGGGGGATTGACGGTTCAGCACGGTCGTCGCACGCGTGCGACAAACATCAACATACTGATATAAAACAGACTCTTGAAAATCATTCACCAGATGGCAATCTGCGTTAAGATCGTCCGGCGCATTCGTCAGAACAGGAAATCATGCGCATCGATGCTGTGGAGGCGGGTGTCGAGCAACCGGATCTCGGTCTCGGCGAACGCGATCAGCACATCATGGCCGTCTTTGGTGATGTCGAGCTGCGAGAACCGCGAGGCCCCGGAATCGATCTGGATATGATCGTGGGGCTCGAAATCCACGATCACGTCGTGACCGGACGCCTTGGCGAACACGAAGACATCCGCATCCTTGCCCCCGGTCAGCCGGTCGTTGCCTGTCCCCCCGTCGAGAATGTCCCGGCCGGAACCGCCACTCAACCGGTCCCTGCCGGACTGGCCGTGCAGGGTATCGTTGCCGGAATATCCTCCGAGATAGTCCGCGCCCCCGCCCCCATTGAGCCGATCTTCGCCCGCGTAGCCGATCAGTTTGTCGGCTTCACGCGAACCGATCATCGAGTCGTCTCCAGAGAATGCTTTTCGGTACGCTTCCTCCCGAGTGGTTCCGACGGTTGCGTAGCGCGTGTCCAGGTGCAAGCCAGTTACGTGCCAGATTTCCGCGCCATCGTGGTACGCGAACACTTTTCCGATGGTGCCAGCCTATCGGTCGCCTGGAAAGCTAAAATTGCCAATATAGTAGGTCTCGTCAATATAGTCTCCGACAATAACCAGCCTATCGTCGGCATACTCAATGTCGCCCACGGTACTGGCCGTATCGGTCATGTCTATCGCGTGGTACGCGCGCACTGATGCCATGGTCGACAGCCTCCCCCCAACTGCTCCCGTGGAATGTATCACAAATCCAGCGGGCGAGCGTGTTCAAGTTTGATCTAAGGTTAGGCTGATCGACGACCTCCGACTTAAGCGTTGCCGTGTTGCCTCGGCTGGTTTCTTGCAGGCGGCTTGCAGAACCGCGGATGACAGGGTGGCCCGGGAGCAAGATCGACGCGCCGCCCGACGGCGCCGCGCGCGGAAGTCGAGCGGCCCCGGCCTGTCATCGAAGCGGCGGAAGGCCGCCGCGGTCGCGCTTCGGGTCCACCGGAATCCCGGGGTAAACTGCGGACCTCCTTGACCAATTCTTTACCAAACCCCGGCAGGTTGCCCCCTTGAGGCCAGCCTTTGCGCGGCCGGAGACGCAGAAGCGGGGCTGGTACCATGGATCTTGCAGGCTATGTCGCACTGACCCGCCAGTCGGGCCTGCTCAAGGAAATGCAGGTCGTCGCCAACAATATCGCGAACATCTCCACCACCGGCTTCCGCCGCGAGGGCGTGATGTTCGCCGAAGAGGTCGAGCCGCTGCAGGCCGAGGGCAACAGCGTGGCGATGACCGATGCCCGCGCCCGGTTCACCGACGGCCTGCAGGGCGCGCTGCAGCAAACCGACGGGCCGCTCGACATGGCGGTCGAAGGCGAGGGCTATTTCACCGTCCAGACCCCGCAGGGCGAGCGTCTGACCCGGGCCGGCGCGTTCCTGCGCGGGCCCTCGGGCGAGATCGTGAATGCGGACGGCGACCAGCTGCTCGACGAGGGCGGCGGCGCGATCCTGATCCCGCCCGAGGCCACCCATATCGCGCTCGCCGCCGATGGGACCCTGTCGGCCGACGGGCAGCCGGTCGCCAAGATCGGCCTCGTCAAGGTCGAGGACCAGACCAAGCTCTTTCGCGAGGGCGGCACGCTCTATCGCAACGACGGCAATTCGGAGCCGATGGAGAACGGGCGCGTGCTTCAGGGCTTTCTCGAACAATCGAACGTCAATCCGGTCGCCGAGATCGCGCGCATGGTCGAGGTGCAGCGCGCCTACGAATACGGCCAGAAGCTGATGGACCAGGAGGACGAGCGGATCCGTCAGGTGGTGCGGGTGCTCGGGTCAAACGGATGACCCGACCGAGGAGTATGAGTGAATGCGTGCACTGAATATCGCGGCGACCGGCATGGCAGCCCAGCAGATGCGGGTCGAGGTGATCTCGAACAATCTCTCGAACATGAGCACCACCGCCTACAATCCGCGGCGGGCGGAGTTCTCGGACCTGCATTACCAGCAGGTCGAGCGGCCGGGCACGATCAACTCGACCGAGGGCACGGTGCTGCCGGCCGGCGTGCAGCTCGGCCTCGGCGTGCGCGCGGGCGCGGTCGCCGTCGAGGTGCAGCAGGGCACGGTGCAGCAGACCGGCGGCACGCTCGATCTCGCGATCGAGGGGCCCGGCTATCTCGAGGTGACGCTGCCGAACGGCGACACCGCCTATACCCGCGACGGCGCGCTGAAGCGCAACGGCGACGGCGAGATCGTGACCTCGGACGGGTTCAGCGTGGCGCCGGGGATCACCATCCCCGAGGACGCCAAGGACGTGACGATCAATTCCGCCGGCGAGGTCTATGCCTATTTCAACGGCCAGACCCAGGCGCAGCTGCTCGGCCAGTTCAATCTGTCGTCCTTCATCAACGATCAGGGGCTCGAGGCGATGGGATCGAACCTGTTCAAGGAGACCGAAGCCTCCGGTCCCCCGACCGAGGGCGTGGCGGGCGAGGACGGGCGCGGCACGGTGCGCCAGGGCTATCTCGAGGCGTCCTCGGTCGATGCCGTGCGCGAGATCACCGGCCTGATCGAGGCGCAGCGCGGCTACGAGATGAACGCCAAGGTGATCACCGCCGCCGACGAGATGCTGTCGGCCACGGTCCAGGTGCGCTGATGCGCGCCGCGGCCCTGCTGCTCGCGCTGCTGCCGGCGGGGACCGCCGCCGCGCAGACCGTCGAGCCGGCGCGGCCGATCCGCGCCCAGTCGCTGATCTCGGAGGGCGACCTGACCGTGACCGAGGACGTGACGCCCGGCGCGGTGAGTGACCTTGCCGAGATCGTGGGCAAGGAAGCCAAGGTGACGCTCTATCCCGGGCGCCCGATCCTGATCGACCAGATCGGGCCGCCGGCGCTGATCGAGCGCAACCAGCAGGTGAAGATGAGCTATGCCGACGGGCCGCTCTCGATCATGACCGAGGGGCGCGCGCTCGATCGCGGCGGGGTCGGCGAGACGATCCGGGTGATGAACCTGACCTCGAAACAGATCGTCTCCGGCGCCGTCGCCGCCGACGGCAGCATCAAGGTGACGCCATGACGCGTTTTTCCGCCCTGGCCCTTCTGCTCGCGCTCGGCGCCTGCGGCATCGGGCAGGAGCCAGAGATGACCACGATCGGCGCCACCGATCCGGCCGCGAAGCCGCTGCTGACGCCCGAGCGCGCCGCGCTCGCGGTGCCGCCGCCCGAGGCCGCGCGCTACAATTACCAGCAGGGTTCGCTCTGGAGCACCGGGTCGACCGCCCTGCTCGGCGACCGGCGGGCGAAGTCGCTCGGCGACATCCTGACCGTCGTGGTCGAGATCGACGACGAGGGCGAGATGCAGAACACCACCAACCGCGCCCGCTCGGGCAGCGAGCAGGCCGATCTGACCGCCGCGTTCGGCGCGACCAATCTGCTGCCCTTCAAGGTCGACATGCTGTCGCCGCGTCTCGATATGTCGGGCGATTCGAGCTACAAGGGCAATGGCAAGACCCAGCGCAACGAGAAGCTGAAGCTCCGCATCGCCGCGACCGTGGTCGAGGTGCTGCCGAACGGCGATCTGGTGATCCAGGGCGATCAGGAGGTGCGGCTGAATTACGAGCTGCGCGACCTGCAGGTGGCGGGCATCGTCCGGCCCGAGGACATCTCGCGCTACAACGAGATCCCGTATGACCGGATTGCCGGGGCGCGCATCGCCTATGGCGGAAGGGGTCAGGTCTACAGCGCCCAGCAGCCGCGCTGGGGCCAGCAGGCCACCGACAAAGTTCTGCCGTACTGACATGAAGCTCGTGGTTCCGCTCGCAATCGCGCTGCTCGGCCTCGGGGCCGGGGTCGGGGCTGGCCTGGCGCTGAAGCCCGAGCCGCCGAAGGAGGAGGCCGGCCATGCCGGCTGCCCCGCGCCGGACGCCGCGGCCGCGGGCGAGCATGGCGACGATCATGCCGCGCCCGCGGCCGCGCCCTGCCCCGAGGCGGAAGCGGCCGAGAAGCCGGCGCCCAAGCCCGAGGGCGAGCTTGCCTATGTCGCGATCGAGAAGCCGTTCATCGCGCCGATCTTCCGTGACGACAAGATCGTGGCGATGGTGATGATGTCCTTGTCGGTCGAGGTCGGCAAGGAGGGCGAGACCACGGTCAAGGATGCCGAGCCGCGGCTGCGCGATGCGTTCCTGAAGGTGATGTTCCGCCATGCCAATTCCGGCGGCTTCGACGGCAGCTTCACCGTGGGGCAGAAGATCGAGGATCTGAAGTCGGGCCTCCTCCAGGCGGCGCGGACGGTCCTGCCCGAGGCGCCGATCAGCGAGGTGCTGATCACGGAGCTCGCCCGCCAGGACAGCTGAGCGGACCGTTCTGGCGGTTTGATTCCCTCTCCCTTGGGCCTAGGCTCGGCGCGGACGCCTGACGTCCGAACCGGGGGAGGATGCGATGAGCCTGAAGGATGCGTTTGCGCCGGAGGATTGGGCGCGGGTCGTGGGGGCGCCGATGCTCGCCGGGATCGCGGTGACCGCTGCCGATCCGGGCGGTCTCTGGGGCGCGGTCAAGGAGAGCGCCGCGGTTGCCGGCGCGATCGGCAAGGCCAAGAGCGCGGGGGGCAGCAACGCGCTGATCGACGAGATCGTGGCGGCCTATCAGACCGCCGAGGGCCGCGACCTGGCGCGCGGCGTGCTGCGGGCCGAGGCCAAGGGCAAGGCGCCGGCCGCGATCGCCGACTCGGCCGTGACCGAGCTCGGCGCGGTCGCGGCGCTCGTGACCGCCAAGGCGCCGGAGGCGGCGGCGGGCTTCAAGGCCTGGCTCGCCGAGATCGCCGGCAAGGTCGCGGAAGCCGGGACCGAGGGCGGCTTCCTGGGCTTCGGCGGCGAGAAGGTCAGCGCGGCCGAGAAGGCCACCCTGGACCGGATCGCCACAGCGCTGGCCTGACGGGCGGGCATCGCGCCGCGGATCCGATCACGATCCTGGCCCCGACGCGCTCGCGGGCCGGGGGGGGCAGGTTCGCGCCCTGCCCCGAAGCGCCGCTCAGCCCGAGGCGCGGGCGAAGCGGTCGCGCGCTTCGAGGATTTCCGGGACATGGCGCTCGGACCAGCGACGGATCTCGGCGAGGAGGCCCGCGAGCTCCTGCCCGAGCGGGGTCAGGCTGTATTCAACCCGGGGTGGGATCACCGGATAGGCGCGGCGGTCGACGATGCCGTCGCGCTCCAGCTCGCGCAGCGTCTGCGCCAGCATCTTCGGCGAGATGCCGTCCAGCCGCCGCGCCAGCGCCCCATGGCGCATGACGCCCTCCCGCAGCGCGCACACGGTCAGATACACCCACTTGCTCGACAGCGTCGCCAGCACCGTATGCGAGGGGCACAATCGCTGAAAGGCGTCGTAGACGGGGCTGGTCCCATGATCGGCGTGATTCACCGGCACCTCCATTACTATCCAAACGGTACCTACTTTACATCGGGAAGTCTATACCTGAATTGATGCGTATCGAAGCGCGATTGATGGAGACGATGATGCGCAGGATCGTTCAGGAGCGGACCGGTGGGCCCGAAGTGCTGGTGGTCGCGGAGGCGCCGCTGCCGGAGCCGGCGGCGGGAGAAGTGCAGATCCGGGTCCGCGCCGCGGGCGTGAACCCGGTTGACGCGGCGGTGCGGGCCGGCGCGTTTCCCCTGCTCGGCGAGCCGCCTTTCACCGTCGGCTGGGACGTGGCGGGCGACGTGACGGCCATCGGACCCGGCGTCACGGATTTCGCGGTCGGGGATGCGGTGTTCGGGATGCCGCGCTTTCCCGCCGAAGCCGCCGCCTATGCCGAAATCTTGGTCGCGCCGGCCGCCGAGATCGCGGCGATGCCTGCCGCGCTCGATTTCGAGGCAGCCGGAGCGCTGCCTCTGGCGGGGCTCACGGCGTGGCTGGCGCTGGTCGACACCGCCGACGTCACGGCAGGCCAACGCGTGCTGATCCATGCCGGCGCGGGCGGCGTCGGCCATCTCGCGGTGCAGATCGCCAAGGCGCGCGGCGCGCATGTCACCGCCACGGCATCGGCCGGCAAGCTCGATATGGTGCGCGCGCTCGGGGCGGACGAGGTCATCGACTACCGGGCCGAGGACGTCACCCGCCGCGGGCCGGCCTTCGACATGGTCCTCGACCCGATCGGCGGCGACCATGCCGAGCGGTCGGTCGCCGTCCTGAAGCCGGGAGGCGCGCTGGTCTGCCTGCTCGATCCGAGCGCGGCGGCGAAGGCGGCGGCCGACCGCGCGGGCGTGACGCTGTCGCGCATCATCGTGCGCCCGGACGCGGCGGGCCTGCGCGGGCTCGCCGCCCTTGCCGAGGCCGGACAGCTCGCGGTCCACGTGGCGCGTGTCTTCCCCCTCGCCGAGGCCGGACAGGCCCAGGCCTTCCTCGGGACCCACCCGGCCGGCAAGGTGGTCCTGAACCCGCAGATCTGACGCGGCGCGGGCCGGCTCGCGGCAGGCCCGCATCGCTCCGCCGTCCCGCGCGATCCTATTTCGGCCGGGCGGGATGCGGCGGAGCGTCCCGCTCGACGCGCGCGGCGCGCAGGCGCGTCGCCTCCACCTCGGCGCGTTCGGACAGCGTCTCGAGCGCCTCGTGCTTGCCGAGCTCTCGGATCGCGGCGGCGCGGGCCGCAGCGATCTCCGGCGCCAGGCGCGCGATCCGCTGGCGTGCCAGGACGATCCCCTGCTCCGCCCATTTCAGCCGCAAGGCCTGCTGGGCCGGCGGCAGCCCCCCCTCGGCAAGGTCGCGCGCCGCGGTCTCGCGCAGCGCGACGATCTCGTCCTCGCAGGTCCGCATTTCCGCCGTCAGGGCCTCGAGCCGGGCGAGCGCGCCGGCCTTGCGGGCCTCGACCAGATGGGCGAGCCGCGCCAGGTCGCGCGCATCCATCAGAAGCCCCGCATCCGGGCGGCCCGGCGCATCCGGTCGGCGAAGCGCACGGCCGCGGCGACGGCGCGGTAATGCTCGGGCCGGATCTCGTGGCCGATCTCCACCGTCGCGTGCAGCGCGCGGGCGGTCGGAGGATCGGAATGGATCGGGATCTGCGCGGTCTCGGCGATCTCGCGGATCTTGAGCGCCAGCGCATCCTCGCCCTTGGCGACGCAGACCGGGGCCGAGCCCTTGGCGCGGCTCCATTTCAGCGCGACGGCATAGTGGGTCGGGTTCACGATCACCACATCGGCCTTCGGCACGTCGAGCAGCATGCGATTGTTCGCGATCTCCTGCCCGCGCTGGCGGCGCTGCGCCTTGAAATGCGGATCGCCCTCGGACTGGCGGTGCTCGTCCTTCAGATCCTGCAGCGACATCCGGAGCTTGCGGGCATGGTCGAAGCGCTGCCAGACGAAATCGAGCGCACCGATCGCCACCGCGATCAGCGTGGTGATGGTCAGGAGCGAGGACAGCGTGTCGCCGAGCAGGCCGCCGAAGATCCGCGCCTCCACGCCGGTCGTCCCGAGCATCCGGTCGAGCGCATGGCTGAGATAGAGGAACAGGGCGGTGCCGATCGCGGCCAGCTTGGCGAAGGCCTTGCCGAACTCGACAAGGCCGCTGACGCCGAACTTGTTCTTGGCATTCGACAGGATCGAGACGCGCGACATCTTGGGCGCGAGCTTCTCGCCCGAGAACACCACCGCCTGCTGGGCGAACAGGCTGACCAGCACCGCCGCCATCGGCACGAGAAACAGCGGCGCCAGCGCCAGCAGGAGCTCGCCCAGGATGCCGCCGGCGAGGCGCGCGCCTCCGGGTCCGAGGATGAGCCCGGTCAGCCGGTCGGGCTGGCTGAGGAAGATCATCAGGACCGAGCCCGCATGCTGCACCGCCGGGACCCCCAAGGTCGCGATCGCCGCGAGCAGCGCGAGATAGGTCGCGGCCGCCGTCACGTCGGCCGAGCGCGGAATGTCGCCCTTCTTGCGCGCCTCGGCCAGGCGCTGCGGCGTCGGGTCGAAGACCTTTTCGCCGCCCCCGCCCTCGCCCTCGCTCATCGCGGCGTCCCGAGCGGGTCAGCCAGGACCGCGTCCAGCCGTCCGTTCCAGACATGCAGGATCACCGGCGCGGCGAGCATCAGCAGCAGGATCCCCCCCGCGGTGATCGCGGGCGCGCCGATGAAGGCGACCATGAGCTGCGGCATCGCCCGGTTGATCGCTCCGAGCGCGAGATTGTAGGCGAAGGCCGCGATCACGAACGGCGCCGCGAGCGAGAAGCCGAGCGCGAAGGACTGCGCCACCCGGGCCGTGCCCCAGGCGGCCACGTCCTCGGCCGGCACCGGCAGCCCCATCGGCAGGATCCGGTAGCTGTCGGCCATCAGGATCGCCGCCTTGACATGGAGCCCGGTCGCGACCGCGAGCGTGACGCCCGCCAGCATGAGAATGTTGCCGAAGGCCGGCATCGGATCGGGAGCGACGCCCGCGCCGAAGATCTGGGCGAGCGCCGTCGACTGGGCGATGATCGAGCCCGCGAACTGCAGCGCGAAGACCATGAGCCGCAGGGCGATCCCGAGCATCAGCCCGATCCCCGCCTCGATCAGCATCATCGCGAAGAACGGCCGGTCGGGCGGCGGCGGCAGGCCGGCCAGCATCGGCCAGACCACCAGCGCGAAGGCGATCGCGATGCCGAGCCGGACGCGGGCCGGGATCATCTGCTCGCCGAAGCCCGGCAGCAGCGCCGCGATCGCGCCGACCCGGGTGAAGACCAGGACAAAGGCCACCATCCCCGCCTGGGTCAGGTCCAGGAGCCGGGCGAGCCCTTCCCACATCAGGCGAGCCCGAGCACCGCCGGCCGGGCGCCGGTGCCGATCTCCTCGAACGAGAGGACCGGGTTGCGGATGCCTTTGGCGCTCAGCACGGTATGCAGGAACCGCCGCCGCCGGGTCGAGGTCACGACGGCGGGATAGCGGCCCTGCGCGCCGGCATGGGCGATCTTGTCGGCGACCGAATTGGCCAGCCGGTTGAACTCGTTGGGCGGCAGCGCGACATCGACGATACCCGACCCCTCGGGCAGCTGGTATTTCTGGAACAGCTCCTCCCAGGCTGGCGCCAGCTGGATCAGGGGCAGCGCCCCGTCGGCCTCCTGCACCTCGGCGACGAGCTGGAAGCCCAGGCGGTGGCGCACATGCTCGCAGATCACCGCGGCCCCGGTCTGGCTCGAATAGACCTCGGCGATGGCCTCGAAGATCAGGGGCAGGTTGCGCACGGAGACCCGCTCCTCGAGCAGGAGCCGCAGCACCGATTGCAGCATGTCGATCGGGAACTTGTCGGGGATGAACTCGTCGAGCATCCGCTTGTTGGCCTCGGCGCGCTTGGTGTCGCTGAGGCTCGTGAATTCGTCGAGCAGCTTGCGCAGCGCGCGCCGGTTGAACAGCCGGCCGAAATTCTGCTTGACGATCTCGAGCAGGTGGGTCGCCACCACCTCGGTCGGCGTCACGACCGACAGGCCCATCAGCGCCGCCTCCTCCTGCCGCTCGGGCGCGATCCAGCGCGCCGGCGCGCCATAGACCGGCTCGGCGACCGTCCGCCCCTCGGGCGCGGCGGCGTCCTCCTCGGGCAAGAGCACCAGCACCTGGTCGGTCTCGATCTGGCTGCGCGCGGCCTCGACCCCCTGGATGCGGATCGCATAGGTCCCGGGCGGCAGGCCCGGATTGTCGGTCAGCCGGATCTCCGGCATGATCAGCCCGAATGTCTGGGCGATATGG
This sequence comes from Amaricoccus sp., assembly GCA_046348955.1. GTDB lineage: Bacteria > Pseudomonadota > Alphaproteobacteria > Rhodobacterales > Rhodobacteraceae > Amaricoccus. The sequence goes on from JAXMDG010000001.1 coordinate 678,664, forward strand.
TTGCGCATGTTGAGGATGCGCGCATCGAGCCCGGTCGCGGCATCCATCACCACCGGCACGAGGTTCGGCGCGAACTCCATATGGATCTCGTCGACATCGAGCAGATCGCCCAGCGATTTCTTCGGCGCCTTGGCCTCGGCCTTGGGCGCCGCCGCCGCGGCCGCCTCCCGCTTCTGGTTGCCCTGCGCCACCCAGGCCGCGCCGCCGAGGCAGCCCGCGCCGATCATGAACGGGATGAAGGGCAGGCCCGGCACGAAGGCGAAGAGCGCCATCAGCACCCCCACCGTCGCGAGCGCCACGGGATGGCCGCCGAGCTGCTTGATGAGCGCGCGGTCGGTCGAGCCGACCATGCCGCCCTTGCTGAGCAGCATCGCCGAGGCGATCGAGATGATCACCGCGGGGATCTGGGTCACGAGCCCGTCCCCGACCGTCAGGATCGAATAGGTCTCGAAGGCCTTGTCGAGCGGCATGCCATGGACGAGCACGCCCATCGCCAGCCCGACCACGAGATTGAGCAGCGTGATCAGCAGGCCGGCGATCGCATCGCCTTTCACGAATTTCGACGCGCCGTCGAGCGAGCCGAAGAAGGTCGTCTCCTCCTGCTCGATCCGCCTGCGCTCGCGGGCCTCGGCATGGGAGATCGCGCCGGCCGCCATGTCGGCGTCGATGGCGAGCTGCTTGCCGGGCATCGCGTCGAGCGCGAAGCGGGCGCTGACCTCGGCCATGCGGCCCGCGCCCTTGGTGATCACGATGAAATTGACGATCAGGAGCACGCAGAACACCACGAGCCCGAGAAAGACCGAGCCGCCCATGATGAAATTGGCGAAACCCTCGATCACGTGGCCCGCCGCGGCGGTCCCGGTCTGGCCGTTGCCGATGATGAGCTTGGTCGAGCTCACATTGAGCGACAGCCGCAGCATCAGGCTCGCGAGCAGGATCGTCGGGAAGGACGAGAAATCCAGCGGCCGGTTGATGAAGAGCGTGATGGTGAAGATCAGGATCGCGATCGCGAAGCTGGCCGCGAGCCCCATATCGAGCACGAAGGTCGGCATCGGCAGGATCATCATCGCGATGACCGCCATCAGCGCCATCGCGAGCATCACCGTCGGCTGGTAGAGCATGCGGACCGAGAACCGCCCGCCGGGTGCGTTGGTGGTTGCGACGCTCAAAACAACCCTCCCGCCGGTGCGGTCAGCAGCGGCTTGGCCTCGCCGAGCAGGGGCGTGCCCTGGCTCAGCAGCGGTGTCCCATGGGTCAGGAGCACGCCGCTGCCGCCATCGGGCCGGCCGAGCACGGTGGCGATCGAGCCCATCACCGGGTCGGGCGGCGGGCCTGCCTTGGCGATCGCCTCGGCAATCGCGCGCCGCTGCGCCTCGCGCCGGGCCGCGCGGCCGTTCGGCGGGCCGAGCCTCGGGGCGCTCGCGATCAGCGTCTCGGGATCGGGCAGCGACCCCGGCTCGATCTCGGCCAGCACCTGGTCGAAGCGCTTGCGATAGACCGCGGCCTCGCCCGGGCTCAGCGAATGATAGGCGCCGGCCGCCTCCGACCAGTTGCCGCGCTCCTCATAGAGATTGCGCAGGAACTGCGCGGCATAGGTCGCGGTGAATTCCGGGTCGAACATCTCCTCGAGCGAGGGAAAGGCCCGGCCGTGCCAGCGATAGTTGATCTGAACGCAGCCGACATCGAAGCTGGTGCGCCCGGCGGCCAGGCTTTCCTGCGCGAAGGCGATGGCCTCCTGCTCGGTCTTGAACCAGAAGCCCTGGCCCTCCCGGTTGATCGCCCAGGGCCAGGGCCGCAGCCGGCCGTTCTCGCGCCGCCCGGTTTCGGTCAGCGCCACCGCCTGCAGCACCTCGGGCGGCACCCCGCCCCGGCGCGCGCCATTGACGATCGCCGCCTCGCAGCGCGCCGCGGGATAGTGCGGATCCTCCGGCTGCGCGAAGGCGGGGCCGGCGAGCAGCAGCATCGCCAGCGCCGCCCTGAACAGGGGGCCGATCCGGGCCGTCATGGCGGTCTTCTCCTCAACCGGCTTCGGATACAGGCCTAGGTAATGGTGGTTACCAAGCGGTTAGCGCGCCCCCGGTCTCGCCAACGCCGCCCCGTCTCTCGGCCGGGACTTTCCCCCTTCCGGCCGCGCCGCTATGCTGGGCCCGACAGGCAGCCCGGGATCGCGGCCATGACCGACGCGCGGATGCGACCCGCCGATCTTCTGGCGCCGCGGCCCGAGGGGCTCTATTGCCCGCCCGGCGACTTCCATATCGACCCGATCCGGCCGGTGGCGCGCGCGCTGATCACCCATGCTCATTCCGACCATGCCCGGCCGGGCCACGGCGCAGTGCTGGCGACGCAGGAAACCCTCGATATCATGGCGATCCGGCTCGGCCCGGATTTCTGCGGCACGGCCCAGGCGGCGGCCTATGGCGCGCGGCTGGATCTGGGCGGGGTCGCGGTCGCGTTTCATCCGGCCGGCCATGTGCTCGGATCGGCGCAGATCGCCGTCGAGCATCGCGGGCTGCGCATCGTGGCGGCGGGCGACTACAAGCGGCAGGCCGACCCGACCTGCGCGGGCTTCGAGCCGCTCGCCTGCGATGTCTTCATCACCGAGGCGACCTTCGGGCTGCCGGTCTTTCGCCATCCGCCACCGGACGCCGAGATCGCCCGGCTGCTCGCCTCGCTGGCGCTGTTTCCCGACCGGGCGCATCTCGTCGGAGCCTATGCGCTCGGCAAGGCCCAGCGATTGATCCGGCTGCTGCGCCTCGCGGGCTACGACGCCCCGATCCATCTCCATGGCGCCCTGATCCGGGTCTGCGACTATTACCGGGCGCAGGGCGTCGATCTGGGGCCGCTCGAGCCCGCCAGCGAACAGCGCGGGCTCGGTGGCGCGATCGTGCTCGGCCCGCCTTCGGCCTTTGCCGGGCCCTGGATCCGACGCTTCGCCGATCCGCTGATCGGCTTCGCCTCGGGCTGGATGCAGGTCCGCTCCCGCGCCCGCCAGCGCGGCGTCGAACTGCCGCTCGTCCTGTCGGACCATTGCGACTGGCCGGAACTGACCGCGACCCTGGCCGAGATCGCGCCCGCCGAGGTCTGGGTGACCCATGGCCGCGAGGAGGCGCTGGTGCGCTGGTGCAGCCTCAACGGCCTCGCGGCGCGCCCGTTGCATCTGGTGGGCTACGAGGACGAGACGGAGTGAACGGGACCGGCGCCGCTCTGCCGTAAAGCGCCGCGGCGACGCCGCTCCAGCGGCGGCCTCACGCGCGCGGCGCGCGGCACCGTCGCGGCGGCTCGGGGGACGCCCGACCGGGCCGGGTCGCGCGAGGCGGGGCGCGGGGTGGCGTGGCGCGGGATGGAGGGGACATCTCCTGGCCGGCGGTGGGCGGGCGGGCTACGTTCCGCGTCATGCGCCGCTTTGCCGACCTGCTCGAACGCCTGACCTTCACGCCGTCGCGCACGGCCAAGCTGCGGCTGATCGAGGCCTATCTCGCGGCGGCGCCCGATCCGGATCGCGGCTGGGCCTTGGCGGCGATCACCCGCGACCTGCGCCTCGACGCGGTCAAGCCGGCGATGCTGCGCGCTTTGGCGGTCGAGCGCGTCGATCACGAGCTCTTCGCGCTCTCCTACGACTTCGTCGGCGACCTTGCGGAGACCATCGCGCTCATCTGGCCGGCGCCGGCGGGGCCGCCGGCCGATCCCGGCCTCGGCACGGTCATCGCCGCGCTTCAGGCCGCCTCGCGCCGCGAGGCGCCGCGGCGTGTCGAGGCCCTGCTCGACCAGCTCGACGGATCGGGGCGGCTCGCGCTGATCAAGCTCGTCACCGGTGGGCTGCGGGTCGGCGTCTCGGCGCGTCTCGCCAAGCAGGCGCTCGCGGATTTCGCGGGGCGCGACGTGGCGGAGATCGAGGAGATTTGGCACGATCAGGCGCCGCCCTATCGGGATCTGTTCGCTTGGGCGGCTGGCGCGGCGCCGCGCCCCGCGCCCCGCATGCGACTGGGCTTCCGCCCGGTCATGCTCGCCCAGCCGCTGGAGGAGCGCGCGCTCGAGGCCCTCGACCCTGCCGATTTCGCCGCTGAGTGGAAATGGGACGGGATCCGCGTCCAGGCCAGCGCCGACGGGACCGAGCGGCGGCTCTATTCGCGCACTGGCGACGATCTCGCGCCGGCCTTCCCCGACCTCGTCGCGGCGCTCGATTTCGACGGCAGCCTCGATGGCGAGCTCCTGGTCGCGCGCCCGGGCGGGCTCCGCGCCGGGACGGCCTCCTTCGCGGACCTGCAGCAGCGGCTGAACCGCAAGACCGTCACCGACCGGCACGCGATGCGCTATCCGGCTTTCCTGCGCCTCTACGACCTGCTGCGCGACGGGGAGGAGGATCTGCGCCCCCTGCCCTTCGCGACCCGGCGCGCCCGGCTCGAAGCTTTCGCCGCCCGGCTCGATCCCGACCGCTTCGATCTCTCGGCCCTTCTCTCCTTCGCCGACTGGCCCGCGCTCGCCGCCCTGCGTTCGGCGCCGCCCGACCCGGTGATCGAGGGCGTGATGCTGAAACGGCGCGACAGCCCTTATCTCGCCGGCCGCCCCAAGGGGCCCTGGTTCAAATGGAAGCGCGACCCGCATGTCATCGACGCGGTGCTCATGTATGCCCAGCGCGGGCACGGCAAGCGCTCGGGCTTCTATTCCGACTATACATTCGGGGTCTGGGGGCCGGAGGGCAGCCTGCTGCCGGTCGGCAAGGCCTATTTCGGCTTCACCGACGCCGAGCTCACCGAGATCGACCGCTTCGTGCGCGCGAACACCACCGAGCGCTTCGGCCCGGTGCGCGCGGTGCGCGCCGAGCCCGACCACGGGCTGGTCTTCGAGGTCGCCTTCGAAGGCCTGGCGCGCTCGACCCGGCACCGATCCGGCCTCGCCATGCGCTTCCCCCGGATCAGCCGCCTGCGCTGGGACAAGCCCCCGCGCGAGGCCGACCGGATCGAAACCCTCGAGGCGCTGCTCGAACCGTGATCGCGGATCATAAGCCGGCCTTAGGCAATAGCGTTGCCGAGGCCGGCGACCCGGACTATCTCCGATCCGAGGAAACCCCGAGACGCGCCCGATGCAGAGCCGCATCACCCCCATCATCCTGGCGGTGGCCCTGTTCATGGAACAGATGGATTCCACCGTCATCGCCACCTCGCTGCCGGCGATCGCGGCCGATATCGGCACCTCGCCGGTCGCGCTGAAGCTCGCGGTCACCTCCTATCTCGTGGCGCTCGCGATCTTCATCCCGATCTCGGGCTGGATGGCGGACCGCTTCGGCGCCAAGAACATCTTCCGCATCGCGATCGTGGTCTTCGTGCTGGGCTCGATCGCCTGCGCCTTCGCCGGCTCGCTCGAAGGCTTCGTGATCGCCCGCTTCCTCCAGGGCATCGGCGGCTCGATGATGACGCCGGTCGGCCGGCTGCTGCTGGTGCGCTCGACCCCGCGCAGCGAGCTCGTCTCCGCGATGGCCTGGCTCACCATTCCGGCGCTGATCGGGCCGATGATGGGCCCTCCGCTCGGCGGCTTCCTCACCACCTATCTCAGCTGGCACTGGGTCTTCTGGATCAATGTGCCGATCGGCCTGGCCGGGCTCGCGCTCGTGACCCGCTTCCTGCCGAGCTTCGAGGCGGCGGCGCGGCGCCCTGTCGACCTGCCGGGCTTCCTGCTCTCCAGCATCGCCTTCACCGGGCTCGTCTTCGGCATGTCGGTGGTCAGCCTGCCGGCGCTACCGCTCGCCTATGGCTATGCGATGATCGCGGTCGGGCTCGCGGCGGGCACGGTCTATCTGCGCCACGCCCGCCGCGCGGCGCATCCGCTGCTCGACCCGGCGATGGTCCGCTATCCGCTGTTTCGCGCCGGCATCCTCGGCGGCTCGCTGTTCCGCATCGGCATCGGCGCAATCCCGTTCCTCTTGCCTTTGATGCTGCAGCTTGGCTTCGGGCTCACCCCGTTCCAGTCCGGCATGATCACCTTCGTCACCGCGGTCGGCGCCTTCTCCTCGAAGTTCCTGGCGCCGCGCGTGTTCCAGAGCCTCGGCTTCCGCACCGTGCTGGCCTTCGGCACCGTCCTCTCGGCGCTCCTGACGGCGAGCTACGGGCTCTTCACCGCGGCGACCCCGGCCGCTCTGATGATGACGGTGCTGTTCGTCGGGGGCTCGCTGCGCTCGATCTGCTTCACCGGGATCAATGCGATGGTGTTCTCCGACATCGACGACGCGGATTCGAGCCAAGCCACCGCGATCAACGCCGTGGCGCAGCAAATCTCGCTCGCGACCGGCGTCGCGGTCGCGGGCGCCGTGCTCGACATCGCGCAGTCGCTCCACGGCGGACCGCTGGCGCTCGGCGATTTCCGCGCCGCCTTTCTCGTGGTCGCCTCGATTTCGGGCGTCTCCGCGCTCACCTTTCTCGGCCTCGCCCCCGATGCCGGCGCCGCCGTCTCCGGGCACCGCCGGCCGGCGGAGTGACGGCCTACCCCTCCGGCCGCGTCGCCCGCATCGAGGGCCGCTCGGCGAAGCGCGCTTCCCAGGCGGCGAGCGCCGGGCGGCCAGATCGCCAGTCCCGATCCGCCTGCCGGAAATCGAGATAGCCGAGCATCACCCCGACCGCGATCTGCCCCATATCGAGCGGCGCGGCCAGATGCGCCATCCAGCGCCCCTCGATCGCGTCGAGCGCTCGGGCGACCTTCGCCCACTGGCCTTCGGTCCAGGCCGCAAGCCGCCCCTCGGGCGGGCGCAGCGCCTCCTCATAGCGCATCAGCACCGCGGCCTCGCCGATCCCGTCGGCGGTCGCCTCCAGCGTCAGCGTCTCCCAGAGCCGCGGCGCCGGCGGATAGAGCCCGCTGCCCGCCAGATCGGCGAGAAACCGGCAGATCACCCGGCTGTCATAGAGCGCCGGCCCGTCGGGGCGCTCCAGCACCGGGATCTTGCCGAGCGGATTTTGCGCCAGCGGCATGCCGCCCGAAGCGACCGGAGTGCCGCCCGCCGGGACCAGCACCACATCCTCGATCAGCCCGGTCTCGTGCAGCAGCACCGTGACCTTGCGCACGAAGGGCGAGGTGACGGAATGATGAAGGCGCAGCATCACTCGACCCGCCGCATGCGCAGGCGCCCGAGACCAGCCGCCTCGATCTCGATGCCAGGGCCGGAGCGGCTCAGCCGGAAGACCCGGCGCATCCGCCCGTCGCCATGCAGCCCGCTCTCCGCCTCGGCCCGGTGCGGCTTCAGCCGAAGACCCTCGGGCAGGTCGTCGAGCATCGCCTCGTGCTGCGCGTCCTTGGGCGCGGAGGCGCGGTTGCGGGATGCGATCAACGTCACCGCGGCGACCGCGCCATAGCGCAGCGCCATCCAGGCAATCGGGGAAATCGGGCCGGCCATGTCTCGTGATCCTCGGGGCAGCCGCCGGAACGGGTCCGGATCGCCTGCAGATATAGGCCCGATCCGGCCGCGCGCCAACATCCTGCGGGCCGGGCCCGGTTGCGGTCGGCGGGACCGATGCTATTGTCCTTCCAGCGCATCGGTTCGCTCCTCCTTGGGGTCGCGATGCGCTTCGAGCAGCATCTGACAAGCAAAAGGACCAGGGACACCCGATGACCAGCAAGCTCCTTCTCGTGATCGCCGCCGCCATGACGCTCGCCGCCTGCAACACCGTGGCAGGCGCTGGCAAGGACGTCTCGGCCGCCGGCACCGCGGTGACCAGCACCGCGGACACGGCCGAAAAGAAGATGTGATCGCCGGCGCATCGAAGCCCGTGACGGCTTCGATGCGCCCGGAAATCCGCGGCGGCGACCAAGCCTTGCCGCCGCGGACCGATCGGGCGCGGATCGCCCGTCGGTCGCAATCTCGTTACCGCCCGTCGCGCAAACCATCGCGGGACCGCACGGCCCAAACAGGATTGTGGCTTAATGTCAATAATTTGCACAACAGAATTACGGCCATGCGCGACCCGCGTCCCGACGATCGGCGGAGTTCCCTGACACAAGTCCGTCACGACGACGCCTTAAGGGGCTTGTTACACCCTAACAGAAGGTGATCGTCTTGACCCGTACTCCCCTCCTCCTCGCGCTCGGTGCCGCCACGGCGCTGATCCCCGCGGCGGTTCTCGCCGGCGACATCGCGCTGACGCCGGTGCCCGCCGCCATGCCCAAGGTGACGGGCGCACCGGCGCCGACGAACCTCTCGCCGCAGCTGATCGCGATCGTCGTCGCCCAGGGCGCGATGCCGCTGGAGAACCCGACCCCGCTCCTCGCCGCCTATGGCTATGCCGCCGACGGTCCGATGCTGCCCGCCGCCAATGCCGTCCAGGGCAAGGACGCCCTCATCGAGGCGTCGAAGACCGAGCCCGACAAGAACACCTATCTCGTCCTCGACGCGGGCAAGGGCCCGGACGCGGGCTACGACTACGGCCGCCATTTCCTGTTCCAGGGCCATGAGGGCGGCGCCAAGACGGCCGAGGGCAAGGACCAGGGCTATCTGACCCGGGTCAATCTCGATGCCGCCGACGTCGCCCACCGGGTGACGCTCATGGCGGACAAGACCGTGGACGGGGCGCCGATCCCCTATGTCGACGGCACCGCCTGGGATCCCTTCGCCCAGCGGCTGCTGCTCACGAGCGAGGAAGGCCCCGAGGGCGGCGTCTGGCAGGCGACGGCCGATTTCCCGTCAAAGGTCGAAGCGCTGACCGGCATCATCGGACAGGCGAGCTACGAGGGCGTGCAGGTCGATCCGACCGGCGCGATCTGGCTCGTCGAGGACGAGGGCGGCCCGACCAGCAAGACGCTGAAGTCCGCGAAGCAGCCGAACAGCTTCCTCTTCCGCTTCATCCCCAAGGATCCGGCGGATCTGGCCAAGGGCGGGCGCCTCGAGGCGCTGCAGATCCTCGACGGCGCGGGCAAGGCGGTGACCTTCCACGCCGACAACATCGACGGCGACATCATGTCCCAGGGCATGGCGGACCTGCACCGCTACGGCAGCACCCTGAAGACGCGCTGGGTGCCGGTGCACGACACCGACAAGGACGGCACGGCGCCCTATGACGCCAACGCGCTGGCGAAGACCGCGAGCGCCACGCCGATGAAGCGTCCCGAGAACGGCCAGTTCCGGCCGGGGAGCGGCTTTCGCGACTTCGTCTTCACCGAGACCGGCGACACCAATGCCGACACCGCGGCCGGTGCCGAGCATGGCGGCTTCGGGGCGGTGCTGATGCTGAGCCAGGCGGCGCCGGACGCGGCGACGGGCGAGATCCGCATGGTGCTGCGCGGCGAGCCGGCTGCCACGGGCTTCGACAACATCGCCTTCGCCTCCGACACCGTGGCGATGGTGGTCGAGGACGCGGGCGACAAGCTGCACAGCCAGCGAGGGGCGCTCGATTCCGGCTTTCTCGTGGACGTGACCGCCGACTATTCCGCCGGGCTGAAGCCGGTGCGCTTCCTGGCCGAGGGGCGCGATGCCGCCGCGACGGTGGATTCGGGGCTGCTCGCCTTGGGTGAGACCGCGTTCCAGAACGACGGCGACAACGAGCTCACCGGCATCCATGTCTCCGACGGCGATGCCTCGGTCGCGGGGCTCATCGGCACCAAGGTGCCGCACGCCTTCGCGGACGGCTGGCGGGTCTTCTACACCCAGCAGCACGGCGACAACGTCACCTGGGAAGTGATCGCCCGTCCGGTCCCGACCCCGGCCGGCTGAAGGCGCGGGGCCGGCCCGTCCGGGGCCGGCCCCCTGCCCCGCCGCGGCCGGGACCCATGGTTGAGCGGGTCATCGGTGAGATGCCTGTCCTGCTGGGGCATCTGGAAGCAGCCGCGCCCATTGGGCGCCGAGCAAGTTGGTCCCGCCGCTTCCTTGACCTGGACGCGCTCCTGCCAGCCCCGGGTCGCCGAATAGCTGCGCGTCTCGACCGTGCCGTTGGCGAAGCTCAAGGAGATCGGATGATCCCAGCGGTCATAGGCGATGCTGGTCACCGGCGTGCCGCACGGGAGTCGCACGCGTGCGACAAACATCAAGCTATTGTTTTTTAACGAATTTTCAAAAATCATTCACGCAATCGCAACCAGTGTTAACCTGGTCTCGCCCGGATCACGAGGCAAATGACGACGATGATCCGGCGCAGCAGCGGCACGAGCGGGTCGGGATGGGTCGGCGAGGAGGGCGCGCTTGCGAATGGCGTCCGCTTCAAGCCGCGGACGCCTAACGGAGGTTACGATTCGGTGAACGAAATAAAGAATTCTATTTAAAATCAATATGTTGATCATCGTCGCACGCGTGCGACGGCCGCGTTTCGCACTGGTCCCGCCGAGCCTTCCCGCTCAGATGGCCTCGGCCAGCAATCGGTCCTCGGCCTGCCCGATGATCCGGGCCGCGACGATGCCGCCCGGGCGGGCCGGGCTCGTCAGTCGCGCCGGGGTGAAGCCCTCGGTTCGGCCGAGATCGGGCCGCTCCATCAGGAGCCGCACCCGACGCCCCTGCATCGCGGCAAGATGGGCCGCCACCCGCTCGGCCCCGAGCGCCCGGAGCCGCGCCGCCCGCTCCCGGATCGCCGCCGGCTCGACCTGCGGCATCCGCGCCGCCGGGGTGCCCGCGCGCGGGCTGAACGGAAAGACATGGAGCCAGGTCAGGCCGCATTCCGCGACCAGCGCCAGCGAGCGCTCGAACATCGCCTCGGTCTCGGTCGGGAAGCCCGCGATGATATCGGCTCCGAACACCAGATCCGGCCGCGCCGCCCGGAGCCCGGCGCAGAACGCGATCGCCTGCTCGCGCGAATGCCGGCGCTTCATCCGCTTCAGGATCAGGTCGTCCCCCGCCTGGAGCGACAGATGCAGGTGCGGCATCAGCCGGGGCTCGCCTCCGATCGCCTCGACCAGCAGCGGATCGGCCTCGACCGAGTCGATCGAGGAGAGCCGCAGCCGCGGCAGGTCCGGCACCGCGGCCAGCAGCTGCGTCACCAGGTCCCCGAGCTGCGGCGCCCCCTCCAGATCGGCGCCCCAGCTGGTGAGGTCGACGCCGGTCAACACCACCTCGTTGAAGCCCTTGCCCGTGAGCCGCGCCACCTGCTCGACCACCGTCGCGGCCGGAACGCTGCGCGAATTGCCCCGCCCGAACGGGATGATGCAGAAGGTGCAGCGATGGTCGCACCCGGTCTGGACCTGGACATAGGCCCGCGCCCGCGTGCCGAGCCCGTCGATCAGCGGCGCCGCCGTGCGCCGCTCGGCCATGATGTCGCCGACCTGGACGCGCTCGCCCCCGACCCGCGACCAGGCGTCGGGGCTGAGCTTCTCGGCATTGCCGAGCACGCTGTCGACCTCCGGCATCGCGGCGAAGCCCGCGGTCTCGGTCTGGGCGGCGCAGCCGGTGACGACGAGCCGCGCCTCTGGATTCTCGCGGCGCAACCGGCGGATCTGCTGGCGGGCCTGGCGCACCGCCTCCCCCGTCACCGCGCAGGTATTGACGACGACGAGGTCCGCCCCCAGCCCGGCATCCTCCGCCAGCCGGCGCATCGCCTCGGTCTCGTAGGCATTGAGCCGGCACCCGAAGGTGGCGAAGACCGGCGCGCTCATCGCACGCCCGCCAGGAAGTCCGCCGTGAGCCGGCCCTCGAAGACCGTGACCGCCGGACCGGTCATCCAGACCCCGTCCGCGCGCCAGTCGATCCCGAGATCGCCGCCGTCGAGCCGCACCGTCACCGCCCGCTCGGTCAGCCCGCGCTGGGCCGTCACGACCGCGGCCGCGCAAGCTCCCGAGCCGCAGGCCAGCGTGATCATCCCGCCCCGCTCCCAGACGCGCATCCGGATGGTGCCCCGGTCGAGGACCTGCACGATCTCGACATTGGTCCGCTCCGGGAACAGCGGATCGTGCTCGGTCCGCGGCCCCAGGCTCGCGAGATCGACCGCCTCCGCATCCTCGACCACGAAGACGCAATGCGGGTTGCCCATCCCGGCCGCCGCCGGCCCACCCGCGAGCGGCAGCGGATCGAGCGGCATCGGCCGGGCGAGCGGCACCTCGTCCCAGCGGAGCTGCGGCTGACCCATATTGACCCGGATGAGCCCCTGCCCTGCCTCCTCGGCGCGCAGCACGCCGCGCCCGGTCCGCAGATCGAGCGCCGCGGCCCCGGTCTCGCGCATCAGCAGGCGGGCGACGCAGCGCGTGGCGTTGCCGCAGGCCGCGGCCGGCGTCCCGTCCGAATTCCAGAAATCGACCTCCGCCGCCACGCCCGATCCGTCGCGGATCACCGCGAGCTGGTCGAATCCAACGCCTCGGTTGCGATCGCCGAGCGCGCGGGCCAGCGCCGGCGTGACCGGCGCGCGCCCGTGCCGGGCGTCGATCACGACAAAGTCGTTGCCGAGCCCGTGCATCTTGAGGAAACCGAGCTCCCCACGCCCGTTGCGAAGTTGAGAATCGTCAATCATGCGCGCTATATAGGCGAAGGCCCGGGCGACGGCCATATCGGACGCCGCCTGTGTCGGAATCGCGCTTGACCCGTCGAGCCTGGCCGCTTAGAGGTCCCGCAGCCTTGGGGCCCGTAGCTCAGTCGGTAGAGCAACTGACTTTTAATCAGTGGGTCGTGGGTTCGAATCCCGCCGGGCTCACCAGGCTGGATGGTGTTGTTGGGGCTCGTAGCTCAGCGGTAGAGCAGTTGACTCTTAATCAATTGGTCCAGGGTTCGAATCCCTGCGAGCCCACCACAACACCCCGGATACCCCACTAGCCTTTCCCGGATGATCCGCCGACGGACGCGCCTGCGGCCGGCCGCTTTTCGCCATCGTCCAGGGCGGCAGGGCGGTACCCTCATCCCCGAACCGATCCGAACAGCGCCCTGCGTCGGGCCGCGGCCCGTCGCGTCGACCGAGCCCCGGAGCGGGTCTGGCAGGAGCCTCGCCGCCTCCGCGGGACGGGGGCGGACGAGTCGGAGAACCACCTTCTCCCCGTGGGTGATTCTTACTGTCCGACGCCTGAACCGCCAGGTATCCGCGACAAACGTTCCCTCCTCGGCAGCGAAGACAGCCAAAATATTCCATCCGCCCCGATGCACGGGGCAGAAAAAACCAAGTTGCGCGCGACCCTTGTCCGCGAGATCGCCCTGCGTCAAATTCGCGCGGCTGAGCCGGGCCCAAGTCCGACCCGGCGGAACTGCCATGAAAGCGAGTGAATGGGATGAATATCCAGCATATTCCGCACCCCGCGACCTCCTCTCCTCTCGACGCCGCCGAGGCCGGGGATGTGAAGGGGATCAGCCCCGTCCAGGCCTGGGACATGATCTCCGCCGGCGCAGCCACGCTGCTCGACGTCCGCACCGTAGAAGAAAGGGCCTATGTCGGCCGCGTTCCGGGGACCAAACATGTCGCCTGGGCTACCGGGACGGCCATGACCCGCAATCCGCACTTCGTCCGCCAGGTGACGGCGGCCTTCCCCAAGGACACGCCGCTCGTCCTCCTCTGCCGGAGCGGCAAGCGGTCGCGCGCCGCGGGCGAGGCGCTCGTCAGGGCCGGCTTCACACGAATTTTCAATGTAGATGAAGGGTTTGAGGGCGAGATCGACGAAACGAAGCATCGCGGCCTGTCCGGCGGCTGGCGCTTCCACGGTCTGCCCTGGGAGCAGGACTGACCGCTCCGACCGGCCTTCAGCGGAGCGCGCATTGTGCTGCATTGCGGCACGCGGGTAACCTTTCGCTCAAGCGAGTCGCGGGTCGGCCGGGGTTCGCCGCCAGACAATTCACCCGATCGGAGTCATGAATGGCTGAGACTACCCCGCAAACCGCGCTCGGGGATATCGCGGCTCGGCAACTCGCGAATGCGACCAAGACCGCGCCCATCCTGTCGACCATCACGCCGCGCTGGCTCGTGCACCTGCTGCAATGGGTACCGGTCGAGGCAGGCATCTACCGGCTCAACACCGTCAAGGATCCGGAATCGGTGCAGGTCGCCTGCACCGCCCGCGACGACGAATCCGAACTGCCGCAGACCTTCGTCGACTATGACGAAGCGCCGCGGGAATATTTCCTGAACGGCGTCTCGACGATCGTCGATATCCACACCCGGATCAGCGATCTCTATTCGAGCCCGTTCGATCAGGTGAAGGAGCAGCTGCGCCTCGCGATCGAGACGATCAAGGAGACGCAGGAAGGCCAGCTCATCAACAACCCCGACTACGGCCTTCTCGCCAATGTCGCCCCCGAGCAGGTCCTGTATCCGCTGACCGGCGCCCCCACGCCGGACGATCTCGACCTGCTGATCGGCAGGGTCTGGAAGGAGCCGGCCTTCTTCCTGACCCATCCCGATGCCATCGCGGCCTTCGGCCGGGAATGCACCCGCCGCGGCGTTCCGCCCCCAACCGTCAGCCTGTTCGGCTCGCAGTTCCTGACCTGGCGCGGCCTGCCGCTCATCCCCTCGAACAAGGTTCCGCTCGAGGACGGCAAGACCAAGATCCTGCTGCTGCGCGTCGGCGACAAGCGCCAGGGCGTGGTCGGCCTCTACCAGCCGGGTCTCGCCGGCGAGCAGAGCCCGGGCCTCTCGGTCCGCTTCATGGGCATCAACCGGCAGGCGATCGCCTCCTACCTGGTCAGCCTCTACTGCTCGCTCGTCGTGCAGTCGCCCGATGCGCTGGCGGTCCTCGAGGATGTTGAGGTTGGCAAATTCCATGACTATCCCGACACCTACAAGTGACCGGCCCGAGGGCGGCCTGCTCGATGTCGGTGTCCTGAACCAGATTGCGGGGCAGTTCTTCGCGGCGCTTCCGGGCGCCGCGGGGATCGGCGCCCCGCAGCCGGCCAATCCGATCCCTGGAAATCCGGTGCCGGGCGGCGCCAATGCCGGCCCGCTTGCCAAGGGTCCGGTCCTTCCGGGCACGGTCGCGCCCGGTGCCAATCTTGCCCCGACCACCCCGCAGGATGGCGGCGCGATCGCGGCGTCCTTCGCGGACGTTCATCCGCATGCGGCGGCTGCGAACCGGCTCCCCGATCTCGCCACGACCGTCGCGCCAGCGATCGACAGCCAGCTTGGCGGCCAGACGCTCGGGGTTCCGCAGGCAGCCGGGTCGATCGGCCATCCGTCGACACCGCAGGTTGGCCTTCCCGGTCCCGCGTTGCCGACGGCGGGCGGTCTCACCCCGCCGCTGACGGTCGGCGGCGCGGCCCCTGCGCCCGGCTTTCCGCAGGTGCCGCAGGTCTCGACATCGCCCGCCTCGTCCGGCTCGCCGTTTTATTTCCTCGACGAGGCGCGGCCTGCGGCGACTGGCGTGCCCGCGCCGACAGCCGATCTCGTCAGCGCGCGCAGCTTTGGGCTGCCCGGAGAGGCCGATCTCCGCGCGCTCCTCGGCGAACCGCCGGCCTCCGACCCTCACCAGGCCAGCCCCTATTCCTACGTCCCTGCCGCGGCGCGGACGCCCGAGCCCGGCATCCCGCTCGTGCCGCAGCGCGGCCTTCAGGCCTTTGACGTCCATGCGGTGCGGCGCGACTTCCCGATCCTGCAGGAGCGTGTCAACGGCCGCCCGCTCGTCTGGTTCGACAATGCCGCGACGACCCAGAAGCCGACCGCGGTCATCGACCGGCTGAGCGACTTCTATCGTCACGAAAATTCGAACATCCACCGCGCGGCGCACGAGCTGGCGGCGCGCGCGACCGACGCCTACGAGAAGGCCCGCAACACCGTCGCGCGCTTCATCGGCGCCCCCTCGGCCGAGGAGATCATCTTCGTCCGTGGCACGACCGAGGGCATCAATCTCATTGCGCGCACCTGGGGTGTGAAGAACATCGAGGCCGGCGACGAGATCATCGTCTCCCATCTCGAGCATCACGCCAACATCGTTCCCTGGCAGCTGCTCGCCTGGGAAAAAGGCGCGAAGATCAAGGTCATCCCCGTCGACAACGACGGACAGGTGATCCTTGAGGAGTACCAGCGGCTCATCACGCCCAAGACCAAGCTGGTTTCCGTGACCCAGGTCTCAAACGCGCTCGGCACCGTGGTGCCAGTGAAGGAAATCGTCTCGATCGCGCATCGTCACGGTCTCTGCGCGGTGGTCGACGGCGCCCAGTCGGTCAGCCACATGCGCGTGGACGTCCAGGATATCGGCGCCGACTTCTTCGTCTTCTCGGGACACAAGATTTTCGGGCCGACGGGTATCGGCGCGGTCTACGGCCGGCGGGCGGTGCTGGAGGATCTGCCGCCCTATCAGGGTGGCGGCAACATGATCGCCGACGTCACCTTCGAGCGGACGATCTTTCACAAACCGCCGACACGGTTCGAGGCAGGCACCGGCAACGTCGCCGATGCGGCAGGGCTCGGGGCGGCGCTCGAATATGTCGAGCGGGTCGGCATCGAAGCGATCGGACGCTATGAGCACGAACTGCTCGTCTATGCGACCGAGCGGCTGGCGCCGATCAAGGGCGTGCGGCTGATCGGCACCGCGCCCGACAAGGCCAGCGTCCTGTCCTTCGTCCTCGACGGCTACGCCCCCGAGGAGGTCGGACGAGCGCTGAACGAGGAAGGCATCGCCGTGCGGGCCGGCCATCACTGCGCCCAGCCCATCCTGCGGCGCTTCGGCCTCGAAGCCTCGGTCCGGCCGTCGCTCGCCTTCTACAATACCTGCGACGAAGTCGACCGCTTCATCAGCGTCATCCGGCGCCTCGCCCGGGCCTGACGCATCGCGGCCGGGCCCCCAAGCCCGGCCGCAACCCGTATTGCCAATGCTGATTCGCGCGGCCCGGCCGATCGGGCGCGCCGGTCGCTGGCCTCGGCGAGCAATCCTTCTCTTCCACCAGCCAATCGGGGAATGCGCTTCCCTTGCGCTGACCGGTTTTGGAAGTGTTCCACAAAAGAACAGGCGGCTCTGGAGCTCCCAATTCCCGCGCTCTGGGCGGGGGCGGACGATGCCGAGCGCCGCCGTGTCGCGCGGCACCTTCGGTCCCTCTGGAACGTGTCGCTGCACCAGGTCGCCTGGGAATCGAGCTCGATCCCCGAGCAGCGCGCCCAGGCGACGGCTCTCGCCGACCGGCTTGTCGCCGATCTCTCTCCCGCGCAAGTCCGACAGGCGCGCTGACGCCGGAGGCGCATCGCCTCTGCGGATCGGCGATCGGCTGCCTGTTGGAGCGCCACAACGCTCTAACGCGACGCTCTTTGCACGACCTCTGCGACGGCTTCCTTGTTGCGTTCGTCGATCAGCGTTTCCCCGTCCCGCACCAGATCCGCGAGCGTCTGGGCGCGAAGCGCCTCCCGCCAGGCCGCCTCTGCCGCAAGCATGCGGGTCTTGATGAAGCAATCCGCCCTGTAGGCGCAGGGATCCTTGGTCTTTCCCGGACCACGACGGCGGATCTCGCGACAAAGGAAAGCGGGTTCACGACCGTCAATGGCTTCCACGATATCGAGCAACGTGATGCTGTCCGGCGCGCGCGCCAGCCGATAGCCGCCGCGCGGTCCCGGCAAGGCCTCAATCACCCCGGCTGCCGCGAGAGCACGAAGATGCTTGAGCAGGTAGGTTTCCGAGACTTCGTGAAGTTCAGCCAAACTCTTGCCGGGCAGAACCTTCCCATCCGGCAGACCGGCAAGCACCAATGCGCAGTGCAACGCAGCCTCGACCCCATCGCTCAGTCGTCTCATCCGTTTCCCCCGCGCCGCGTTCCCTTGCGCTCCTGAATCGTGGATATATTATATCCATGATTCGTCGCGATCCGCCATGGGAAGGAGCCTCCATGCAACCGAGACTGAACATCGCGCAACTCGTCCCCGACCTCTACCGCGCCGTTGCGCAACTTGATGGAGCCGTGAAGGCATCCGGACTCGAGAGCCGCCTGCTGCATCTCGTCAAGCTCCGCGCCTCGCAGATCAACGGATGCGCGTTCTGCGTCGATCTCCACGTCAAGGAAGCTTTGGCGGATGGTCTGGACCCGCAAATGCTGCATCTCGTGTCCGTCTGGCGCGAGTCTCCCTTCTTCGACGGTAGGGACCGTGCCGCGCTGGAATGGACCGAAAGCGTCACTTTGGTTGCGCAGACGGGTGTCCCGGACGCCGCTTTCGATACGGTTCGCTCCGTCTTCTCGGAAACCGAGATCGCGCAGCTGACCATCGCCGTGGGCACGATCAATATCTGGAACCGGATCGCGGTCAGTTCGCGGCTTGCCCATCCAGTTCGCGAACAAGCGCAAGCCGAATCGTGAAACGGCCGAGGCGCAACGCGAAGTCGCGACGGCTTCGTTGTCGCCCTCCAATAGCGGGGACAATGACAGCTTGCCGCGCTTGGCATGCCCAACACGATCCTCAGCCCGATCCGGAGACCCGGCTGCATAGGGTGGGGTCAGATGTGACTTGCGTCCGCGAACAGCTGTTCGAGAATCAGCGCCTCCAGCCGGCCCAGCTCGGGCGCGCCATGGCGCCGGGGCCGCGGCAGCGGCACCGGCAGGTCGAGCGCGATGCGACCGTGATCCAGCACCACCACGCGATCCGCGAGAACCACCGCCTCGGCGACGTCGTGGGTGACGAGCACCGCCGTGAAGCCCTGGTCGCGCCAGATGCGCTCGAGCAGAGCCTGCATGTCGATCCGGGTCAGCGCGTCGAGCGCGCCCAGCGGCTCGTCCAGCGCCAGGATGCGGGGCTCTCCGACCAGGGCGCGGGCCAGGGCCACGCGCTGGCGCTGGCCGCCGGACAGGACCGACGGCCATTCGCCGCCGCGCTCGGAAAGCCCGACCTCGGCAAGGCGTGCCTCGGCGCGCGCCCTCGCGGTCGCGCCGCTGGCGATACCGGTCAGGCCAATCGCGACATTGTCGATGACGCGCGCCCAGGGAAGCAGGCGCGGCTCCTGGAACATCATGCGGGTATCGCTGGCATCGCCGCCGCCGCTGTCGCCGTGCTCGATCGTACCCTCGGTCGGCCGGTCGAGCCCCGCGAGCAGCCGCAACAGGGTCGACTTGCCGCAGCCGCTCTTGCCGATCACCGCGACGAACTGGCCTCTCGGAACGACGAGGTCGATGCCGTCGAGCACCGTCTTGTCATCGAACCGCTTGACCAGGCCGCGGATCGCGAACCCGACCGGAGCGGGCTCGCCGCGCGTCTCGAGCGGGGCTGCGTCGGAAAATCGGTCGGACTGGTCGAGCATGCGGGTCACCTCACGCGTTCTGGAAGGCCGGATGCCAGGCGAGCGTCCGGCGCTCGAGCAGGCGAGCGAAGCTGTCGGCGAGCTTGCCGAGAAGGGCGTAGATCAGGATCGACAGGACGACGACGTCGATCATCAGGAATTCACGGGCCTGCATCGCCATATAGCCGAGGCCGGCGGAGGCCGAGATCGTCTCGGCGACGATCAGCGTCAGCCACATGATCCCGAGCGCATAGCGCAGGCCGACAAAGATCGAGGGCAGAGCGCCGGGCAGGATCACCCGGCGGAACAGCTCCAAGGGCTTCATGCCGTAGATCCGGCCCATCTCGACCAGCTGGGGATCGACGCCCTGGATGCCGAGCAGCGTGTTGACATAGATCGGAAAGAACACGCCCAGCGCCACGAGGAACAGCTTCGCCTCCTCGTCGATCCCAAACCACAGGATGACGAGCGGGATCAGCGCGAGATGCGGGATGTTGCGGATCATCTGCAGGGTCGTGTCGGTGACGTCGCGCGACATCCGCGACAGGCCGTTGGCGAGCCCGAGCGCGAAGCCGATCGAGCCGCCGATCGCGAAGCCCGCCAGCGCCCGCCAGGTCGAGACCCAGATGTTGCGCGCCAGCTCGCCCGACAGGAGCAGCCGCCAGAAGGCCGCGACCACGGCCGACGGCGCGGGCAGCACGTTGGCCGAGATGATCCCGGCCCGCGCCAGCAATTCCCAGCCGACGAGGATCGCCGCCGGCAGCAGCCAGCCGACCGAGCCCCGCGCCAGCCGTGTCATGACGCGGACCGCAAGTTGCCGCCATGGCTGCCGCCCGCGAAGACGCGCTTCTGGCCGAACTCGTTCAGGAAGCCGCCCTTCTCCTCGTCGCGCCCAATGCCGAGCGCCGGGAACAGCAGCTCGGCGACGCGGAAGCTCTCCTCCAGATGCGGATAGCCCGAGCCGATCACCGTATCGATGCCGATCTCCTGATATTCCCGCAGCCGTTCCGCGACCGTCCGGGGCGAGCCCACCAGCGCGGTGCCGGCGCCGGCGCGGACGAGCCCGATCCCGGCCCAGAGGTTCGGGCTCACCTCGAGCTTGTCCCGCCGCCCGCCATGCAGCGCGAACATCCGCTGCTGGCCCACGCTGTCGCTCTCCTTCACGAAGCGCTGCCGGGCCTCCTCGATCGTCGCGTCGTCGAGCTTCGAGATCAGCCGCCCGGCCGCCTCCCACGCCTCGTCGTCGGTCTCGCGCACGATGAAATGCAGCCGGATCCCGAAGCTCACCTCGCGCCCGCGCGCCTCGGCCTCGGCCCGG
Organism: Amaricoccus sp.; assembly: GCA_046348955.1. Lineage (GTDB taxonomy): Bacteria > Pseudomonadota > Alphaproteobacteria > Rhodobacterales > Rhodobacteraceae > Amaricoccus. The sequence goes on from JAXMDG010000001.1 coordinate 699,035, forward strand.
ACCTTGGCGACCTTCTCGGCGACCTGCGCCGGCGGCTCGCCCCAGGTCAGGTACTTGTCGGCCCGCCCGGCGGCGAACCCGATCCCCGCATCCGACGAGCCGCCGAAGAACAGCGGCGGCCGCGGCGTCTGGATCGGCGGATAGCCGAGCCGCGCCCCGATCGCCTTGATATGCGCCCCGTCGAGCGTCGCCTCGCCCTTGGCCAGCAACGTCTCGAAGACCGTGAAGAACTCCTCCGCATGGTCGTAGCGCCGGTCGTGCGGCAGGAACAGCCCATCCCCGGCCAGCTCGGCCGGATTGCCGCCCACCACGATATTGAGCAGCAGCCGCCCATTGGTGATCCGGTCGAGCGTCGAGGCGAGCCGCGCGTAATAGGCGGGCGAGGCGACCCCGGGCCGGATCGCCACCAGATATTTCAGCTGACGGGTGAAAGGCGCGAGCGCCGCCGCCATGGTGAAGGATTCCTCGCAGCCGGCCCCGGTCGGCAGCAGAACCCCCTTGAAGCCCAGCCGGTCGACCGCCACGGCGATCTCGCGCAGATACTCGTAGTCCGGCGCCCGGTTGAGCTCGGTCGAACCGAGATAGCTACCGTCGCCCGAGGTCGGGATGAACCAGAAGAAATCGATGGGATTGCTCATGTCGCCTGCACCTTATGCCTGCCGTCAGCTCGCCTTGGGCTGCCAGACGATGTCCGAGATGGTCAGCGCCTTCGGCAGGATGCCGAGGCCATGGAACTCGTCGGCCAGCGCCTGCTGATAGGCCTGCGCCTCGGCACCGACCGGGCCGACATGCCCGAGATCGAAGCCGGGACGCGTCAGCACCACCCGCGTCGTCGCCTCCGGCACGCCGGTGATCGCGCTCAGCGCCGGCACGGTCACGTCGAGATTGCCCTGCGCCGCCTTGCCGACCGTGGCGAGCTCGTTGAGGATATCGAGCACCAGATCGGGATTGCCCTTGGTGAAGTCGCCGTTCCCCAGGAAATAGCTCCAGGACGGCACGATCCCCTCGGCGGTGGTGAGGACCCGCGTCGCGGGATCGGCCTCGGCCACGGCGAAATACGGATCCCAGATCGCCCAGGCATCGATCGCGCCCGAGCGAAACGCCGCAAGCGCGTCGGGCGGCGCGAGGTCGGCCGCCTTCACGTCGTCGGGCGTCAGCCCTGCGCTGCGAAGCGCCTTCACCACGAAATTGTGCGCGCTCGAGCCCCGCTTGAAGGCGAGCGTCTTGCCCTTGAGATCCGCGATCGTCTGGATCGGCGCGTCCTTGTGCACCAGGATCGCCGACCCGGCCGGGCTGCCGGTATAGGTCCCGACATAGAGCAGGTTGCCGCCCGCCGCCTGGGCAAAGAGCGGCGGCACGTCGCCCGTCGGCCCGAAATCCAGCGCGCCGGCTCCAAGCGCCTCCAGCAATGGCGGGCCGGAGCTGAATTCCGCCCAGCTGATCGCCAATCCACGGTCGGCGAAACGCTTCTCGAGCGCCTGCTGGCTCTTGGCCAGCGCCAGAACACCGTTCTTCTGCCAGCCGATGCGCAGCTCCTTGGTCTTGGCCCGCAGGATCGACGGAGCGGCGAGCCCGGCAACGAGGGCAGTGCCGGCGAGAGCCGCAAAGCGGCGACGGGTGATCATGGGAGGACCCCTCCTTAACTGCGCGGCGGGGCCCAGACGGCATCCGCAACGGTGATCTGCTTGGGGATCAGCCCGAGACGGAAGAAGCGATCGGCCGTCTCCTGCTGATGTGCGATGATGTCCGAAGTGATCTCGAAGATGCCGAACTCGGCGCGATCGGCGGCGAGCTGCTGCGCGTCGAGCGGCACCCCCGTCACGTCATGCAGCGCCTGCGCGACCTCGGGGCGATGGGCGTCGGCCCAGGCCGCCGCCTGCCGCAGCCCGTCGAGCACCTTCAGCACGGTCTCGGGATGCGCCGCGACAAAACCCTTGTTGCCGAGGAAGTAGGTGTTGACCTTGAGGATGTCGCTGCCACGCACCAGGACCGTCGGCCGATACCGGGTCTCGGCGATCGCGAGAAACGGGTCCCAGACCGACCAGGCATCGATCTGCCCGGCGGCGAAGGCTGCGGCACCATCCGCGGGCGCGAGATAGTTGACCTTGAGCTGGTCATAGGGAATGCCAGCCCCCTCTACCGCCGCGACGAGCAGGTTGTGCGCGCTCGTCCCCTTGCCCACACCGACCGTCCCGCCAGCCAGGTCGGCCACCGAGGCGATGCCGCTGCCCGGCTTGGCGATGATCGCCTCGCCCTTGCCGTTCGGCGGCAGGGCCGCGACATAGGTGATCGCCGCCCCGGCCGACTGCCCGAAGATCGGCGGCGCGTCGCCGGTCCAACCGAGATCGATCGCGCCGACATTCAGCGCCTCGACCAGCGGAGGCCCCGCCGAGAACTCGACCCACTTGACCGCCACATCCGGGCCGAGTGCCCGCTCGATGGTCCGTTCGCGCTGGGCGACGACGGGCAGGTTGGTCTTCTGGAAGCCGATCCGCACCTCGGTCGGCGCGGTCTCCGCGAAGGCCGCCGCCCGCCACAGCACCGCGGCCCCGGCCACGCCCGCGCCGAACGCCCTGCGCGTTATCCTCATGCTCAGTTCCCCTGCGACTCTCCGCGGCCCGGCCGCCCAAAGGAGGGTATGCCAGCTATGACGACAATATAAATCGTCTTTTACGTCTTTTTCACGCCGGCATCCCGAGGGCCGCGATTTTCGCCAACCGGCGGTTCAGCTCGGCCGCGACATGCTCCGCATGCCGGATCACCTCCGGCACCCCCATCAACTCGCCGACGCAGCCCCGGGCGAGCGGCCCGACCACATGCAGGCTGGACGAGACCCCGCCGTCGGCCTCGATCGCATGGCACTCGTCGGCGACCGCGATCCCCAGGCCGAGCGGGTCGCGGCACAGCAGCCCCGCCTCGGCCAGACTCTTGAAGACCGGATTGCTGCGCAGCACGTCACCGTGGTCGGGACCCGTGGTGACGACGGCTGCGTCGAACATCTCCGTCACCGTGTCATTGGCGCCACGCGGCCGATAGACGACGCGCAGCCCCGCCTCCTCCTCGCGCGCCGCAACGATCCGACCGGCGACCACCCGCATCCGGCGAGCCGCGATCTGTTCGTCCAGCACCGCCTCGACCTGCGGGGCGATCCGGAACCGGTGCACGTCCCAGAACCGGCGCAGATGCCGCACCAGCCGGCCGCGCTCCGCCGGGTCGAGCGCGGCCCAGATCGTACAGCCCTGCTCGCGCACCCTATCGAGCACCGCATGCCAGCTTTGCCCACGCGCCGCGTCGGCCGCCACGGCGGCACGGATCCGGCGCAGCAGCCCGACCGCCGTCCGTTCCGGCGCGTCGCCGAAATCGACCGTGCTCTTGGCGGCGGCGAGCCCGTGCCCGCGCGAGCGAAGCCCATGGCGTGACAAGGCCGCGACCTGGCCGCGGAACCCCTGCCGGACAAGGCTCGCGACGATGTCGGCCGAGGTGAGTCCGGTGCCAACGATCAGGATCCGCGCGGCGCGGTCGATGGCGGCGATCCGATCATTGTCATAGGGGTCCGCAATCACCCGCTGCGAGTTCGCCAGATCGCGCAGGGCGGCAGGCAGCGCCGGGCTCGGATGGGTCATGGCGAGCACGACGAGATCGGCGACGAGCATGCTGCCATCCGACAGCGCGATCCGGTAGGCGCCATTCGCCGGCGTGACGGCCGAGGCGCCCGCTTGCCGATGCTGCACCGCGCCGCTCGCGAGGAACGGCTGCAACTGGGCCGCGACATAGCGCCCGAACAGGCGACGCTCGGGAAAGAAGTCGCCGCGCAGGGTCAGCGTGCCGGGAGACATCGCGATCCGCTCCGCGGCAAGCCAGGCCACGAAATGCGTCAGGTTGTCCCCGAACAGCGCCATCCGCGCGGCCGGGACATTGATCCGGTGCGCCGGCTCTTCGGTGGAATAGGCGAGCCCGCTTCCGAGCGTCGGGCGCGGCTCGACGACGACGATTTCGGCATCGGGCTCCGCCCTCGCCAGGTGAAACGCGGTCGCCGCGCCGGACAGCCCGCCCCCCAGGATCGCGACGACGGGCCGGGCCTGTCTCGGTTCAGCTGCTGCCAGACGCGCCAACAGCGCACCGCGCTCCATCCCGTCCTGCAAGCCACTCGCTTCGTCGGGCATCCACATCTCGCATCACGACTGCATCAATAGGTTTTATCGCTTATATCAAATCGAGCCAATGCCCAAGACTGGCGGTCGGGGTCATCCCCGCAATCTTCCTGAAAGGATTTCTTTTCAAGCGGGACAGTTTCGCGTTCCCGGCGATCCGAGCGCGGTGGGGCGCCGCCACCGGCGGGACGGGCATTGCCCCCGAGTCAAAGGGGTCGGCCGGTGCCTGCGGCGCCTCACGACATGCGCATCTATACGGCAGGCCCATTCGCGCTGATCTGAATGTGCAGGTGGCCGCCCGAGGGCGTTCCGGCGGCCGACTCCGCGGCGTGCCGAGGCTCGCGAGCTGGACGGACCGCAGGCGCAGGCGATGCGGTGCGCTGACGGGAAAGGCAGGGCATTTCCGGCCTTTCCTGTCCGATAGAATCGGATAAGGTCGCGCGGAGGATGAGGAGCCCCGCATGGCAAGAGGGATCAACTACCGCCAGATGGTCAACCGGGCCTTCCGGCAGGTGATGGTGGAGGTGCTATCGCAGGTGGCGCGAGAGGGCCTGCCCGGCAAGCATCACTTCTTTATCACCTTCGACACCACCCATACCGGGGTCGACATGGCGCAGAGCCTCAAGCAGCGCTATCCGCAGGAAATGACCATCGTCCTGCAGGACTGGTTCGCAGACCTGGCGGTGTTGAAGGATCGCTTCACCGTCACGCTCAACTTCGGCAACGTCCCTGAGCCGATCGTCATCCCGTTCGAGGCGGTCAAGACCTTCGTCGATCCGAGCGCCGAATTCGGCTTCAAGTTCGAGCCGCAGGAGCCGGTCCCGGACGAGGAGGGGACTGACGACGAGCCGCCCCCCCCGACGCCGATCAAGCCCTCGGGCGACGGCGCTGTGGTCAGCCTCGACAAGTTCCGCAAGCACTGAGAGGCTTGACCTCCGGGCGCCCGACCCGCGTTCAGTGCGCGGCGAGCCCGGCATGTAACCGTTCGACATCGGCGCGCTGGCACAGCCCGGTGCCGGGATGCATCACCGTGGCGCTGCCAGCGGCCATGCCGAGCAGAAAGGCGCTGCGTACGCCGCGCCCTTCGGCCAGCGCCAGCACCATCGCGCCCACAAAGCTGTCCCCGGCTCCGGTTGCGCTGCGCACTGGCACTGAAGGCGGCGCGCGGAACAGGGTCGCCTCCCGGCTTGCCAGCAGTGCGCCCTCGTGCCCCATCGTGACGGCGACGATCTCCGATCGGCCCGATTCGACGATTTCGCGCGCCACCTCGGCTATCTCCGACACGTCCTCGAGCGCCAGTCCGGTCAGGGCGCGCAGCTCGCCATGACTCGGCTTGATCAGAGTCAGCCCGCCGGCGTCGAGCGTCGCCGCGAGCGCCGGCCCCGAACTGTCGAGCACCACGCGCGCGCCGCGGTCGCGGGCGCGATGGACGAGCGTCACGAAGCAATCCGCGGGCAGACCACGCGGCGCGCTGCCGCTGATCACCAGCCAGTCGAAATCGAGCCGGTCGATCACCGACAGGCATTCCAGCCACTCGCCCGGACTGACCTCCGGCCCTTCGGGGACAAAGCGGTATTCCTGGCCCGTCGATTGCTCGAAGACCGTCAGGCTGATCCTCGTATGGCCGGCGATCGGCACCCGGTTGCCCGGCAGCCTGCGCTCGGCCATCAACTCATCGAACACGTCACCGGTGGCCCCGCCCGCGAGATAGACCGCGCAGGCCGGTCCGCCGAGCTCGGCGACGACCCGCGCCACGTTGATCCCGCCGCCGCCCGGATCGTAGCGATCCCCGCGGGTGCGAATCTTGTGGGTCGGGCGCACCAGCTCGGTCTCGCAGGCCCCGTCGATCGCCGGGTTAAGCGTCAGCGTGACGATCGGCTTCATCGCGGCCTCCGGACCGAACTTGTTTGCTTGTCGGCTAGCATGCCTCTGCCGTCGGGCAAACCCCTCCTGAAATCACGCAGTTCGCGGCTCGACGGACATCGCCGAGCAACGAGCGGTCGCCTCCGGACACCGCATTACCCACTCGTCTCTGTTGCGCAAACGTTTCGCTACTGCTAGTCTCTTAAAAAACACGGTGCGGAACTGCACCGACTCTCTGGGAGGAGAGAACCGTGATCGGATATTCCGAGAGCATTGCTTGGCGTGCCCATGGCGTCGATCGCTGACGTGGCGCGCGCGGCTTCGGTCTCCGTCTCGACCGTCTCGCATGTCGTGAACGGCACACGGCGGGTGTCGCCCGAGACGGCGCGACGGGTCGAGGCGGCGATCCTCGCGGTCGGATACGCTCCCAACACCGTGGCACGAGCCCTGAAGACCGCGTCGACGAACGCGATCGGGCTCGCGATCTCCACGATCTCCAACCCCTACTTCGCCGACATCGTCTGCGCGATCGAAGCGCAGTGCGCCCGGCTGGGGCTTATGGTCCTGCTCGCAGATACCCAGGACGACCCGGCGCGCGAAATCGAGGTCGTTCGCGCGCTGCATGCCCGGCGCGTCGACGGGATCATCCTCGCGCCATCATCCAACGCGTCGGAGACGCTCGACTATATCGGACGGTTCGCCCTGCCCTGCCTGCTGGTCGACCGAATGGTCGATCCGCGCTTCGACCAGGTCGGCATCGACAACGCGCTGGCGACCGCGACTTTGGTCCATCACCTCCTAGAACACGGGCATCAGCGCATCGCCTTCATCGGTGGGCAACCCGGTTTTGTCACCACGGAAGCGCGCGCCGCCGCCTTCCTCGCGACGCTGGCCGCGGCTGGAGTCGCAGCCGATCCGGGTTGGTCGGCGGCGCGTTGCGGCTCGACTGCCCAGGCAGGCGAGGCGGTGGAGCGCCTGCTCGACGGGCCGGCGCGGCCAACGGCGATCGTTGCCGGCAACAACCTCGCCACCATCGGCGCGATGCGCGCGCTCCGCGGGCGCGGCCTCGTCGTGCCGCGGGATATCTCGCTGGTCGGGATCGACGATTTCGAATGGGCCGATTGCTTCGATCCGCAGCTGACGCTGATGGCGCAGCCCTGCGCCGAGCTCGGTCGGCAGGCGGCATCGCTTCTCGTCGAGCGCATCCGCTATCCGGACGGGCCGCGCCGACATGTCCAACTCGCGGCCTCATTGAAAGTTCGCGCCTCGGTGGGGAGACCGCAATGACTGCACCGCTTCTAACCATGACCGGCGTGACCAAGCGTTTCGGCGGCGTTCATGCGCTGCGCGGTGTCGATTTCGACCTTCGGCCGGGCGAAATCCACGCCCTGCTGGGCGAGAACGGCGCAGGAAAGTCGACGCTGATGGGTGTGCTGTCGGGCGTGCATGCGCCCGACGAGGGCACGGTGGCGATCGACGGCGCGCCGGTGCGGTTCGCGAGCCCTCGCGACGCCCAGGCGGCCGGAATCGCGACGATCTTCCAGGAACTCGACCTCGCGCCCGGGCTCGACGTCACCGCCAACCTGTTTCTCGGCCGCGAACTGACCACCGGTGGTTTCCTGAGCTTCGCCGCGATGCGGCGCGAGGCACGCGAGCGGCTCGCGGCGCTGGAAATGGCGATCGATGCCGATACCCGCGTGGCTGACCTTTCGATCGGCCAGCGCCAGGTCGTGGCAATCGTCAAGGCGCTCTCCTATGCCGACCGTGTGCTGATCATGGACGAGCCGACGGCGGCGCTGACCACCGGAGAGGTCGACAGGCTCTTCGGCATCATGCGCCGGCTGGCGGCGAGCGGGGTGGGCATCGTCTATATCTCGCACCGTCTTGAGGAAGTGCCGCAGATCGCAGACCGCGTGACGGTGATGCGCGACGGCCGCGTCGTCGGCACCCTGCCCGCGGACGCGCCGCAGGGCGAGTTGGTGCGGCTGCTGGTCGGACGGCCGCTCGACGAGCTCTATCCGCCGCGGGCGGGCCGGGCCGGCAAGCGATTGCTACGCCTCGCCGGAGCCGCCTATGCCCCGAAGCGGCCTCGCGCCGGCTGGCAAGCGCCCGAGGACATCTCGCTCGAAGTCCATGCCGGCGAGATCGTCGGGCTCGCCGGCGTCATGGGTGCCGGCCGCACCGAGCTCCTGACTGCGCTCTTCGGCGCCGCCCCGGCCGGGCGCTGGCGTGGCACCGTCGAGATCGATGGACGTCCCGCCGACCTTTCATCGATCCGCGCTGCCCGGCGCGCCGGTCTCGCCTTCGTGACCGACGATCGCCGCGGCAGCGGGCTCATGCTCAGGATGGCGGTGGCGAAGAACCTCGTCATGTCGATCCTGCGGCGCATCTCGCCAGGCGGCTTGATGTCGGCTCCGCGAGAGGCGGCGGCGGTGCGCCGCTCCTACGGCCAGTTCGACATCCGCCCGAAGAATCCGGCGATCGCCGTGGGCGCGCTCTCGGGCGGCAACCAGCAGAAGGTGGTGCTCGCCAAGGAGGTGCTCGACGAGCCGCGGCTCCTGCTGCTCGACGAGCCGACGCGCGGGGTCGATGTCGGTGCCAAGGGCGAAATCTATGCCCGCCTGCGCGAGCTCGCGGGCGAAGGCCTTGGTGTGCTGGTCGCCTCTTCCGAGATGCCGGAGCTGATCGGCCTCTGCGACCGCATCGTGGTGCTGCGCGAAGGCCGCAACGTCGCCGCCTTCAGCGGCGCCATCGACGAACACACCGTCCTCGAGGCGGCAAACGGAAAGGTCGCCTGATGTCCCAAACCGCGACGCTCTCGGCCCCGGAGGCCCGCAAGCGTGACCCGCTGGCGCTGCTCGTCCGCTTCCAGAGTCTGATCGGCCTCGTGCTGGTGGTGCTCGGCGGCGTGATCTTCTCGCCGCGCCGCCACGGCGAGATCCTGTTCCTCGCCCCCGACAATATCGCCAACATCGTCCGCGCCGTCTCCGAGACCGGGATCATCGCCATCGGCATGACCTTCGTCATCATCACCGCCGGCATCGACCTTTCGGTCGGGGCGCTGCTCGGCCTGTCGTCGGTCGTCACCGCCTCGATGATGATCTCGGGCGGGTTCGGGCTGGTGCCGACGCTTCTGCTGGTGCTGTTGATGGGCACGGGCTTCGGCGCGGCGCAGGGCATGATCTCGACGCGTTTCCGGCTTGAGCCGTTCATCGTCACCCTTGCGGGGTTGCAGGCGGCGCGCGGCCTCGCCCTCGTCGTGTCGGGGAACCAGTATATCAACATCTCGTATGGCGAGGGGCCGGGTCTGGCGCCGCCGGTCTTCGCCGTCCTCGGCGAACGGCTGTTCAGCAATACCGTGCCGGTGGCGACTCTCGTCTTCATCGCCTTCGCCGCAATCGCGACCGTGGTGCTCAACACCACCCGCTTCGGCCGCTACGTCTTCGCTGTCGGCGGCAACGAGCGGGCAGCGCAGCTCTCGGGCATACCGGTCGGCTTCGTGAAGACCTCGGTCTATGCGATCACCGGCTTCGCCGCTGCGCTCGCGGGCATCGTGCATGCAGGCCAGTTCAACTTCGGCAGCGCCAATGACGGCACCGGCTATGAGCTGACCGCGATTGCCGCTGTCGTCATCGGTGGCACCTCGCTTTTTGGCGGCTCGGGCTCGATGGTGGGCACGGTCGCCGGCACGATCATGCTCGGAGCGCTCGCCAACGTACTCCAGCTCAACAACATCACGCCCGCCCTGCAGCTGCTCGCGACCGCCGCGATCATCGTGCTGGCGGCCGTGCTGCAGTCCCTCGTTCGCCGCCGCGAGGGCCTGTCTCGGTAAGAAGCGGCTCGAAAGACGCCGGTTCGCCGGCACCACACGGAGGATCCCATGACCATGCCCCGACTCGGCCGGGCCGCGCTGCTCGCCGGTTCCGCCCTCGCGATTGCCGGTGCCGCTCAGGCCGCCGACCCGATCTCGAAATTCTGCAAGAAGGATGGCGAGTTCCTGATCGGCTTCGCCCAGGCCAACAATGCCGAGCCCTACCGCCAGCACGTCAATGACGAGCTCACCGCGGCCGCGAAGGCGGTGCCGAACTTCACTCTGCAGATCGCCGACGGCCAGGGCAACGTGAACACTCAGACGAGCCAGGTCGACAACTTCATCACCCAGAAGGTCGACCTCTTGCTGATCTCGCCCTTCGAGGCGGCGCCCCTCACGCCCGCGGTGAAGCGCGCGATGGATGCCGGCATCCCGGTGATCGAGCTCGACCGCAAGACCAACGGCGATCCGGGCAAGGACTACACGGCCTTCATCGGCGGCGACAACTACAAGATCGCGCTCGCGGCCGGCGAATACACCGCCAAGACCCTGCTGCCGGAGGGCGGCGAGGTGGCGGTGCTCGAGGGCCTTCCGAGCTCCACGCCTGCCGTCGAGCGGCTGAACGGCTTCAAGGACGGCGTGAAGGGCAACCCGAAGATTGAGGTCGTCGCCGAGCAGGCCGCCGACTGGCTGCCGGACAAGGCCCAGACCGCCTTCGCCGCGATGCTGCAGGCGCATCCGGACATCAAGATGGTCTATGCCTCGAACGACATGATGGCCGCGGGCGCCCGGCTGGCGGCGAAGGGCGCCGGCAAGGCCGACGGCGACATCAAGATCATCGGCACGGACGGCCTGCCCGGGCCGGCGGGCGGCATCCGCGCGGTGGCGGCCGGCGAATGGGCCGCGACCTTCACCTATCCGACGGGCGCCGCGCAGGCGATCGACATGGCGAAGTCGATCCTGCTCGACTGCGCGACCGAGGTCCCGACAACCGTCACCGTCGACACGACCGCGATCACCCCGGAGAACGCGAAATCGCTGATGACGAACTGACGGTTCGGGGCATGCCGGCCTTCCCCCGAGGGCCGGCATGCCCCTCTTGAGAAACCGGCGCTCCTCGCGGAGGGGCTTGCTGGGTCATCCGATGAATTTCGGGCAAAAAAAAGACGCGCATCCCAGGGATGCGCGTCCAGTTTGGGACAGCGAGGAATCAGCGCGGGAAGCGGGAAGCCTCGATCCGAACCGGAACTGGCCGGCCAGCCGCGACGCTCGGCAGGGTCGGGAACAGAAGCGAGCAAAACGGCAGGATCAACGCGGGCCCTCCACCTTCGCGGGGCAAACGTGCCGGCCGGGAAAAGGTTGCGTCCTCGCCCCGCCGGATGATCGAATTGGGGTAGAAGCGTGCGTGTCGCACGCGTGCGACTCCAACCAAGTATTTGTTATAAAACGATATTATGAAAACGATTCACGAAAACTCAATCTTGATTAAGATGCTTTCGGATCACGTCCAGGATCGTGGTGAAGCGCGCGGGTAGCACGTTCGCCCCCAAGCGCGCGCGGCGCCGCCGCACCAGATCTGCGCGGCAATGGGCGGGGCGCGCGCGGCGGGGCAAGCCCGCCTGGGACGCGGCCATCTGAAGCGGCAAGACCGTCGCCTCGCGCAAATCGTGGCAAGCTGGTCGCGCCAGCGCTGGCATCTCGCCGGAAGCCTGCGCGCGGGCCGGCTATTTGCCGTCGATGACGCGGAGCTTCGGAGGGGCGGCGCGGGACTTGGCCGGGGCGTTGGGATTGCCGTCGATCGAGCGGAGCTTCGGGCCCGAGGGCGCGCCGGCGAAGGCCGCCTGCTCCTCGGCGAAACCGGGCAGCGCCCGCTGGGTGGCGTCGGCGCTCTGGCTCGGCTCGATCGGGGTCACCGCCACGTCCTGGATGGTGAAGCAGAGCGGCGCGGCATAGAGATCGCCCTCGCCGCTGGTGCAGCCGAGCACCCGGTTGATGTCGCCGAAATCGCTGCGCAGCGGCATCAGCAGCATGGTCGCCCGGTAGGTCCCGGCCCGGTTGCGCGCCTCGAGCTTCAGCTCGACCACGGCGGGCTCGTTCATCACCACATTGAGCAGCCGCTCGAACCGCACCCGATCCCCCTCGTCGATCAGGTAGCCGGGCTGCATGCCGCGAACCTCCATCCCCATCATCTCGCAGATCTTCATGCCCGCGAGGCGGATGCGCATGTTGTCACTGCTGACCTTCTCGAGGATGAACATGTTCTCGAGCGCCGACTCGAACTGGCGCGGGTCGATTTCGGCGCGGTAGGGGGCGATGCGCCCGGCGCGCAGCCGCTCCCAGTAGGATTTAAGCGAAGAGAGCATGAGATCGTTCATTTCGAAACTTGACCCGACAAGAGCCGCCTGCTTACCTCGGGCCGCATCTGCAAGCGGCCATTGGTAAATGATTTCTTCACAAGGCTAGCCCAGCTTTCCCGCCTTGTCGCGGCTTTTGCGCTCGCTAGCTTAATTTGCCGCAAAACTGGGGAAAAGTTAAGCGGAGATTCATCCTAAGGGCGAACGGGGGCGATGATGACGCTGATCTCGATGACGGGCTTTGCCGATCTTGCCGGAGCGAGCGCCGGCAGCAGCTGGAACTGGGAAGCGCGCAGCGTCAATGGCCGCGGGCTCGACCTGCGGTTGCGACTGCCCGAGGGTTTGGAGGCGCTGGAGGCGCCGCTGCGGGCCGCGCTCGGCCAGACGTTCCATCGCGGATCGGTCAGCGTCGGGCTGCGGATGGCCCGCGGCGGGACGGCCGGAATGCCGCGGCTGAACCCCGAGGCGCTGGAGGCGGCGATCGTGGCGGCCGAGGCGGCCGGCGTCGCGGCCTCAGCCGCCGGGCTGCATCTGGCGCCGATGACCGCGGCCGACCTGCTCGCGGTGCGCGGCGTGCTCGAATCCGACACAGCCGGTCCGGCGCAGAATCCGGAGGTGATCGCCGCCCTGACCGCGGATATCGCCGTGCTGGTCGCGCGGCTCGGCGCGGCGCGTGCCGCCGAGGGCGAGGCGCTCGGCCGGCTGGTCGCCGGGCAGATCGACAGGATCGCGGCGCTGACCGAGGCGGCACGCGCGACGGCCGAGGTCCGGGCGGCCCGAAGCGGCGCGCTGCTGCGCGCCCGCGTCGAGGCGCTGCTCGCCGCCACCGCCGCGCTGGACGAGAGCCGGCTGGCGCAGGAGCTTGCGCTGATCGCGGTCAAGGCCGACGTGACCGAGGAGCTCGACCGGCTGGAGGCGCATATCGCGGCGGCGCGCAAGCTGCTGACGGCCGAGGGCCCGGTCGGGCGCAAGCTCGACTTTCTGACCCAGGAATTCAATCGCGAGGCCAACACGCTCTGTTCCAAGGCCAGCGCCTCGGACCTGACCGCGGTCGGCCTCGAACTCAAGGTGGTGATCGACCAGATGCGGGAACAGGTTCAGAATGTGGAGTGAGGCATGAGCGGCGAGGCGCGGCGGCGGGGTCTGCTCGTCATCCTGTCCTCGCCTTCGGGGGCCGGCAAATCGACCCTGTCGCGGCGCTTGCTCGAATCCGATCCCGAGGTGCGCTTCTCGATCTCGGCCACCACGCGGCCGCCCCGGCCCGGCGAGCAGGAGGGGCAGCATTATCTCTTCAAGAGCCGCCGCGAGTTCGAGGCGATGGCCGAGGCCGGCGACATGCTGGAACATGCCGAGGTGTTCGGCAATCTCTACGGCACGCCGCGAGAGCCGGTGGAGGCGGCGGTGGCGGCCGGCCACGACGTGCTGTTCGATGTCGACTGGCAGGGCGGCCAGCAGATCCGCAACTCTGCCCTGCGCGACGCGGTGGTCTCGATCTTCATCCTGCCGCCCTCGATCGCGGAGCTCGAGCATCGGCTGCGGGCCCGCGGGCAGGACAGCGCCGCGGTGGTCGCCGACCGGATGGCGAAGTCGCGCGACGAAATCAGTCACTGGGCCGAATATGACTATGTGCTGGTCAACGAAAATCTGCTGCAATGCGAAGCGGAGCTGGTGGCGATCCTCAAGGCCGAGCGGTTGCGGCGCGACCGGCGGCCCGAGCTGATGGGGCTCGTCACCCGGCTGAACCGCGAATTCGAGGAGCGACTGCCATGAGTCTCTGGAGCCTCGACGGCGTGGCGCCGGCCCTGGCAGGGGATGCCTGGGTGGCGCCGGGCGCCCGGCTGATCGGCAAGGTGACCCTGCGCTCCCGCGCCTCGGTCTGGTTCAATGCGGTGCTGCGTGGCGACAACGAGCCGATCGAGGTCGGCGCGGGCAGCAACGTGCAGGACGGCAGCGTGCTTCATACCGACATGGGCTTTCCGCTGACCATCGGGCCCGATTGCACCATCGGCCATATGGCGATCCTGCATGGCTGCACGATCGGCGCCGGCACGCTGGTCGGCATGGGCGCGACCGTGCTGAACGGGGCGGTGATCGGGGACAAGGTGCTGATCGGGGCGGGCGCGCTGGTCACCGAGGGCAAGGCGATCCCGGAGGGCGTGCTGGTCACCGGTCGGCCCGGCAAGGTGGTTCGCGACCTGACGCCGGAAGAGATCGAGCGGCTGGCGGGCTCGGCCCGGCGGTACCAGGCCAATGCCGCGCGGTTTCGGGCCGGGCTCGCGCCGCTCTGAGCGGCGTCAGGCGGCGATCGGGCTCGGGGCGGTCATGCTGAGCGCGGCGCCGGCCTCGGTGAAGGCGGTCTCGAACTCGTGCCCGCCGGCATCGAGCCCGCGGCGCAGCAAGGCGAATTGCACGCCATCGGAGCGCAGCTCGGGGACCGGAACCCCGTGTGTCACATGCAGCCAGAGATCGGCCGGCGGCGCGGTGCGGCAGCCTTCGGCACGCAGCTCGACACGCTCGTCGCGCACCGCGACGCGCACGGTGCCGCCCATCGGCAGGCTGCGCTCCATGCAGAGGATCGCGAGATAGATGAGCTGGGCGGTGGCGCGCGGCATGCTGGGGCCCTGGGCTTCCCAGGCGACCGAGAAGCGGCCATGGAACATCGCGTCGGTGATCTGGCGCGCCTCGTCGAAGGACTGGCGGGCCTGGGCATCGGCCGGGCCGAAGGCGAGGCGGTAGAAGCGCAGCTTGGCGAGCGCGGTGGCGAGGCTGTCGCTGATCAGCTCGAGCTCGGCCGAGCCGGCGCCTTCGGTGAGCTGCAGCAGTTCGAGTCCATTGCCGATCGCCCCCATCGGGCTTATCAGGTCATGGCAGAGCCGGGCGCTGACCAGGGCGCTGAGATCGGGCGCGCTCACGGCCGGCTCCCCCCGAGGGGACGCGCTGAGATGAACGAATTTCTCGAGCCTGGCAATCTGGTCCGCCATCCTGGGCAGCCCGACTGGGGTCTCGGACAGGTCCAGTCGGTGATCGGCCAGAAGATCACGGTGAATTTCGAACATGCCGGCAAGGTGGTCATCGACGGATCCCGTGTGGAGCTCTGGCCGGAGTTCGGCGCCGAAGGCCAGTAATACCCAGTCGCATGCAATCGTTAAAGCAAGGTAAATCCCCCGGGGCCCGCATGGCGGGGGATTTGCCACGCGCCGCGTCAGCCGCTAAAGGCTGGCGCGGGGGGATCTTTCGGGGGGATCCTCCGCATCCCCGTCCGGAACCGCGATGAAGCTCGATCTTAGCCGCTACCAACTGAAGCTCGCCGAGACCGAGGCGGAGATCGCCGGCGCGCAGAGGCTGCGCTACCGGGTCTTCGTCGAGGAGATGGGGGCGGTCGCCCGCCCCGAGGAGCAGGCGGTCCGGCGCGAATGGGACCGGTTCGACGCGTTTTTCGATCATCTGGTGCTGATCGATCTCGATCCGGGCCTCGCCGATCCGCTGGACCGCGTGGTGGGGGCCTATCGGCTGATGCGCGACAGCAGCGCCGCCGCGGGCCTCGGCTTCTACAGCGCGGCCGAGTACGATCTGGCGCCGATCCTGGCGAGCGGTCGGTCGAGCGTGGAGCTCGGCCGGTCCTGCGTGGCGGCGGCGCATCGCGGCGGGCCGGCGATGCATCTGCTGTGGAACGGGGTCGCGGACTATGTCCTGACCCGCGGGATCGAGATCCTGTTCGGTGTCGCGAGCTTTCCCGGTACCGATCCCGAGCCGATCGCCGAGGCGCTGAGCTATCTGCATCTGCGCCATCTCGCTCCGCCGGATCTGCGGGTGCGGGCCCAGCCCCGTTGCCACATCGCGATGGACCGGCTGCCCGTCGGAGCCATCGAGCCGTCGCGCGCGCTGCAGGCGGTTCCGCCGCTGATCAAGGCCTATCTGCGCGCCGGGGGCTGGGTGGGCGATGGCGCCTGCCTCGATCGGGCCTTCAACACGATCGATGTGTGCGTGGTGATGGACACGACGCGGATGACCGAGCGCTATCGCGCCTTTTACCAGCGCAATCGGGCCCGGCCGTGAGCCCGGCCTGGAATGCGAGCGAGGCCCCTGCCCTGCCCGCTCTCGGGATCGCCGGGCGGCTGCGGGTCGCCTGGCGCGCCCCGCTCGCCCTGCTGCTCACCGCCGTCGCTTTCGCGATCTTCCTGGCGCTGCGGGGGATCGACCGGTTGGCGCGGGAGCGCCTGCCCGCGCTCGCCCCGTTCGCGGTGCAAGGCTGGGCGATGCTGGCCCTGCCGCTGCTGGGCCTGCGCTTGCGCCGGACGGGCGAGCCGATGCATCATCGGGGCGCGCTGGTCGCCAATCATGCCAGCTGGATCGACATCGTGGCGCTGCAGCGCGCGACGCGCGCCTTCTTCGTCTCGAAGGCCGAGGTCGCGGGCTGGCCGGGGATCGGCCAGATCGGCCGGGCGATCGGCACCGAATTCATCGAGCGCCGGCCGGTCGAGGCCAAGCGCCAGACCGAGCGGCTGCATGCCCGGCTTCGGCGCGGCGATCGTCTGTGCCTGTTCCCGGAGGGAACGTCGAGCGACGGCCAGCGCGTGCTGCCCTTCAAGTCCTCGCTTTTCGCGGTGTTCTTCGCGCCAGACCTGGCCGGGATGCTCTGGGTCCAGCCGGTGACGCTGCGCTACGTTCCGCGAGCCGGCTTGCCGCGGGACTTCTACGGCTGGTGGGGCGAGATGGATTTCGGCGCGCATCTCATGGCGGTCCTGGCGCTGTCGCGCGGCGGCGCGGTCGAGATCCGCTTCCACCCCCCGCTGCAACCTGCTGCCTTTCCGGACCGCAAGACGCTCGCCGCCGCCGCCGAGACCGCCGTTGCGGCGGCGTTCGAACCGCCCGCCCTGCCGGTGCGCTGACCGCCCGGCCATGCGCGCGCGCCTCGAGCGAGGCCCTCAGCCGCCGGTATGGCTCATATGCCGCGTGACCTGGCCCTGCACGCTGCGGCGGGAATAGTTGAAATCGTGGCCCTTCGGCTTGCGGGCGATCGCGGCGCGGATCGCGGCGGAAACCGGGGCGTCGTCCGAGGAGGCGCGGAGCGGGCCGCGCAGGTCGGCCTCGTCCTCCTGGCCAAGGCACTGGAAGAGCTGGCCGGTGCAGGTCAGCCGAACCCTGTTGCAGCTCTCGCAGAAGGTGTGGCTCAAGGGCGTGATGAAGCCGAGGCGCTGGCCGGTCTCGGCGATCCGGGCATAGCGTGCCGGACCGCCGGTCCGCTCGGGCGTGTCGACGAGGGTCCAGCGCGCCTCGAGATCGCGGCGCAGGGTCTCGAGCGACAGATATTGATCCAGCCGTTCCTCGGCGCCGAAATCGCCCATCGGCATGACCTCAATGAACGTGAGGTCATGCCCGCGGGCCCCGCACCAGGCGACGAGATCGGGAATCTCGTCGTCATTCACACCCTTGAGCGCCACGGCGTTGATCTTGACCTTGAGCCCCGCCCGTGTCGCCGCCTCGATCCCGTCAAGCACCTGGGCGAGCCGGCCCCAGCGGGTGATCGCCTGGAACCGGTTCGGATCGAGCGTGTCGAGCGAGACATTGACCCGCGTCACGCCGCAAGCCGCGAGATCGTCGGCGAAGCGGGCGAGCTGGCTGCCGTTGGTGGTGAGCGTCAGCTCGTCGAGCGCGCCGCTCGCAAGATGGCGCGCCATCGCCCGGAAGAAGGTGAGGATTCCCTTGCGCACCAGGGGTTCGCCGCCAGTGACACGGAGCTTGCGCACGCCGAGACCGACGAAGATCGAGCAGAGCCGATCCAGCTCCTCAAGGCTGAGCAACTCGGCCTTCGGCAGGAAGCTCATATGCTCGGACATGCAATAGACGCAGCGGAAGTCACAGCGATCGGTCACGGAAACGCGCAGATAGGTGATCGCCCGGGCGAAGGGGTCGATCAGGCGGGGGGGAGCGGCGTCCAAGTCGGGGTCCTCTGGTCTGGCCGCGAGAATAGAGCCGCGCCGGGCTGCTGGCAAGGAAGCCCCTCTCAGTTGATGAGCTCGGATTCGGGAACGAGGACCGGCTTGTCGCGCCAGAGCGACGGATAGAGCCGCTTCAGGTTCTGGAGCTTCGGCATGTCGTTATAGGCGATATAGGGCGCGGTCGGGTTGAGGGTCAGGTAGTTCTGGTGATAGCCCTCCGCCGGATAGAAGGCGCGGTCAGGCTCGATCGTGGTGACGATCTTGCCTCCGAACAGGTCGGTCTTGCCGAGCTGAGCGATATAGGCCTTCGCGACCTCGGCCTGGGCTGTCGATCGCGGGAAGATCGCCGAACGGTACTGGGTGCCGCTGTCCGGCCCCTGGCGGTTCAGCTCGGTCGGGTCATGGGCCACCGAGAAATAGACCTGCAGGATCTGGCCATAGCTGACCTTGCTCGGGTCGAAGGTGACCTCGACCGCCTCCGCATGGCCGGTCGCGCCCGAGCCGACGACATGATACTGGGCCGTCGCCTCGCTGCCGCCGGCATAGCCCGAGACCGCGTCCTTGACCCCGGCGACATGCTGGAACACCCCCTGCACGCCCCAGAAGCAGCCGCCCGCGAGCACGGCGACCTCGGTCGGCCCGTTCGCCGGCTCGTCCTGGGTGGGCGCCGGGATCGCGATGCCCTCGCGCGCGACCGATGGCAGGGCGAGGGCGACGCCCCCGGCCAGAAGGACCGCGGCAAGGCCCGCGCGAATGGTGGAAATCCTGGTCATCTGCTGTTCTCCCGTCAGGCCGCCGCCGGCACGAAGCTCAAGGCGACACCGTTCATGCAGTAGCGCAGGCCCGTGGGCTTCGGGCCATCGTCGAAGACATGCCCGAGATGGCCGCCGCAGCGACGGCAGAACACAGCCGTCCGCACCATCCCGAAACTGCCGTCCTTCTCGGTGCCGACCGCGTTGTCGAGCGGCTCCCAGAAGCTTGGCCAGCCGGTTCCGCTATCGAACTTGGTGTCGGAGGCGAAGAGGGCCAGCGCGCAGCCGGCACAGGCGAAGGTGCCCTTGCGATGCTCGTTGAGCAGGGGACTGGTGAACGGATACTCCGTCCCGCTACGGCGCAGGACGTCGTAGGCCTCGGGCGACAGGATCTGCCGCCATTCGGCGTCGGTATGCGTGACCTCGAACTCCGCCGCCGCCCCGGCCAGAGCCGGCCAGCCCGCGGCGACCGCGCCGGCCGCGCCGCATTTCAACAGGAAGCGCCTGCTCACCATCCTCCGATCCTCCCTCTTGCCGCCCGATCCGGCTCCTGCGACGATTACGGGGCGATCTAGCGCTTTGTTACGCGCCGCACACGGCTCACGGGGTTTTGAGCGGCGGAGCCAGGGGCAGGGACCAGGCGGCGAGGGTGGATTATCTCGCAATGGTTACCCCCACACATTGAATAAAATACTCGGAAAGGTCTAAGTTCCAGACGCTGCTTCGGGGGTGGGGGCGATATCCTGGAACTGGTTAACAGTTCCGGCGCGTATCTTTTTACCTACAACTTTCCCTCGGTACGGCGTGGGGTGGTTCTGTAGAAAGAGTGTGCGCATTTGGTTTCCCTTCGGCCTCTCTGGACAATGGGGCGCCCGTTCGGGCTGCTTCCACAGGAACTCGAATCGACGGCGATCGACCGCTGGGAAGTCGCTCCGAGCGAGCGGATCTTCATCCCGCCGGCGATCCGGCTGCCCGGTCAGATGGAGCGGATCCGCGGCACCGAGTTCGGCACCGTCGAGGCCGTGATGCGCGATCTTCGCGGTGGCTTCGAGGCGGAGATGGGCCAGACCCTCGGCTTCCGCCTGACCGGCGTCGACCTGGTCGATGGCGTGCTCTACGGCGCCCAGGCGGTCAAGCATCTCCGCCCGCGCGAGCGCCTGATGCCGGCCTATCTGGTGCCGACCGAGGTCACACGCGGCGCGATGTATGAAAGCTGGGTCGGCAACCGCTGGTTTGGCAACTGGCTGAGCGACGATTGCCTCACCTATCCGCTGGCCGCGGCTTATGGCGACCCGGTGACGAGCAGCCTCGTCCGCACGGGCCACGTGCCCGACTACGAGGACCGGCTGGGCATCGAGCCGCGGCGCATCGACCGGGTGCATTTCGAGGAGCTGATCCTGTTCCGCGACACCGCGCACAATGCCAGCCGCCGGGCCCGCGCCGACAGCTTCCGCGCCCGGCTGATCGGCGGGCGCGAGCCGGAGCGGCATCCGGGCGTCTTCCTGCTGCGCGGCGGCACCGGGGCGGAGCGGATCCTGATGAACGAGCGCGCGATCGCCGAACGCCTGGCGGCCGAGCATGGCTTCCGGGTGCTCGATCCGAGCACGGCGCCGCTGTCCAAGATCGTCGAGGCCTGCGGCGGCGCCAGCATCGTCGCCGGCGTCGAGGGCAGCCATCTGGTCCATGGCCTGATGCTCATGCCGCGCAAGGCGACGCTCATGGTCGTCCAGCCGCCAGAACGCGCCGTCTCGGTGCTGAAGATGATCACCGACCGGCAGGGCCAGCGCTATGCCTTCGTCGTGGCGACAGGAGACGGCGTCCGGTTCAGCGCGGAATGGAGCGAAATTGTCCGCACCGTCGATCTAATTCTGAAGGAGGCCTGAGTGATGAGCAATTTCTTTTTAACGGTCTGCTGCGAACAGTTCACTCAAGCCAGCGTTGCCACGCTCGGGGCTGTCCAAGGTCAGTTGCGTCGAAGGAGTGTCCCGATGCTGTTCGGTCAGGTGCGTAAGGATTACGCCCGTCACGGACGGTCTTTGGCCAATGCCGCCTTCGTGTCGCTCGCGGTCTATCGCTACGGCAAATGGGCGATCGCGCTCCGGAACCGGCCGAGCCGCTGGGTCGCCTGCAAGGTCTATGGGGTCTGCAACTTTTTCGTCGCGAACACCACCAAGGTCTGGATTCCGCCCCAGGTGACGATCGGCGAGGATTTCCATGTGATCCATGCCGAGGGCTCGCTGTCGATCCATCCCGATGTCGTGCTCGGCGACCGCGTCGGCGTGATGCACAACGTGACGATCGGCACCAATATGGGCCCGGGCGCGCCGGTGATCGGCGACGACGTGTTCATCGGGGTGAACTCCACCGTGCTCGGCCGGATCCAGGTCGGCGACCGGGTGCGGATCGCCGCCAACACCGCGGTGACGACCGACGTGCCGTCGGACTCGATCGTCGTCGGCTCGCCCGCGCGAATCTATCCCCGGCTTGGCCCGTTCGTTGGTCCGGGCGGCTGCTCGGCGATCGTGGTGAGCCTGGTCGGGCTCCTGCAATCCCTGCTGACGAGCCTTGCATGAGCGCGCTGGCGACGACCCTCTACCAATTGTTCGCCGACAGCCACGCGGCGCGCCCCGACCATCTGGCCCTCGTCGATCCCGGGCGGCGGGTCAGCTATGCCGAGCTCGACGCCGAGATCGATCGGATGGCGGGTTGGATGCGCGGGCAGCGGCTGGCGCCCGGCGAGCGCGTGATCGTGCATCTGCGTAAGGGCATCGCCGAGGTGGCCGCGATGCTCGCCGCCGCCAAGCTCGGCGGCGTCGTGGTCAATGTCAACGTGCAGTGGACCCTCGAACAGCTCGCCTATGTCGCCGAGGATAGCGGCGCGCGGCTGATGCTCGTCGAACCGAGGGTGGCGCGCGCGCTCGCCGCCGCGCCGCTGCCATCGACGGTCGAGCGCGTGCTGGTGGTCGGCGAAGCGCCGCAAGCCGCGGGCTTCGATGGCCTGGACGGGCTCGCGCGCGAGTGTGCGCCCGAGATCGCGCGCCTCGACAGCGAGCTCGCGATGATCGTCTATACATCGGGCTCGACCGGCAAGCCCAAGGGCGTGATGCTGTCCCACCGCAATATCGTGACCG
Source organism: Amaricoccus sp. (assembly GCA_046348955.1). Classification (GTDB taxonomy): domain Bacteria; phylum Pseudomonadota; class Alphaproteobacteria; order Rhodobacterales; family Rhodobacteraceae; genus Amaricoccus. Next base: position 721,036 of record JAXMDG010000001.1, read on the forward strand.
GAGCCCGGTCCGTAGCGCGCTACCTTGAGCTCGGTCCCGACGACCGGCTGTTGAGCGTGCTGCCCTACAGCTTCGATTACGGGCTGAACCAGCTCACCACCATGCTGCTGCTCGGCGGGACTGTGGTGCATCAGCCGGTGGCGATGGCGGCCGAGATCGTCGAGACCATCCGGGCCGAGCGCGTCACCGGCCTCGCCGCCGTGCCCCCGATCTGGGGCCAGATCGCGCGGCTGCTCGACGCTCATCCGGTTGCGCTGCCGAGCCTCCGGCGGATCACCAATTCCGGGGGCAAGATCCCGCTCAACGTGCTGGAGCGTCTGCCCCATCTGTTCCCTGGCGTCGAGATCTTCCTGATGTACGGGCTGACCGAGGCCTTCCGCTCGACCTATCTCGCGCCAACAAAATTCGCCGCCAAGATGGGGGCGATCGGGCGGGCGATCCCGGGCGCCGAGATCTATGCGATCAAGCCGGGCGAGGGCATCGCCGGTCCGGGTGAGACCGGCGAACTCGTCCATCGTGGGCCGCTCGTCAGCCTCGGCTACTGGGGCAAGCCCGAAGCCACCGCCGAGAAGATCCGCCCCTGCCCCGAGCTCGCGCCCCTGATCGGCGACGAGCCCGTGGTCTGGAGCGGCGATACCGTGCGCGTCGATGCGGATGGCGATTTCTGGTTCGTCGCCCGCACCGACGCGATGATCAAGTCGAGCGGTTTCCGGGTCAGCCCCGACGAGGTCGAGGATCTGGTGTGCCGCAGCGGCCTTGTGGGCGACGCGGTCGCCTTCGGGGTCGAGGACGACGATCTCGGCCAAGTGGTGCATGTGGCGCTGACCCCGCTTGCGGGCTTCTCCGATGCCGCGCTCTTCGCGCACTGCCGGCGGGCGATGCCGCACTACATGCTGCCGCGCCGCCTGCATGTCTGGATCGAGCCGATGCCTCGCACCGCGAGCGGCAAGCTCGCACGGCCCGAGATCGTCCGTGCCGCGCGCGAGCGACTGGCGCGGGAAGCCGAGGCCCCCTCCCCCACCGGAGCCCAATGGCCGCGAACCGCGGCGGAATGACCCCCCTGCCACCAAAGGACAGACCATGGCCCTCACCCATACCGACCTGATCGCGTTCCTGAAGAGCTCGCTGAATTTCGACGAGGCAGGACTTGGCCCGGACAGCGCGCTGTTTTCCAATGGCGCGCTCGATTCGGTGGCGATGCTGAACCTCATCGCCTTCGTCGAGGAAACGTCGGGCATCCAGGTGCGGCCCGAGCATGTGACCCTCGACAATTTCGATTCGCCCGCCCGCATCGCCCGCTACGCCGAAAGCCAGCTTTGATCGCCTTCCGCCAGGCCGCGGTCGATCCCTGGCTGGAGCGCGCGGCGGCGCGCTTCGGGACCCCGGGATTCGTCTATTTCACGCCCGACATCGCGGCGCGCAATGACCGGCTGCGCGCCGCCTTCGGTGGCCGCTTCGCGTTGAGCTTCGCGGCGAAGTCCAATCCAAACCCGGCGCTGCTGACCTGGCTGAAGGAGGGTGTCGAATGCCTCGACGTCTCCTCGATCGGCGAGTTCCGGTTGGGCATCGAGGCCGGCTGGCACCCGGCCCGGCTGAGCTTCACCGGTCCAGGCAAGCGCGATTTCGAGCTCGCCGAGGCGATCGCGGGCGGGATTGGCGAACTGGTGATTGAATCGGTGCGCGAGGCCGTGGCCGCCGACGCGATCGCCCGCGGGCTCGGCCGGATCCAGGACGTGATGATCCGGATCGCGCCGCCGCGGGTTCCCAAGGGCTTCGGCGACCAGATGGCGGGGCGGCCCTGCGCCTTCGGGATCGACCTGGAGGATGCGGCGGACCAGCTGCCGCGGATCCTCGCGCTCGCGAACCTGCGCGTGGTGGGGCTCCACATCTATTCCGGTACCCAATGCCGGAAGGCCGAGGCGATCGCGGAGAACTATCGGATCTTCCTCGGCATCTTCCGCGAGATCTGCGCTTCCTACGATCTGAATCCGCGGCGGCTGATCTTCGGCTCCGGCCTCGGCATCCCCTATCACGACGGCGACGCCCCGCTCGATCTCGAGGCGCTGGCGGCCGACATTCTTCCCGATCTCGACGCGTTCCGAGCCGAGCCGCGCTTCGCGGCCGCGCGGTTGGTGCTGGAGCTTGGGCGCTATCTGGTCGGTGAGGCGGGTTATTTCCTGACGCGAGTCGTCTCGGTCAAGGCCTCGCGGGGCAGCCGGATCGCGATCTGCGACGGCGGCATGAACAACCACCTGCCGGCATCGGGGCATTTCGGCATGGTGATCCACCGCAACTATGCGATGCACAAGGTCGGCGCGGCAGGCGAGCCGACCGAGAAGGTCGACCTGGTCGGGCCGCTCTGCACCTCGATCGACCGGCTGGCGAGCGGGGTGATGCTGCCGCGGATCGAGGAAGGCGACCTCGTCGCGGTGCATGCGAGCGGCGCCTATGGCCTGACCGCGAGCCCCTTGCACTTCATCAGCCACCAGCCGCCTCGCGAGATCCTGTTCGATGGCGGCGACCTGCGGGACGTCACCCGCATCCTCTGATTGCCGCGCCGGCCGGAAATTCACTGTCGCCAAACCGGCTCTGGTCCGGTCCGGCGCACCGCCCTATGTCGCGGGCGAGCGTCAAAAGGAGGAGCGAACGATGGAACTCGGGCTCTATACCTTCGCCGATATCGGAGCCGATCCGGCGGGGGGACAGCGGATCGGCCCGTCGGAGCGGTTGCGCAATCTGGTCGAGGAGATCGTGCTGGCCGACCAGGTCGGGCTCGATGTCTTCGGGCTGGGCGAGCATCACCGGCCGGACTATGCCGCCTCGGCGCCCGCGGTCGCGCTCGCGGCGGCGGCCCTGCAGACCGAGCGGATCCGGCTGACGAGCGCGGTCAGCGTGCTGAGCTCGGACGATCCGATCCGGGTGTTCCAGCAATTCGCCACGCTCGACAACCTGACCCGCGGACGGGCCGAGATCATGGCGGGGCGTGGGTCGTTCATCGAGTCCTTCCCGCTGTTCGGCTACGACCTCGACGACTATGACGCGCTGTTCGCGGAGAAACTGGCGCTGCTGATCCAGCTGAACGAGGGCGAGCGGGTCCGCTGGCCGGGCAGCCGGCATGTGCCGGCGATCGACGGGCGGGGGGTCTATCCCCGGCCCTATGCCGAGCGGCTACCGATCTGGATCGCGGTCGGGGGCTCGCCGGATTCGGTGGCGCGGGCCGGGGCGCTCGGCCTGCCGCTGGCGCTCGCGATCATCGGCGGCGAGCCGGCGCGGTTCGCGCCGCTCTTCGATCTCTATCGGCGGGCGGCGGAGCAGGCGGGCCAGGGGATGGACGGGCTCCGGAGCTCGATCAACGTGCATGGCTTCGTGGCCGAGACCAGCCAGCGGGCGGGCGACATCTTCTATGGACCCCAGGCGGCGGTGATGAACCGGATCGGCCGCGAGCGGGGCTGGCCGCCGACCAGCCGGGCCCAGTTCGACGGGGCGCGGGGCCCGCGGGGCGCGCTGTTTGTGGGCAGCCCGGCCGAGGTCACCGACAAGATCCTGGCGGCGCGGGAGCTGTTCGGGATCGACCGCTTCCTGATCCAGATGGCGATCGGTATCCTGGATCATGCCGAGCTGATGCGGGCGATCGAGCTCTTCGGCACGCGGGTCGCGCCCGAGATCCGCAAGGCAGCGGGTGCCTGAGCGGCGGGGAAACCGTCGGCGGGCGTGCGGTCGCACGCGTGCGACTCCAACTAACCCGTTGTTTCAAATCACTTATCAAAAATCTGTTCACCGAATCTCAACCGAGGTTAACCGCCTCGGTCTGGGTGAAGTGCGGGGCGCGGCCCCGTGTCACATTGGCGACAGCACGGGCCGATTCCGGCGCGCCTCGCCGCAATGTGAGGCGCCCGGGACGCGGTTTCGCCCTATGGTCCGGGCCGATCGGAACGAGGACCCAAACAGGATGCAGCCGCTTGCCGCCCTCGCCCTCGCTGTCGCCCTTGCCGCTGGCAGCCAGGCGCAGGCCCAGACGGTCGCGGCCACGCCGGACGCGACGGCGGAAGTGCGGCTGCTCGATGGGTGGCGGCAGGCGGATGGCAGCCGGGTCGCCGCGGTCTCGATCGCGCTCGCGCCGGGCTGGCATACCTATTGGCGGGTGCCCGGCGAGGCCGGCATCCCGCCGCAATTCGACTGGTCGGGTTCGCGCAATATCGACGGGGTCAGCTATCGGTGGCCGCGACCCTCGCTGTTCGATACCGGCGGGATCCGCACCATCGGCTATGAGGGGACGGTCACCTTGCCGGTCGTGCTGCGCCCGGCCGACCCCGATCAGCCGATCGACCTCGACCTGCAGCTGACCTTCGGCGTTTGCGACGAGATTTGCAGCCAGGAGGCGGTGGAGCTGGCCGTCCGCCTGCCCGCCCAGGCGCCGCGCTCGGCCGCCGCGCCGGCCGATCTCGCCCAGATCGACGCCGCCCTCGCCGATCGGCCGAGGACGGCGCGCGAGGCGGGGGTCGAGCAGGTGACCTGCGCGCTCGATCCAGGCGCGGACGGGCTCGAGATCACCACGACGGTCACCTTTTCGGACCGGCCGGCTTCAGACCAGATGGCGGTGATCGAATCCTCGAGCGATCGCAGCTGGATCGGGCCGCCCGACAGCGAGACGGTGGGCCGCAGCGTGATCGCCCGGGCTCCGGTCATGCCCACGCCGACCCGCACCGCCTCGGCCGGCGGCGGCGGCGGTGGGGGCATGCTGCTCGACCGGCGCGACATCCGGGTCACGCTGCTCGATCCGCATCGCGCGGTCGATATCCGCGGCTGCGAGGCGCCGGGCTGACGCCTGGAGACTTGCCGACGGGACGCTGCCGCCCCACCTGACCCCCGATGGATCAGGGAGGATCGCCGGTGATCGCAATCCGCTGGTCGACGGAGCAGGATGCCGAGAGCCTGGCCGCTCTGCACCGCGACGCCTGGCGCAATGCCTATGCCGGGATCATTCCCGGCCTTACCCTCGAGCGCATGCTGGCCAGCCGCGGACCCGGCTGGTGGCGGCGCGCGCATGCCCGGGGGATGCACGCGCTCCTGGTCGAGATCGGCGATCTCGGCGCGGACCCGACGCTGGAGGGCTATGCCACGCTCGGCCGCTGGCGTGGCGGAGGCGGCGCGGGCGGCGAGATCTATGAGCTCTATCTCCGTCCGGAGGCGCAGGGAATCGGGCTCGGCCGGCGGCTGTTCGAGGCGGCGCGCGACGAGTTGCGCCGGCACGGGCTGACCAGGCTCCAGGTCTGGGCGCTCGCCGACAACGAGACCGCCTGCCGCTTCTATGCGGCGATGGGGGGCCGGCCTGCCAGCCGGGACCGCCAACGCCTGGGCGACCGCGAGCTGCCGAAGGTCGGGTTCCGCTGGGACTGAGCCGCCGGCGCGTCCGACGCTGCGGCGCTCAATAGGCGTATTCGCCGTAGATCGGCGTCAGCGTCTCACCCCATGGACCATGATAGCGGGCCAGAAGCTCGTCCGCCGGCGTCTCGCCGCGGGCGACGATTTCGGCGAGCGCGTCGAGGAAATGCGTCTCGTCGGCGATGAGACCGCCAGCGCCGGGACGGGCGCGCGCCTTGAGCCCGGCCCGCGACAGGTCGAGCACCTCGCGCGCCAGCTCGATCAGCGGTCGGCCCGCAACCTCGGCGCGAAGGCCGACTTTGGCGGCGTCGTGGCGCAGCCGGTCGCGATCCTCCGCGGTCCAGTCCTTGACCAGGTCCCAGGCGGCATCAAGGGCGCCGCCGTGATAGAGCAGCCCGACCCAGAAGGCCGGCAGCGCGCAGATCCGGCGCCATGGGCCGCCATCGGCGCCGCGCATCTCCATGAACTTCTTGATCCGGACCTCGGGAAAGATCGTGGTCAGATGGTCGGCCCAGTCCGAGAATGTGGGCTTCTCGCCCGGCAGCGCGGGGAGCCGCCCGGCCAGGAAGTCGCGGAAGCTCTGACCGAGCGCGTCGATATAGGTGCCGTCGCGATAGACGAAGTACATCGGCACATCGAGCGCATATTCGACATAGCGCTCGAAGCCCATGCCCGGCTCGAAGACGAAGGGCAGCATGCCGGTGCGCGCCGGGTCGGTGTCGCGCCAGATCCGCGCCCGCCAGGACTGCCAGCCATTGACCTTGCCCTCGAAGAACGGCGAGCAGGCGAAGAGCGCCGTCGCGAGCGGCTGCAGCGCCAGCGACACACGGAACTTCCGCACCATGTCCGCCTCGGAGGCGAAGTCGAGATTCACCTGCACGGTGCAGGTGCGGTACATCATCTGGGTGCCGTGGCTGCCGACCTCGCGCATATAGCGGGTCATCAGCGCATAGCGGCCCTTGGGCATGACCGGCATCTGCGCTTCGGTCCATTCCGGCGCCGCGCCGAGGCCGATGAAGCCCGCGCCGATCGTGTCGGCGATCTCGCGCACCTCGTGCAGGTGCTGGCCGAGCTCGTCGCAGGTCTCGTGGATCGTGACGAGGGGGGCGCCGGAAAGTTCGAGCTGGCCGCCGGGCTCCAGGCTGACATTGGCGCCGCCCCTCTGCAGCCCGATCAGCTTGCCCGCCTCCTCGACCGGCGCCCAGCCGAAGCGGTCGCGCAGCCCCGTCAGCATCGCGAGGACCGAACACTCGCCTTCGTAGGGCAGCGGCAGGTGGTCGGCGAGGCGGAAGCCGAACTTCTCGTGCTCGGTGCCGATGCGCCAGTCGGCCTCAGGCTTGCAGCCCGAGTCGAGATAGGCGGCGAGCTGGGACTGGTGCTCGATGGGGCCGCCACCGGATTGCGGGATCGACATTTGGGTCTGCGCCTTGGCTCCTGGACCCCTTCAGCCTTAGTGAAGCCCCCCCGCCAAGGCAAGCCGCCTCCCGCGGTCAGGCCGCGGGGCCGCGCGCGCCGAACAGGGCGGAGCCGACCCGGACTTCGGTGGCGCCGCAGGCGATGGCGATCTCGAAATCGTCGCTCATCCCCATCGAGAGGCGGGCGAGGCCGTTGCGCGCGGCGAGATCGCGCAGCAGCGTGAAATGCGGGCGCGGGTCGTCGCCCGCCGGGGGGATCGCCATGAGCCCGGCGATCGGCAGATCCCAGGGGCCGCGGCAGGCGGCGAGAAAGGCGTCGGTGGCGTCGGGATCGAGGCCGGCCTTCTGCGGCTCGCGGCCGGTATTTACCTGGACGAACAGGGTCGGGCAGCGGCCGAGCGTCTGGACGGCGTCGGCCAGCCGCTCGGCCAGGCGCTCGCGGTCGAGGCTGTGGATCGCGTCGAAGAGCTCGAGCGCGGGGCGCAGCTTGTTGGTCTGGAGCGGTCCGAGCAGGTGCAGCTCGACGGGGCCGTAGATCTCGCGGAAGGCCGGCCATTTGGCGGCGGCTTCCTGGACGCGGTTCTCGCCGAAGACGCGCTGGCCCTGGTCGAGCACGGCCTGGACCCGGTCGAGCGGCTGCTGCTTGGAGACGGCGATGAGGGTGACGGCATCGCGCGGCCGGCCGGCCTCGGCGAGGGCGCGGTCGATGCGGGAGCGGATGGCGGACAGCGACATGGACGGCCTCGGTGGAGCGAGCCGGCACCATAGCGGGGGCCTGCGCCGGCTGGAAGACCGGGGGGCCGCGGCAGGGTCAGGAAAGCAGACGGGGAGGCAAAAAGAAAAGGCGGGCATTTTGCCCGCCTTTCCCACTCACCGTCCCAACTGGTTGGATCAGAAATCCATCGAGATACCGAAGTCGGCGACAGTCGCCGGCTCGACACCCGCGAAGGTAACCGGGGTGGTGCTGCCATTCGGCGTGAAGGTGGTGTCGTCGGTGCTGTAGGTACGGACCACGCCGCCCATGACCGTCGCACCACCGCCGAGATCGTACTGGCCGCTGATGCCGTAGGCCTGGGCGCCATCCCAGCCGGCGAGCGCGCCGTCGCCTTTGATGACCTGACGGTACCAGGCGCCGAAGTCCCAGTCGCCGAAGCCGGCGGTCAGGCCGAGGCCAAGGGTCTCGAACGAGTTGCCGTCGGAGTCGGCGTTGTTGTAGATGATGTTGGCGCCGAAGTCGCCGTAAGTACCGCCGAGAACCGCCGAGTACTCGTTGCCGCCCGGAACCGTCACATAGGTGCCGATCGGGGCACCCGGGAAGCCAGTCGACCGGAACTCGGTGTAATCGTAGTAGCCAAGGCCGATATTGAAGGTACCGCCGGTGAAGGTGCCCGAATAGCCGCCGCCGACGCCGACCGCGTTCAGGTCCTTGTTCGACGACACCGAGATCCCGAAGCCCTGGAACTCGTAGTCGTAACGCACCGTCGGACGGGCGTTCGGATCGTTGAAGATGTTGTTGGTGTCGTCGTTGCCGAAGCCGCCGCCGTTCGAGATGAAGGCGGTCTCGTCGAGATCGCCGAGGCCGGTCAGCGAGTAGTCGCCGACGAGGTCACCAACCCACTGCTCGTCGGCACCGTTGGTGTCGCCGAAGGTCAGGGTGCCGTAGCTGCCCGACACGAAGACGTCGCCCGCGGTCTGGCCGATGCCGTCGGTGCCGCCGCCGTTGCCGCCGATCGCGTTGTCGGCGCGGATGGTGGCACCGAACGTGATCCCCGAATTGGTCTCACCGGTCATGTTGACGCCGAACCGCACGCGCGAGATCGCACGGATGTCGTTGGTCGGATCGCCCCAGACGGTCTGGTCGTCGGTGGTCTGCTGCGTCTCGCGGTTGACCGTGCCGTCGTTGTTGATGCCGTAGCCGAGACCCAGACGGGCGCTGCCGAACAGCGAGATCCCCTGAGCCGAGGCAATGCCACCAACCGCCAGCGTGGCGAGAGCAGTGGTCGCGAAGAGAACCTTTTTCATCGCTTTTCCTCGTGTTTCTTGTTCGAAACCTATCTCAAATCCGGACATCCGGACCAAGTGAGGATGTATTCGCTCAAAGGCCCGGCATGGGTCAAGCTTGGGCCCCAGGGTGTCAACTTTTGCTTCAGACATTGATGCACCTTTGCCACAGTGATCCCAAAGGCCTGGCGACAGGCCGGACGGGTCGGGTAGCCGGGCATCGGGGGCTCCGGGGATAAGCGCTTGCCGGGCGCTGACCGAGCCTTTACACACCCGCAGGATACTTGGCTTCCGGGACGTCCACGTGACAGGCATGCGCGCTACAGTGTTTTCGCTTCTCGCCTGCTCCGTGCTGGCCGCCTGCAGCAACAGCGCGAGCCAGAAGCAGGCCGCCGAGGTGCAGACGCAGGCAACGCTCGCCAACCGCAACGCGCAGTACGACATTCCGCAGGATTCGATCTTCGACCTGTTCCGGCTGAACAGCCAGCCGAACCTCGGGGTCAATGTCGACAAGGTGCTGTGGCAGGCCTCGCTCGAGACCCTGTCCTTCCTGCCGCTCGAGGCCGTCGACCCGTTCTCCGGCCTCATCATCACCGGCTGGGGCCAGGTCGCGGGCGATCCCGCGCCGGTGCGGGTCACGGTTTACATCTCGGGACCGGAGCTAGACGCCCGCGCGCTCAAGGTCGCGGCCTTCCGTCAGGCCGGGGGCCGGGCCGTGCCGGTGACCGAGGACCAGAACCGCCAGCTCGAGAACGCGATCCTGACCCGGGCGCGGCAGATCCGGATGGCCGGCTCGTCGAACAGTTGATCCGCCGGAGCGGGTCGGGAAGGAAGGGCGATGTCGCGTTACGTCGCGAGGGAAATCGAGCGCAAGTGGCAGGAGGCCTGGGACGCCGCCGGCATCTTCCGGGCCGAGCATGACCCGTCGCGGCCGAAATACTACGTGCTGGAGATGTTCCCCTATCCGTCGGGCCGGATACATATCGGCCATACCCGCAACTACACGATGGGCGACGTGATCGCGCGCTACAAGCGGGCGAAGGGCTTCAACGTGCTGCATCCGATGGGCTTCGACGCCTTCGGCATGCCGGCCGAGAATGCCGCGATCGAGAAGGGCATCCATCCCGGAACCTGGACGCGCGAGAACATCGCCACCATGCGCGCCCAGATGAAGCCCCTGGGCTTCGCGCTCGACTGGAACCGCGAGATCGCGACCTGCGAGCCCGACTATTACGGGCAGCAGCAGGCCCTGTTCCTCGACATGCTGGAGGCCGGCCTCGTCTATCGCAAGGCGGCGGTGGTCAACTGGGACCCGGTCGACATGACCGTGCTCGCCAACGAGCAGGTGATCGACGGCAAGGGCTGGCGCTCCGGCGCGCCGGTGGAGCGGCGCGAGCTGACGCAATGGTTCTTCCGCATCTCGGACTATTCCGAGGAGCTCCTGTCCGCGATCGACGGCCTGGAAGGCTGGCCCGAGAAGGTCCGGGTCATGCAGCGGAACTGGATCGGCAAGAGCCACGGCCTGCAGTTCCGCTTCGAGACGCGGGGAGCGCCGGCGGGCTTCGAGGCGCTGGAGGTCTATACGACCCGGCCCGACACGCTGTTCGGCGCGAGCTTCGCCGCGATCTCGCCCGACCATCCGCTGGCCAAGGCGCTGGAGGGCGATCCCGCGATCGCGGCCTTCAACGCCGAATGCCGGCGCATGGGCACGAGCGAGGAAGAGCTCGAGACCGCCGAGAAGAAGGGCTTCGATACCGGGATTCGGGTGATCCATCCGTTCGATCCGGATTGGGAGCTGCCGGTCTATATCGCGAACTTCATCCTGATGGATTACGGCACCGGCGCGATCTTCGGCTGCCCGGCGCATGACCAGCGCGACCTCGATTTCGCCCGGAAGTACGGGCTGCCCGTCGTGGCGGTGGTGAGCCCCGAGGGCCCGGACTTCACCGTGACCGACGAAGCCTATACCGGGCCGGGACGCCTGGTTCATTCGCGCTTTCTCGACGGGTTGGAGATCGAGGAGGCCAAGGCCGCCGCGATTGCCCGGATCGAGTCGGCAGGCCAGGGGCGCGGCGAGGTCAAGTACCGGCTGCGCGACTGGGGCATCAGCCGCCAGCGCTATTGGGGCTGCCCGATCCCGGTGATCCATTGCCCCGCCTGCGGGGTGGTGCCGGAAGCGCGGGCCAACCTGCCGGTGCGCCTGCCCGAGGATGTGAGCTTCGACCGGCCCGGCAATCCGCTCGACCATCATCCGACCTGGTCGCGCACGACCTGCCCCGCCTGCGGCGGCGCGGCCCGGCGCGAGACCGACACGATGGACACCTTCGTCGATTCGAGCTGGTATTTCGCCCGCTTCACCGCCCCGCATGCCGCAACGCCCACGGTGATGGCGGAAGCCGAGTACTGGATGAATGTCGACCAGTATATCGGCGGGGTCGAGCATGCGATCCTGCATCTGCTCTACAGCCGCTTCTTCGCGCGGGCGATGATGAAGACCGGCCATCTCCCTGAAAAGGCTATCGAACCGTTCGACGCTCTGTTCACGCAGGGCATGGTGACGCACGAGACCTATTCGACGGAAGGCGCCGATGGCCGGCCGGTCTGGCACCTGCCCGGCGAGGTGATCCGCGACGAGGCGGGCGCCCGGCTCGCCGATGGCACGGCGGTCGAGATCGGCCCCCAGGTCAAGATGTCGAAGTCCAAGAAGAACGTCGTCGATCCCGATGCGATCATCGACCAGTATGGGGCGGACACCGCCCGCTGGTTCGTGATGTCCGACAGCCCGCCCGAGCGCGATGTCGAATGGACCGCCGCCGGGGCCGAGGCGGCCGCGCGGCATCTCGCGCGCGTCTGGCGCATCGCGACCGAGGCGGCGGAGGCCCCGGTCGCGGCCGGCGAGCCCGGCGAGGAGGCGCAGGCGCTGCGGCGGGCGGTGCATCGGGCGATCCGGGACGTGACCGAGGGGATCGAGGGCTTTGCCTTCAACAAGGCGATCGCCAAGCTCTACGAGCTGACGAGCCAGTTGCAGAAGGCGACGGGCGCGGCACCGGGCCTCGCGGCGGCGCGGGCGGAGGGAACGAGGGTGCTGGCGCAGTTGATGCAGCCGATGACCCCGCATCTCGCCGAGGAGATCTGGCAGCTGCTGGGTGGCGAGGGGCTGGTGGCGGTCGCATCCTGGCCGGAGGCCGATCCCGCGCTGCTCGTCGCCGCGCAGGTCATCCTGCCGGTGCAGGTCAATGGCAAGCGCCGGGCCGAGATCACGGTGCCGAGCGGAGCGGATGCCGCGACCGTGGAAGCGCTGGTGCTGGCCGATGCCGCGGTGCAGCGCGCGCTCGGGGGGGCGACGCCACGCAAGCTGATCGTGGTCCCCGACCGGATCGTGAACGTGGTGCTCTGAATGCGGCGCTGCGGCCGGCGCGCGGTCCTCGGCCTGCTGCTGGCGCTCGGTGGCTGCGGCTTCGAGCCGCTCTATGCCCCGGGCTCGGCGGCGCTGGGCGAGATCGGGCGCATCGCGGTCACGCCGATCGAGGGCGAGCCGGGCTTTCTGATGCGCGAGCGGCTGACCGAGCGGCTGGGCGACAGCGCGGTGCCCGACTACCGGCTCGACGTGACGCTGAGCCTGGTCCGGCACGGCGTGGCGCTGACCGAGCAGGACTACACGACCCGCTACAACCTGACCGGCACCGCGACCTACAAGCTGACGCCGATCGCGGGGGGCGCGCCGGTGGCGACCGGCCGCATCACCACCTTCACCGGCTACAGCGCGCCGCAATCGGAGAACGCCTCGGCCTTCGCCAGCCTGTCGGCCGAGCAGGATGCCGAGCGCCGGCTGGCGCGGACGCTGGCCGACCAGATCCTGCTCGAGCTCGCCGTCACCGCGGGCAGGCGCCTGCCCCAGGCGGCGCAGGCGCCGGTCGCGCCGTCCGCCGCCGGCACTGCCGGACCGATGGGGATGGACCCGATGGCCACCCCCGCGCCGTCGCCGTGAAGCTCACGGGCCGGGAGGCGGCGCGCTATCTCGACGCCCCGGACCGGGCGGCGGCGGGCGTGCTGCTCTATGGCGACCCGTCGCGCGTCGGCCTCAGGCGCGCCGGGCTCGTCGAGGCGATCATCGGCCCGGATGGCGCGGCGGAGATGCGGCTTGCCCGGATCGCGGCCGCCGATCTGCGCCGCGACCCGCCGGCACTCGCGGACGCGGTCAAGGCGATCGGCTTCTTTCCAGGCGCGCGGGCCGTGCTGGTCGAGGAGGCGGGCGACGCGCTCGCCCCGGTCATCGCGGCGGCGCTGGCGGATTGGCGGCCCGGGGACGCGCAGATCCTCGTCACCGCCGGGACGCTCGGCGCCGCGAGCAGCCTGCGCCGCGCCTTCGAGAAGGCGCCGCGGGCGGTCGCGATCGGGCTCTATGCCGACCCGCCGCGCCGCGACGAGATCGAGGCCGATCTGGCGCGGGCCGGGATCGCGCGGACCACCCCCGATGCGCTGGTCGATCTGGAGGCCCTGGCCCGCGGCCTCGATGCCGGCGAGTTCGCGCAGTATCTCGGGCTGCTCGCGCTCTACAAACGCGACGACCCGGCGCCGCTCTCGCCGACCGACGTGGCGGCGACCGCGCCCGTGGCGCAGGATGCCGGCGCGGATGCGCTGCTCGACCTCGTCGCCGAGGGGCGCCCGGCGGCGCTCGCGGAGGCGATGCGGCGGCTCGCCGGCCAGGGCGGCACCGCCACCGGCCTGACCATCGCCGCGGCCCGGCATTTCCGCGCGCTCCATGCCGCGGCGAGCGCCCCCGACGGGCCGGACGCGGCGCTGGCTCGCGCCCGCCCCCCGGTCTTCGGGCCGCGGCGCACCCGGATGGCCGGCCAGGCGCGGGCCTTCGGACCGGACCGGCTGGAAAAGGCGCTGGGCTGGATCATGGATACCGACCTGGCGCTGCGCTCGTCCCGCCCGACCCCGGGCCTTGCCATGGTCGAGAGGCTCTTCATCCGCATCGCGATGCTGCGCCGCGATTGAGCCGGCTCACGGGTCGCCGAGCAGCGCGCGCGCCGTGCGCTCGTCGGTGATCAGGCCGGACAGGCGCCGGCTCGCCAGCACGGAGCGGATCGCGTCGACCTTGGCCGCGCCGCCGGCAACCGCGACCAGCCGCCCGTTCCCCGGCGCGCCGAACGACGCGGCCAGGGTGCGCGCGGTCAGCGTGGTGTCGAGCAGCCGGCCGCTCGCATCGAAGAAATGCCCCAGGATCTCGCCGATCCCTCCATCGGCCGAGATCGCTTCCATCTCCTCGGGCTCGATCATGCCGGAGGAAACGAGCTGGGTATGCGGCTCGACATTGCCAATACCGACGATCTTGAGGCTCGCCCCTTCGGCCATCTCGAACACCGCCCGCACGCCGCGCTGCGCCAGCAGCACCTCGCGATCCTCGACCGTGTTGGCGAAGAACGGGACCGGCATCACATAGGCGAGCGCCCCGGTGCGCTCGGCCAGGAGATGCATGACGTCATAAGGATTGGCGGCATAGTTGCGGGTCAGCCCACCGAGCAGCGACACGAAATGCAGGTCGCGCGCGGCGACCCGGGGCAGCTGGTTGATGGTGGCGACGAGCGTCCGCCCATGGCCGAGCCCGATCACCCTGTGCTCGCCGCTCTCGATCTCGCGGCGCAGGAAGCCCGCGCCGGCGATGGCGAGCGCACGGACCGGCATGCCCTCCTCGCCGAGATCGGGGGCGACCTCGCAATAGTCGAGCCCGTGGGCCGCGGCGAGCCTGGTCTCGAGATCGACGCATTCGACAATGTCGCCGTCGATCGTGACCTTCAGCACCCCGTCGGCGACCGCGCGGGCGATCAACCGATGCGCCTTGACCGAGGGGATGCCCAGCCGCTTGGCGACGGCCGCCTGGGTCAGCCCGCCGACATAATGCAGCCAGACCGCCCGGATGGCGAGGGAGTCCTCAGCGTCGGTCTGTGCCAATTGCGCGCCACCCTGCTGCTTCGGCTCGTCGCGAACGTCCTTACACAAACCAGGAATATTCTACAAACGCCCCGGGACACGCCCCCCCTCTGGGGGGCACTAAAGGGTCAGGTCGCCGGCGCCGGTCTCGATCCACGGCGCCCAGAAGGCCACGCTCTCGGCGATCTGGGCGATCACCTCGCGGTCATTCGGCTCGCGCTCCTTGAAGGAGAGCTCCAGGCAGATCTCGTTGTCGCTCGCCCCGCCCTCGGCGAAGGCCGCGAGCAGGGGCTCAGGCTGGATGCGGCCCTTGGCGTTGAACGCCGCGGTGAAGGGGCGATGCCCTCCCTTGTCGAGCAGCGACTGCTTGATATGGATGATGGGTGAAACCCGCGGCACCGCGCGCGCCCAGGCATAGGGGTCGAAATCCTCCGGGTTCGCGCTCGTCACATCGCCATGGTCGATATCGGCCATCATCCACATCGGGATCGCGAAGGGCACCGAGCTCAACCGGTCCTGAAGCGACAGACAGGCGTCGATCGTCTCGCCGAACTCGCGCCCGACGCTCATCGGCTCCCAGAACACATAGGCGAGGCCCGCGGCCTTCGCGTGCTCGGCGACCTCGGCCCAGCAGTCGATGGCGATGCGGATCAGCTCCTCGCGCCGGGCGGGGTCGTCGAAATCGCGATAGGTGAAGATCGCGAACTGGGTGCCGACCGACTGCCCCCCGAGATCGCCGACAATGTCGGCGAAGGTCTTGAACCAGTCGACATAGTAGCGCCGCACGTCGCGGTCCGGATGGCCGAAATGATTGAGCCGCCCGTAGGGACCGGTCATGCCGGAGGTGACGCGCACGCCGGTGCGGGCCAGGGCCGCGCCCATCGCGCGGGTCAGGCGGCGGACGACCGGGGCCGGCCAGCTCGGATTGATGAATTCGTGGGTGAGCTGCAGGTCGCGCAGGCGCAGGTCGCGGGCGACGGTCTCGATCAGATCGTCGGGATCGGCGAAGCGGTTCACCAGCGGATTGGTGTTGAGCGAGAGGGTGAGCGGCATCGGCGGTCTCCTCAGGCGGCCTGGGCCAGTTCGGCGTCGAACCAGGCGGCGAAGGCGGCGCGCTCGTCCGCGCTCATATGCAGCTCCTGCTTGGTGCGCCGGTGCAGAACGTCCTCCGGCGTCTGCGCCCATTCGTTGGCGACCAGATAGCGGACCTCGGCCTCGTAGAGCTGCGCCCCGAAATGCCGCCCGAGCCCCGCGACCGAGGCGGCCGCGCCGACCACCCGGTCGGTGCGCGCGCCATAGGTTCTCGCATAGTGGCGCAGCAGGTCGCGCGGCATCCAGGGATAGGCGACGCGCAGATCCTCGGTGAACTGCACGAAATCGGCATCCTTGATCTCGCCCCCCGGCAGGCGCGCATCATGGGTCCAGTCCCCGCCCATGCCGGAATAGAATCCGGCGAGCTTCTGCATCCCCCGCTCGGCCAGCTCGCGGAAGGTGGTGATCTTGCCGCCGAACACGTTGAGCAGCGGCAGGCCGCCGGTCTCGTCGAGATCGAACACATAATCGCGGGTCACCGCGGAGGGGTTGCCCTTGCCATCGTCGAAGAGCGGCCGGACGCCGGAGAAGCTGGTGATCACGTCCTCGCGCCGCAGCTTTTCCTTGAAATAGCGGTTCACCACGGCGATCAGGTAGGCGATCTCGGCCTCGTCCGCGGCAACGTCCTCGGGCCTGCCGTCATAGGCGATGTCGGTGGTGCCGATCAGCGCGAGCTCGCCCTCGTAGGGATTGATGAAGATCACGCGTTTGTCGCTGTTCTGCACCAGATAGGCCTGCCGTCCCTCCCAGAATTTCGGGACGATGATGTGGCTGCCCTTGACCAGCCGCACGTTGCGCGCGCTGTTCGAGCCCGCGACCCGGCCGATCACGTCGTTGACCCAAGGCCCTGCCGCGTTGACGACGCCCTTGGCCCGGACGGTGCGCAGCGCGCCGCTGCGCTCGTCGCGCAGCTGCGCGGTCCAGGCGCCATCCTCGCGCCGGCAGCTGATGCAGGCGGTGCGGGTCAGGATCTCGGCGCCCTTCTCGGCGGCGCCCAGCGCGTTCAGCACCACGAGCCGCGCGTCATCGACCCAGCAATCGGAATATTCGAAGCCGCGGGCATATTTGTCGAGCAGCGGCGCCCCCTCCGGGTCGCGCCGCAAGTTCAGCGTGCGCGTGCCCGGCAGCCGCTCGCGCCCGCCGAGATGGTCGTAGAGGAACAGGCCGAGCCGCACCAGCCAGGCCGGCCGGTCCTCCGGGCTGTGCGGCAGCACGAAGCGCATCGGCCAGATGATATGGGCGGCCGAGCGCAGCAGCACCTCGCGCTCGATCAGCGCCTCGCGCACCAGGCGGAACTCGTAATATTCGAGATAGCGCAGGCCGCCATGCACGAGCTTTCCCGAGCGCGACGAACAGCCTTCCGCGAGGTCGCCCTTTTCGCACAGGACGACCGAGAGGCCCCGGCCGGCCGCGTCACGGGCGATCCCCGCCCCGTTGATGCCGCCGCCGATCACCAGCAGGTCGATGATTGGGTCCGTCATGTCGCGCTCCTCGCGGATGCTGTTGCCGTGGACTGGGTGGGGGTCAGCGGGTCGCGCAGGCCGGCCAGGGCGTCCCAGACCGGAACCAGGGCGCGGCGGGCCTGTCGATAGGCCGGGAACAGGCGGTCATAGCGGCCGACGAGCTCGGGATCGGGCGGCTCGGGGCTGCCGAGCAGCGGGGTGACCCACTGCGCGATGCAGGCCTCCATCGACGGATAGGCCCCGATCGCCACCGCCGCCATCATCGCAGCCCCGGCCGCGCCCGCCTCCTCGCGCGCCGAGACCCGCACCGGCGCCTGCACCGCGGCGGCCAGCACCGCGCGCAGCGCGCGCGAGCGGGCGGCGCCGCCCGTCAGCCGCAGCTCGGAGGGCAGCGGGCCGATCGCGGCGTAGCAGTCGCGCGCCGCGAGCCCCAGCCCCTCGACCACCCCGCGCAGGAGGTCGGGAAAGCGGTGGCCGCTCGTCAGCCCGATGAACCCCGCGCGCGCATTGGCATCGACGAACGGTCCGCGCTCGCCGGCCTCGGAGATATAGGGGTGGTAGAGCAGCGCCCCGGGCTTCGCCGCCGCGAGCCAGCCGTCGATGCGCGGCACCAGATCCGAGAAGGCGACCGGCTGGCCGGCCTCGGACAGCAGGTCGGCGGCGAGCCGCAGCGCCCAGTCGATATTGAGCGCGGCCGCCATGTTGGTCTGCATCTGGGTGACCATGCCCGGCACCGGCAGCGCCATGACATAGCCGGTGCCCTCGTCATTGAGACGCACCGCTTCGACGCGCTCGGCCCGCAGATGCACGCCGGTCGAGCCGATCACCGTGCAGGCGGCCCGGTCGTCGCCGGTATAGACCCCGGCCCCGAGCGCGGTCATCACCATGTCGACATAGCCGAGGCAGACCGGCGTCCCGGCCCGCAGCCCCGTCGCGGCAGCGGCGGCGGCGGTCAGGGGATGGCTGGTCTCGGTTCCCTCGACGATCGGCGGCAGCAACCCGCGGCGCCGTGTCAGGCCGAGGGCGGCGATCACCGTGTCGTCATAGGCGCGGGTGCGGAAATTCCCGAAGGTCCAGCTCGCCTCCGACGGATCGGTGGCCCGGACGCCGGTCAGCTTCAGATAGAGCCAGTCCTTGCAATGCAGCACCGCCTCGGCGCGGTCCAGCAGGCCGGGCTCGGCCGCCTCCATCTGCGCCATCTGCGCGCCCTGCTGGCAGGTATTGAGCCCGGTCCCGGTGGCCTCGAACCGGGCGCGCTCCAAGGCGCCCGCGGTCAGCCGCGCGACGCTCGGCGCCGCGCGCGCATCGAGCCAGAGCCAGGCGTCGCCCACCGGCGCGTCGCCCGCCCCGACGAGCCAGGTGCCGTCGCCCTGCGCGGTCACCGCGATCGCGGCGGTGCGCCGCGCCAGCCCCTCGACCTTGTCGGCGAGCCCGCGCAGCGCCTGCGCGCAGTCGCCCCAGGTCCGCTCCAGCGGCTGCCGCGCCGAACCGTCGGCGCCGGTCTCGAACCGGTTCAGCACCGCGGCCGCGGCGATCTGCCGCCCGGCGAGATCGAAGGCGACCGCCTTGACCACGGAGGTCCCTGAATCGATGCCGATCAGGATATCGGCGCCCTCACTCATCGCGCCGCCCGCCCGGTCCCGCATCGCGGTTTCGCTGCTTCATCCCGCTCCTCCCCCGGAGAGTGCCTCGCCTGGGAACGGCAGGGGAGACGGAACCGCCGATCCGCCGGGGACGTTGCCTCCGCGCGCCCGGTTCCGCCTGCGCCATGCCCGCCCTCCCCAAAGCGACGCTTCGTCAGATGTATTTTTTTGCTGACACAGCAATTTATTTCACATATGCTGAGGCCTGTCAACATTGCAGGCACGCGAAGCCCCTACCGAACACCGACAGGGGCGAGATGGCCAGCAGAGCGACCAAGCCCGGCCAACGGGCCAAACGCCGCCAGACAAGTGGCTGCGTTGCAAGGGGAAACGGGCCTCGGCCGCGGCGCATGCCCGCGCGGAGGTGATGGGGAGGATTAGAATCATGCACCAATCGACGCCCGAATCACGACGGCAGACAGCCCGGCGCGGCCAGCGCTGAGCGCGGGCGTTCCGCGGCGGCCCTTCCAGGCCGTCCGCCTGCAGCTGACCCTCGCCTCGGAGTCTCACCATGACGTCATCGACTGATTTCGCGGAGCGGGCCCCTGTCCGCTCGAACCGCCGGCGGCTGCTGATCGGCGGGCTTGTCCTGCTCGTGCTGGCCGCGATCGCCGCCGATACCAAGGTGGTGCGGATCGGGTCCGAGGAAGACGTGGCCAACGAAGTCTTCTCGCCCGAGACCTTCGGCGCCGCCCAGTTCCCGAAGATCAAGGCAAACATCCTGGAGCGCGCGGTCGATGCCAAGGCGCTCGGCGAGGCGGTGATCGCCGACAAGGCGGCGGCCGCGAAGCAATACGGCGTGGCGGCCGGCATCGGCTCGGTGATCCCCGTCACCTTCAGCGGCGTGGTCGGCGACGGCAAGGCCGGCATCTACAACGTTGCCGTCGACGGGCTGCCGCCCGACATCAAGATCCGTGTCCAGACCGGCCCCGCGATCAACGGCACCGACCTGCGCGATGCGACGGGCGAGATCGCCTTCGGCCATTTCAAGAACCAGATCGAGTTCCAGAATGCCGGTGCGGCGATCAATACCGAGATGAAGAAGGAGGTGCTGGCCGGGCTCGATACCAGCGCGCTCACCGGCAAGACCGTCTCGGTCACCGGCGCCTTCACGCTCGTCAATCCGAAGAACTGGCTCGTCACCCCGGTGGAGCTCAAGGTCCAATGAGCGCGCTGATCGACGACGTTCCCGCCGCGCATCCGGACAGCCGCGAGGTTGTGCTGGCCGCGCGCAACATCGCGAAATCCTACGGCGCCATCCACGCACTCAAGGGCGTCAATTTCGACATCCATCGCGGCCAGGTCACAACGCTCTTCGGCGAGAACGGCGCGGGCAAGTCCACGCTGATGAAGATCCTGTCGGGCGTCATCACGCCCACGTCCGGCGAGATCATCCTCGACGGCAAGCCAGTCGCCTTCGGTTCCTCGACCGAGGCGCGCAATCGCGGCATCTCGATCATCCACCAGGAACTGAGCCTCGCGCCCAATCTCAGCGTGCGGGACAACATCTTCATGGGCCGCGAGATCACCGGCCCGCGCGGCGTCGATTTCGCCGAGGAGGAGCGGCAGACCCGGCTCCTGATGCAGGAGCTCGAAGAGGATATCGACCCCCTGACCCCGGTCGAGGAACTGCGCCTCGGCCAGCAGCAGATCGTCGAGATCGCGCGGGCCTTGTCGGTCAATTCGCGTATCCTGATCATGGACGAGCCGACCTCGGCCCTGTCCGCGACCGAAGTCGAGGTGCTGTTCAAGGTGATCCGCGACCTGCAGAGCCGCGGCGTCTCGATCGTCTATATCTCGCACCATCTCGAAGAGGCGCTGCAGATCACCAACCATGCGGTGGTGCTGCGCGACGGGGCGATGACCGCCTACGCGCCGCGGGCAGAGATCGACCTCGAATGGATCGTGCGCAATATGGTGGGCGAGAATTTCGATCTCGGCGCGCCGCCCACCGGCTACGAGATGGGCAAGGTCGCGCTCAGCATCGACAATCTCACCGTGCCGGCCCCCGGCAGCGCCGACTACAACGCCGTCGACCGCCTGTCGCTCGACATCCGGGCGGGCGAGATCGTCTGCATCTATGGCCTGATGGGGGCGGGCCGGACCGAGCTCATGGAATGCGTCGCCGGCCGGCTCCAAGCCTCGGGCGGGCGCATGATGCTGCATGGGCGCGACGTGTCGGGCCTCAGCATCGCCGAGCGGATCGCAGCGGGCCTCGTCCTCGTGCCCGAGGACCGGCAGCGCGACGGGCTCGTCCAGACCATGACCGTCGGGCAGAACCTGTCGCTCGCCTCGATCGCCGACTTCACCCGCGGGCTCTTTACCTCGCGCCGGCGCGAGCAGGCGCTGATCGACCGCTCGATCCGCGATGTCCATATCAAGACCGATGGCGGCGCGGCGATGATCGGCTCGCTCTCGGGCGGCAACCAGCAGAAGGTCGTGATCGGCAAGATGCTGGCGACCGAGCCCAGCGTCGTGATGCTCGACGAACCCTCGCGCGGCATCGATATCGGCGCCAAGTCCGAGGTGTTCAAGCTGCTCGCCGAAGGCGCGCGCAAGGGTCTCGCCGTGCTCTATTCGACCTCCGAGGTCGGGGAATGCCTGAGCGTCGCCCACCGGATCGTGGTGATGTCGAAGGGCAAGATCGCCGCCGAGTTCGGCCCGAGCGTCACCAAGGAGAAGATCATGGCGGCCTCGGGTGAGGTCGACCTGAAGCTCCAGCTCGAGGAGATGTTTGGCCTCCAGTCGGTGCAGATCGTCGCCGACATCCATCTCGACGACCTGCCGCTCGGCCCCCTCGGCGAGGCCGGCGCCCGCTTCCTCGCGGCCGAGATCGCCAAGGGAGAGCCGATGCTGGTGGGCCTCGGCTACGGCCGCACGCTCGAGGCGAGCGCCGCCGCCCTGCCCGAGACCCCGGCGGCGCATGTGCGCTTCGTATCCCTGATGGGCGGGTTGACCCGCAAGGGGTCGGCCAACCCGCACGAGGTCATCAACCGGCTGGCCGAGCGCACCGGCGGCGACTGCTTCGTGATGCCGGTCCCCTTCATGGCCAACAGCCTCGCCGACCGCACCGTGCTGATGAGCCAGCACAGCGTTGCCGAGGCGGTGGCCAAGGCGGGCGAGACCGACCTGATGCTCGTCGGTATCGGCACGACCGACCGCGACGCGATCCTGGTGGAATCGGGCATGATCGAGCCGGCCGAGATCGACGCGATCAAGGCGCTCGGCGGGGTCGGCGAGGTGCTCGGCCACTATTTCGACCATCGCGGCCGCCCGGTCGAGAACACGCTGACCGAGCGGATCGTGACCCTGCCGCTCGAGCGCCTGAAGGGTCGGCGCATGGTCGCCATCGCCGGCGGCACCATGAAGGTGCGGGCGATCATGGCCGTCCTCGAAAGCGGCCTGCTGACCGGCCTCGTCATCGACGAGCGCACCGCGCGCACCATCGCCGAGACCGCGCGCAGCGGCGCGGCGAGGCGGGCCTGATGCCGCTCGCCCTGCCGCCTGCCCCCAACCGACACGCCCTGGAGCCTGCAGAATGAGCGAAATCAGCCATGCCGCCAAGAGCCTGAGCCGCAGCTTCACCGAGGGCGACGGCATCGACATCGCCAAGATCCTGCTGGAAGGCCGCGCCTTCTTCGCGCTGATCCTGATCATCATCGTGTTCTCGATCCTGTCGCCCAACTATTTCTCGCTCTCGAACTTCCTGACGATGGCGAACCATGTGGCGATCTACGGCCTGCTCTCGATCGGCATGCTGCTCGTCATCCTGAATGGCGGGATCGACCTCTCCGTCGGCTCGACGCTGGCGCTCGCCGGCGTCATCGCCGGCGCGCTGATGCAGGGCGTGACGATGCAGGCGCTCGGCGTCATCCTCTATCCCCCGGTCTGGGCGGTGGTGGTGCTCACCTGCGCGCTCGGCGCCTTCGTCGGCGTGGTGAACGGCGTCCTGATCGCCTACATGAAGGTCCCGGCCTTCGTCGCCACCCTCGGCACGCTCTATGTCGCGCGCGGCGTCGCACTGCTGCTGACCAACGGGCTCACCTACAACAACCTCTCGGGCAAGCCCGAGCTCGGCAATACCGGCTTCGACTGGCTGGGCTTCAACCGGATCGCCGGCATCCCGATCGGCGTCCTGGTGCTCGCCATCGTCGCGATCCTCTGCCACCTGATGCTCACCCGCACCGCCTTCGGCCGCTGGCTCTATGCCTCGGGCGGCAACGAGCGCGCGGCCGAGCTCTCGGGCGTGCCGGTCAAGCGGGTCAAGATCACCGTCTATGTGCTCTCCGGCATCTGTGCGGCCATCGCGGGCCTGGTGCTCTCCTCGCAGCTCACCTCGGCCGGCCCGACCGCGGGCACCACCTACGAGCTGACCGCGATCGCCGCGGTCGTGATCGGCGGCGCCGCGCTGACCGGCGGGCGCGGCACCGTGGGCGGCACGATGCTCGGCGCCTTCGTGATCGGCTTCCTCTCCGACGGGCTCGTCATCGTCGGCGTCTCCGCCTACTGGCAGACCGTGTTCACCGGCGCCGTCATCGTGCTCGCGGTGCTGCTCAACTCGATCCAGTACGGCAGCCGCCGCCCGAGGAAATCCTGACCTTCCCCGTGACGGCCGCGCCAAAAGACGGCCGCCACGGAAAGCACCGCCGCTCCGGCGGCGACATACCCACCACCAGGGAGAAGAGACCACCCATGCTGAAAAACGGAAAACGCCTGCTGCTGGCCGCGGCGGCCGCCCTGCCGCTCCTGACCGGGGCGGCCTGGGCCGACGGGCTCATGTCGATCATCATCACCGATCCCTCCAACCCCTACTGGCTGACCGAGGGCAAGGTGGCCGAGGCGACCGCCAAGGCGCTCGGCTATACCGCCAATGTCAGCGCCCACAAGGGCGACACCAACACCGAATCGAACCTGATCGACACCGCGATCACCAACAAGTCGAAGGCGATCATCCTCGACCCGGCCAATGCCGACGGCTCGATCGGCGCGGTCAAGAAGGCGGTCGCGGCCGGCATCCCGGTCTTCCTCGTCAATGCCGAGATCAACCAGGAAGGCCTCGCCAAGGCGCAGCTCGTCTCCAACAACGCGCAAGGTGCCGCGATCGGCGCCCAGCAATGGGTCGAGAGCGTCGGTGACAAGGGCAACTATGTCGAGCTCTTCGGCAACCCCGCCGACAACAACGCCGCCACCCGCTCGAACGGCTACGAGACGGTGCTGACCCAGTATCCCGACCTGACCAAGGTCGCGCGCGAGGTCGCCAACTGGGACCGGACCCAGGGCTACAACAAGATGCAGTCGATGCTGCAGGCCCATCCCGACATCGTCGGCGTGATCTCGGGCAATGACGAGATGGCGCTCGGCGCGATCGCCGCGCTCAAGGAAGCCGGCAAGCTCGCCAAGGTCAAGGTCGGCGGCTTCGACGGCTCGCCCGACGCGGTCGCCGCGCTCAAGGCCGGCGAGATGCAGTATACCGTCCTGCAGCCGGTCGCGGTCTTCTCGGCCGAGGCGGTCAAGCAGGCCGACAACTTCATCAAGACCGGCAAGACCGGCGCCGCGACCGAGAAGCAGCTCTTCGACTGCGTGCTGGTCACGCCGGACATGGCCGACCAGTTCGTCGCGCCCTTCACGCTGAAATCCATGGTCAACGGCTGACCCGACCCGAAGGGGGCGCCGCCCACGGCGCCCCTCCCCCCTTTTCCCCCGGAGACGCGCCTCATGCCGGGCCTTCTTGGAATCGACAGCGGGCTGACCGTCACCAAGGCGGTGGTGTTCGATGAGGACGGCACCGTCCTCGCGGTCGCGCGGCGCCGGGTGGCGCAGGCGATCCCCGAGCCGCGCCGGGTCGAGCGCGCCATGGACGGGCTCTGGCAGGCGACAGCCGAAGCCGTCGCCGAGGCGATCGCCCGGAGCGGGCGCCCCGCCAGCGACATCGAAGCGGTCGCGGCCACCGCGCATGGCGACGGGCTCTATCTCCTCGATGCCGAGAGCCGGCCGCTCGGACCCGGCATCCTCTCGCTCGACAGCCGGGCCGGCGCGCTGGCCGATGCCTGGCTCCGCGGCCCGCTCGGCGCCGAGGCGCTCCGCATCACCGGCCAACCGCCCCACGCCTCCGCCCCCTCGGCCATCCTCGCCTGGATCAAGGCGCACGAGCCCGAGCGCTATGCCCGCATCGGCCATATCCTCGCCTGCAAGGACTGGCTGCGCTTCTGCCTGACCGGCACGATCGGTACCGACCGAACCGAGGCCAGCACCGCCTTCACCGCGGTCCGGAGCCAGGACTACGCGCCCGAGGCCCTGCGCCTCTACGGGCTCGAGGACCTCGCGCCCGCCCTGCCCCCGATCGCCGGATCGGCCGAGATCGTCGGCCGGGTCACGCCCGAGGCCGCCGCCCTGACCGGCCTCGCCGCCGGCACCCCGGTCGTGGCCGGGCTGCACGACGTCACCGCCTCGGCGCTCGGGATCGGCGGCCATGCCGAGGGCGTGCTGGCCGTGGTCGCCGGCACCTATTCGATCAACGAGGTGGTCTCGACCGAGCCGCGCACCGATCCGCGCTGGCTCTGCCGCAACGCCATCGCGCCGGGCCAGTGGAACAACATGGCCGTCTCGCCCGCCTCGGCCGCCAACTACGACTGGTTCCTCGACCGGCTCTGCCAGCGCGAGCAGGAGGACGCCGCCCGGGACGGCGCATCGGTGCATGCCCGGCTCGCGCGCGAGATCGACGCGGCCCTCGCCCGTCCCTCGAGCGCGCTCTTTCATCCCTATCTCTACGGCTCGCCCCACGGCGCGGCGGCGAGCGCGGGCTTTCTCGGCCTGCGCGGCTGGCACGATCGCGGCGCGCTGCTGCGCGCCGTGCTCGAAGGGATCGTCTTCAACCACCGGACCCATATCGACGCGCTGCGCGACGGGTTCGCCGCGCGCGAGGTGCGGCTGACCGGCGGCGCCTCGCGCAATCCGAGCTTCGCGCAGCTCTTCGCCGACATTCTCGGCCTGCCGGTCACCGTCACCGAAACCGACGAGGCCGCCGCCTGGGGCGCCGCGCTCTGCGCCGGGGCCGGCATCGGCCTCTATGCCGCGCCTCAGGACGATCCCCGCGACCTTGCCGCGATCAGCCACCGCCACGCGCCGGATCCGACGCGCAGCGCCGCCTACGAGACGCGGTTCCGTCTCTATTGCCGGATCGCCGAGACGCTCGCGCCGCTCTGGCCCGAGATCGACGCGCTCGCAGCCGCCGAGGGGTGATTCCGCCCCCCCCCCGCGCGCCTCCCGACCGTGCTATCCTGTGGAGCCGGGACGGGGGAGCCGTGATAGGAATGGCGGATCGCGTGGAGGCGGCGCGGCGGCACTGGAATGCCGGGGATCTCGAAGCCTGTCTCACGCTCTATGACCCGGCGATCCGGCTATACGGCTTGGCGCCCCATCCCCTGGACCGGGCGGCGGTGCACGATTTCTGCCGGACGACCTGGCAATCGCTCGGCGCGGAGGGGCGCGACGGGCCCGACCTGACCTTCTTCGAGACTCTGGAGGACGGCGATCTCTATGCCTGCCGCCTCCGGATGAGCGGCATCCATCGCGGGGCCTTTCCTGGGCGTGGCGGCCACCGGCCGGGCCTATGCGCTCGACGGCATCACCACCATGCGTTTCCGGCCCGACCATCAGGCCGTGCTCGAGCGCCACGTGACCGCCGACATGCTCGGCCCGCTGACCCAGATCGGCGCCCTGCCGCCCCTCGCCTGACGCCTCTCTCCCGCGGAAGACCCCGCCATCCCGACATCCACCGCCGCTCTCCTCCGATCCTGCGCCGCCCTCGCCTTCCCCCACCGCAAGCCGGCCTGCGGTCCGCGCGCGCGCCCGGTTCCGCCTGGCATCTTCGAGGATTTCATATGGGCAGAAACCCTATCGGGCAGTCCGAGGGGCCCCGCCAACGGGCGGGGAGAAAATTCTGGACTCGACGGCCCCTCGGGGCCGTCTCCGCCAGAGGGAGGCCGCAAAGGCGGCCGACCGCCAAGCGCCGGCCGAGGGCTGCCCTCGCTTGCGAGGGCAGCTCGAGGTCGGCGCTGCCCTGGTGGGAAGCGCCACGCCCCCCACCCGCGCCGCCCGCGCCCGCAAACCGCGCGGCGCCGGGGCCAGGATGATCGCGGCCCCCTCGAACCGGCACGCTTCGCACAACCCGAAGCGCCCCTCCCCGGCGGGCGATGCACGCGATATCAGACCCAGTCCATCACCACTTTGCCCGCCCGACCCTCGCGCATCGCGGCGAAGCCGTCGGCGAAATCCTCGATCCCGAGCCGGTGGGTGATCAGAGCCGAGACATCGAGGCCCGACTGGACCAGCGCGATCATCTTGTACCAGGTCTCGAACATCTCGCGGCCATAGATGCCCTTCAAGGTCAGCATCTTGAAGATCACCTGGTTCCAGTCGATCTCGAACCCGGCCGGCGCGATCCCGAGGATCGCGATCCGGCCGCCATTGTTCATCTTGTCGATCATGTCGCGGAAAGCCGGCGCAGCACCCGACATCTCGAGCCCGACATCGAACCCTTCCCGCATCCCGATCGCCCGCGTCACCGCGCCCAGATCCTCGCGCGCGGCATCGACCACATGCCCGACCCCGAGCGCCCTCGCGAGCGCCAGCCGGGCGGGGTTGATGTCGGTGATCACCACCTTGCGCGCGCCCACCCGCTGGGCGACCAGCGCCCCCATGATGCCGATCGGCCCCGCCCCGGTCACCAGCACATCCTCACCGACCAGATCGAAGCTCAAAGCGGTATGAACCGCATTGCCGAACGGATCGAAGATCGCCGCGATCTCGTCGGGGATGTCGTCGGGGATCGGCACGACATTGCGCTCGGGAATGCAGACATAGTCCGCGAACGAGCCCGGCCGCTGCACCCCGACCCCGAGCGTGTTGCGGCAGAGATGCCCCCGCCCCGCCCGGCAGTTGCGGCAAAAGCCGCAGACGATATGCCCCTCGCCCGACACCCGCTCGCCGGGCCGGAACCGGGTGACCGCGCTGCCGGTCTCGGCGATGCGGCCGAAGAATTCGTGACCCACCACCATCGGCACCGGCACCGTGCGCGCCGCCCAGGCGTCCCAGTTCCAGATATGCACGTCCGTGCCGCAGATCGCGCTCTTCTCGACCCGGATCAGCACATCGTTCGGCCCCGGCTCCGGAACCGGCACCTCCTCCATCCAGAGGCCGGGCTCTGGTCGCGCCTTGACGAGCGCGCGCATCCGTTCGGTCATGCAATCACCCCGAGCTCGCGGCCGACCGACGCAAAGGCGGCGATCGCCGCCGCCACATCCTCGGGCGCATGCGCGGCCGACATCTGGGTGCGGATCCGGGCCTGGCCGCGCGGCACCACCGGAAACGAAAAGCCGATCACGAAGATGCCGCGCTTCAGCATCCGCTCGGCGAAGTCCTGGGTGAGCTTCGCATCGCCCAGCATGACCGGGATGATCGGATGGTCCCGCCCGGCCAGCGTGAAGCCGAGCGCCGCCATCTCGCTGCGGAACAGGGCCGCATTCGCCTCGAGCCGCGCGCGCAAGCCCGCGCCACCCGACACGAGGTCGAGCGCGGTCAGCGAGGCGGCGGCGATCACCGGGGCCAGCGTGTTGGAGAACAGATAGGGCCGCGAGCGCTGGCGCAGCATCGCGACCACCTCGCGCCGGCCGCTGGTATAGCCGCCCGAGGCGCCGCCCAGCGCCTTGCCGAGCGTGCCGGTCAGGATGTCGACCCGCCCCTCGACCCCGCAGAGCTCGGGCGTCCCGCGCCCCGTCGCCCCGACACAGCCGATGGCGTGGCTGTCATCGACCATCACCGTCGCGTCATAGCGCTCGGCGAGGTCGCAGATCGCCGCGAGATTCGCGACGATCCCGTCCATCGAGAACACCCCGTCGGTCGCGATCATCCGATGCCGCGCCCCCGCGGCCTCGCGCAGGCAGCGCTCCAGATCGGCCATGTCGTTGTTGGCATAGCGCCAGCGCCGCGCCTTGCAGAGCCGCACCCCGTCGATCACCGAGGCATGGTTGAGCGCGTCCGAGATGATCGCGTCCTCCTCGCCGAGCAGCGTCTCGAACAGACCGGCATTGGCATCGAAGCAGGAGGAATAGAGGATGGTGTCCTCGGTCCCGAGGAACTGCGACAGCCGCGCCTCCAGCGCCTTGTGCTCCTCCTGGGTGCCGCAGATGAACCGCACCGAGGCCATGCCGTAGCCATAGCGCGCCAAAGCCGCCTGGCCGGCGGCGATCAGGGCGGGATGGTTCGCGAGCCCCAGATAATTGTTGGCGCAGAAATTCAGCACATGCCCGCCCGGCACGGCGTCGATCGCGCCGGCCTGCTGCGAGCCGATCACCCGCTCGGACTTGTAGAGCCCCTCGGCGCGGATCGCGTCGAGCTCGCGGGACAGACGCTCGATCAGGCTCTGGCTCATTGCCCGGTCCTCCCCCTTGAGACGGCCGGCGGCGCGGTGCCGCCGGCCGAACGCCCTTACTGTGCCGCCAGCCGCTCGCCGGCCGACGCCGCTCCCTGGGCCTCGACCACCGCGATGGCGGTCAGGTTGAGCAGGCCGCGCACCGTCGCCGATTGCGAGGCGATATGCGCGGGCTGCGCGGCGCCCATCAGGATCGGCCCGACCGAGATGCCCCGGCCGAGCACCTTGAGCAGGTTGAGCGCGATATGGGCGGCATCGGCATTCGGCATGATCAGCAGGTTGGCGGGGCCCGTCAGCGAGGAATGGGCATAGGCCCGCGCCCGGAGCTGCGGGTCGAGCGCGGCATCGGCATGCATCTCGCCATCGACCTCGAAATCCGGCTTGCGCGCCCGCAGGATCTCCATGGCCGCGTGCATCTTCTGCGCGCTCGGGCTCGGACGGTCGCCGAAATTGGCGTGGCTGACCAGCGCCGCGCGCGGGGTCACGCCCATCCGCCGCATGGTCTCGGCCGCGAGCTCGGTCAGATCGGCGATCTCCTCCGCGCTCGGATCGAGGGTCACATAGGCGTCGGCGATGAAGATCGTGTCCTCGGGCATCACGACGGCATTGAGCGCCGAGAGCGAGCGCACCCCGGGCTTGCGCCCGAGAATGCCTTCGAGCCGCTTCAGATGATGGCCGAACCGACCGCCGGAGCCGCAGATCGCCGCATCGGCCTCGCCACGCGCCAGCATCAGGCAGGCGAGCACCGTCGGATCGGCCCGGACCCCGCGCAGCGCCTCCTTGCCCGAGACGCCGAGCCGGCCGACCCGCGCATGCAGTTCCGCCGCATAGCTTTCCGCGTCGATCTTGTTCGGGTCGATCACCGTCACGGTCTCGCCGGGCTTGATGGACAGGCCGAGCGTGCGGATCCGCTCGGCGATGCGCTCGCTGTCGCCGATCAGGATCGGTGCGGCGATGCCGAGCTGCAGCGCCTGCTGGGCGCAATGCAGGACACGCCCGGTCTCGCCCTCGGCGAAGACCACCCGGCGCGGGCTGCGCGAGGCCGCGTCGAAGACCGGCTTCATCAGGAGGCCCGAGCGGAACACGAAGCGCTGCAGCCGCTCGCGATAGGCCGCCATGTCGGCGATCGGCCGGGTCGCGACCCCGGTATCCATCGCCGCCTGCGCGACCAGCGTCGCCACCTCGGGCATCAGCCGCGGATCGAACGGCTTCGGAATGATATAGTCCGGCCCGAAGCGCAGATTGTCCGCGCCATAGGCCGCCAGCACCACGTCGGAGGCCTCGGCCCGCGCCATCCGCGCGATCGCCTCGGCGCAGGCGCGCTTCATGGTCTCGTTGATCTCGGTCGCGCCGCAATCGAGCGCGCCGCGGAAGATGAACGGGAAGCAGAGGACGTTGTTGACCTGGTTCGGATAGTCCGACCGTCCGGTGGCGACGATGGCATCGTCGCGCACGGCATGGACCAGTTCCGGGCGGATTTCCGGGTCGGGATTGGCCATCGCGAAGATGATGGGCTTCGCCGCCATCGAGCGGACCATGTCCTGGGTCACGGAGTCCTTGGCCGAGAGACCGAGGAAGATGTCCGCCCCCTCCATCGCGTCGGCGAGGCTGCGCTTGGTCGTGCGCGCGGCATAGGCGCCCTTGTACTGGTCGAGATCGGTGCGGTCGGTATGGATCACGCCCTTGCGGTCGCAGACCAGGATATTTTCCTTGCGCGCGCCGAACGAGACCAGAAGGTCGAGGCAGGCGAGCGCGGCGGCGCCGGCGCCGTTGCAGGCGATCTTCGCGGTGTCGATCTTGCGTCCGGTGATCTCGAGCGCGTTCAGCATGCCCGCGGCGGTGACGATCGCCGTGCCGTGCTGGTCGTCATGGAAGACCGGGATCTTCATCCGCTGCTTCAGCCGCTTCTCGATCTCGAAGCAGGCCGGGGCGGAAATGTCCTCCAGATTGATGCCGCCGAAGGTCGGCTCGAGCCGGGCGACCGCCTCGACGAAGGCATCGACGTCGGTCTCGTCGACCTCGATATCCATGACGTCGATATTGGAGAACTTCTTGAAGAGAGCGGCCTTGCCCTCCATCACCGGCTTCGAGGCGAGCGCGCCGATATTGCCGAGACCGAGCACCGCGGTGCCGTTCGAGATCACCGCGACCAGGTTTTGCCGCCCGGTATAGAGCGCGGCCGCCGCCGGATCCTCGGCGATCGCGGTGCAGGCATAGGCGACGCCGGGACTATAGGCCAGCGCCAGGTCGCGCTGGGTCGCCATCGGCTTGGTCGGCAGGATCTGCAGCTTCCCGCGCGGCTCGGCAGCGTGATAGGCAAGTGCTTCGCCCTTCAGATCGTCGGCCATCCGTTTCCCCCTTTGGATGTTCGGTCCATATGCGGACCCGGTTGACCGCTTCTCGCATGCTCCGGGCGGCTTCGCCAGACAATGCGCGTGCGTTTGACCGCCAATCGCGACGCCACGGCGCGCGGAGGCCGGCATGTCGGCCACGGTCCGCGGTGGACGGTGGGCGGCCGATTGCGATGCCCCGCCGCCCGACACCGGAGCCAACGCGCCCTTGTGGCGTTAACCTGTGTGAAAATTGGCTAAACGAGATTCATATTTAATATACATTACAATGACTTAGGCGGAGTCGCACGCGTGCGACTCCGTGCGATTCCGGCGATGTCGCACGGTCAGCTGATCCGCCCGCCCATCGCCCCGACGGTCCAGCGGGTCGCCTCGGCCAGAATGCCGCGCATCGCGCTGTCGAAGGCGACGGCCACGGGCAGCGCCTGGGTCGAGCTGATCGGGGCCGACGCCTCGAAGACCCGGGTCGCGACCAGCCGCCGGTCGAGGTCGCGGACGAGCGTCAGGGTCATCCGGACCGCGATCCGGGTCGGCTTGCCATCGGGCCCGAGCTCCGCCTGGAAGGTCTGCAGGTCGGTCAGCAGCACGAAGTCCGGCACCGGCCCAGCGGCATCGCCGCCGACGAAGCCCACCGCGCCGGAATTGGCGATCGAGCGCACCAGCAGGGCCTGGACATGGACCGGCGCCGACTCGATCCAGCGCCCGTCCGGCAGATAGGCGACCTGCAGGGCGTTCGGCTTGATCACGATCCGGTCGGTCGCGATGGCGGTCGAGGCCGTCGGGCTCGCGACGAGCAGCACCCGGGTCGAGCGGCCGGGCCCCGCCGCCGGCGGGACCGCCGCGGCCGTCAGGTCGAATGTCGGAAGCGACTGCGAGGCCTGGTTCAGCGTGCCGATCGCGGCGCAGCCGCCGAGCAGGGCAAGGCCAAGCGACACGGCGCCGGCGCGGATCAGCGGGAACATGCGCGGATCATCTCCTGAAATCTGGGGGCTGGTTGCCGAAAAAGAAGCGCGCCGGATCCCTCTGGACCTTGGCGGTCAGCCGGTCGAGCGCAGCGACGAGATTGCGCGCCTCCTGGGCGAAGGCGACGAATTCGGGAAGCCCCGCCTGGGCGAAGCTGTTGATCTGCGGCCCGCTGGTTGCCACCACCTTGTCGACCTGGGCAACGACCGCATCGGCCCGCGCTATGGTGCTCTGGATATCGGCGGTGATCGTCGGCAGGTCCGCCGTGACGCTGGCGAGCGCCTTGTTGAGATTGGCGGCCGAGGTCCGGATATCCGCCGCGGTCGGCGCCACCTCGGTCTCGATGATGGTATTGGCGCTGGTGAAGGTGCCCTTTGCGGCGATCAGCGTGCTATCCACCGTGTCGAGCGAGGTCTGAAGCCGGTTCAGCGTGCTGCTTGCGTCGCGGAAGGTCCGGGTCGCCGCGGCCAGCGTGGTGGCTCCGCTCGCGATCAGCGGGGTGAGCTGGCCGCTGGCGCCCGTCAGGTCATTGCCGACCTGCTCGATCGTGGCATTGGCATTGGCCGTCGCGGTCCGCACGTCGGAGACAATGACCGGCATGTCCTCCTGCACGACCTTGTTGATCGAGGTGATCGCCTGGTTGGCGTTGGCGAGCGTCGTGCGGGCATCGACCACAAGGCCGGTTCCCTCTCCGTCGACCAGCTTCTGGACGCTCTGCGACCCGGCGGTGACCGCCTCGAGCGTGGTCTGAGCCGTGCCGAGCGTTGCTTCGAGCTTGGCGATGGTGCCCTGCAGCTCGATCAGCCGCTCGCTCGCGATCTGCGAGGTGCCGCCGATGCTCGCGAGCACGGTCGCGACCTGCGCCTTGATGTCGGCGACGCCCTGATTGAGGGTTTTGACCGTCGCGCCGACCTCGTCGACGATCGGAGGGACCTGGTCCTTGATGACCGCATTGGCGCTGTCGAAGGTCGTACCGGCCCGGATCAGCGTGGTGGTCGCGGTCGCGAGCGTCGCCTCCGCCTGCGAGAAGGCGCCCTTGGCGACGTCGAGCGTGCCGCGCGCCTTGTCGAGCGTCGCCTCGACCGAGCCGCCGATCTCGTCGAGCCGGGCCGTGAAGGCGCCGATCTGGTCCGAGGCGCTGGCGACCGTCTTGGTGACGCTTGAGAAATCGCCGAGCGCGGTCTCGAGCTTGCCCGAGGCGGCATCGAGATTGCGCAGGATTCCGGCGACATATTCCTGCTTGTCCGGTCCGACAAAACCCTGGACGCTGTGCAGGAGCGTGATCGCCTCCTTGAGCAGGTTCGGGGCGTCTTCGCTGAGCGCCTGGACGACCGAGCGCTGCGCCACGATCACCGCATGCTGCTCGAGCCGCGGCGCGTCGGGGCTGCCGCCTGCCATCTCGATGAAGGACATTCCGGTCACGCCCTGCGACTTGAGCTGAGCCGTGGTGTCGGTCTTGACCGGCGTACGTTGCGCGACCTGGATCCCCACGATGACCTTGGACGGGTCCTTGTCGTAAAGATCAATGCTGGTCACCTGGCCGACCGAGACGCCGTTGAAGCTGACATTGCCGGCGACCGTCAGGCCGGAGACGTTGTCGAAGAGCACATTGTAGTAGGCGAATTCGCGGTCGACCTGGCTGTTGGCGAGCCAGACGAAGAAGCCGAGCGCGCCCAGGATGCCCGCAAGCGTGAAGGCTCCGATCAGCACATAGTTGGCGCGGGTTTCCATGAGCTCTCCGGTATCAGGCCGCCCCGAGCGCGGCGCGCGCGCGAGGGCCGTGGAAATAGGCATGCACCCAGGGCTCGTCCACCTTGAGCATGTCGGCGATCGTGCCGGTGACCAAGACCTTCTTCTCGGCGAGCACCGCGATCCGGTCGCAGATCGCATGGAGGCTGTCGAGATCGTGGGTGACCATGAAGACGGTGAGGCCGAGCGTCTTCTGCAGCTCGCGGATCAGCTGGTCGAAATCGGCGGCGCCGATCGGATCGAGCCCGGCGGTCGGCTCATCGAGGAAGACGATCTCGGGATCGAGCGCCAGCGCCCGGGCGAGGCCCGCGCGCTTGCGCATGCCGCCGGACAGCTCGGACGGGTGCTTGTCGCAGGCATTGGGCGGCAGGCCCACCATCGCGACCTTGAGTTCGGCGAGCGAGCGGCGGGTCTCGGCGTCGAGATCGGTCTGGCCGCGCATCGGCACCTCGATATTCTCGGCCACCGTCAGCGCCGAGAACAGGGCCCCGTCCTGGAACATCACGCCCCAGCGCTGCTCGATCCGCTGATGCTCGGCGTCGCTCGCGGTCAGCATGTCCGCTCCGAAGACCTTGATGCTGCCGGCGGCGGGGCGCATCAGTCCGACGATCTCGCGCAGGAGCACCGACTTGCCGGTGCCCGAGCCGCCGACCACGCCCAGGACCTCGCCGCGATAGACGTCGAGATCGAGCCCGTCATGGATCCGGTGGGTGCCGAACTGGGTGACGAGGCCCCGCACCTCGATGATCGCCTCGCGCGGTGCCGGCTCGGTCATACGCCCACCAGCGCGAAGAAGATCGAGAACAGGGCGTCCGCGGCGATCACCGTAAAAATCGCCATCACGACCGACTGCGAGGTCAGCCGGCCGAGGGATTCGGCATTGCCCTCGACCATCATGCCCTTGTAGCAGCCGACGACGCCGATGATCGCCGCGAAGAACGGCGCCTTGATCATGCCGACCAGGTAGTGCCAGACGCCGATCGAGCTCTGCAGGCGGGTGAGGAACATCAGCGGCGAGATATCGAGCTGGATCCAGGACATCAGCGCGCCGCCGATCAGGCCGACGATGTTGGCGATGAAGCCGAGGACCGGGAGCATCAGGATCAGGGCGACCAGGCGGGGAACGACCAGCACCTCGGTCGGGTCGAGCCCGAGGGTGCGCATCGCGTCGATTTCCTCCTGCATCTTCATCGAGCCGATCGCCGCGGTGAAGGCCGAACCGGAGCGGCCGGCGACGATGATCGCGGTCAGGAGGATGCCGAGCTCGCGCAGGATCGAGACGGCGATCAAATCGACGATGAAGATGCCCGCCCCGAACTGCCGGAGCTGGGCCGCGCCCTGGAAGGCGAGGACGACGCCGATCAGGAAGGCCATCAGCGCCACGATCGGCACCGCGTTCAGGCCGACCTCCTGCATGTGATGGGTGATCGAGGTCACGGGAAGGCGCCAGGGCCGCGCCAGCAGGCCGACCAGCCGGGCGATCGCGAGCCCGAGAAAACCGAGCAGGTCGAGCGTCGACCGCCAGATCCCGACCGTGGTCCGGCCGACATTGCCGAGCCAGTAGACGAAGCCGTGGCGCTTGGTCCGCGCGGCCGGCTCGGACGGGAGATTCCGGGTCACCGTGTCGAGGAGCGAGAGCTGGAGCGCGCTGGCATTCTCGACCCGGCAGGCGACGCCCTCGCCCTCGAGCCGGCGCTTGAGGTCGGCGATCAGCCAGGCCCCGCCGGTATCCATCGCCTCGACCCGACCGAGATCGAAGGCGACCGAGCCCGGCCGGCCGAGGCCCGTGAGGTCGCGCTGGAGGCCGGTCAGGCTCGCCATCACGAGGCGGCCGGAAAAGCCGAGGCGCACCCCATCCGCCGCCTGATCGATGCTGACCGCTGAGCCGCCCATCCCGCTCGTCTATCCACCTGCCCGGGCCGGATAGGAGCATGCCCGGGCAGGCGGGGCAAGCCCAGGCGCGAGCCAGACGCCAAGGGTGTGCGACAACCCGGAGTCGCACGCGTGCGACTCTGACCAAGCCTTTGATTCAAAACAATATATTAGAATTCGTTTACCAGATCGCAATCTTGGTTAAGCGGCTGCCGCCAGGGCGCGCTCAATGCGTGAGGCGCACCGAGAGATCCTGCAACGCCTGGCGATCCGCGTCGGTCAACTCCCGAAGGCCGGCTGTCGCCCGATGCAGCGCCTCGAAGATCCGCTGCAGTTCGGCGATCTCGGCTCCCTCATAGTCCCGGTCCGACCGGGCGAAGCTCGCGATGCTGCGCGAGCCCTCGATCACCAACGCGATCGTGACACCATTCATGATCCCGTAATCGCGCGCCCGATCGAGCACCCCGCGATCGTCGATCCGTTCCAGATCGCTCCAGAGGATCCAGCCGACATTGCTCATCCCCCAATGGACCGTCGGATCCTTCGCGAACAAGCCCGCCCCGGAATATTCGTCCAGCCAGCGCTTCGGATAGGACTGGAACATGAAGCGCGGCGAGGTGAAGCGGATGTGAAGCCCGATGGCGCAGCCGGCAGGACTTCGGCGATCGAGATCGTGCAGCAAGGCCGCCACACTCGCCCGATTCATCCGACTCATGGCCGTTGCTCGCGATTCGATTGCAGAACTGGTTTCCTCAGCCTACGCTTCGACCGGTTCGAGAGTAGAATCATATCGTGAGCGAAAAAATCGGAATCTGCGGGGTCTGGAGTGCTGGGTAGCTCGGGATGGGCGCCGCCGGAAGCGCTCGAGCGGCTCGCGCCGGCCGGTCACTATATTGCGATCCGGATCAGCTTCGTGTTCCCGGTCATCGAGGAGAATTGCCTGCCGGAGGCCTGGATCCGGGAATATACCGCGAGCGGGCTGCTCGTGCATGACCCGGCCATGGCCTGGGCGCATCGCAACCAGGGGTTCGTGCGGATGCGCGAGCTGGTGGCGGAGGACAGCCAGGGCGTGCTCGAGCTCGCGAAATATCATGGCCTGAATTTCGGGGCGGCTGCCTGTTGCTTCGATTCGGGCGAGGGCAGCGCGCGCAGCTTCGGCTTCTTCTTTCGATCCGATCGCGACTATACGACGGCTGAGCTGCAGCAGCTTCATGCCGGCCTCCTCGCGATGCACCAGGCCTATGCGCGGCCGAAAAACCTGACCGAGGCCGAGCTGGAAACGCTGGGGCTCGTCAAGAACGGGCTCCTGATGAAGGAGATCGCCTCGATCCTGGGCGTTTCAGAAAGCGCGATAAAGCAGCGCCTGCGCAATGCCCGCCTGAAGCTCAAGGCGAAAACCGGATCGCAGGCCGCCGCCAGGGCGCTGATGCTGGGAATGATCTGATCGCGACTGGTTTTGTCGCAACCCATTAACAAATCACAGCGCAAGGGCTTAGCTGCACTCTCCAGTCAGGGGAGTGGATCATGCACTACACCACCTTCGATTTTCTCGGCCAGTACCTGCAGGGAGACGCCTTCTGTCAATACCTTCGGATCCGGAAACGTTTCTTCGTCGACAAGCTGGGCTGGAACATCCCGCATGACGACGAGGTCGAGATGGACCAGTACGACAATCCCTGCGCCCACTACGCGCTCGTCCTGCGCGATACGACGGTGGTCGGCGGGGCCCGCGTGATGCCGACCACCGCGTCCTGGGGACGGCATACCTACATGCTGCGCGACGCGCTGCGGGGGGAGATCCCGATCCCGCCGCGCGTCGTCGTCGAGGAATTCACCACGAACGAGGTTTGGGAATGCACGCGGCTCGTCGTGTCGGACG
The DNA here is from genome assembly GCA_046348955.1 of Amaricoccus sp. Taxonomy (GTDB): domain Bacteria; phylum Pseudomonadota; class Alphaproteobacteria; order Rhodobacterales; family Rhodobacteraceae; genus Amaricoccus. Next base: position 759,212 of record JAXMDG010000001.1, read on the forward strand.
AACTTTCCTGCCAGGCCGACCGGGCGGAGTGCCTGTCGCTGATGCTGAACGCGGCCGTCCAGGTCGTCCGGGAGCATGGGGGCAGCGAACTGATCTCGCTCTCGCCGGTGCCGCTCGCCCGGACGCTGCGCCAGCTCGGCTTTCCGGCGCGCCGGGTGGGCGAATCCTATTGCGAGGCGGACGGTCGCAGCTATGCGATGCTGCGGATGCCGGCCTTCGCGCCCGCCCTTGCCATCGCGGCCGAATGATTCGCGCCATCGCCGTCGCGGATGGTGGCCCGCCTGTACAAACGGACAGGTTTCCTTGGCGGACAGCTCCCGCGAAACTCCCCCGAATGGGCAGCGACGCGGGGATGATCGGGCATGCGGCTCGCGGCGATTTCGCAAGGGACTTCGGAGATGATGGCAGGGGCGATCCGCCAGGCGGATGCCGCGGTCGAGGAAATCGACGCCTATGTCGGCGCCAAGGTCCGCGCGCGGCGCATCGAGATCGGGCTGAGCCAGGCAGCGCTCGGCCGGCATCTCGGCGTCACCTTCAGTCAGGTGCAGAAATATGAGAAGGGATCGAACCGGATCGGGGCCGGGCGGCTGTTTCACCTCGCCATGCTGCTCGGCGTGCCGGTCCAATACTTCTTCGAGGGGCTGGATGGTCCGGCCGGCGGCGGCGACACTCATGCAGCGATCTCCGCCGCAGAATCGGCGCGGCTCCAGGCGGCATTCCAGCGCATCGCCGACCCGCTGACCCGCCAGGCCCTGGTGTCGCTGGCCTCGTCGATGGGCGAGGGGGCCTGACCCAGACCCGTACGGCCGGCTTGACTTAAACTAAAAATGCGGACTGTTGCGACTTGATCGCGAGAGGCTTGTCGAACAACATTGCTCGACCTGTAGGTGGAGCTTGTTGTGGTAACAGCGGTTTATCTTTCCAATTCTAACGATACTTATATTGCCTTCGGATTGAACCTGCTTCCTGGCAGCCGGTCGGACGACCAACCGCGGCTCATCTATGCGCGCGATGGCGACGACTATGCGATGGGCGGGCGGGGCGATGACACGATCTATGGCGGCGCCGGCAATGACACATTGCATGGCGGGCAGGCGACGCTGACCGATGGGATGTACTACTATCGGTATCCGATCTTCGGGGGGCATGACCGGATCTACGGCGATGCCGGCGACGATGTGCTCGACGGCGGGGATGGCAACGACATCCTGCATGGCGGCGGCGGGTCCAACCTGCTGCGCGGCGGCGATGGCGACGACCTGCTCGATGTGCGGATGGCGACCATGCTGGTCGAGCGGCCCGGCATCGAGGATGTCCATGGCTGGATCGCGGCCAAGCGGCTGGCGAGCGATGCGATGCATGGCGGCGCCGGCAACGACCGCCTGGAGGCTTCGTTCGGCAATGACCGCCTGTTCGGCGATGCCGGCGACGACCGGGTGGCCGGGCGCGATGGCAACGATTGGATCGAGGGCGGCGATGGCCGGGATTTCCTGCGCGGGGATGCGGGCGACGACACCGTCCTGGGCGGCGACGGCGACGATATCCTCTATGGCTGGAAAGGCAGCGACCGTCTCGAGGGCGGGGACGACCGGGACACGATCCGGGGCGGAGACGGGGCCGACACCCTGCTCGGGGGGGATGGCGACGACCGGCTGGACGGCGGCGCCGGGGCCGACCTGATCGAGGCCGGGGCCGGCAACGACCGGATCGAGGCCGGGCCGGACTCGGGCTGGGACACGGTGCGCGGCGGGTCGGGGGACGACCGGATCAAAGCTGGCGGGCCGGCCCAGCCATCGGCATGGGCGAACCCGTTGCCATGGGACATTCCCGCCGGGGGCGCGGTGCTGGAGGGGGGATCGGGCAACGACACGATCGAGGGCGGCGCGGGCAACGACACGCTGGTCGGCGGGTCGGGAGCGGATGTCTTCGTGTTCCGGGCGGGATGCGGCCATGACACGATCGTGGATTTCGGGCCCGGGGACCGGATCGCGCTCGAGCCGGGGCTTGCGCCGCGCGAGGATTATTTCGGGCAGAATTACGGCCCGGAGCCGGCCCTTGCCTGGCTGGTGCTGGCGGGCGACGCGTCGATCGAGCTGCAGTCGCGCTGGTCGGTCGACTGGAGCGCGATCGAAACCATCGCCTGAGCCGGCGGGGGGGGGCCGGTTGACCTTCGGCCCCAGGCGGGCAATAAGGCGCGCCGCGATCCCCCTGCTCTCTGGAGCCACCATGTCTGACGACGCGCGCGCGGCCCGGGTCTTTTCCGGCATCCAGCCTTCGGGCAACCTGCATCTCGGGAACTATCTCGGAGCGCTGCGCCGCTGGGTGGGGATGCAGGATCGCTATCCGACGATCTATTGCGTGGTCGATCTGCATGCGATCACGGTCTGGCAGGATCCGCCCAAACTGCGCCATGCGATCCGCGAGGTTGCGGCGGCGTTCATCGCGGCCGGGCTCGATCCCGAGCGCTCGATCCTGTTCAACCAGAGTCAGGTGGCGGCTCATCCGGAGCTCGCCTGGATCTTCAATTGCGTGGTCCGGCTCGGCTGGCTGAACCGGATGACGCAGTTCAAGGACAAGGCGGGCAAGGATCGGGAGGCGGCGAGTGCCGGTCTCTACGTCTATCCGGCGCTGATGGCGGCCGATATCCTCGCCTATCACGCGACGCATGTGCCGGTGGGCGAGGATCAGAAGCAGCATGTCGAGCTGACGCGGGACATCGCGGCCAAGTTCAACCACGATTTCGGCGAGGCGTTCTTTCCGCTGCCCGAGCCGATCATCGAGGGGGCGGGGACGCGGGTGATGTCGCTGCGCGACGGGTCGAAGAAGATGTCGAAGTCGGACCCGTCCGACCAGAGCCGGATCAACCTGACCGACGATGCCGACACGATCGCCCAGAAGATCCGGCGGGCGCGGACCGATTCCGAGCCCTTGCCGGAGAGCTTCGCCGAGCTGGCCGGGCGGCCCGAAGCGCGGAACCTGGTCAATATCCATGCGGCGATCTCGGGCGAGAGCCCGGATGCGGTGGTGAGCCGGTTCGCGGGGCGGCCGTTCTCGGACTTCAAGCCGGAACTCGCCGATCTTGCGGTCGCCCATCTCGCGCCGATCACCGCGCGGATGACCGAGCTGATGGCCGATCCGGCCGAGATCGACCGCATTCTCGGGCGCGGGGCGGAGCGGGCGGCGGCGATCGCCGAGCCGATCCTCGCGCGGACCTACGAGATCGTGGGCCTGCTCCGGAGCCGCTGATCCCGCTCGCGCGGGCTGGCCAGCGGCGCCGCGTTGCGCGACACTCCCGCCGGGATCACCGGGCGGGAGACGCGATGCAGACGACGACCATCCTCGAGGCGCTGATCGGTTTTCCGACCGTCAGCCGCGATCCGAACGACGGCCTGATCGCCTATGTCGCCGAGCTGCTGCGCGGCGTGGGGATCGAGCCGGTGCTGGTGCCGAACGAGGACGGCAGCAAGGCCAATCTCCATGCCTCGATCGGCCCCGCGGGCGCGGGGGGCGTGATGCTGTCGGGTCATACCGACGTGGTCCCGATCGACGGCCAGGCCTGGACCCGGCCGCCCTTTGCCCTGACCGAGAGCGGGGGCCGGTTCTATGGCCGGGGCACGGCCGACATGAAGGGCTTCGTCGCCTGCGCGCTCGCCGCGATGCTGCGGGGGGCGGGCCGGCCGCTGCGGTCGCCGCTGCATCTGGCGCTGAGCTATGACGAGGAGCTGGGCTGCCTGGGCGTCCATTCGCTGATCGACCTGCTGCGGCGGGGACCGGCGCGGCCGGCGCTTTGCATCGTGGGCGAGCCGACGGGGATGCAGGTCGCCACCGGGCACAAGGGCAAGACGGGCCTGCGGGCCACCTGCCGGGGCGTCGAGGCGCATTCGGCGCTGGCCCCGACCGGGCTCAACGCGCTGCATCTGGCGGCCGATCTGATGGCGGCGATCCGGGCCGAACAGGAGCGGATCGCGGCGGAGGGGACGCGGGACGGCGATTATGACGTGCCCTATTCGACGCTGCATGTCGGCCGGCTGAATGGCGGGGTCGCGCTCAATATCGTGCCGAACCTCGCGGTGATGGATTTCGAGCTCAGGAATCTGGCGGGCGACGATCCGGCCACCCTGCTCGCGCCGATCCACGAGGCGGCGGAGCGGCTGGGCGCGGCGGCGCGGGAGAAATTCCCAGGGGCCGGGATCGGGATCGAGATCTTCAACGCCTATCCGGGGCTCGACACGGCCCGGACCTCGGAGGCGGTCGCCTTCGTCAAGGGGCTGACCGGGGCGAACGGCACGATCAAGGTCGCGTTCGGGACCGAGGGAGGCCTGTTCTCGGACGAGCTCGGCCTTCCGACCGTGGTCTGCGGGCCGGGCTCCATGGCGCAGGGGCACAAGCCGGACGAATTCGTCGAGGCCGAACAGCTCGCCCGGTGCGACGCGATGCTCGATGCCCTGCTCGACCGGCTGGAGGCGGGGCTGTGAGGCCGTGCGACGGCGCGCGTCGCACGCGTGCGACAGAAGCTATGAAATTGATTTTGCTTGTATATCTTAAAGTCGTACACCAGATCTTCATCAAGGTTACCGCACGGCGGGGGCGGGCCTGCATGCTGGTGCCGCTGCTGGCCGCCGCCCTTCCGGCCCTGGCGCAGGAGGCGCCCTATCTCGATGACCGGTCGGATCCAGTGGCGCTGATCCGGTCCTACTACAATGCGATCGACCGGCAGGAATATGCGCGGGCCTACAGCTATTTCAGCGAGGACATGGCGCCGGACTATGCCGGCTACGTCAAGGGCTATGCCGAGACCGCGCATGTCGCGCTGACGGTCGGGGCGCCGGTGTCGGAGGGAGCCGCGGGCAGCATCTACACGACGGTTCCGATCGCTCTCGAGGCCACCGACCTCGAAGGCAAGCGGACGGTCTATGCCGGCTGCATCACCGCCCGGCAGGTCCAGCCGAGTATTCAGGAACCGCCCTTCCGGCCGATCCAGATCGCGGCAGCGACGCTTCGCCGCAGCGACGAATCCTTGGACCGTGCGCTGCCCTCCCTCTGCAATAGTCAATAGCCTCAACTACTTGATCGGCGATATTCGCAAGCGGCCGGCGGAAATCCGCCGGTGCCCGGCTGGGGATCTGGACATGCTGCACTGCAAAATGCCAGGGTATGGACCTGAGACCAAAGCCAAACGGAGCGAGCCGCTTGCGCCCCTTGATGACGACCCTTGCCGGACTGGCCGCGCTGCTGATCCTGGCCGATCCGAGTTCTGCCGCCGGTAAGCCGGCCCAGCCTCCGGCCTCGCGCGCCGCGTCGAACGATCTCGCCTGCCTGGCGGAAGCGGTCTATTTCGAGGCGGGCGGCACCGGCAAGTCGGGGGCCGCGGCGGTCGCGCATGTCGTGGTAAACCGGACCAAGAGCCCGAAATTCCCCGGCTCGGTCTGCGCCGTGGTGCGCGATGGCTGCCAGTTCTCGTACAAATGCGACGGGCGCTCCGATGCGCTGGCCAATCCGGAGCGACGCGAGGAAGCGATGGCGGTGGCGCGCGCGGTTCTCGCCGGGGCGCCGGACATCACCAATGGCGCGCTGTTCTTCCATGCCGCGGGCGCCAAGCCCGGCTGGTTCAAGTCGCGGCCGAAGGTCGGGCTGATCGGCGGCAACATCTTTTATCGCTGAGCCGGCCAGCAGGCCCGGCCAGTCGACCCGGCCAGCCGGCCCGGTCAGGCGGCCGGGACGATGACCTTGCGATAGAGATGCCAGGTGGCATGACCGAGCACGGGCAGGACCACCACCAATCCGAGAAAGAGCGGGACCATGGCGGCGACGAGGCTCGCACCGATGACCCAGGCCCAGTTCAGCATCGGATAGGGATTCTTCTCGACGGCCCGGAAGCTGGTGACCATTGCCGTCACATAGTCGATCTCGCGCTCGAGCAGCAGCGGCAGGGCGAAGGCCGTGATCGAGAACAGAAGGCCGGCGATCACCGCGCCGACCAGCGAGCCGACGATCAGCATGGCAACGCCGTGGCCGCTATGCAGGATGCTGTCGATGTCGAAGAAGGACGAGCCGGGATCGTTGCCGAGGAACAGGGCAACGATCAACTGCGCGGCGAACATCCAGACCAGAAAGCCCGCCAGAATCACGAAGGCCATGGAGGGCATCTGGCGGTCGCGCTCGCGCCCGATCACGCCGAGAATCGCGGCCCAGTCGAGCGGCTCGCCCGCCTCGCGCCGACGGCTGACCTCGTAGAGCCCGATCGCGACGAACGGGCCGATCAGCGGGAAGGCGAGGGCAAGGGGAACGATCCAGAAAGGTTCGTCCCAGACCCAAAGCTGGGCGAAGATCGCGATGCCGATGAGGGCATAGATGCCGCCGAAGAACAGGCCATATTGCGGAACGGCGCGGAAATCGGCCCATCCGGCCGACAGGGCAGCATAGACATCGTCCTGGCTGATATGCCGGATCGCGATGTCCGGATTCCGTGCCGGGCCGGTCGGCGCGGTGTCGGTCATGGGCTTCCTCCCCTGGTTTCCGGCTCCTTGGCGCAAGTTGAAGCCGAACCGTCCGTCACCGCCTTGCGCTAGATCAAGCACGGAGGGTTTGCGCCGGCCCCGCGGGGGGCGTCACTCGTCGGCCTGAGCCTCGGCGCGGCTCTTGCCCGCGACCTGCTGGGCGAGCGCCGCGGCCATGAACGGGTCGAGCTTGCCGTCGAGCACGCCCTGGCTGTCGGAGGTCTCGACATTGGTACGCAGGTCCTTGACCATCTGGTAGGGCTGCAGGACGTAGGAACGGATCTGGTTGCCCCAGCCCGCATCCCCCTTGGCCTCGTGCTGGGCGGTGATCGCCTCGTTGCGCTTGCGCAGCTCGAGCTCGTAGAGCCGGGATTTCAGCGCGGCCATGGCATTGGCGCGGTTCTGGTGCTGGGATTTCTCCGAGCTCGTGACCACGATATTGGTCGGGATATGGGTGATGCGCACCGCGGAATCGGTGGTGTTCACGTGCTGGCCGCCGGCGCCCGACGAGCGGTAGGTGTCGATGCGAATGTCGTTCGGCGCGATCTCGATCTCGATATTGTCGTCGACCACCGGATAGACCCAGACCGACGAGAACGAGGTATGGCGGCGCGCGGCGCTGTCGAAGGGCGAGATGCGCACGAGGCGGTGGACGCCCGATTCCGTCTTGAGCCAGCCATAGGCGTTCGGACCCTTGACCTGGTAGGTGACCGAGCGGATGCCGGCCTCCTCGCCCGGGCTTTCGGAGATGAGCTCGACCTTGTAGCCGTGGCCCTCGGCCCAGCGGACATACATGCGGGCGAGCATCGCCGCCCAGTCGCAGCTCTCGGTGCCGCCGGCGCCGGCATTGATCTCGATGAAGGTGTCGTTGCCGTCGGCCTCGCCGTCGAGCAGCGCCTCGATCTCCTTCTGGGCGGCCTGGTCGCGGAGGGCGCGGAGCGCGGTTTCGGCTTCGGCGACGATTTCCTGATCGTCCTCGGCCTCGCCGAGCTCGATCAGCTCGCGCTGGTCGGCAAGCTCGCGGGCGAGCGAGCCGTAGCTGTCGAGCGCGTCGGCGAGGACCTGGCGGTCGCGCATGAGCTTCTGGGCGCGGGCGGGATCGTTCCAGAGCTCGGGATCCTCGGACATGGCATTGAGCTCTTCCAGCCGGTGCGCGGCGGTGTCCCAGCCGAGGCGCTGGCGCAGGAGGGCCAGCGACTTCTCGATCTCGGCGACGACATGTTCGGTTTCGGCGCGCATCGGCTTTTCCTCGGGGAGGCGGATCCGGGGGGTTCTAGCGGCGGCGCGCGCCGGGGTAAAGGGGCGGGCGCCGCGCAGGCGGGGGTCGGGTTTATGGGATTGATCGGGCTCGGGATTTCAGGCGGGCGGCCTCAATAGAGGCCGCCCGAGGACATCGAGCCGAGCGAGGGGTTGGAGGGCAGGTTGCGGACCTGGCCGCGGACCTGGACCCGTTCGATCTGCGATTGCGCCGCGCCGTCATAGAGCGGCACGTCCTCGCTCATCCGCCAGCCGCCATCGACGACGTCGCCATAGCCGCCGACCGCGGTGCCCTGGCCGTCGCGGATATATTCGGCCTGGACCGAGGGTCCGCTGGCATCGTCGGGCAGGCGCTGGCCGCTACGGCGGTCGAACTTCATGAAGGTGCCGCCCGGGGGCACGTCCCAGCTGACCGGCCCCTGCCCCGCCATCGCGACCTTCATGAAATCGACGAAGATCGGGGCGCAGAGCGTGCCGCCGAAGGCGGTGGGGCCGAGCGGGCGGGGCGTGTCGTAGCCCATGTAGCAGCCGGCGACGAGGCGGGGCGAATAGCCGATATACCAGACGTCCTTGGCCTCGTTGGTGGTGCCGGTCTTGCCGGCGAGATTGAGGTTCATCTTGCCGACCGAGCTCGCGCTGGTGCCGCGGCTGGCCGCGCCCTGGAGCATCGAGGTGATCTGGTAGGCGGTGATCGCGTCCATGATGCGGGTCGCGTCGGTGCGCACGATCGGCTGGGTGGCGGCCGAGAGCTCTGGCGCGGCGCAGCTGTCGCAGTCGCGCTGATCGTGGCGGTAGACGGTCTTGCCGTAGCGGTCCTGGACGCGGTCGACGAGGGTCGGCTCGACCCGGAGCCCGCCATTGGCGAGCTCGGCATAGGCGGTGACCATCTTGTAGAGCGTGGTCTCGCCCGCGCCGAGCGAATAGCTGAGCAGCTGGGGCATGTCGTCATAGATGCCGAAATCGTGGGCATATTTGGCGACGGTGTCCATGCCGACCGACTGGGCGATGCGCACGGTCATCAGATTGCGCGACTGTTCGAGCCCGACGCGGATCGGGACGGGACCGTAATACTTGTTCTCGGAATTCTCCGGCCGCCAGATGCCGGCGCCGGTCGCGATCTCGATCGGGGCGTCGAGGACGATGGTGGCGGGCGAGTAGCCGTTGTCGAGCGCGGCGGCATAGACGAAGGGCTTGAAGGACGAGCCGGGCTGGCGCAGGGCCTGGGTGGCGCGGTTGAACACGCTCGACTGGTAGGAGAAGCCGCCCTGCATGGCGAGGACGCGGCCGGTCAGGGTGTCCATCGCCATGAAGCCGCCCTGGATCTCGGGGATCTGGCGGTAGGACCAGTGGTTGGCGCTGTCGGACTTGAGCTCCTTGACCAGGATCACGTCGCCGGGCTTGAAACTGTCGGTGATGCCGGTCGAATTGCGCAGGCGCGCGCCGTCATTGTCGCGCAGCCGGGCCCATTTGACGTCGTCGAAGCTCAGGAGGCCGGTTGTCTCGATGCCGTCGATGCCGATCACGGCATTGTCGCCCTGGAAGCCGAGCACGACGGCGGGGTGCCAGCCGGGAATGTCGCGCGGCACCTGCTGGGCCGAGAGCGCCGGGCGCCAGGAGGCCGGATCGGCGAGATCGACGGCGGCGGGGTCGAGATGGCCGAGCGGGTCGCGCATGATCTTGCGGTTGCGGTCGTATTCCTCGAGCCCGTCGCGCAGGGCCTGCGCGGCGGCGGCCTGCAATTCGGGATTGACCGTGGCGCGGATCGAGAGGCCGCCGGTGAACAGCTCCTCGGTGCCGAACTTCGCTTCGAGCTGGCGCCGGATCTCGTCGGTGAAATAGTCGCGCGGCGGCATGGCCCCGCGCGAGGACGGGACCTTGCCGCTCTGGACAGTCACGAGATCCTCGGCCTTGGCCTCCTCCGCCTCGGGGGCGGTGATGTAGCCGTTGGCGAGCATCTGGTCGATGACGTAGTTGCGCCGGGCGATCGCCTTGGACTTCTCGCGCACCGGATGGAGGTCGCTCGGCGCCTTGGGCAAAGCGGCGAGATAGGCCATCTCGGCGGTGGTGAGCTGGTCGAGCGACTTGTTGAAATAGACCTCGGCCGCGGCGGTCACGCCGTAGGAATTCTGGCCGAGAAAGATCTCGTTGAGATAGAGTTCGAGGATCTGGTCCTTGGTCAGCGTCTGTTCCAGGCGCGTGGCCAGGATGATTTCCTTGATCTTGCGCTCGCCCGAACGATCGCCGGTCAGCAGGAAGTTCTTCATCACCTGCTGGGTGATGGTCGAGGCGCCGCGCAGCCGCCCGCCCTCCATCGCCGCCTGCCAGATCGCGGCGGCGATGCCGCGCGGATCGAAGCCCTTGTGCTGATAGAAATTCTTGTCCTCGGCGCTGATGAAGGCGTCCTTCACCTTGTCGGGGATCTCGTAGATCGGGGTGAAGATCCGCCGCTCGCGGGCGAATTCATCCATGAGCTCGCCCTCGCCGGAATAGATGCGGCTGAGCGTCGGGGGCTCATAATTCGCGAGCTGGGCATAGTCCGGCAGGTCGCGGCCATAGATGATGAAGACCGCCGCGAGCGCAACCAGGCCGACGATGAAGCCCAAGGCCAACCAGCTGAACAGAAATCCGAAAAACCTCAAGACAAAGCGCAGCACGATTCGAGCCTCACAAGATGTGGAGGGACCTTATCGGAGGCCCGGGGAAAGGTCAAAATGCGGGGCGGCGGTTCGACGCGCATTCGTGGCGCGGCCGCGTCACTTTCCGGTCAGCGCGCCCGACAGGGTCCAGGCCGCGAGCGCCGAGGCGATCTCGGCCGCGGCGCGCGCGCGCCAGGCGGGGGATTGCAGGTTGGCGCGGTCGGTCTCGTTGGAGAGAAAGCCGAGTTCGAGCAGCACGGCCGGGCTCGCGCCGGCATGGAGCACCTGAAAATCGGCCGATTGCACCTGCGGTTCCGCGGTGGTGACGCGGCCGAGCGCGGCGGCGAGGCGGCGGGCCAGCGCATCGGACCGGGCCGGGGACTCGATGGCCGCGAGATCGCCGAGGGCCTGCGCCACCGGATCCTCGATGGGAAACGCCGAGAGGCCCGCCACGGCGTCGGCGCGGTTCTCGCGCTCGGCGCGCGCCGCGGCGGCTGGCGTCGAGGCCGGCGCGAGGGTGAAGGCGATGCCGCCGGCGACGGCCGGATCCTCGGCGGCGTTGACATGGAGCGACAGGAAGGCGGCCGGATGGTCGGCGCGCACCTGCCCGACACGATCGGCGAGGCTGACGAAATCGTCGGCGTCCCGGGTCAGCGCCACGCGGAACCGGCCGGTGGCGAGCAGCGCCTGGCGCAGGTCGCGGGCGAAGGCGAGGACCAGGTCCTTCTCGGCGATGCCGTCGCGCAGCGCGCCGGGATCGATCCCGCCATGGCCGGGATCGAGCAGGATCAGAGGCCCGGCGCCCGCGGCCGCCGGCGCGGCGGCGGCCCCGGCCCAGACACCGGGCGGCGCTCCGGAGGCAGCGGCGAAATCGGCCGGGCTGGCGCGGGTCAGGCCGATCGCCAGGGTCGTGCCGTCGATTTCGGCGCTGTCGAGCCGCATCGGGCGGGCGAGACCAAGCACCAGCCGGGTCCAGCCGGGGCGGATCCGGCCGAAAGCGAGGCCGGTGGCAAGCCCGGGCAGCGCCACGGCGCCGGGATCGAAGCCGGTGGGATCGAGCCCTTCGAAATCGACGACGAGACGCATCGGCGCATCGAGGGTGAAGACGCGGAACCGGACCGGGCGGTCGAGGGCGAGCGCGAGGGACAGGCTACGGTTGAAAAATCCGGCCTCGATCTGCGAGCCTTGCGCCAGGAGACGGGCGGGCGCGGGCTGGGCCGAGGGCGCCGAGGCCGCCCAAGGCGCCGAGGCGAGCAGGACGGCCAGCAGCAGGCGGCAGAGGATCAACCGATATTCCAGCGTCTTACGCCGCGCCGCCGTCAGGGAGCCAGCCATGGACCGCCCCCGCTTGGTGGCAAGATTGCAGTTGTCATTTGCGGCCCGCCATGCCTATTGTGCAAGGGAGGAATGGGTGCAGATCACCCGGACTCTACTCGTATTCGCCGCGGCTCGTGGTTTCGCAGGACAGCGCAGCGTTCTGGATCTCCCGGCAACCTTGCGGCAGGGCGCGATTGCGCCAGATGGAAGACCCGTGGCGAGAGCCCGGAAAGAACGGGTCTGGGGTCGTGTGGGCGCCAGGCCGGAGCAAGAACCGCGGTGATACGCGCAGGAACAGATCCGATTTCACGACCCGTCCCTTCGGGGGGCGCCGGGCGTCCGGTCGCAGCCTGCACCACCGCTTTGACCAATCGAACGCAGGCGGGGCCGAATCCGGTGGGGTTCGGCCTTCAGCGCGTTTCCGAAAGACATCATGACAAGAAAAATGCTGATCGATGCCACGCACGCGGAAGAGACGCGTGTGGTGGTGGTGGATGGAAACAAGGTTGACGAATTCGACTTCGAGTCGCTCAACAAACGCCAGCTCGCCGGAAATATCTATCTCGCCAAGGTGACGCGCGTCGAGCCGTCGCTGCAGGCGGCTTTCGTGGATTACGGCGGAAATCGGCACGGTTTCCTGGCCTTCTCGGAAATCCACCCGGATTATTATCAGATCCCGAAGGCCGACCGCGAGGCCTTGCTGGCCGAGGAGGCCGCGCTGGCCCGCGAGGCCGAGGAGGAAGCGGTTCGGGAAAAGCCCGCGCCGCGCAGCCGGTCGCGCAGCCGGCGCCGGTCGCAGCCGACCGCCGAGGGGCTCGGCGCCGAGATCGTGGCCGCGCCGGCGGCGGACGAGGTGCCCGGAGCGCTTCCGGCCGAGGCTCCCTCGGAGGGAGCTGTCGATCCGGTTGCCGAGGCCGCGCAAGGACTTGACGACCTGCCGCCGCCCTCCGCCGCGGCGGGCGACTTCGACATCGCCGTGCCGGACGAGCCGCGGGCGCCCGAGCCCGAGCCCGAGCCCGAGCGGGATCATGGCGAGCACGAGCCGGCGGAGGCCGAGTATGAATCGGTCGGCGGCGACGACGTGCAGGAAGAGCGTGCGCCGCGCAAGCCGATGCGCCAGCGCCGCTACAAGATCCAGGAAGTGATCAAGGTCCGGCAGATCCTGCTGGTTCAGGTCGTGAAGGAGGAGCGCGGCAACAAGGGCGCGGCGCTGACCACCTATCTGAGCCTGGCCGGGCGCTATTGCGTGCTGATGCCGAACACGGCGCGCGGCGGCGGGATCAGCCGCAAGATCACCAACGCGGCGGATCGCAAGAAACTGAAGGAGATTTCGAGCTCGATCACCGTGCCCGAGGGCGCGGGGCTCATCATCCGCACGGCGGGCGCGAACCGGACCAAGACCGAGATCAAGCGCGACTACGAGTATCTGCTGCGCCAGTGGGAGCAGATCCGCGACCTGACGCTGAAATCCATCGCGCCGGCGCCGATCTACGAGGAAGGCAGCCTGATCAAGCGGGCGATCCGGGATCTTTACAGCCGGGATATCGAGGAAATCCTGGTCGATGGCGAGCGCGGTTATCGCGAGGCCAAGGATTACATGAAGATGCTCATGCCTTCGCATGCGAAGAACGTGAAGCATTACAACGAGGCATTGCCGCTGTTCTCGCGCTTTCAGGTCGAGAGCTATCTCAGCGCGATGTTCAACCCGGTCGTTCAGCTGAAGTCGGGCGGGTATATCGTTATCGACGTGACCGAGGCCCTGGTGGCGATCGACGTCAATTCGGGGCGGGCAACGCGCGAGGCCTCGATCGAGGATACCGCGCTCAAGACCAATCTCGAGGCGGCCGAGGAGGCGGCGCGGCAGATGCGGCTGCGCGACCTGGCCGGGCTGATCGTGATCGACTTCATCGACATGGAGGATCGGCGCAACAACGCCGCGGTCGAGAAGCGGTTGAAGGAAAAGCTGAAGAGCGACCGGGCGCGCATCCAGGTCGGGCGGATCTCGGGCTTCGGGTTGCTGGAGATGAGCCGGCAGCGGCTGCGCCCGGGGATGATCGAGGCGACGACCAAGGCCTGCGCGCATTGCCACGGCACCGGGCGGGTGCGTTCGGACGACAGCATGGCGCTGGCGCTGCTGCGCGATGTCGAGGAGGAAGGCGTGCGGCAGCGCTCGAAGGAGGTGCTGATCGTCGCTCCGGTCGAGATCGCCAACTACCTGCTCAACCAGAAGCGCGAGCATGTGGCGCTGATCGAGAGCCGGTTCGGCCTGAGCGTGCGGGTCGAGGGCGATCCGAGCCTGATCAGCCCGGATTATCGGATGGAGCGGTTCAAGACCGCCTCGCGGATCATTCCGGTTCCGGAGGCGCTGAATCTGCCGAAGGTGCCCTTCCCGGACGAGGAGCCGGAGGACGAGGAGGTGGAGGTCGAGGAGGCGGCCACCGCCGAGGAGGCAGAGACCGAGGCCGGCGAGAAGGATCGTCAGGGCGGCAAGCGCAAGCGGCGGCGCCGGCGGCGCGGCAACGGCAAGCTCGCCGAGGATGGCGCGGCGACGCCCGCCGACGAGGGCGAGGAGCCGGAGGCCGGTGAGGTCGAGACGACCGAGATCGAGGCGGTCGAGGCTGCGCCGGCCGATCGGCCGAAATCGCGGCGCCGGTCGCGCGGCGAGCGCGCGAGCGGGTCCGAGCCGCAGGCAGCGGCGGAGACGTCGCCGTTCGGCGAGGTGATCGATCTCGGCGAGCCTGAGGCGAGCGGGATCGTCGATGTGCCGGAGGCCGGCAGCGCCGCGCCGCGCAAGCGCGAGCGCCTGCGCCGGCCGGCAGCGACTGTTGGCGAGCCGGACGGCGGGACAGCGGAGGCTTGGCCATCGGCCGACATGGCGCCGGAGGGCGAGCCTGAGAGTTTGGCGTCCGATACCCGCGGATCGGAGGCGGCGTTCGGGGCCGAGCCGGCCGCGGAGGCCGAGAGCGCGGCCTGGCTCGAGGCGGAGGCTCCGCAGACCGAGGCTGCGCAGGGGGAGACCGCGCCGGCCGCGTTCGGGCAGGCCGGTCCCGAGGTCCAGGATGGGCATGCCGATCCGGCCGTGGAGCCGGCTGCCGAGCCCTGGCAAGCGGCGGAGGCCGCGCAGGCGGAGCTGCCGGTGGCGTTCGAGCAGCCGGACCAGGGGGCGCCGTTTGCGCAGCCCGAGGCAACAGGGTCGGAGGCCGAGGCGGGGGCGGCGCAGGCGGAAGCCGGCCATCCAGCGCTGGAGGCGGAGGCCGGTCATCCCGAGCCGGAGGCGGAAGCGGGGCATCCAGAGCCGGAGGCGGAGGCGGAGACCGCTCATCCGGAACCGGAGGCTGAAGCCGCGCAGGCGGAGGCTGCGCCCGCTGAACCTGAGGCCGGGCATGGCGCGGACGAGGTGCCGGAGCCCGAATTCGAGCCGGCGCTGGCCGAGGCCGGCGATCGGCTGGACGAAGGCAGCGAGGAAACCGTGCCGGCAGGGCCGAAGCGGCGCGGCTGGTGGTCGCGCGGCTAAGCCCCGACGGCCTTGAGGCGCGGCTCGGGGGGCAGGTTGCCGCTTCGGGCCGCGCGGTATCCCGGGAAGGGATGAGCTTTCCGCGCGCAGTTCCCCCCCGGATGCCGCGCGCGGCAAACCCGGTCAGGGCTGGGTGGCGGCCCAGTTCTGGAGACGGCGCAATCCCTCTGCGATGTCCTCGGTCGAACGGGCATAGCTGAACCGCAGCGTCCCCCCACCGCGCGCAGGATCGAAATCGACGCCCGGCGCGACGGCGACCCCGGCCTCGGCGAGCAGTCGGGCGGCAAAGGCGCGGCTGTCGCGGGTCCGGTCGCTGATATCGGCATAGAGATAGAAGGCGCCGTCCGGCGGCGCGACATGGCCGAAGCCCGCCCGCGGCAAGCCATCAAGCATCAGGGCCCGGTTGGCACGGTAGGTCGCGAGATTGCGGTCGAGCTCGTCGGTCGCATCGAGCGCGGCCAGGGCCGCGACCTGGCTGGCATGGGACGGGCAGATGAAGAGATTCTGCGCCAGCCGCTCGATCCGGCGGACATGCCCGGCCGGCACCACCATCCAGCCGATGCGCCAGCCGGTCATCGAGAAGTACTTCGAGAAGGAGTTGATCACATAGACCTGGTCGCTGATCTCGAGCGCCGAGACCGGCCGGGCCCCATACTGGATCCCGTGATAGATCTCGTCGGAGATGAAGGCGATCCCACGCTCGGCGGCGGCGGCGATCAGCGCCGCGAGCTCGGGCCGGCCGAGCATGGTTCCGGTCGGGTTGGCCGGACTGGCGATCAGCAGCCCCGCGAGACCGGGCCGGTCGAGATCGGCCGGGACGGGCTGGAAGCGGTTTTCCTCGGTGGTCTGAAGACCCACGGGCTCGAGGCTGAGCGATTTCAGGATGTTGCGATAGCTCGGATAGCCGGGCTCGCCGATCGCGACCTGGTCGCCCGCGTCGAACAGAGCGGTGAAGGCGAGGATGAAGCCAGCCGAGGAGCCGGACGTGACCACGACCCGCGCCGGATCGAGATCGACCCCGTACCAGTCGCCATAGAGCCGGGCGATACGCGCACGCAGGGCGGGCAGGCCGAGCGCGACCGTGTAGCCGAGCGGGTCGCGCGCCATGGCCTGGGCGAGTGCCTCGAGCGCGCGGGCGGGCGCGGGCGTGCCCGGCTGACCGACCTCCATATGGATCACCGAACGGCCGACCGCCTCGGCGGCACGCGCCTCCTCCATCACATCCATCACAATGAAGGGATTGACGTCGCCCCGGCTTGAACTCCTCAATGCGGCTCTCCTAGTCTTGCATCATCGCGGCTCCCTTGGGGCACGAAACGCGCGGCTGCGCAACCTGGGGAGTGATCCGTTGCCGGCCTTGATCCGGATCGCCGCGCTGGCGCTGAGCCTGCTGGCGCTGGCCTACGAGCCGGCGGCAGCCAAGACCTTCATCCGCGATGCCGAGATCGAGCATACCCTGTCGCGGATCACCGATCCGATCCTGCGCGCCGCCTCGATCTCGCCGGCGACGGTGCATATCTATATCGTGGACGACCCGGAGCTGAATTCCTTCGTCGCCGGCGGGCAGAACATCTTCGTCAATTCGGGCATGCTGATGCGGCTCACCTCGATCGACGAGCTGCGCGCCGTGCTCGCGCACGAGACCGGGCATCTGGCGGGCGGGCATATCCAGCGCATGGCGGACGGCATGGCGGGGCCGCGCAATCTGGCGCTGCTCGGGCTGGTGGCGGCGGCCGCGGCGACGGTCGGCGGCAATCCCGCCGCGGGCATGGCGCTCGCGACCGGCGGGCAGCAGATGGCCCAGCGCTCGGCGCTCGCCTATACGCGCGGCGAGGAGGCGAGCGCCGATCAGGCGGCGGTGAGCTTTCTCGCCTCCGCCGGCTCCGATCCCCAGGCGATGATCGACGTCCTGCAGATGTTCGAGGGCCAGGAAGCGTTGATGACGGCGCAGATGGATCCCTATCTCGTGAACCATCCGCTGTCGCCCGAGCGCATCGCGATGCTGGAGGAGCGGGTGGCGAAGCTGCCCAAGGGGCATCCGGCCGATGCGGACGATGTCTATTGGTACAACCGCATGGTCGCGAAGCTGAAGGGCTTCCTGCAGAGCCCGGCCCAGACGATGCGCGACTATCCCCCGGCCGACACGTCGGAATTCGCGACGCTGGCGCGCGCCGTCGCCTATTACCAGCAGCCCAACATGGCCAAGGGCGCGGCCGAGATCGCGAAGCTGCTCGCGATCCGGCCGGACGATCCCTATTATCTCGAACTGAAGGGGCAATTCCTGCTGCAGGCGGGACAGGCCGGTCCAGCGGTCGAGGCCTATCGCGCGGCGGTTCAGGCGGCGCCGAAGGAGCCGCTGCTTCTGGGCGCGCTGGGGCGGGCGCTGCTCAATACCGACAACAAGGGCGACACGGTCGAGGCGCGCGACGTGCTGACCCGCTCGACCGCGCTCGACAAGGAAAGCCCGGATGTGTGGCGCGACCTGGCGCTGGCCGAGGCGCGGCTGGGCAATGAGGGGGCCGCGGCGCTCGACACGGCCGAGCGCTATCTGCTGGTCGGCCAGTTCCGCGATGCGTTGCGCAATGCCGACCACGCTTCCGCGGTGCTGCCCTACGGCTCGCCGGGCTGGCGGCGGGCCCAGGATATCACTAGCATCGCCCAGCGCGCCCTGAAGAAGGACCGACCGTAATGCGACCTCTGACTTTTGCCATGCCGCTGTTGGCCCTGCTCGGCGCGCTGCCGGCGCGGGCGGAGATGCCGGTGCCGCCGATGACCGATGCCGAGCGCAGTGCGTTTCAGGCGGAGGTGCATGATTATCTGATCGCCCATCCCGAGGTGCTGATGGAGATGATGTCGCTGCTCGACGCGCGGCAGAAGGCGGCGGCGGCGGAGACCGACAAGGCGCTGGTGGCGCAGAACAGCAAGGGTTTGTTCGACGACGGCTATTCCTGGGTGGCGGGCAATCCGGACGGCGCGGTGACGATCGTCGAATTTCTCGACTATCAATGCGCCTTTTGCCACAAATCCTATCCCGACCTGCAGAAGCTGCTGGCGGCGAATGGCGATATCCGGCTGATCGTCAAGGATTTCCCCATCCTCGGTCCGGGATCGGAGCTGGCCGCGCGGGCGGCGACCGCGGCGATGATCCAAGGGGGCCCCGAGGCCTATGGCAAGCTCAATGCCGCGCTGATGACCGCCAAGGGGCCGGTCAACGATGCGAGCCTCGATGCGGCGATCGCGCGGGCCGGGCTCGATTCGGCGGCGATCCGGGCGGGGATGGCGGATGCCGAGGTCGGCCGGCGGCTGGCGGCGAACCGGGCGCTGGCGGAGGTCCTGCAGGTCAGCGGGACCCCGACCTTCGTGGTGCAGGATCAGATGGTGCGGGGCTATCTCGACCTGGCGGAGATGCAGAAGCTGGTCGACAGCACGCACGCGACGAATTGAGCGGCGGCCAGCGAGCGGTTGGGCCATTTCCGGCCTTTCCACCCGAGTCCGCAGCCCTTATACCGGGCTGGCCGCGAACCAGGCCGGCAGAGCCTGATCCAAAGAACCACAGGGCAGCCCATGACCGATAGACCGCAGGAGTCCGATATCGCGTTCATCCGCGCGCTGGCGGAGCTGTTGCGCGAGACCGATCTGACGGAGATCGAGGTCAATCGCGAGCTCGGCGACGATAGCAGCCTGACGGTGCGGGTGGCCCGGCAGATCGCGATGGCGGCCCCCGTCGCCGCGCATGTCGCCATGCCGGCGGCCGCGATGGCGGTGCCGGGCCTGCCCGCCCCCGCCGCGGTGGCCGCGGCGCCAGCGGGCGATCCGGCCGAGGATCCCGGGGTCGTCGCCTCTCCGATGGTCGGCACGGTCTATCTGCAGGCGGAGCCCGGCTCGTCCCCGTTCGTGAAGCTCGGCGACACGGTGGCCGAGGGCCAGACGATCCTGATCATCGAGGCGATGAAGACGATGAACCAGATCCCGGCCCCGCGCGCCGGACGGGTGAAGCGGATTCTGGTCGAGGACGGCTCGCCCGTGGAATTCGGCGCCCCGCTGATCATTCTTGAATGATGCGCCGGCGCTGCGGGGCATGATGGCACGGGAACGCAAGGCGCAGATGTTCACCAAGGTTCTGATCGCCAATCGCGGCGAGATCGCGCTGCGCATCCACCGCGCCTGCAAGGAAATGGGCATCCAGACGGTCGCGATCCACTCGACCGCGGATGCCAACGCGATGCATGTGCGGATGGCCGACGAGAGCGTCTGCATCGGGCCGCCGCCGGCGGCGCAGAGCTATCTGAGCGTGCCGAACATCATCGCCGCCTGCGAGATCACCGGGGCGGAGGCGATCCATCCGGGCTACGGCTTCCTGAGCGAGAACGCGAATTTCGTGCAGATCGTCGAGGATCATGGCCTGACCTTCATCGGTCCCTCGTCGGAGCATATCCGGCTGATGGGCGACAAGATCACGGCCAAGGAGACGATGAAGGCGCTTGGCGTGCCTTGCGTGCCGGGCTCGGATGGCGGCGTCCCGACGCTGGAGGACGCGAAGAAGGTCGCGGCGCAGATCGGCTATCCGGTGATCGTCAAGGCGACGGCGGGCGGCGGCGGCCGGGGCATGAAGCTCGCGAACGGCCCGGACGATATCGAAACCGCGTTCGCGACCGCGCGCTCGGAGGCCAAGGCCGCCTTCGGCAATGACGAGGTCTATCTGGAGAAGTATCTCGCGACGCCGCGGCATATCGAGATCCAGGTCTTCGGCGACGGCAAGGGCGGCGCGGTGCATCTGGGCGAGCGCGATTGCAGCCTGCAGCGGCGTCACCAGAAGGTGCTCGAGGAAGCGCCCTCGCCGGTGATCGACGCGAAGACCCGCGCGAAGATCGGCAAGGTCTGCGCCGACGCCATCGCGCGTATCAAGTATTCCGGTGCCGGCACGATCGAGTTCCTGTACGAGAAGGGCGAATTCTTCTTCATCGAGATGAACACGCGTCTGCAGGTCGAGCATCCCGTGACCGAATCGATCTTCGATGTCGATATCGTCCAGGAGCAGATCCGCGTTGCCGCCGGGCACAAGATGTCCTTCGCCCAGGACGATCTGGTGCCGAACGGCCATGCCATCGAATGCCGGATCAATGCCGAGAAGCTGCCGGGCTTCCAGCCCTCGCCGGGCAAGATCCGCACCTACTACGCGCCGGGTGGCCTCGGGGTGCGGATGGACAGCGCGATCTATGACGGCTACACGATCCCGCCCTACTACGACAGCCTGATCGGCAAGCTGATCGTGCATGCCCGGACTCGGGAACTGGCCCTGGCGCGGCTGCAGCGGGCGCTGAACGAGCTCGTGGTCGATGGGATCGACACCACGACGCCCTTGTTTCATGCCCTGCTCGATGAGCCCGACATCCAGAAGGGCAGATACAACATCCACTGGCTGGAAGCCTGGCTGGCCCGCGAGGGCTGAGCGACGGCGGCGGGGGGCCGCGATGCCCGACGAGATCACGCCGCGGCTTCTGCTGCAGGCCTATGCCTCCGGGGTGTTCCCGATGGCCGAGGCGGCGACGTCGGGCGAACTCTACTGGATCGACCCGGAGCGGCGCGGGATTCTACCGCTCGAGGCGATGCATGTGTCCCGCCGACTGGCGCGCAGCTTCCTGACCCAGGATTTCGAGATCCGCATCGACGCCGATTTCGCGGGCGTGCTCGCGGCCTGTGCCGACCGGCCGGAAACCTGGATCAACGACCAGATCCGCAGGCTCTATCGCGATCTCCATCGCATGGGCTTCGCGCATTCGGTCGAGATCTGGAGCGACGGACAGCTGGCGGGCGGGCTCTATGGCGTGTCGCTCGGCGCAGCGTTTTTCGGCGAGAGCATGTTCAGCCGGATGCGCGACGGCTCGAAATTCGCGCTGATCGCGCTCGTGGCCCGGCTGCGGGCCGGCGGCTATACCCTGCTCGACACACAGTTCGTCACGGCGCACCTGTCCCGGCTCGGGGCTATCGAGATCAGCCGCGCCTCCTATCATGCGCGGCTCGAGGAAGCGGTGATCCGCCCGGCGGATTTCCGAGCGCTGCCGGCCGACGCATCGCGTCAGCGGTTGCTGCAGCTCACCACCCAGACATCGTAGCGCGGATGGTCGAGCGCCGAGAGGGCCGGCGAGGAGGCCAGCATCCAGCCGGAGAAGCGCGGCTCAGCCTCGCGGCTGTCGCGGATGCGCAGGAAGGCATAGGCGTCGGCCTTGGGATCGTCCTGCGGCACGCGGCAGGTATCGAGCGTGATTTCGAGCCGGCCGAAGGTGATGGTCTGGCCGACCGCGATGGTCAGGTCCGTCGTGGTCCCGCTGAGGATGTCGAGCCCGCGCAGATGCGCGACCGTCGCCTGCGCGGTCTGCTGGCTGTTGGCGATCTGCAGCGACTGCGCCGCCACCGCCTCGGCCGCGATTCCGAGCGCCGCGAGGGTGAGAAGCAGCCGGATCATCCCTTGCCGGTCCCGAAGCGCATCAGCAGATTCAGCAGGTCGATCGCCCCTTGCGTGTTGGTGATCTCCTCGCCGGCGGAAAGCGCCGTATCGGAGGCCCCCGGGGAAATCTCGAGATAATTGCCGCCGAGAAGGCCTTCGGAGGCGATCTTCACGTCGGAATCGTCGGGGACCTTCAGATCCTCGCGGACCGAAAAGGTGGCCTTGGCCTGGAAGCTGGTCGGGTCGAGATCAAGACCGGTGACCGACCCCACCTTGATCCCGGCGATCCGCACATCCGTCCCGACCGCGATGCCGTTGGCGTCGCGAAACCGAGCCGACAGCACATAGCTGTCCGAGCCGAGCGCGTGGCCGCTGGTGCGGGTGGCATAGAGGGCAAAGCCCAGCGCGGCGGCGATGACCGCGGCGCCGATCACGGTTTCGGCAGCGGAATTGGCCATGGGATCAGTCCGGGGTCCAGGCCTCGTAGTCGCGCTGCGCCGGTGCCGCGGTCGCCGCCAGAAGGCTGCCGGTCGGGTGATACGCACCGTCGCTGCCCGTGAGATTCGGTTTGTGCGGCTTCAGCCAGGGCCGGGTTGGCAGCGGCGCGACGGTCGGCGGCTGCTGCCAGGTATGATGCAGCCAGCCATGCCATTCGGGCGCAATCCGGCTGGCCTCGACCTCGCCGTTGTAGATCACCCAGCGGCGGCTGCCATCGGCGGTCTGGTAATAGGTATTGCCTTCGGCATCCTCGCCGACCTTCTGACCGTTGCGCCAGGTATAGACGCGGGTGGCCAGGGTCTGGCCGTTCCACCAGGTCAGCATCTGCAAGAGCCAGTTCATGCCATCACTCCCGATCGTCCGCCCTGCTCGTCATCGCACATGCAGCGCGGGGGGTCCAGTGCGGCCTAGCAGGCGATGGCGTTCCGCGCTGACCGACGCCATCCCCGACCGATTGCCGGACAACCCCGCCCACAACGAAAACGGCTCCCCGCAGGGAGCCGTCGTCAGGAACCGATGAGGCGCTGCCTCAGGATGCCGAGGCCGAGCCTTCCTTGCGATCGGCATAGATGAGCAGCGGCTCACCCTTGCGCATGATGCAGTCCTCGTTGACCACGACCTCCTCGACACCCTGCATCGAGGGCAGCTCGAACATGGTATCGAGCAGCACCTCTTCGAGGATCGAGCGCAGGCCGCGCGCGCCGGTCTTGCGGTCGATCGCCCGCTTGGCGACCGCCTTCAGCGCATCCTCGGTGAAGGTGAGCTGAACGTCCTCCATCTCGAAGAGCCGCTGATACTGTTTGATCAGCGCGTTCTTCGGCTCGGTCAGGATGGTGATCAGCGCCGCCTCATCGAGGTCGTTCAGCGTGGCGAGCACCGGCAGGCGGCCGACGAATTCGGGGATCAGGCCGAATTTAAGCAGGTCCTCCGGCTCCAGCTCCTGGAAGAGCTCGCCCACCCGGCGGTCGTCGGTGTCCTTCACGTCGGCGCCGAAGCCCATGGCCGAGCCCCTGCCCCGCTGGGCGATGATCTTGTCGAGCCCGGCGAAGGCGCCGCCGCAGATGAACAGGATGTTGGTCGTGTCGACCTGGAGGAACTCCTGCTGCGGATGCTTGCGCCCGCCCTGCGGCGGCACGGAGGCGACGGTGCCCTCCATGATCTTGAGGAGCGCCTGCTGCACGCCCTCGCCCGAGACGTCACGGGTGATCGAGGGGTTGTCGGACTTGCGGCTGATCTTGTCGACCTCGTCGATATAGACGATGCCGCGCTGCGCCCGCTCGACGTTGTATTCCGCCGCCTGCAAGAGCTTCAGGATGATGTTCTCGACGTCCTCGCCGACATAGCCCGCCTCGGTCAGCGTCGTCGCATCGGCCATGGTGAACGGCACGTCGAGGATGCGGGCGAGCGTCTGCGCGAGCAGCGTCTTGCCGCAGCCCGTCGGGCCGATCAGCATGATGTTCGACTTCTGCAGCTCCACGTCGGAATTCTTCGTCGCGTGGTTCAACCGCTTGTAGTGGTTGTGCACGGCGACCGAGAGCACCCGCTTCGCGACTTTCTGGCCGATCACGTAGTCGTCCAGGACCTTGCAGATCTCCTGCGGGGTCGGAACCCCATCCGACGACTTGACCAGATTGCTCTTGGTCTCCTCGCGGATGATGTCCATGCAGAGTTCGACGCACTCATCGCAGATGAACACGGTCGGACCGGCGATCAGCTTGCGGACCTCGTGCTGGCTCTTGCCGCAGAACGAGCAATAGAGGGTATTTTTCGCGTCGCCGCCGCTCGTCTTGCTCATCCTTCGCCTCCGGCTTGCGCCCTGTTTTCCTGCGCCACACACCCGATCGGCCCACGCGACCGCACTGCCAGCCCCCATAGGAGCACGCATGTCCCGACAAATACAAGCCCCAAGGCGTCACAAAGGTGAGCGACGCCTGAAGCCCGCGTCAAGGCTTCGCCGCCTCGATGTCGCGCTTGGTCACGATCTCGTCGATCAATCCCCAGTCCTTGGCGTCCTGGGCGGTCATGAACCGGTCGCGCTCGAGCGCGGCTTCCACTGCCTCGAAGGTCTGGCCGGTATGATATTCGTAGATCTGGTTCAGCCGGTCCTTGAGCGCCTGGGTCTCGCGGGCATGGATCATGATATCGGTCGCCTGGCCCTGGAAGCCGCCCGAGGGCTGGTGGACCATGATCCGGCTGTTGGGCAGCGAGAAGCGCATGCCCTTGGCGCCCGCGGTCAGGAGCAGCGAGCCCATCGACGCGGCCTGGCCGCAGCAGAGGGTCGAGACCGGCGGCCGGATATACTGCATCGTGTCGTAGATCGACAGCCCCGCGGTCACGACACCGCCCGGGCTGTTGATATACATCGAGATTTCCTTCTTCGGGTTCTCGGCCTCGAGGAAGAGCAGCTGCGCGACGATCAGCGTCGACATGCCGTCATGGACCGGGCCCGAGACGAAGATGATCCGCTCTTTCAGGAGACGCGAGAAGATGTCGTAGGCGCGCTCGCCCCGCGCGGTCTGTTCGACCACCATGGGCACGAGATTCATGTAGGTCTCGATCGGATCATTCATGTCGGGCTTGCCTGTCGTTGCTTGCGGCGCCCTCTTGCGGCACGCCGGAACGGCTGAAGATTAGTCATCGCCCCGGACCTCTGCAAGGGTTGGTCCCGATGCGATTGTGACCTCTGTCCGATCCGCCTTGTCCTCCCTGATCCAACGGCGCGGGCATCGGGAGTCCGGTTGTTGCCGACTTCGGGTTAACCGGCGGTTTCCGTTCGCGTGCGGGCGTGCCGCCGCGAACGGATCGAATCAGCTACCGGTTGCAGGATCGCGCGATCAGGCGACCGGCAGCGCCTCACCGGCAGCGGCCGGGGCAACGGCTTCGGCGTCGAGCGCCTCCATCGCCGCCTCGAGCTCGGCCTTGGTCACCGGACGCTCGCTGACGGTCGCAAGGCCGACGATGTGGTTGACCACATTGTCCTCGAACAGGGGCGCGCGGATCTGCTGCAGCGCCTGCGGGTTGCGCTGGACGAACTCGAAGAACTGCCGCTCCTGGCCGGGATATTGCCGGGCCTGGGCGAAAAGCGCGCGCTGCAGATCCTGCTCGGACACCGTGACCTCGGCCTTGTTGCCGATCTCGGCGAGCAGCAGGCCGAGCCGCACCCGGCGCTCGGCCAGGCGCGTGTGCTCGTCGGTCGGCTCGATCTCGGGATGATCGTGGCCGTGATGGTCGTGATGCTCCTCGTGCCAGAGCTGATGCGCGATCTGGCGCGCCTCCGCCTCGACGAGGCTCGGCGGCAGGTCGAAGCTGACGCGCGCATCGAGCGCGTCCATCAGCTGCCGCTTGAGCAGCGCCCGGCTGGCCTGGCCGTATTCGTCGGCGAGCCGGCCGCGGATCTGCTCCTTGAGCGCATCGAGATCGTCGGCGCCGTATTTCTGGGCGAGCGCGTCGTCGACCTCGACCGCCTTGGGCTGGGCGACCGACTTGATCTTGCAGGCGAAGACCGCCTCCTTGCCGGCGAGATGCGCGGCACCGTAGCTCTCGGGGAAGGTCACGGTGACATCGCGCTCGTCACCCGCCTTGACGCCGATCAGCTGATCCTCGAAGCCCGGGATGAAGCTGCCGCTGCCGATCACCAGCGGGAAATCCTCGGCCGAGCCGCCCTCGAACGGGGTGCCGTCGATCGAGCCGGCGAAATCCAGCGTCACCTGATCGCCCGACTGGGCCGCATGCCCGTCCTCGGACGGGCCGAAATCCGTCGCGGCCGAGGCGAGATTGGCGAGCGCCTCGGAAACGGCGGCCTCGTCGATCTCGGCAACGAGTCGCTCGAGCTGGAGATCGGAGAAGGCGAGCTCAGGCACCGCGGGCAGCGCCTCGTAGGTCATCGAGACCTCGATATCCTGGCCCTCCTGCCAGTCCTCGTTGGTCATCTTGACCTCGGGTTGAACCGCCGGCCGGTCGCCCGTCGCATCGAAATGCTGGCGCATCGCGTCGTCGATGCTTTCCTGCATCGCCTCGCCCAGCACCGACTTGCCGAACATCTTCTTCATGAGCGCCGCCGGCGCCTTGCCCTTGCGGAAACCCTTCATCTGGAAGTCCCTGCGGGCCGCTTCCAGCTTCTCGGAGACCTTCGCCTCAAGCTCGCTCGCCGGAACGGTGATCGCGTAACCGCGCTTCAGTCCTTCGTTCAGGGTCTCGACAACCTGCATCCTGTCCTCGCCTTTGCCTTCTGGTGCGGGCGAAGGGACTTGAACCCCCACGCCTTGCGGCGCCAGAACCTAAATCTGGTGCGTCTGCCAATTCCGCCACGCCCGCGGCCACGCCTCTGCCGGCGGAGAGTCCACGGCCCCCTGGCAGAGTGAGGCCGCTTCCTAACAGACCGTCCAGCCCCGTGCGAGCGAAAAATCCCGGCCTGCGGCACAGGCTTGACCCTGGCGCCGCGCTGGCCTATCTGGCTCGCCAATTCCCGGAGCGGCAACGCGCCCGGTCCTGTAGGTTTGGCGGGATCGCCGTCGGTCAGCGCGTTGCGCCCACCGGCGCGATTGCCGTTGGAGGGGACGATGTTCGAGAATTTGTCCGATCGGCTGTCCGGCGTCTTCGGCCGGCTGACCAAGGCCGGCGCGCTGAGCGAGGACGACGTTTCGACGGCGCTGCGCGAGGTGCGCACCGCGCTTCTCGAAGCCGATGTCTCGCTGCCGGTTGCGCGCGATTTCGTGCGGTCGGTGCAGGACAAGGCCCGGGGTCAGGCGGTGACGAAGTCGGTCACGCCGGGCCAGCAGGTCGTCAAGATCGTGCATGACGAGCTCGTCCGCACGCTGGCGGGCGAGGGCAAGACCGCCGAGCTCCGGATCGACAATCCCCCTGCCCCGGTCCTGATGGTCGGCCTTCAGGGCTCGGGCAAGACCACCACCACCGCGAAGCTCGCCAAGCGGCTGAAGGAGCGCGACGGCAAGCGGGTGCTGATGGCGAGCCTCGACACCCGCCGCCCGGCGGCGATGGAGCAGCTGGCCGTCCTGGGCGCCCAGGTCGGCGTCGACGTGCTGCCGATCGTGCCGGGGCAGGATCCGGTGGCGATCGCGAAACGCGCGAAGCAGCAGGCGACGCTGGGCGGCTACGACGTGGTGATGCTCGACACCGCCGGCCGGATGCATATCGACGACGAGCTGATGGCGGAGGTCGCGGCGGTGCGCGACGTCGCCGCCCCGCGTGAGACGCTGCTCGTGGTCGACGGCCTGACCGGTCAGGACGCGGTGAACGTCGCCGAGCAGTTCGACGGGCGGGTCGGCATCTCGGGCGTCGTGCTGACCCGGATGGACGGCGACGGCCGCGGCGGCGCCGCGCTCTCGATGCGGGCCGTGACCGGCAAGCCGATCCGTTTCGTCGGGCTCGGCGAGAAGCTCGATGCGCTGGAGGAGTTCCATCCCGAGCGGGTTGCCGGCCGCATCCTCGGCATGGGCGACATCGTCAGCCTGGTCGAGAAGGCGCAGGAGACGCTGGAGGCCGAGGCCGCCGAGCGGATGATGAAGCGGTTCCAGAAGGGTCAGTTCAACATGAACGACCTGAAGGACCAGCTCGAGCAGATGATCAAGATGGGCGGCATGCAGGGGCTCATGGGCATGATGCCCGGCATGGGCAAGATGCAGAAGCAGCTCGACGAGGCCGGGCTCGACGACCGCGTGCTGCGCCGGCAGATCGCGCTGATCAATTCGATGACCAAGAAGGAGCGGCGCAATCCCGACCTGCTGCAGGCGAGCCGCAAGAAGCGCATCGCCGCCGGGGCCGGGCTCGAGGTGCAGGATCTGAACCGGCTGCTCAAGATGCATCGCCAGATGGCCGACGTGATGAAGAAGATGGGCGGCATGGGCAAGAAGGGCCTCTTGCGCGGCGGCCTCGCCTCGCTGCTCGGCAAGGGTGCGCCGGCCGGTCTGCCGCCGATGCCCGGCGGCCTTCCGGGCGGCGGCCTGCCCCCGATGCCGGGCGGCGGGCTGCAGCTGCCGCCCGGCCTGAGCGGTCTGGGCAAGAAGAAATGACGCTGGGTCTCGAAACCGACCGCGTCGGCATGCGGAGTTCCGCCACGTTCGCGCCGACCGACCGGCTCGGGGCCGATCGCACCGCGACGGAACCGAACTTGTTCCATCCGACGCCGGAGGCCCGCGCATGACCGACGATGCCGAGGTGATCCGCCGTGCCGCCGACCTGCTGCGCGGCCATCGGGAATCGATCGACCGGCTCGACGCGATCCTGGTCTTCACGCTGGCGGAGCGGTTCAAGCATACCCAATCGGTCGGCGTGCTGAAGGCGCGGCACGGGTTGCCGCCGTCCGATCCCGCGCGCGAGGGCAAGCAGATCGCCCGGCTGGAGCGGCTGGCGAGCGAAGCCGATCTCGATCCGGTCTTCGCCACGAAATTCCTGAACTTCATCATCTCGGAAGTGATCAGGCATCACGAGAGCCATCTCGAAAACGGGGGCGCAGAGCCCCAGACCTTGAACAGGAGCTAAACCAATGGCCATGAAGATCCGGCTCGCCCGCGGCGGGTCCAAGAAGCGTCCGCATTACTCGATCGTCGCCGCCGACAGCCGGATGGCGCGCGACGGCCGGTTCATCGAGAAGCTCGGGACCTACGACCCGCTGCTGCCGAAGGACAACGAGAACCGGGTGAAGATCGATGTCGAGCGGGTGAAGTACTGGCTCGGCGAGGGCGCGCAGGCGACCGACCGGGTGAGCCGCTTCCTCGAGGCCGCGGGCGTGACCGAGAAGAAGGCGCGCAGCAATCCCAAGCAGGGCGAGCCCGGCAAGGCCGCGATCGCCCGCGCGAAGGAGCGGGCCGACAAGGCAGCGGCGGCCGCCGCGGAGTAAGGCCCGGGCCATGGCCGGCGCCTGGATCGCGGTGGCCGCGGCCGAGCATGTCGCGGCCGGAGCGCGCGAGGGCATCTTTGCCTGTTCGCATGGCGACGGGCGGGCGGCCGCCCGCCCCGTCGAGGGCGACCGCTTCGCCTATTATGCGCCGCGCGAGGGGGTCGAGGCCGGCGCGCCGGTCCAGGCTTTCGTGGCGCTCGGCCGGATCCTCGATGCCGGCCCGAGCCGGCATCGGATGATGGGGGTCGATCTGATGGTGCGGCGCGCGGCCTACGAGGTCTTGGCGCGGGCCCCGGTGCGGCCGCTGCTGCCGCGGCTCTCCTTCGTCAAGGATCCGGTCCATTGGGGGATGGCCTTCCGCCGCGGGCTGTTCTCCGTCGGATCCGAGGATTTCGCGGTGATCGAGGCGGCGTTGCGCGAGGCGGCGGATGGCTGACGACCTGGTCTGCGTGGGGGCGATCGCGGGCGGCTTCGGGGTCGCGGGCGAGGTGCGGCTGAAGAGCTTTTGCGCCGAGCCCGCGGCGATCGCCGACTATGCGCCGCTCGTTACCGAGGACGGGCGGAGCTTCGGCGTGCGGATCACCCGGCCGGTGACCGGCGCCTTTGCCGCGCGGCTGACCGGGGTGCAAACGCGCGAGCAGGCCGAGGCGCTGAAGGGCACGCGGCTCTACGCCCCGCGCGACCGGCTGCCGGCGCTTGGCGAGGACGAGTTTTACCATGCCGACCTGATCGGCCTCGCGGTCTTCGACACCGGCGGCGCGCGGCTGGGCACGGTCCGGGCGGTGCTCGACCACGGCGCCGGGGACATTCTCGAGATCGCCCGGCCCGGGGCGGCCGACCTGCTGCTGCCCTTCACCCGCGCCGCCGTCCCGACCGTCGATCTCGCCGGAAGGCGGCTTGTCGCCGATCCGCCCGACGGCTCGCTCGACTAGCGATGCCGATGCGAGACCAGCGTGAAGAGCCAGCCGAACAGCAGCAGATTGGCAGCCAGCATGGCGAGCATCCAGAGATATAGCCCGCGCATGGGCGGCGCCGGCGCGCCGTCGGCGCCGGACCGGCGCGCCCGCCAGCGGGCGGTGAGGCGCAGCGCAACGAAGGGCAGGACGACGATGGCCAGCGCCGATTCACGCTCCGTCAGCAACACCGCGAGCGCCAGCGGCCCCCAAGGCTGCAGCACGGCGAGGCCGACGAAGGTGCTGCCGGCGATCAGTGCGATCAGGAAGGCCAGGGCGGCGCGCGCCAGGCCCGCGGCCCCCGGCAGGCCGAAATGGCGCCGGACGATCGCCGTCCCTGCAATGGCCCCGAGCGAGGACGGAATCGTCAGAAATAGGGTCCGGGCCAGCCTGTCGGCCAGGGGCACAGCCGGCGCGGCTTCGAGCACGCCCAAGACCGTCAGCCCGAGGAACAGGGCGGCGCCTGCGCTGAGCGGGACCAGCGCCAGCCCTTGGTCCTTTGGCGCGATCCGCTGGTCCGGCACGGTCACCCTTTCCGCCACGCGGCCCGACCCTGGCACGTCGGCGCGCCCGGATCCAGGCAGGCCGGCAAGGTTGGTAAAGCGATGACGGAAGCCTGGACCGCCCGCATCCTGACGCTGTTCCCGGAGTTGTTTCCCGGGCCCCTCGGCCAGTCGCTGACCGGGCGGGCGCTGGCCCAAGGGGTCTGGCGGCTGGAGGCGCAAAACATCCGCGACCAGGCGCGCGACCGGCATCGCAGCGTCGATGACAGCCCGGCCGGGGGCGGCGCCGGGATGGTGCTGCGCGCCGATATCGTCGCGGCCGCGATCGACGCGGCCGATCCCGGGATGCCGCGCGCCGACTGGCCGCTCCTCTATCTCTCGCCCCGGGGCGCGCGCTTCGACCAGGCGCGCGCCGCGCGGCTCGCGCGCGGGCGCGGGGTGACGCTGCTTTGCGGGCGGTTCGAGGGGGTGGACGAGCGGGTATTGCAGGCGCGGGCGGTCGAGGAGGTCTCTCTCGGGGACTTCATCCTGACCGGCGGAGAAATCGCCGCGATGGCCTTGATCGACGCCTGCCTGCGCCTTATACCCTCGGTCCTCGGAAACGCCGAGTCGACGGAGGAGGAATCGTTCTCGTCCGGCCTCTTGGAGTTTCCGCACTATACCCGCCCGACCGAATGGGAAGGTCTGCGTATCCCCGAGATTCTCCTCTCGGGGCATCACGGACGGATCGCCGACTGGCGACGCTCCCAGGCGGAGAGGCTGACCAAGGAACGGCGTCCCGACCTCTGGCGGGCCTACCTGGCGCAAGCCGGGAAAGCGAGCCCGACAGGAGAGGCAGAGCTCTCGGACGCGGAAACCATCGCCGATCAAGGCGAGCAGACGAAGGACGAAAGCCGATGAACCTGCTGCAGCAGATCGAGGCCGAGCAGATCGCCGCTCTGGCCAAGGACATCCCCGATTTCGCGCCCGGCGACACGATCCGGGTGGGCTACAAGGTGACCGAGGGCACCCGCTCCCGCGTGCAGGCCTATGAGGGCGTGGTGATCGCCCGCAATGGCGGCTCGGGCATCGGGGCGAGCTTCACGGTCCGCAAGATCAGCTTCGGCGAAGGCGTCGAGCGCGTCTTCCCGCTCCATTCGCCGAACATCGATTCGATCACCGTGGTTCGCCGCGGCAAGGTTCGTCGGGCCAAGCTCTACTATCTCCGCGATCGCCGGGGCAAATCGGCCCGCATCGTCGAGAAGACCAATTATCGCGAGAAGTCGGCCCCGGCCGAGACCAAGGCCTGAGGAGAGGCGCCATGAAGAAGGGCATCCACCCCGACTATCACACGATCGAGGTGCGGCTGACCGACGGCAGCACCTATGTCACCCGCTCGACCTATGGGGCGGAGGGCGCGGTTCTCGCGCTCGAGATCGACCCGTCGGCGCATCCGGCCTGGACCGGCGGCTCGGCCAAGCTGCTCGATACCGGCGGGCGCGTCTCGAAGTTCAAGAAGAAGTACGAGGGCCTCGGTTTCTGAGCCGCCCCGCCCGGCGGCAGCCGGGAACGGATCGAAGCATGAGGGGGAGTCGCACGCGTGCGACTCCCCCTCATGCATTTGAAATCATTGACTTATGGTCGTGCGCGTTAACTGAATTTCAACCACTTGACCTCGGCAGCGGGCTCAATCCGAGGCCGGTCGGGGTCCCGTGAAGGCGCGCCCCCAGGACGCGCGACAGAGGCAACGGAGCAAGCTCCGGCCGACCGCGATCCGCATGTCGCAAAAAAAGAGCGGCCGCCGGGAATTCGGCGGCCGCCGCACAACCATCACAACTGACCCGTTACGCCCGGCCGAGGCCACCGCTCACAACATCACCCAGGACGAACCGGCGGCGGCGCGATCAGGCCGCGCGGCTCTCGGTCTGCGCGCCGCGGCCCTCGCCCAGGAACGACCCGATCGCCCGGGTGATCTGCGCCGCCATCTGCTCGATCTCGGTCGCCGGCAGATCCGCGAAATGCCGGAACGCGCCAAGCTCCTCCTCGATCGCGGCGCGAACCCGCGCCGTCTTGTCCTGATCGACCATCGAAATCTCCTGTCCTTGCCTTGGACCTCGCATGGAGACGTGATCTCGCAAGCGCAGCATAATTGCAAGCGCGACTGAGTTCACATTGGCGCGCACGCGCGGGTTACGCGCATTTTCGCGGCCATTCGCACATTTTTTCGCCAATGAGGCGAGTTTGAGATGACGAACTCGCGCCATTCTCACATGGTGCGGCCGCCATCGAACCCCGAATCAGGACCGACCGTCCGCGACAGGCGGGCAGCTTCGGGCGATGCGAATGGGGAATGTCGTCCGGGCCGAAGCCCGGGGGCTACATGCCGAGAGCCTGCTTGTAGACCTCGAGAATGGCCTCTTCCTCGGAGACGTCGGCCGGGTCCTTCTTGCGCAGCGCAATCAGCTTGCGCAGCACCTTGACGTCGTAGCCGCGGGCGCGCGCTTCGGCCATGACCTCTTTCTGCTGGTCGGCGATGTCCTTCTTCTCCTGATCGAGCCGCTCGAAGCGCTCGATGAACTGGCGCAGTTCGCCCGCGGTCACCTTGTAGGCGGCGGCCGGCGCTTCGTCTTCCAAGATATCGTCCATCATTGCCGATCTGTCCCTGCCGATGCGGCGCGGACCCTATCCCCCTGCTCTCCAGGCGACAAGGCCTTGCGCGCCCCGAGGCGCGTGGCTAAGCGGTGGCTCCGCGGAAGGGGGCGCCGGCATGACCATTCTCGTGATCCTTGGCGCCATCATGGTCGCGGTCGGCATCGCCGGGCTCGGCCATTGCATCGTGACCGGCTATGCGATCCGGCGCGAAAAGCCGGGTCCGGACGAGGCGCGCGCCCGCCTGAACCGGCTGCTCGTGGTCAATCTGGGCTCGGTCTCGCTGGCAGCGCTCGGGCTTGCCGTCCTGGTGATCGGGCTGGTGCTCTAAAGCGGACTTCGTTCCGGCCGAACCGGGCCTTCCGCTCCGAACTCCCCCGTTTCTCCAACGCCTTGATCCGAGGTCGATGCCCTCCGCCCCTGGGTCGCCCTCGCCGCGACCAGCGCGCCCCCGGCGATCAAGGCGGCGGAGAGGAGCAGACCGAGGCTCGCCTCGGCATAGCCGGCCGCGATCATCGCCAGCGTCGAGATCAGCGGCGCGGCATAGGAGGCGACACCGAGCAACTGGATGTCGCCCCGCTTCACGCCGATATCCCAGAGATAGAAGGCGAGCCCGACCGGCCCGGCGCCGAGCGCGACGAGCGCGGCCCAGGCCCAGCCGCCCTGCGGCCAGACCGTGGTCTCGAGCGCGAGATGGGCGACGAGCGCGAGCCCGGCGGTCGCGAGGCAGAACACCGCGACCGTCTCGGTCGGCGCCGTCCCGAGCCGGCGGCTCAGCACCGAATAGGCCGCCCAGATCACGGCGCAGGCGGCCGCCGCCGCATAGCCCGGCAGCGCGGTCACGCCGAAGGCGGTGCCCGGCCCGAGGATCACCAGGGCCGCGCCGGCGAAGGCGAGCATGGCGCCGGCGATATGGGCGGGGCGCAGGCGCTCGCCGGGCAGAAGGCCGGAGAACAGCACGATGAGCAGCGGCCAGAGATAGGCAACGAGGCTCGCCTGCGCCGGAGGCGCGAGGCGGAGCGCGATGAAATAGCAGAGATGATAGCCGAAGAGCCCGCCGATCCCGACGAGCCAGACCACGGGGCTGACACCGCGGAGCGCCGCGAAGCCACGACCGCCGGCAGCGATCCAGCCAAGGCCGAGCGCGCCGCCGAGCGCGAAGCAGAGCGCGACGAGCTGGAACGGCGGCACGGCGGCGACCGCGACGGTGAGGAGCGCGAGCAGCGACCAGAGCAGGACGGCGCCGAAGCCCACCCAGGTGGCGCGGGCGCGGCTCACGCGGCGGCGCGGGTCTCGGCCGCCCGATGCAGGTAGCCGACGATCCAGCGCGCCCAGTCGAGTCCCTGGACCGGCCTGACCAGCGAGGCGCGCGCCGCCGCCGCCTGATCGGCCGGGATCACCGTTCCCGAGCGCAGCGCGAGCAAATCGTCCATGAAGTCGGCGCCGAATTCCGGATGGGGCTGGAGCGAGATCGCGTCGGGGGTGTCGGGATCGCCGTAGGCCAGCGCCGCGAAGGCGCAATGGCCGGAGCGCGCCAGCACGGTCGCGCCGGGCGGCAGCGCGACCACCTGGTCCTGGTGGAGCGCGCGCATCGAGAAATGCGCGGGCGCGTCCGCCATCCAGTCCGGCCGCGCGACGAGGTCGTAATCCTGGACGCCGAGCCCCCAGCCCTTGTCGGACTTGACCGCGCGGCCGCCCAGCGCCTCGGCGAGGATCTGGTGCCCGAAGCAGATGCCGACCAGCGGGACCTGGTCCGCGATGCAGGCCCGCAGGAAGTCCTTGAGGGGCGCGATCCAGGGCAGGTCGTCATAGACGCCATGGCGCGATCCGGTGATCAGCCAGGCATCGGCCTGGCTGGGCGAGGCGGGCATCGCGCCGGCGACCACGCGCACCGTCGCGAATTCGAGCGCGGGATCGGCGGCGCGGAGCAGGGTCTCGAACATGGAGGGATAGTCGCCGTGGCGCTGCGCCAGGTCGGGATGGACCTCGCCGGTTTCGAGAATGCCGATCTTCATGCCGAACCTCGTCGCTGCGCGCCACGAGGATACAGCATGGCGGGCGGGCGAATTCAATCGCCGCCGCGGCGGCAGCGTCGCGATTGCACTGGGAAGCGGGCTCTGCCAGACTGCATGTCGTCGGCTGTGGCGCATCCATGGACAGAACCCGCGAGGGCCTTTTCGAGACGATTGTCGAGGCGGTCTATGATGCGTCCGCCGAGGCGGAGCTCTGGCCGGAGGCCTGGCGGTCGGTGGTCGCCGCCTTCGGAGGGACATCCGGCACTCTGTCGGTCTTCCCGGCGGGAGGGGGCGCGCCCACGCATCTGTCGCTGCCCGGCTTCTCGGCCGAGGCGATCCGGCTCTATGATGACTATTATCATCGCGTCGATGTCTGGGGCGCCTATGCGATGCGTCGGACCGCGCCGGGCGCGTTTCTCGGCGAGGATTTCCTGAGCGCCGGCGACTATGCCGACAGCGAGATGTGGACCGACTATTCGCGGCATCATGTCAATGCGTTCCATGTGCTGGGCGCCACGGTGAAGCAGGAGCGGCTCGGCCCCTGGACGGCGGGCATCCATCGACCGAAGGGCGCGGCGCCCTTCGACGAGGACGACCGGCGCGATCTCGACCGGCTGCTGCCGCATCTGCGCCGGGCGCTCCGGATGCATGCGCTGCTGGCGGAGAGCCGGCAGAGCGCGGCGATCGGCTATGCGGCGCTCGACGGGATCGCCTGCGGGGTTCTGATCGCGACTGCCGAGGGCGAGGTGGTATTCGCCAACGCGGCTGCCGAGGCGCTGGCCTCGGAGCGGGATGCGCTGATCCTCGGGGGACGGATGCGCGGCATCGAGGCGGCGCGGATCGCCGAGAGCCGGGCGCTGCGCGACGCGATCCGCGACGCGGCGCTCAATGGCGAGGGGGGCGCCGTGCGACTGGAGCGCGGGGGCGGGCGGCGACCGGTCGCGGCGCTGGTCGCGCGCCTGCCGCGGCGGCTCGCCGAGGCGGGAGCGTCCGCTGGGCTCGCGCTCGTGCTGCTGCACGATCTCGGGGCGGGCGTCGCGCCGGCGCAGCGCGCGCTGCGCCAGCTGTTCGGCGCGACCGTCGCCGAGGCCGACCTGGCGCTGGCGCTGCTTGCCGGGCATCGGCTCGACGAGATCGCCGATCGGCGCGGCACGCTGATCTCGACGCTGCGCAGCCAGTTGAGCGCGCTGCTCGCGCGGACCGGGACGAAGCGGCAGGCCGACCTGCTGCGGCTGCTGGCGCGGCTGGCCCCGCCGCACGGCGAAGAGTGAGCGCAGGACCGCCGCTTGGTCCTTGACCCGGCGGGCGGGGGCTGCCACCAGAAAGGCCCGAGGGTCTTCTGGCCGGATCGAAGGTATGCGCGCGTCCCGCACGAGCAGGGGTTTCCTCCCGGTCCTGGAATCCTGGCCGCGCGGCCTGCGCCGCGCGTTGCTCGGCGCCTGGTTCCGGGTCGAGATCCGCGGGGCGAAGCATCTCGAGACCCCGGGGCCGGTGGTATTCGTCAGCCCCCATACCAGCCGGATCGACGCGGCGTTGCTGACGGCCTTGCTGCCGGATCGCGTGGTGGCCGGCCCCCTGCCCGGCCCGGCGGCGGCGAGGCGGCTCGTCAGGGCGATCCGGGCCGGAGGCGCCTGGGCGTTGCTGCCCGAGGGCGAGCCGCCGGCCTCCGGCGCCGCGGCGATGGCGCCGATGCCCTGCCTCGCCCGGCTGATCGACCGCGCGGGGGCGCAGGTGGTGCCGATCCATATCGAAGGGCTCGACCGCTCGCGCTGGGGGCGGTTGCAGCCGGGCTTTCCGAGGCGGCTCGCCCCCAAGGTGCGGGTCATGGTCGGCCGTCCGCAGCCCCTCGGTCTCGCGCCCGACCTGACGGGCCGGGCGCGGCGCGATCTCGCGCTGCTGCGCCTGACCGACATCGTGCAGGAGGAGCGCCGCCTGGCGCTCGACCGGCATGCGACGATCCCGCAGGCCCTGGCCTATGCCGGGGCGGCATACGGCGCGGGGCGCCCGGTCCTGTCGGATCCGCGGGTCGAGGGCCTGTCGATGCGTGCGCTCGCAACCGGAGCCGACGCGCTCGGCCGGGCGCTCAGCCGCCGGCTCGGCGCCGGCGAGCGGGTGGGCGTGCTGTTGCCGACCGCAGCATCCGTCCCGGTCGTGCTGGTCGCGCTCTGGCGGCTCGGCGTGGTGCCGGCGATGATGAATCCCACGCTCGGCACCGGTCCGGCGCTCGCCTGCCTCAGGACGGCACAGGCGACCAAGGTCCTGACCAGCCGGGCGATGGTCAAGGAAGCGCGGCTCGATCCGCTGATCGGCACTCTCACCGAGGCGGGGCTCGAGATCCTGTTCATCGAGGATTTGCGAGCCGAGATCGGGACGCGGGAGAAGGCCCTGGGCGCGCTCTCCGCCTATCTCGGCGCCGCGCGGCATGGCCGAGCGTTCGCGAGCGCGGGCAAGGTGGCGCGCGACAACGCTGCGATCGTGCTCTTCACCTCCGGAACCGAGGGCAGCCCCAAGGGCGTGGTGCTGAGCCATGGCAACCTGCTCGGCAACGTGGCGCAGATCCTGGCGCGCACCGATGTCGACGCGTCGGACCTGATGCTCTCGGCGCTGCCGCTGTTCCACAGCTTCGGCCTGACCGGCGGGATCCTGGTGCCGCTGCTCGGCGGGTCGGCCGTCACCTGCTATCCGAGCCCCCTGCACTACAAGGCCATCGCCGAGCGCGCGCGCCTGCACCGGCCGACGGTGATCTTCGGCACCGACACCTTCCTGTCGGGCTGGGGCCGGCGCGCCGATCCGCAGGATTTCGCGAGCATAAGGGTCGCGATCGCCGGCGCCGAACCGGTGAAGGACGCGACGCGGGCGCTCTGGCAAGATCGGTTCGGCGTGCCGGTCTTCGAAGGCTATGGCGCGACCGAGACCTCTCCGGTCATCGCGCTCAACACGCCCGAAGTGGCTCGCCACGGAACTGCGGGCCGGCTGCTGCCCGGGATCGAGCACCGGCTGGAGCCGATGCCCGGCATCGAGGGCCAGCGGCTGCTGGTGCGCGGCCCCAACGTGATGCAGGGCTATCTCCATGCCGAGAGCCCGGACCGGATCGAGGCACCGGCGGGCGGCTGGTACGATACCGGCGATGCCGTGACCATCGACGCGGAGGGCTTCGTCTCGATCCGCGGCCGGATCAAGCGCTTCGCCAAGGTTGGCGGCGAGATGGTCTCGCTCGCCGCGGTGGAGGGGCTCGCGGCGCGCGCCTGGCCCGACAGCGCGGTCGCGGCCGTGGCGGTTCCCGATGCCCGCAAGGGCAACCGGGTGATCCTGGCGATTGCGCCGCACGATGCCGGCACCGACACGAGCCCCGAGATGCTGCAGGCCCGCGCGCGGCTCGAGGGGGTTGCCGAGATCATGCTGCCGGGCCGGATCCTCGTCCTGCCCAGCATCCCGCTGCTCGGCTCGGGCAAGCCCGACTACCCGGCCCTGACCCAGATCGTGCTGTCGGACGGGGACGCCCCGGCCGAGCCGTGAGGCGGACGGCTACTCGGCGGCCTTCGCGGCCAGCGGATTGTTCGGATGCGTGGTCCAGTCGGCGAAGTCGGGCTGGACCACGCGGCCGGTGCGCGGATCGACCGCGCCGGGCGGCAGCGCCTCCATGGTGATGCAGCCCTCGACCGGGCAGACATTGACGCAGAGATTGCAGGCGACGCATTCGTCATCCTTCACCTCGAAGACCCGGCCCGGCTTCATGGCGATCGCCTGGTGGCTGGTATCCTCGCAGGCGGCATAGCAGCGGCCGCACTGGATGCACAGGTCCTGGTCGATCCGCGCCTTGGCGACATAGTTGAGGTTCAGATTCTGCCAGTCCGAGCAATTCGGCACCGCGCGGCCGACAAAGTCCTCGATCCGGGCATGGCCCTTCTCGTCCATCCAGAGCGCGAGGCCGGAAATCATTTCCTGCACGACCCGGAAGCCATAGGTCATCGCCGCGGTGCAGACCTGCACGGTCCCGGAACCGAGCGCCATGAACTCGGCCGCATCGCGCCAAGTCGTGACCCCGCCGATGCCGCTGATCGGCAGGCCGGCGGTCGCCGGATTGCGGGCGATCTCGCTGACCATGCTGAGCGCGATCGGCTTGACCGCCGGCCCGCAATAGCCGCCATGCGCGCCCTTGCCGTCGATCGAGGGTTCCGGCGAGAAGGTGTCGAGATTGACGGAGGTGATCGAATTGATCGTGTTGATCAGGCTGACCGCATCCGCGCCCCCGCGCTTCGCCGCCTCGGCCGGCTTGCGGATGTCGGTGATGTTCGGGGTGAGCTTGACGATCACCGGCATCCTGGTATGCGCCTTGCACCAGCGCGTCACCATCTCGATATAGTCCGGCACCTGGCCGACCGCCGAGCCCATGCCGCGCTCGCTCATGCCATGCGGGCAGCCGAAATTGAGCTCCACCCCGTCCGCGCCGGTCGCCTCGACCAGGGGCAGGATGGCGCGCCAGCTTTCCTCGTCGCAGGGCACCATCAGCGAGACGACGAGCGCCCGGTCGGGCCAGTCGCGCTTGACCGCCGTGATCTCGTCGAGATTGGTCCGGAGCGGCCGGTCGGTGATCAGCTCGATATTGTTGAGCCCGAGCAGGCGACGGTCGGCGCCCCAGATCGCGCCATAGCGCGGTCCGTTGACGTTTACGATATGCGGATCGAGGCCAAGGGTCTTCCAGACCACGCCGCCCCAGCCCGCCGCATAGGCGCGCCGGACATTGTATTCCTTGTCGGTCGGGGGCGCCGAGGCGAGCCAGAACGGATTGGGTGACTTGATCCCCACGAAATTGCTGGAAAGATCGGCCATCCTTGTCTCCTCTCCCGTCAGGGTCGCCGCAGGATCAACTCGACCGGCGCGATGATGCCGGCCTTCAGCGCGGCGAGCAGGTTCGCCCGCCGGTCGGGCGGCATGTTGCCGGTCTGGCCGGCGGCGATCTGCCCCTCGACCGAGGCGATCCCGAACGGCCCACGCTCGCGCTGGGTGATCGGGAGGAACCCGGCCGCCTGCGCGAGGTCTTGATAGATATGCGGCGTCTCGACGAACGAGATTTCCGGGACACCGGCCCAGGGCATCGGAAAGGGCAGATCGCCGGGCCCGACGCGCATTTCCTCGTAGACGGCGAAGAGCCCGCCGGGGCGCAGCACGCGCGCCGCCTCGGCGAAGAGCGTCGCCTTGTCGGCAATGTTCATGCCGACATGGATCAGCAGCGCCCGGTCGAAGCTCGCATCCTCGAAGGGCAGCGCCAGCGCGCTCGCCTCGAGGAACCGGACGCCGCCGACCCCTGCCCTGCGGCTGAGCTCCTCGGCCGCCGCGACCAGGTCCGCGGTCAGATCGATGCCGGTGACCTCGACGCCGTAGCGCTGCGCGATCTGCCGCGCCGGCCCGCCGATGCCGCAGCCGATATCGAGCACCTGCATCCCGGGCGCGAGATCGAGCCCGGCCACGAGGTC
Organism: Amaricoccus sp.; assembly: GCA_046348955.1. Taxonomy (GTDB): domain Bacteria; phylum Pseudomonadota; class Alphaproteobacteria; order Rhodobacterales; family Rhodobacteraceae; genus Amaricoccus. Next base: position 799,805 of record JAXMDG010000001.1, read on the forward strand.
GCTCGTGGCCCGGGCCCCGCCGACATGGAGCGAATCGAGCGGCACCAGATCCTCGGGGCGGAGCGCGTCGGGATCGCCGCCCGCGGCCCGCACCGCGTCGAGCACCGCATCAAGAAAGCTGCGCGCGGTGTAGTTGGCTTTGACGCCCGCTTCGATCTCGCCCATCACGACCCCCCGGTCAGGAATGCATGGATGTCCATCGCCGCGTCGCGTCCCTCGGCGACGGCGGTGACGGTCAGATCGTTGCCGCCCGAGGCGCAGTCGCCGCCGGCCCAGACGCGGGCCACGCTGGTCCGTCCCGGGCCGGAGACGCGGATCTTGCCGCCGTCGAGATCGAGCCCCGCGGGCATCGCGCCGAGGGTCTGGCCGATCGCGGTCAGCACCTGGTCGGCCTCGAGCGCGAAGGTCTCGCCGGTCTCGGTCAGACCGTCCGGCCCTTCGCTGGTATAGGCGAACTCCACCGCGCGCGCCCGGCCGTTGCCGCGCACCTTGACGGGCGTCGCGTTGCAGACGATGCGGACGCCCTTGCTGGCCGCGAGATCCTGCTCGTAGACCGAGGCGGCCATCCGCTCCCGCCCGCGGCGATAGACGATGGTCACGTCCTCCGCGCCGAGCAGCCGGGACTGGATCGCCGCATCGACCGCCGTCATGCCGCCGCCGATCACCACCACGCGCCGGCCGACCGGCAGGGAAGCGAGATCGCCGGCCTGGCGCAGCTCGGCGATGAAGTCGATCGCCGGGCGCACCCCGTCCTTGCGGGCGCCCTTGGCGGACAGCGCGTTGACCCCGCCGAGCCCGAGGCCGAGAAAGACCGCGTCATGGTCCTTGGCCAGCTCGGTCAGCGTGACATCGCGCCCCAGCCGGCAATCGTGCCTGACCTCGATCCCGCCGATCCCGAGCAGCCAGTCGAGCTCGGCCTGGGCGAAGCCGCCCGGCGCCTTGTAGGCCGCGATGCCGAATTCGTTGAGGCCGCCCGCCTTGGCGCGGGCATCCATCAGGGTGACGGAATGGCCGAGCATCGCCAGCCGGTGGGCGCAGGCGAGGCCCGCGGGGCCGGCACCCACGACCACGACCCGCCGGCCCGTCGGCTCGGCGCGCCGGAACGGGTGCGTGCCGCGGGCCATCGCGCTGTCGGTCGCGAAGCGCTGCAGGCGGCCGATCTCGACCGGCTTGCCCTCCGCCGCCTCGCGCACGCAGGCTTCCTCGCAGAGCGTCTCGGTCGGGCAGACCCGCGCGCACATGCCGCCGAGGATGTTCTGGCTGAGGATGGTCTGCGCCGCCGCCTCCGGCGTGCCGGTCGCGATCTGGCGGATGAAGAGCGGGATGTCGATCGCGGTCGGACAGGCCGCCATGCAGGGCGCGTCGAAGCAGAAATAGCAGCGATCGGCCGCTACCGCAGCCTCGTGGGCGGTCAGGGGCGGCGCGATATCGGCGAAGTTCGCCGCGATTTCCGCCGCGGGCAGGCGACCGGCAACGATGCCGGCGGTCTGCGGATTGGGTGCCATGGACCTCTCCCGTCGCGCCTCGTCGAGCCAAAAAGGCTCGCACGCGCCCGGTGCATTATCAATTGCAAAATAGGGACTGCAAAATAGGGACCCGCCTCGCCCGACGCAGACCGAGGACAACCGGCAAAAGGGCCTTGAACCCGGCCGAGGCCGCCGTTAAGTAGCGGCATCGCTGGTCCCTTCGTCTATCGGTTAGGACGTCAGATTTTCAATCTGAAAAGACGGGTTCGACTCCCGTAGGGACTACCAGCAGCCGCCGAGAGGCGGATCGACGTGCCGGCCCCTTCGTCTATCGGTTAGGACATCAGATTCTCAATCTGGAAAGACGGGTTCGACTCCCGTAGGGGCTACCAACGGCGAGATTTTGTTACAACGATACGACTGCGCAACAGATATTGTGCGCTAGGCTGGCCGGTGTAAAATGGCCGTGCCCGGCTGGCGGGCGCCAGTCGAGCAGTTCGGCCCCATGAAATCCACGCCCAGCGTCGCCCGCGAGATCAGCTATGCCAGCGCTGCCAGCACCCGGGCCGGTCGCGCGGTGATCCGCTCGGTCGAGAACCTGACCGGGCGCTTGCGGCTGATCCGGATGGCGGGCGACTATGCCGGGGATATCGGCGCCGGCCGCGACTTTTGGCAGGTAATGATCGAGCGCTACGGGGTCGCGCCGCAAATCCTCGCGGGGTCGATCGAGAACATCCCGGCCGAGGGGCCGGTCATCGTGGTCGCGAACCATCCTTACGGCATCCTGGACGGGCTGATCCTGGGGCATCTGCTGGCGCGGCGCCGCGGCGATTTCCGCATCCTCGCCAACCGGGTGTTCCGCAAGGCCGAAGAGCTCGACCGGGTCATCCTGCCGATCAGTTTCGACGAGGGGAAGGCCGCGGTCGCGGGCAATATCGAGACCCGGCGCATTGCGCTCGACTATCTGCGGACCGGCGGCTGCATCGGGGTGTTTCCCGGCGGCACGGTCTCGACCGCGCTGCGGCCGTTCGGGCGGCCGATGGATCCGGGCTGGCGCCGCTTCACCGCCCGGCTGATCGCCAAATCCGGCGCCGCGGTGGTGCCGATCTATTTCGACGGCCATAACAGCCGGCTGTTCCAGCTCGCGAGCCACATGCACCAGACATTGCGCCTGGCTCTCCTCGTCAAGGAATTCCGCGCGCGGATCGGCATGCCGGTGCGCCTCGTCATCGGCCAGCCGCTCGATCCCGCACGCATCGCAGCCGAGGCCGGGGATGCGCGGCGCCTGATGGACCATCTGCGCGCCGAGACCTATCGGCTGTCGCCCCGCCCGATCACCGATCTCAGCTACGGATTCGAATTCGAGGACCAGCACTGACATGCCCATCGGCGTTTTCGACAGCGGCCTCGGCGGGCTGACCATCCTCGACGCGCTGACAAAGGCGCTTCCGGGGCAGGATTTCGTCTATCTCGGCGACAATCTGAACGCGCCCTATGGGATGCGGCCGCCGCAGGAGATCCACGCGCTGACCCGGGCCGGGATCGAGCGGCTGTTCGACGAGGGCTGCAAGCTGGTGATCCTCGCCTGCAACACCGCCTCGGCCGTGGCCTTGCACGACCTTCAGGTCGACTGGCTCGATCCGACGCATCACCGGGTGCTCGGCGTCTTCGTGCCGGTGATCGAGCATCTGACCCGGCGCGACTGGGGCGACAATGCGCCGCCCACCCATACCGGGCTGCGCGACGTGGCCTTGTTCGCGACGCCGGCGACGATCCGGAGCGGCGCGTTCCCGCGCGAGCTGAAATTCCGCGCCCGCGATGTGACCGTCGAGTCGGTAGGCTGCACCGGGCTCGTCGAGTTGATCGAGGCGGGGGCGCTCGAATCCGCGTCCGCGCTGGCGCGGAGCTATGTCGAGGCCTTGCTCGGGCGCGTGCCGGAGCCGCAATCGGCCGTGCTCGGCTGCACGCATTATCCCCTGGTCGAGGCGGCGTTCCGCGAGGCCCTGCCGGCCAGCACCACCCTGGTCTCGCAACCGCTGCTGATCGCCGCGAGCCTCACCGACTACCTCGTCCGCCATCCGAAGTTCCGCGGCGGCACCGGCGCGGTCCAGTATCTGACCACCGGCGACCCGGCTCTGGTCGGCGATCGGGCGCGGGTCTTCACCGGGGCGCCCGCGCCATTTCGCGCCGCCTGATTGATCGCGCCCCGGCTTTGCTCTAAGTGCCCCTCAGGCAAGGTATCAGGGGCAGCCGATGGCGAACGAGTTCAAGGTCGCGATACTGGGCGCGAGCGGGTATACCGGCGCCGAACTGGTGCGTCTCATCGCCACCCATCCCGCCCTCCGCATCGCCGCGCTGACCGCGGACCGCAAGGCCGGCCAGACCATGGGCGCGGTCTTCCCGCATCTGCGTCACCTCGACCTGCCGACGCTCGGCACGATCGACGGGCTGGATTTCGCCGGCATCGACCTCGTCTTCTGCGCGCTGCCGCATGCGACGAGCCAGGAAGTGATCGCCAAGCTGCCGCGTGACCTCAAGATCGTCGACCTCTCCGCCGATTTCCGGCTGCGCGACCCGGCCACCTACGAAAAATGGTACGGCCATCCGCATCTCGCGCTCGATCTCCAGGAGGAGGCGGTCTACGGGCTGACCGAGTTCTACCGCGACGAGATCAAGGCCGCGCGGCTCGTCGCAGGCACCGGCTGCAACGCCGCAACCGGGCTCTACGGGCTGCTGCCGCTCGTCAAGGCGGGGGTGATCGATACCGACCAGATCATCATCGACCTCGCGACCGGGGTCTCTGGCGCCGGGCGCTCGCCCAAGGAAGGCATGCTGCATTCCGAAGTGTCGGAGGGGTTCCGGGCCTACAATGTCGCCCAGCACCGGCATCTCGCGGAATTCGACCAGGAATTCAGCAAGGCGGCCGGTCGGCGGGTCGAGGTGACCTTCACCCCGCACCTGCTGCCGCAGAATCGCGGCATCCTGGCGACGATCTATGTCCGGGGCGACGCGGCGCAGGTCCATGCGACGCTGCGCGACGCCTATCAGGACGAGCCCTTCCTCGTCGTTCTACCCTTCGGCGAGGCGCCCGCGACGCAGCATGTGCGGGGCTCGAACTTCGTGCATCTGGGCGTCATCCCCGACCGCCGCCCGGGTTGGGCCATGGTGTTCTCGACGCTCGACAACCTGACCAAGGGCTCGTCGGGTCAGGCGCTGCAGAACGCCAACCTGCTGCTCGGCCTGCCGGAAACCACCGGCCTGATGGCGGCGCCGCTGTTTCCGTGAAGCGGGCCTGGCGCATCTGCGTTATCCTCTGGGGGGCCTTCGACCGGTTCAATCGCAATGACGGATCGGCGATGGCCGGCTACATCGCCTTTTCCGGGCTGCTGTCGCTGTTCCCGTTCCTGATCTTCGCCGCGACGCTGATCGGTATCCTCGTCGGCAATGGCCGTTCCGAGGGCATCATCGACGCCTTGTTCCAGATCGCACCGCAGCATGTCGCGATGACCTTGGAACCGGTGGTCGAAGAGGTCCTGAACAAGCAGTCGAGCGAGGTGCTGACGCTGTCGGCGCTCTTCGCGATCTGGGTCGCCTCGAACGCGGTCGAGGCCTTCCGCATCGCTTTCGACCGCGCCTATGGCGTCACCGACCCACGCAACTTCTTCGAGAACCGGGCGATGGCGATCACCATCGTGTTTCTCGGCGCCATCGTTGCGGCGCTGCTCGGGATCTCGATCCTGTTCAGCCCGATCATCCTGCATCTGGTCGAGGAATATGCCAAGCTCCCGGTGCCGGCGATCGCCAGTTATGTCAGCTATGGCTTCGGCATCATGGTCTTCGTCGGATTCCTGATGCTGATGCATCATTGGCTGCCGGGCCAGCATCTGCCGAATGCCCGGCTCTGGCCCGGCGTGCTGGTGACAACGCTGATCTGGCTGATCGCGGCCGGGACCTTCTCGCTCTATCTGAGCTTCACGCCGACCTATACCGTGACCTATGGCACGCTGGCGGGCGTCATCATCACGCTGATGTTCTTCTATCTGACCGGCGCCACCATCATATTCGGGGCCGAGCTCAATGCCGAGCTCAACAAGCTCGCGCCGATCGGGCGCTAGGGGATCCGCATGGCGACCAGCCTGAAGAAGCGCCGCCGCATCCAGCTGGTCCTCGTCGCCGCCCTGCTGCTCGCGGCCGCGACCGGCCTTGTCGGCTATGCGATGCGCGACGGGATCGAGTTCTTCCGCACGCCCTCGCAGATCGCCGAACACCCGCCGCGCCCGGGCGAGCGCTTCCGGCTCGGCGGCCTGGTCGCCGAGGGTTCGGTGACGCGGGGCGAAGGCAAGGAGATCCGCTTCGCCGTCACCGACGGCACGGCGAGCCAGACGGTGGCCTTCGACGGCATCCCGCCCGACCTGTTCCGCGAGGGCCAGGGGGTGATCGCCACCGGCAGCCTGCAGGGCGGCACCTTCGTCGCGAGCGAGATCCTCGCCAAGCACGACGAGCGCTATATGCCGAAGGAGGTCGCCGACGAGCTGAAGGCGCAGGGCATGTTCCATCCCGACCCGGCCAAGCCCGGCAGCTGATCCCGCGCGCGGCCGGGCCGTCGGGGGCCCGAACTGAAAACAATCTTAGCCAATTCGTGCCAAGGCTCTGGCTCCTGACCAAATCATAGGAGCTGGCAGATGCACTCGGTCGAGAGCATCGCGGCGGATATCGTCCGTCGCGAAGGGGGGTTCGTCAACGACCCCGACGACCCGGGCGGCGCGACCAACCATGGTGTCACCCTTGCCACCATGCGTCAGCTCGGACTGGATCTGAACAAGGACGGCGCGGTGACGGTCGCCGATCTGCGCGGGCTGACGCCCGACGCGGCGGCGGCGGTTTATGTCGCGCATTATTACGAGACGCCGAAGCTCAACCTGCTGCCCGAGCCGCTGCAGCCGAGCGTCTTCGACATGCAGGTGAATGCCGGCGTCAATGCCGTGCGGATCCTGCAGCGGCTGCTCGCCGTCTTCGGCGCCCAGGTGCGCGACGATGGCGTGATCGGCCCAGCGACCTTGCGGGCCGTCAGCCGCGCCCTTGCCGCGGCGCCCGACCATCTGGTCGATGCCTACGGGATCGAGCGGCGCAACTACTATTATCGGCTGGGCGACCAGCGCCCGGCCAGCCGGAAATACGCGCGCGCCCGTGACGGCGGCAAGGGTGGCTGGATCCTCCGGGCCGAGGAATTCATCTCGGAACGGTTCCACTTCACCCGCGCGCAGCATGACGAAAGGACGAAGGCATGGGGATGATCGGCAACATTCTCGGGGCCGGCGCGGTCGCCGAGGTCGGCAAGGCGGTCGGCGGCGCGGCCGAGATCCTCGTCGGCAACCAGGCGGAGCGCGACGCGGCGCAGTCCCAGCAGCTGCTGGCGGCGATGCAGCAGTTCGGGCTCGAATTCCAGCAGCCGGCGGCGGGTCCGTTCGACCGGTTCATGAACGGGCTGAACCGGCTTCCCCGGCCGGTGCTGGTGATCGCGACCTTCGGGCTCTTCGGCTATTGCATGGCCGATCCGAACGGGTTCGCGACCCGGATGCAGAGCCTCGATCTGGTACCCGATCCGCTCTGGTGGCTGCTCGGCGCCATCGTCTCGTTCTATTTCGGGGCGCGGGAGCTGCATTACCAGCGCACCAGGAGCTCGGGGACCCTGGCGCTCAGCCGCGAGACTCGCACCGCCACGACGGCGCCCGAGGCCATCGCCGCGCCGATCGCCAAGCCGGCCGCGCTGCGCCCGCGGCCGCGCCCGACCCCGGCGCCGACTGCAGCCCCGACCGCGATTGCGGCTCCGGCTGGTGCCGCTTCGGTCGAGATGCGGGCCGCCGATCCGCTTTTCAACGCCGCCGTCGAGGAATGGCGCCGACAGCGCGGCTGAACCCCATCCTCCTCGCCGCCCGGGCTTGACCTGGGCGGCGAATGCGCGTCCCTGGACGCGCAAGAGGGAGGAAAACATGACCAAGGCCAAGCGCATCCTGTTCACTGGCGGCTCGGGCAAGGCGGGACGGCACGTCGTGCCCTATCTGATCGAGCGCGGCCATCGGGTGCTCAATGTCGACCTGACGCCGCTCGACCATCCCGATGTCGACAATCTGGCGGCCGACATCACCGACTATGGCCAGATGCTCGACGCGATGACCGCCTATGCCAACTTCGGCGAGCTCGAGCCCGGAACCGGCGCGCCCCGCTTCGACGCCGTGGTGCATTTCGCCGCGATCCCGCGCATCCTGCTCAAGCCCGATGCCGAGACCTTCGCGGTCAACACGATCGGCACCTACATCGTGATCTCGGCGGCCGTGAAGCTCGGCATCCGCAAGATCGTCATCGCCTCATCCGAGACGACCTACGGCATCTGCTTCTCGGACGGGCCGACCGACCCGCATTCCCTGCCGCTCGAGGAAGATTACGACATCGACCCGATGGACAGCTACGGCCTCTCCAAGCTGGTCAACGAAAAGACCGCGCGGGCCTTCCAACGCCGCTCGGGCTTCGACATCTACGCGCTGCGCATCGGCAACGTGATCGAGCCGCACGAATATGCGACGCTCTTCCCCCGCTTCTTCGCCCAGCCCGAGCCGCGTCGCCGCAACGCCTTCTGCTATATCGACGCCCGCGATCTCGGCCAGATCGTCGATCTCTGCCTCGGCCATGACGGGCTCGGCTTCCAGGTCTTCAATGCCGGCAACGACCATAACGGCATGAATATCCCCACCGCCGACCTGATCTCCCGCTTCTTCCCCGGCGTTCCCGTCACCCGCCCGCTCGGCCCCGACGAGGCCCTGTTCTCGAACCGCAAGATCCGCGAAATGCTCGGCTTCGTCGAGGCGCACAATTGGCGCCGCTATGTCGAGGGCTGACCGCGCTCAACCCATCGGCGGGATATAGGCGCCCACCGCCTTGCCGGCCATCGCCATTGCGTCCATCGCTTCGGCGGCGGTCATCAGCTTGGTGGTCATCACGTTGCTGACCGTCCCCGAAGCGCCGACAACCAACGCGACCGCCGCCATCGCCTTGTCGTCCGGCGCTTCGATCAGGCAGACCACATCGTGCCGGCCGAAGGAGAAGAACAGGTGATGCAGCTTGCCGCCACTCGCCTCGGCGATCTGCTTGGCAGCGGCCTCCCGATCGCTCGGCTTGGCGATCATGCCCTTGAGGGCCTCGGTCGAATAGCTCAACTGGAACAGATAGAACGGCACGGCGCTTTCCCCCTGATTTCCGGGCGGAACCGGCTCCCGCACCCCCCTCCGGGGACCGGCCATGCCCAGATTCATTTCGCGGCAGTCGGGGCCAAGGGCTGCACTGTCACCCTATCAGGAGGCCGACCGGTGGGCCGGCGCAAATACGACCCAGCCGTCGAATCCGGCCAGGGCCCGGTCGAATATCCAAGCCCAATCCTCAATGGGCCATCAGCACCGGCACCTTGATATCCCGCATCATCGCGGTGGTGGTGCCGCCGAAGATCCGCTCGCGCAGCCGCGAATGGCCGAAGCCGCCCATCACGATCAGGTCGGCGCCGAGATCGGTGGCGGTGCGGCGCAGGATGTCGCCCACCTCCTGCCCCTCGCGCGGCAGCCGGTGCACCGTGACCGCGACCCCGTGGCGCCCGAGATAGGTGGCGAGGTCGGCGCCCGGCTCGGCTCCGTGCCCGTCGAAGGATGGAACCGGGTCGATCAGCACCGCATCGACCGCCTTGGCCCGCTGCATCAGCCCGATCGCCTCGCGCACCGCTTTCGCGGCCTCGACGCTCGCGTCCCAGGCGAGCAGCACCCGCTCGACCTTCGGGAAGGTCACCGCGGTCTCAGGCAGCAACAGAACCGGACGCCCGGATTCGAACAGGGCCCCGTTCATCACCAGTCCCTGCAGCGGGTCCGCACCCGGCGCCTGGAGCTGCACCAGCGTCAGATCGGCATAGCGGGCGGAGCGCGCCGCGAGGCTCGTCACCGTGCCGCGATCGACGAATTGCGGCTCCACCTCGAAGCTCACCCCGCTCGCCTCCAGCCGGGCGACGAGCGCGGCCGCCTTGTCGCGGGTGACGGCCTGACCCTCGTCGAGCTCGCCGGCCCAGAGGTCGGTCGGCACCACGCCATAGGGCGAGGCGGGCGGCGGAACGGCGACGCCGACCACCGCCACCACCAGATGCGCCTCCAGCCCGCGCGCGATCTCGATGGCACGGTCGATCTGCGCGGCATCCTGGTCGCAGCCGACCGCCAGGAACAGCGTCTTGAAGGACATGGGATCTCTCCTCGTAGCTTTCCGCCCACTTGCCCCCGTGCGCTCCCCGGCGCCATGCGATAGATCAAGGGCGAGGCTCCCCGCCAGGCAGTGTCGCACGGCGGGCCCGCGGGGAAAACCAGGAGGATCCGATGGCATTCGAAGATTTTCGTGTGGCGCTCGCCCTGTTGCTGGACGAGATCGCCAAGGAGCCCGACAACAAGCACGAGCTGCAGGAGACGCTGCGCGAGAAGCTGACCGAGATGCAGGCGATGGGCTTGCCGCTGCCCGACGATCTGGTCGAGCTCGAGGACTATCTCGAAGACGATCTCGAGGCGGGCATCCCCGCGCGCGGGCCGGAGGAGACCCCAAGCGAGCCCTGACCCGGGGGGGGGGGCGTCGAGACCCCAGCACCGGATCCCTCGCAACGCCTCAGCGGCCGGACGATCCCCCGGCGGTCGAGGGTCAGACCGGCAGGCGGGCCTGGATGAAGGCGGCCGCGTCGGCCAGCGCCTCGTCGGCCTCGGGCAGCAGGCCGGAATAGAACTGCCAGACATGCGGCACGTCGGGCCAGAGATCGAGCTCGACCGGCACGGCGTCGGCCTCGAGCCGCGCCGCCATCGCCACCGCGTCGTCCCGCAGGATCTCGTTGGCGCCGGCCTGGATCAGCGCCGGCGGTGCGCCGGTGAACCGGCCGAAACGCGGCGAAGCGAGCGGGTCGGCGGCGTCCTGACCGGTGAGATAGAGGTCGCGCACCTCGGCAAGCCGGCTGGCGGGCAGCAGCGGATCCTGGGCCTCCAGCGTGACCAGACTCTCGCCCGACAAGGTGAGGTCGGTCCAGGGGCTGAAGGCGACCACGCAGCAGGGCGTCGGCAGACCCTGGGCGAGGATGCGGTGCAGCAGCGCGAAGGCGAGCCCCCCGCCGGCGCTGTCGCCGCCGAGCACGATCGGTCCCGGCTCCTCGGCCAGCAACGCCTCGTAGGCGGCGAGCGCATCGTCCGGCGCCGCCGGGAACGGATGCTCCGGGGCGAGGCGATAGGCCGGCAGCACGGCCGAGGCCCCGATCCGCGCCGCGAGTTCGGCGACGAGCCGCAGATGGCTGTCGGGCGAGCCGATGCAATAGGCCCCGCCATGCAGCCAGAGCAGCACCGGCCCATCGCCGTCGTCCTGCCCGGCAATGCGGATCACCGGGACGCCACCGAGGCCCGTCCTCTGGAACCGGGTCCCGCGACGGATCGGCAGCATCTGGGCATTGCGGTCCAGCCTGGCCCGCGCCCGGACGACGTCGGTCTCCTGCTCCATATAGGGGCGCTCGACCCAGCGCAGGAGCTGGTTGAGCGCGCTCAGCCGCAGCGACATCGGGGCTCAGGCCCGGCGACGCTCGATCGCGTCCCAGATCGCGGCGGTCACATTGCGCGCCTCGAACCGTTCGAGCTCCTGCAGGCCGGTCGGTGACGTCACATTGATCTCGGTCAGCCAGTCGCCGATCACGTCGATCCCGACGAAGATCTGGCCCTTCTCGCGCAGGAGGGGTCCGATCGTGGCGCAGATCTCGCGGTCGCGCGCGGTCAGCGCCACCGGCTCGGGGCGGCCGCCGGCATGCATGTTCGAGCGGGTCTCGCCCTCGGCCGGCACGCGGTTGATCGCGCCGACCGGCTCGCCATCGACCAGGATCACCCTTTTGTCGCCAGCGCTGACCGCGGGCAGGAACTTCTGCGCGATCAGCGGCTCGCGGTTCAGCCCGGCGAAGAGCTCGTAGAGCGCGTTGAAATTGCGGTCGTTCGGGTCGAGCCGGAACACCCCCGCGCCGCCATTGCCATAGAGCGGCTTCAGGATGATGTCGCCATGCCGGGCCTTGAAGGCGCGCAGGGTCTCGAAATCGCGCGCGATCAGCGTGGGCGGGGTCAGCGCCGGGAAATCGAGCACCAGCAGCTTCTCGGGATAATTGCGCACCCAGAACGGATCATTGACCACCAGCACGCCGGGCCGGAGCTTCTCGAGCAGATAGGTCGTGGTCAGATAGCCCATGTCGAAGGGCGGATCCTGGCGCAGCCAGACCACATCCTGGGTCCCGAGATCGAGCTCGGTCTCGGGACCGAGGGTGAAATGAGCGCCCTTCTCGCGACGCACCGTGACCGGCCAGCCGCGGGCAAGCACCCGGCCCTCGGCCCAAGCGAGCCGGTCGGGCGTGTAGTAGAACAGCCGGTGCCCGCGATCCTGCGCCTCTTCCATGATCCGGAAGGTCGAATCGGCCGCGATGTTGATCTTGTCGATCGGGTCCATCTGGACGGCGACATTCAGCCCCATGCCTGGCTCCTCGCGGCCTCTGCCTCGCGTCTTTCATGGCCGAGGGACGCGGGTCGCGCAAGGTGGCGCGGGGCCGCGCGGGGGCCGAACCCGGCGCGGCCCCCGCGGCGGCCGGGCGTCATGCCGGGTCGTCGCGCGCGGCGGCGAGCGCATCGCGCATCGCGGCGGCGACGGCCTGGAACCGCTCGCGGTCGGCCGGGTCGACCGGCGCCAGCGCCAGCGCACGGATTTCGGCGGCGATGCGGGCGATATCGGCCAGAAGCGGCGCGGCGTTCGGGGCGAGGCGCACCTGCTTCGCCCGCCGGTCGCCGGGATCGGGCCGGCGCTGCACCAGCCCGGCCGCCTCCAGCCGGTCGAGAAAGCCGGTCAGGCTCATCGGGGCGATCGACAACCGCTCGGCGAGCTGGGTCTGGCGCAGCGGCCCGGCTCGCCCGAGATGGGCGAGAACCCTCGCCTCCGACGGGGTGACCCCGAGCCGCTCGCCCGCGATCCGGCGCTCGAACTCGGCCCGCATCAGCCGAGCGAGGTCGGCGATGACGAAGGTGATGCTGTCGGGGTCGATGCCCTGCGGCACGGCCGAGATTCCCAAGGACCGTCAGAGGACCAATCGTAGCACGGCGCGGGCGCGGGCGAAGCGGCCCATATCGGTTCCGGCGGAATTCGGCGCGCCCTTGGCCCGAGGCCGGCGCGGCCCTGCCCTAGCGCGCCCCCGATCTGGACCTGACGGCGCAACCTTTCTCCGCGATCGGCCTGCCGGTCGGCATCCCGTCGATCGGCCCGCCTTGGCGCGAGGATTTCTGCCTGGGCACCGCCGCCTGGCTCGAAGCAGCCGGCCCGCGCCCGCGCCGACCCGCGCCGACCCGACCCGCCTGCCGTGCGCTCGCCTTCGCGGCCGATCCCCCCCGCTGATCCTCCCCGGTCGCGCCGGCCGCGGCCCTTCATGTCGCCTCACGGCCGATTAACCTTGGTTGAGTTTCGGTGAACGGAAAATATTTAGTTTCATGAATTCAATTGGATAGATCGAGTCGCACGCGTGCGACCAGCCCCCGTCGCACAGCTGGCGCCCAAGGCCAAGCGAACCTCCATCACAGCGCTAGACTGGCCGCGGCGCCCGACTCGGCGGCGCCGCAAGGACCAGGATAGGAGTCCATAATGGATGCGCTTGCCCGCACACTCGTTCGCACGGGGGCGGCCCTAGCCGTCGCCGGGCTCGCCGCGACCGGGGCCGCGGCTCAACCCTTCACCGCCTTCGGCTCCCAGGCCGGCTGGAACATCGAGGTCAACGGACGGATGGGTCCGGGCTGCCTGATCTGGCAGACCCTGGCCGACGGAACCCAGATCCAGATGGGCATCGACGCCACCGTCGCCCAGCGCGGCTATATGGCGCTCTATACCCAGAAGGGCGCCGCGCTCCCCCCCGGCCAAAGCACCGACGTCACCTTCAATGTCGACGGCCGCCCCTTCCGGGGCACCGCCACCGGCCAGGCCATGGAGGGCTACGAGGGCGCCTTCGTCTGGGTCAACAACCGCGACTTCATCTACGACCTCGCCAAGCGCAACAAGCTGACCGTCAGCACCCCGACCCACGCACCGATCGAGATCAGCCTCGCCGGCACCCAAGCCGCCTTCAAGGCCCTGCGCACCTGCCAGGACGCCCAGTAGAGGACCGCCCGGGCGGCACCGGGCCGATCGGCGGATTTTCCTGCCTGATTGGACTTGCATCCCGCGCCGCCCGAGGCTATCTGCTCGCCCGACGGATTGGTAGCTCAGTTGGATAGAGCACTTGACTACGAATCAAGGGGTCGGGGGTTCGAATCCTCCCCAGTCCGCCACTTTCCCCTGATGCCCACCTTCATCCTTTCCCGCGCAGCCAGGCGCGCAGGATGCGGTCGAGCTTGGCCGCGCCAAGCGGCGCCATCGCCTTGGTGTGAGCATGGCTCAGCACCTCCGCGCTCATGCCGGCAGCCATGTTGGTGATGGTCGAGAGCGCCGCCACCCGCAGGCCGAGGAAACGGGCGAGGATCACCTCCGGCACCGTGGACATGCCGACCGCGTCAGCCCCGAGCACATGCAGCGCCCCGATCTCGGCCGGGGTCTCGAAACTCGGGCCGGAATACCAGGCATAGACCCCGTCCTTGAGCGCGATCCCCTCAGCCACGGCACAGGCCGTCAGCTCCGCCCGCAGCGTAGGGTCATAGGCATCGACCATATTGACGAACCGCGCGTCGCTCGGCTCGCCGATCAGCGGGTTCCGCCCCGAGAAGTTGATGTGGTCGCGGATCAGCATCAGATCGCCCGGCGGGATATCCGCTCGGAACGATCCGGCGGCGTTGGTCAGGACAAGCGTCTCGGCCCCGAGCCCCGCCAGCACCTCCAGGGCCACGCGCATCGCGCCGGCGTCGCCCCGCTCGTAGTAATGCGCCCGGCCCCCCAGCACCGCGACCCGCACGCCCTCGAGCTGCCCTACGACGAGCTTCGGCTCATGCCCCGACACCCCGGCCTGCGGAAAACCCGGCAGGTCGGCATAGTCGATCGAGACGCCCTCGACCGCACCGGTCAGATGGCCGAGGCCGGAGCCGAGCACGAGGCCGAGCGCAATCGGCTCGGACCCGGCGCGGGATCGGATGGCAGCGACGAGATCCATCAGCGTTCCTTGACATAGGGCCGGCCTCCGGCCTTCGGGGGGATGGCCTTGCCGACGAACCCCGCCAGGATCACCACGGTCAGGATATAGGGCAAGGCCTGCATGAACTGGACCGGCACCGTGCCGATGCCCGGGACCACGATGTTCTGGTAGCGGATGCCGATTGCGTCGAGCGCGCCGAACAGCAGGCAGGCGCCCAGCGCCGGCCAGGGCCGCCACTTGGCGAAGATCAGCGCGGCGAGCGCGATAAAGCCCTTGCCCGCCGTCATCTCCCGCACGAAGCCGGCCGACTGCCCGGTCGAGAGATAGGCCCCCGCGATGCCGCAGAGCAGCCCGCAGATCATCACCGCCGCATAGCGCTGGCGCGTCACCGAGACGCCCGCAGTATCGACCGCCCCGGGATTCTCGCCGACCGCGCGCAGGCGCAGGCCGAACCGGGTCCGGTTCAGCACCCACCAGGTCAAGGGCACCATCAGGAGCGCGACATAGACCAGGATATTGTTGCCCGAGATCAGGTGGTAATAGATCGGCCCGATCACCGGGACGCCCTTCAGCGCCTCCGCGAACGGCAGGGTGATCGGCGCGAACCGTGCCGCGCCGGTGAGCTGCGGGGTCTGCCCGCCCATCTGGAACCAGTTCTGACCGATCAAGGCGGTCAGGCCCGAAGCGAGGAAGTTGATCGCGACCCCGGAGATCAGCTGGTTGCCCTTGAGCGTGATCGAGGCGAGGCCATGGATCCCGGCCAACACCAACGACGCCGCTATCCCGGCGCCGAGCCCGATCAGCGCCGAGCCGCTGACCGCGGCCACGGCGGCGGCCATGAAGGCCGCGACCAGCATCTTGCCCTCGAGCCCGATATCGAAGATTCCCGACCGCTCGGAATAGAGCCCCGCGAGACAGGCGAGCAGGAGCGGCGTCGCAAGCCGCAGGCTCGAACCCGCGAGCTGCAGGACCGTCGCGAGATCCATCAGCCGGTCCTCCGCAGGCGCGCGAACAGCCGCTCGACCGGGACCCGCGTCAGGTTCTCGAGCGCGCCGGTGAACAGGATCACCAAAGCCTGGATCACCAGGATCATGTCTCGGCTGATCTTTGGCATCTCGAAGGCGAGCTCGGCCCCGCCCTGATAGAGGATGCCGAACAGGATCGACGCCAGCACCACGCCGACCGGATGGGACCGCCCCATCAGCGCGACCGCGATCCCGACGAAGCCGGCGCCGCCGACGAAATCCAGCACCAATCGGTGCTGATACCCCATCACCACGTTGAGCCCCATCAGGCCCGCCATCGCGCCCGAGATCAGCATCACGACGATGGTGATCCGCACCGGATCGATGCCGGCATAGACCGCCGCCGCCTCCGAGAAGCCGAAGGCGCGCAGCTCGTAGCCGAAGCGGGTGCGCCAAATCAGCCACCAGGTGAAGATCGCCGCCAGGATCGCGAGAAGCGAGGTCAGGTTCATGGGCGTGCGCGACATCTTGATGCCGAGCGGCTTCAGCATCTCGTGCATGAAGGGCAGATGCGCTCCGGCTGCGAAGCCGCGGCTCTCGGGCGCCATCGAGCCCGGGACCTTCAGCACATTGACCAGCAGATAGACGACAAGCGCGGAGGCAATGAAATTGAACATGATGGTGGTGATCACCACATGGCTTCCGCGCTTGGCCTGGAGATAGCCGGGGATCGCCGCCCAGGCCGCGCCGAACAGCCCGCCCCCCAGCATCGCCGCCGGCAGGACGAGGAGCCAGTGGGTCTGGTCGAGCGCCATGCAGACCAGCCCGACCCCGATGCCCCCGATCAGCGCCTGCCCCTCGCCACCGATATTGAACAGGCTGGCATGAAAGGCGATGGCAACCGCAAGGCCGGTAAAGACGAAGGTCGTGGCGTAGTAGAGCGTGAAGCCGATCCCGTAGGACGAACCGAGCGCCCCCCCGACCAGGACCTGCACCGCCCGCAGCGGATCCTCGCCAATGAAGAGCACGACGAGCCCCGCGACCAGGAAGGCGAGCAGCAGGTTCAGCCCCGGGATCAGGATCAGGTCGGCCCAACGCGGCAACGTGGCCTTCATGCGCGCACCACCGTGCCGGCAGGCGGCAGCAACGAGCCCAAAGCTGTCGGCGCTGAAGAGACGCGCGCTGCGAAGCGGCGGATGCTTGGCCCGGGCCTCATGCCGCATGCGCTCCAGGATCGATGCCAGCCATCAGCAGGCCGAGCTCGCGCTCGTCGGTCTCGCCAGCGGCGCGCTCGCCCGAGATGCGGCCGTCGAACATCACGATGATCCGATCGCTCAAGGCCTGGATCTCGTCGAGTTCGACAGAGACCAGCAGGATCGCCTTGCGCCGGTCCCGCAGCGCGACGATCTGCTGGTGGATGAACTCGATCGCACCGATATCAACGCCGCGCGTCGGCTGGCCCACCAGCAGCACCGCCGGATCGCGCTCGATCTCGCGCGCCAGAACGATCTTCTGCTGGTTGCCGCCCGAGAAATTGGCGGTCTTGAGGTCGCAGGTCGGGGGGCGGATGTCGAACCGCTCGATCCCCTCCCGCGCGAGATCGCGGATCGCGCGGCGGTCGAGCGTCAGCAACGGGCCGCCGAAACGAGGCTCGTACTGATAGCCGAAACAGGAATTCTCCCATTCCGCGAAGGGCATGACCAGCCCGCGGCGATGGCGGTCCTCCGGCACGTGGGCGATGCCCATGCGGCGGCGGTCATCGGCATTGGTCGTGCGTGAAAGATCGAGCTTCTTGCCCTGGAACAAGGCCTCCCCGCGCGTCGCGCCGCGGATGCCGGCAAGGATCTCGAGCAGCTCCGACTGGCCGTTGCCCGCCACCCCGGCGATCCCGAGGATCTCGCCCTCGCGCAGGGTCAGGCTCACGGATTTGAGCCGCTCCACCCCCTGCGCGTCGGTGAGCGAAAGGTCGCGGACCTCGAGCGTCACCGGGCCCGGCCGGGCCGGGGCCTTGTCGACCCGGAGCAGCACCCGCCGCCCGACCATCAGCTCGGCCAGCTCGGCCGGGCTCGTCTCGGCGGTCGGAAGCGTGCGCACCATCTCGCCCCGCCGCATGACCGAGACCGCGTCGGTCGCCGCCATGATCTCGCGCAGCTTGTGGGTGATCAGGATCACCGTCTTGCCCTGGTCGCGCAAGCTCGCGAGGATGCGGAACAGGTGATCGGCCTCCGCCGGAGTGAGCACTCCGGTCGGTTCGTCGAGGATCAGGATCTCGGCCTGCCGATAGAGCGCCTTCAGGATCTCGACCCGCTGCTGGAAGCCGACGGAGAGATCCGCCACCACCGCGTCGGGATCGACCTGCAGCTCGTATTCGCGGGCGAGCCGGGCGAGTTCACCGCGCGCCCGGGCGAGCGCCGGACCGAGCAACGGCCCCTCCTCGGCGCCGAGCACCACATTCTCCAGCACGGTGAAGGGCTCGACGAGCATGAAATGCTGGTGGACCATGCCGATGCCGGCGCGGATCGCCGCCTGGCTGTCGGGGATCGGGGTCGGAACGCCGCCGATCCGGATCTCGCCCGCATCGGCCTGATAGAAGCCATAGAGGATCGACATGAGCGTCGACTTGCCCGCGCCGTTCTCGCCGACGATCCCATGAATCGTGCCGCGCGCGACGCGCAGATGGATGTCGCGGTTGGCCTGCACCGGGCCAAAGCTCTTGGAAATGCCGACAAGCTCGATCGCAGGCGGGCCGCTCGACGGGACACCGGGCGCCGCGCTGGTCGGTGCGCCGCTCAATGCAGACCGTCGCTCTTGGCGGGCCGGCGCAACCACAGGCTGCCGGCCGACGGATCCGCCAGCGGCGCAAACGCAGCGGCGATGCGCGACCAGCTCTCCGCGTGGTTCAGGCTCGCATAGTAGCCCGCGAACAGCAGCTCGAAATAGCTCGAATGGATCCAGCCGATCAGGGAATTCTGCTCCGACCATTCACGGATCGCCCACGACGTCGGATAGCGGTAGGGCAGAAAGATGTCGTGCACATGCACCAGCACGCCCGGGGCGAGCACCGGGAAGAAGCAATTGAACTCGATATCGACATCCATGCCGGGCAGCATGATATGGCTCGAATCGATGAACAGGATATCGTCCGGCTCCAGCCGCTCGACCAGCGCGAGGTCGTCTACCGCGAGCACCCGGGCGATGTGATTGACCCCTAGTGCGGATATGTCCGAGCGCGGGGCCGGGTCGATGCAGGTGATCTCGCACTCGATGTCGCAGTCACGAACCGCCCGCGCCATGAAATGCGTCGAACTGCCCGAGCCGATCTCGATGATCCTTCGCGGCCGATGCCGGCAGACCATCGCATAGGCCGTCGCGCCGTCGCGCGGCGGATACATCCGCCCCGACCATTTCGGATCGAGCGGCCCGGAACCGAAGCGCCGCAGCCGTTCGAGGCAGGCTTCGATCGCATCAAGCATCGACTCGAACCGATTGCCCGCCGCCTCGAAGCACGGCATCAGCGCCTCGTAGCGCGTGATCTGGTCGTCCCGCGATCCTGCATAGGCATAGGGGATGAAGAAGCCGCGCTTGCGGATATGCGCCGTCG
The DNA here is from genome assembly GCA_046348955.1 of Amaricoccus sp. Lineage (GTDB taxonomy): Bacteria > Pseudomonadota > Alphaproteobacteria > Rhodobacterales > Rhodobacteraceae > Amaricoccus. The sequence goes on from JAXMDG010000001.1 coordinate 819,017, forward strand.
TCAGGATGCCCGCCCGTAGCGCACTCAGCCGTTCCCGCAGACTCAGCATCACCCCCTCCGCCGAAGCAAGAAAGCCGCGTCCCCCCAGACGGCGCTATTTCACCGGGCAGGCACTGTCGGTCGTGTAGTCATGCACGGTGATCTCGCCCGCGACGATCTTCGCCTTGGCGGCTTCGACCGACGCGATCATTTCGGGGGTCAGCAGCGCCTTGTTGTTGTCGTCGACCGCATAGCCGACACCATCCTCGCTCAGGCCCAGGACCTTGACCCCGGGCGTGAACTTGCCGTCCTTCACGTCCATCATCGTGCCATAGGTGGCGAGATCGACCCGCTTCAGCATCGAGGTCAGGATCTGGCCCGGATGCAGATAGTTCTGGTTGGAATCGACCCCGATCCCCAGCACGCCCGCATCCGCAGCCGCCTGCAACACCCCAATTCCGGTGCCGCCTGCGGCATGATAGATCACGTCGGCGCCCCGGTCGATCTGGCTCTTGGCCAGTTCGCCGCCCTTGACCGGATCGTTCCAGGCCGCGCCGGTGGTGCCGGTCATGTTCTGGAACACCTCGGCGTTCGGATTGGTCGCCTTCACGCCCTGCACGTAGCCGCAGGCGAATTTCTGGATCAGCGGAATGTCCATGCCGCCGACAAAACCGACCTTCCCGGTCTTGGACGCCAGGGCAGCCAGCACGCCGACCAGATAGCTGCCCTCATGCTCGTTGAACACGATCGAGCGCACGTTCGGCTGCTCGACCACCATGTCGATGATCGCGAAATCGGTGTCGGGGAAGTCCGGCGCCACCGCATTGAGCGCCGAGGCGCTGGAAAAACCGACCGAGATCACCGGATTGTAGCCCTGCTCGGCGAAGCGGCGGATCGCCTGCTCACGCTGCGAATCCGACTGCAGCTCGAACTCGTGATAGGCGATGCCGGTATCGGCCTTGAACTTCTCGGCGCCTTCAAAGGCCGCCTGGTTGAAGGATCGGTCGAACTTGCCCCCCAGATCGAAGATGATCGCCGGATCGACATCGGCCGCGAAGAGCGCCGAGCCGCCTAGCATCAGCGCCGCCGCGGTGGCGAGGGATTTGGCGAGCAACATCCTGATCCTCCAAGGACAACGGCCGATCGGCGCCGCGACGGCCCGATGCGAATGCCTCCAGTAAAGGCCGAGCCCCACAGGCCGGTCAAATGGTTTTTCCCAGCGCCTCCGGCATCACGGGGGCCAGCGGCTTGCGCATCACGACGGCATCGACCGGCGGTTGAGCCGCGCGCAGGTAGTAGCCGCGTCGCCGGGCGATGGCCTGATAGCCCAGACCGGCATAGAGCGACCATGCGGCCGCATTGCTCTCGGCCACCTCGAGAAAGGCGTCGAGCGCACCGAGCGCCAGCGCCGCCGTCTCGAAGCCCGCGACCAGCCCGCGCCCCAGGCCCTGGCGCCGGCCCTCGGGATGCACCGCGAGCGTGAGCAATGTCGCCTCCGGCCCGGCGATCTGGCCCAGTGCGAAGCCGCCCGGTCGCTCGACGAGCACCGTCGAGGTCAGGGCAAGCAGCCCGGCGAAATCCGGCGCGGACCAGGGGCGAGGCGTATCGGTGAAGCAGAGCGCGTGCAGCGCAGCCAGGTCCTCAGGTGTCATCGAGGATCCGCGTCGGCGCCTCGGACGGCGCCGCGGCATCGGCCGGGCGCAGATAGAGCGGCGCGGGCGGCGCCAGGGCGGGCGCCGCCGCCGCGACTTCGGCAAGGCGAAGCGGCCCGGCCGCCACGGCTTCCGACCCCGCTCTGCAGCCGGCCACCCTCGCCCGCGCCTGCGCCCCATGACCGAGGCACAGCAGGTCGGGACCGGCCGGCGGCACGGTCTCGGCCGGCGGCGCCTCGGCACGCCCGTCGCGGAACCGCTGCAGGAACAGCCGCCCCCGCCCATCCTCGAGCCCGACCTCGACGAGTCCCGCTTGGCCGAAGGCCAGCGCCTCGAAACGGGTCACCCCAACCGCCGGCCGGCCGAGGGCCAGTGCCAGACCGCGGGCCGCGGCGACCGCGATCCGGAGGCCGGTGAAGTTGCCGGGCCCGGTGCCGACGGCGATCCGGTCGAGTTCGGCCCAGCCCAGCCCGGCCCCGGCCAGCAGCGCCTCCAGCATCGGCAGCAGCCGCTCGGCCTGGCCACGCGCCATCGGCTCGACGGCCTCGTCGAGCAACCGGCCGCCCCGAACCAAAGCGGCCGCGCACTGCGCGGCCGATGTGTCGAAGGCAAGGATCAGGGCGCCGTCAGCCGGCAACCGGTCGGACCTCGGTCACTTCGGGGATATAGTGGCGCAGCAGGTTCTCGATGCCCATCTTCAGCGTCATGGTCGAGGACGGGCAGCCGGCGCAGGCGCCCTGCATGTGCAGATAGACCACACCGCGATCGAAGCCATAGAAGGTGATGTCGCCGCCATCCTGCGCCACCGCCGGACGGACCCGCGTGTCGAGCAGCTCCTTGATCTGGACCACGATCTCCTCGTCGGGGCCGGCCTCGTGGGCGGCATGGCCGACGGCGCCCGCCTCGCCCTGATCGAGCACCGGCTCGCCCGACTGGTAATGTTCGAGGATCGCGCCGAGGATTCCGGGCTTGATATGCGCCCAGTCGGCATCGTCCGCTTTGGTCACGGTGACGAAATCCGGGCCAAAGAATACCCCGGCCACACCACCGGCACCGAAGATGCGCCGCGCGAGCGGTGAGGCCCCGGCAGCCGCGGCATCGGGGAAATCCGCAGTTCCGCTCGGAAGCACGACGAGCCCCGGCAAGAACTTCAGCGTGGCCGGATTCGGCGTGGATTCGGTCTGGATGAACATCGGGGAGCCTTTCCGCTCGGACACCGGTTATCTGGGCCGGTCGACCGATTGAGTCAAGTATGATCTGGAATGCTTCTAAATCCCGCCGTCAGGACACGGCGATGATCTCTTCCTTGGTCATCGCCCCCGGAACGATGGTGATCGGCACATGCATGTCGGCCATCCGCCGGCCGGTCAGCGCGGCGACAAGAGGCCCAGACCCCTTTTCCGCGCCGGCGCCGAGCACCAGGACGCCGATCTCGGGATCGGAACGGATATGGGCGATGATCTCCTCGATCTTGTCGCCCTCGCGGATCGAAAGGCTGGGCGAGATGCCCTCGCGCTTCTCCAGCCGGCTCTTGAAGATCTGGAAATGCGCCTCGATCTTCTCGTGCGCCTCGGCCCGCATCACGTCCGCCACGCCCATGAAGGGCTGGAACTCCTCAGGAGAGATGATCGCGAGCATCTCGACCCCACCGCCGGTCTTGGAGGCCCGCAGCGCGGCATAGCGCAGCGCGTTCAGCATCTCGGGCGTGTCGTCGAGGATGATCAGGAACTTGCGCAATCGGATGGGTCCGTTTCTCGGGCAGGCCGTCGATCATCCGCGATGGCCGCGGCGCGCGCAACGGTTTTCCCGCCCCTGCGCGCCCAGTCCCAAGCCATCCCGACAACTTTCTTTCCAGATCAAATCTGTGCCTGGACGAGCACGCGTACTCGCTATTCGGCGCGCCCCCAGCGTTCGCGGGCGATCAGCGCGGCCTCGACGCGATTGCGCGCCTGGAGCTTCTCCAGGATCGTCGTCATGTAGTGCTTGATCGTCTTCTCCTGCAGGCCAAGCTCCAGGGCGGCCTCCTTGTTGCTGAGGCCGCGCGCGACCAGGCGCAGGATATCCTCCTCGCGCCGCGTCAGGTCGTCGATGGGCTCTCGGCCGGGGCGCGCCGCCGGCTTCTGCATCGCCGCCAGCACCCGCGCGGCGAGGGCCGGCGAGACATGCGCCTCGCCCGCTGCGACCGCGCGCAGGACCCGCGCGAGCTCGGAGGCCGAAACGCCCTTCAGCACATAGCCGATCGCGCCAGCCTTCATCGCGGCGAGCACGTCGTGATCATCCTCGGACACGGTCAGCATCGCGATCCGGGTTTCGGGGAAGCGCCGCGCGATCTCGGCGGCGGCGGCGAGGCCGCTGCCCGGCATCGAGATATCGAGGAGCGCAAGGTCGGGGCGCTCGGCCTCGACCAACGCCACCGCCTCCGCGGCGCTGCCTCCGGCCCCCACGACGTCGAAATCCGCCTCCTCCGCCAGGCTGCGTTGCAACCCATCGCGGAAGATCGGGTGATCGTCGGCAAGCACCACGCGGATTGGCATCATTCGCTCCCCTTGAGCAGCGGCAGTGTCAGCATCAGCCGGGTGCCGCGCCCTGTGCCGGTCTCGATCGCGAACTCGCCGCCGATGCTCTCGGCCCGGTCGCGCAGGCCCGCCAGCCCCTGCCCGCCATCGGGCCGCATCCCGAGATCCGTCTCGGGATCAAAGCCAGGCCCGTCATCCTCGACCCGCGCCTCGAGCCGCAATCCGGTCGCGACCTGGACCCGAGCCGTCGCGCCGGGCGCGTGGCGCGCCACATTGGACAGCGCCTCCTGCAAAAAACGGTAGACGCAGATCTTGGCGGACTGGTCGAGCGCCGGGTCGGGGGGCCCACGGAAATCGAGCAGGACCCGCATCTCCGACTGACCTTGATGGATCTCGACCGCACGCCGCACCAGTTCGTCGAGCGGCAGCCGGTCGAGATCGGGCAGCGACAGGCCGCGCGAGATCGCCCGAACCTCGCCGAGCGCGAGATCGAGCGCGGCGCGGATCGCGGCGGCCTCGGCCCGGCCTTCCTCGGTCGCCGGCATCACCCGGTCGAGACGCAATGCGGCCAGACCGAGATATTGCGCGGGCCCGTCATGCAGGTCGGCGCTGACCTGGCGCAGGGTGCGCTCGGTCTGGGCCGCCGCCCGGGCCGAGGCGCCGACCGCACGCCGGCGCAGGTCGGCATTCTGGCGCGCGATCGCCTGACTGCGCCGCGCCTCGTCGCTGAGCGCTGCCTGCTGGCGCAGGATGGTCCGGCTGCCGGCCTGGACGATGCCGAAGAGCAGGAGCCCGGCCCCGAGAAACACCGCCGCCACGAAGACCCAGCTCTCGGCGCGCGCGCGCTGGAGCTCGCCCACGAGCCCATCCTCGACCGTGTAGAATTCCGCGACCGCGATCACCTCGCCCGACCAGACCTGCCGGATCGGGCTGTAGATCTCGAGAAGCGGCAGACCAAGCGCCGCCTCGTGCCGATTCTCGTCGGCGTCGAGCCCGTCGAAATGCGCCGCGACCTGGCCCCCCCAGGCCGTCTTCTGGGCCGCTGTCGGCGGCAGGTGCTTGCCGACGATCGCGGGGTCGGAGGCATAGACCACATAGCCGCCCGGCTTCCAGATCTTGAGCGACACCACGCGCGCACCGAGCGGCGTCCCCGACATCATCTCCTGAAGCGCCAGGACCGCCGGCTCGGACAGCGCGTCTTGTCGGGCAAGCTCCTGGCTGAGCGGCGAGATGAAGCTTTCCATGTAGAGAGCGCTTGCGGCCGCGGTGTTGTCGATGACCGCGCGCTGGATCCGCTCGGTGATCCAGAACCCGACGAGCAGCATGGCAACAAGCATCACGGCCCCGCCCGCCAGCCCGAAACGGCGCGCAAGCGGCAGTTCGCGCCAAGAGCCGAGCCATCGCGTCATGGCGCCGAACCTATCCCCCCAATCCTCTATGCGAGGTTATAGGGCGATGCAGCCTCGGCCAGAACGGACCTTGGTCGGGCAATCGCGTCAGGGATCGCCGAGATCCTGGTAGTTTCCGGGCTCGAAGCGCGGAGTGCACAGGCAGTCGAACTCCAGGTCCTCGGGCCCGGTATTGGCGATGCGCTGGCTGACACCCGCCGGGATCAGCACCCGATCCCCCGGCCCGACCGGCACCACCACCCCGCCGATCTCGGCCCGGCCGGTGCCCCGGCGGATCACGTAGCGCTCGACCGTGCCGTCGAGCCGGTGCAGCCTCGTCGTGACCCCTGGCGCCACCCGCGCCTGGGCGAGCGAGACCTCGGGGCAGCGCGGATCGTTCAGGATCTCGATGATGAAGCAGCGCTCCTCGGTCGGGAATTCGGCCGGGAAAGGGCCGGGGAGCAGCCAATCGGGCGGCATTGCGGGCCTCCTCTCGTCGTGCGGCGCGGAGCGGGTCAGCTGTCGAGCAGGGCCTTGGCTGCGGCGCGGGCCTGGTCGGTGATCGTGTCTCCGGCGAGCATGCGGGCAATCTCCTCGACCCGGGCGGCGGGAGCGAGCGGCGTCACCTCGGTGCGGGCGGTGCCGGCGACGAGCCGCTTGCCGACCTGCCAGTGATGCGCGCCGCGCGCCGCGACCTGGGGCGAATGGGTGACGACAAGGACCTGGGTCGCCGCCCCGAGCGCCTTGAGCCTTCGACCGACCGCATCGGCTGTCGCCCCGCCAACACCGCGGTCGATCTCGTCGAAGATCAGCGTGATGTCCTGCGCACGCGCGCTGAGGCAGACCTTGAGCGCCAACAGGAAGCGCGCGAGCTCGCCGCCCGAGGCAACGCGCTCGATCGGCCCGGGCTCGGCGCCGGGATTGGTGGCGGCGAGGAAACGCACCCGGTCAGTGCCCTCGGGACCAGGCTCGGCCGGCGCGATCTCGGTGCGGAAGACGGCTCGGCCGAGGCGCAACGGCTCGAGCTCGCCCGCCATCGCCGCGTCGAGCCGCGCCGCCGCCGCCGACCGCCGCTCCGACAGGCGCGCCGCCGCGGCGGCATGGTCGGCGCCCGCCCGCGCGAGTTCGACCTGCAGGCGCTCGATCCCGGCCGCCCCCTCGCCCAGCGCCTGCTTGCGCTGCCGCAGATCCGCGGCGAGCTCGGGCAGCGCCTCGGGCGGGACCTGATGCTTGCGCGCCAGGCCGCGGATCGCAAAAAGCCGTTCCTCGACCCGTTCGAGCTCGTGCGGGTCAGCCTCCAACGCCTCGAGCTGCGCCTCGACCGCCGCGCCCGCCTCGGCCAGCTCGGCCAGCACGCCCCCCACCGCGTCGATCGCCGGATCGAGCACGCCCTCGGCTCGCGCCGCGGCACCTTCGAGCCAGCGCAGAGCCTGGATCAGCGGCCCCTCCGCGCCATCGGGGCCGAGCGCCGCCGCGGCGCGCGCCACGTCCTCACGAATCCGTCCCGCGGCCTGCAGCGCACGGCGTCGGGCATCGAGCGCTGGCTCCTCGTCGGGCTGGGGATCGAGCGCGTCGAGCTCGGCCACGGCATGGTCGAGGAAATCGGCATCTCGCGCTGCTGCTTCCAGCGCCGCCTCCGCCGCGTCGAGCGCACGGGCCGCGCGCTCGCGAGCACGCCAGCTTTCGCGCACCACCGCGAGCTCGGCGCCCGCTTCGGCGAAGGCGTCGAGCAGGGCCCGGTGGTTGCGGGTATCGAGCAGGCCGCGATCGTCCTGCTGGCCATGCAGCTCGACCAGCAGGTCGGCGAGACCGCGCAGCATCTCGGCCGTGACCCGGCGGTCGTTGACATAGGCCTGGCGCCGTCCATCGGCGGTGGCGGTCCGGCGCAGGATCAGCTCGCCCCCCCCGGGCAGGCCCGCCTCGGCCAGAAGCGCCTGGGCGGGATGTTCGGGCGCGAGCCGGAATTCGGCGACCACCTCGCCCTGGGACGCACCACTCGCCACGAGATCGGCCCGACTGCGCCAGCCGAGCACGAAGCCCAGGGAATCGAGCAGGATCGATTTGCCCGCGCCCGTCTCGCCGGTCAGCACATTGAGACCCGGCTCGAAGCGCAGCTCCGCCGTCGAGATCAGCACCATGTCGCGGATGGTGAGTGCGATCAGCATCCCGGCCCCGGCCTCGGTCCCGTCAGCGCCATTTCCCAAGCACGACCTGACGATAGGTCTGATTGAGCCAGCTGTCGCCGGTATTCTGCGGCTGGACGCCCTTCGAAGTCAGCAGCGCATAGGCCTTCGAGTACCAGGGCGTGCCCTGGAAATTGTAGCCGAGGATCGCGCCGGCGGTCTGCGCCTCCTTGACCAGGCCGAGCGAAAGATAGGATTCGACCAGGCGATACAAGGCCTCCGGGGTCTGGTCGGTGGTCTGGTATTCCTCCACCACCACCCGGAACCGGTTGATCGCCGACGTATAATGCCCGCGTGACAGATAGTAGCGCCCGATCTCCATCTCCTTGCCAGCCAGATGGTCGAGCGCCAGCTCGAACTTCATCTGCGCCGACTTGGCATACTCGCTGTTCGGATAGCGCTCGATGATGTCGCGCATCTCCTGCAGCGCCTGGAACGTGTTGTCCTGGTCGCGGCCGATATCGGAGATCTGATCGTAGTAGCTCAACGCGATGATGAACTGCGCATAGGGCGCGTCCACGTCGGCCGGGAAGAACTCGAGATAGCGCTCGGCGGCGCTGCGGCTGTCGTCGTATTGCTTGCCCTCGTGATAGGCGAAGGCCGACATCAGCATCGCGCGCTTGGCCCATTCCGAATAGGGATAGAGCCGCTCGACTTCGGAGAAGGTCTTGCCGGCCTCGGACGGTTTGCCCTGGTTCAGCAGCGCCTCGGCGTCGAGATAGATCTGCTGCGGCGTCCTGGTCTCGATCGGCGGCGCCTTCTCGCCCATGAAGGGCAGATCCTTGGTGGAGAAGTTGCTGCAGGCGCCCAGCGGGATCGCGATGGCCAGAACGCAGAGGAGCGCCCGACCCGACCCTGCCAAACGCTCCATCGCCATTCCGACCCTCAGATATTCCCCGGCCGGCACCGCTAGCGTGCCTCGCCGGCCGGTCCAGATAGCACAGTCCTTCCGGGGGGGTAAAACGAAAAGCGCAGCCCGATCAGGGCTGCGCAGGGGGTGGTTGGCAGGCCTCAACCAGCACGAGCGAAGTCGGCGAAGCCGAGGCCGGCGCCGGGCAGCCTTTCGGCCGCCACCGCGTCGAGCGCCACCTCGGCCCAGGCGCCTTCCGTCGCAAACAGCTTGCGGAGCAACCGGTTGGTCGAGCCGTGGCCCGCCCGAACCCCGCGATAGGCGCCGAGGATCGGCGCGCCCGCGAGCGCGAGGTCGCCGAGCGCGTCCAGCATCTTGTGCCGCACGAACTCGTCCGACCGGCGCAGCCCGCCGGGATTGAGAATATCCGCGCCATCGACCACGACCGCATTGTCGAGCGAGCCGCCACGAGCCAGGCCATGCGCCTGCATCGCCTCGATATCGGCCCGCCGGCAGAAGGTCCGGCAGTCGCTGAGCTCGTGCACGAAGGTGCCATTGACCATCGACAGCCGCTTGCCCTGCCGACCGATCGCCGCATCGGAGAAGTCGATCTCGAAATCGATGCTGAGCGCGGCCGCCGGACGCAGCTCGGCCACCACATCGCCTTCAACCAGCTGCACCGGCTTCAGGATACGGATCGCCCGCGCCGCGCCGGGCAGCGCCCGAAGGCCCGCCTTGAGGATCGCCTGGACGAAGCGCTGGGCGCTGCCATCCATAATCGGCACTTCCGGCCCGTCGATATCGATCAGCGCATGGGTGATCCCAGTACCGGCCAGCGCCGCCATCAGATGCTCGACGGTCGACACCGTCGCGCCAGCCTCGTTGCCGAGCCGGGTGCAAAGCGTGGTATCGACCACATGATCGTAGAGCGCCGGGATGACGTTGTCGCGGTCGCGGATATCGACCCGGCGGAAGCGGATCCCGCCCGAAGTCGCCGGATGCATCACCAGTCGCGCCGGGCGCCCCGAATGAAGGCCCATGCCGACCAGCGTGATCTCGCGTTTGAATGTGGTCTGCATCATCGTTGCCCTCGTTCCGGCAGACGATCCCGGTTCCCCCCGGATCGGCCCCGCCTTGATGATTGGAAGGTAGGGATCCGAAGGCTTTGGTACAAATCAAGCTTTGTGACCGTTTGTAACAGGCGAATTGCCGGTCCGGTCGAGACGTCGCATTCCCAAGTAACCACGCTCTGCCGGCCCTGCTGGGGCGCGTTGAAGTGCTGAGTTGTGGCGTTTGCCTTGGTCGATCCAGACGGGGCGCCCTCCATGAAGGCGTGGACGCCAGCGCCCCCGGCCCTCCGTCCAGGATGCTCCCCGGCTCGGGCAACAAAAAAGGCACCCGGGAGCCCGGGTGCCTTCGCGGTGTTACATGCAAGCAGCAGGGTTACCGAATTACTCCGCTCCTAGTTCGCCTGCCTCCTGAGGAAGGCCGGTATGTCGACGCGTTCGCGCTCTGTTTCCGTGTAGTCGGCTTCCGCCGGGTGCGGCGTCCGGTCATGCAGACCCGGCTCCGCGACACGCTGGCGCGCCGACACGTCCTCGCGCCCGACCTGACCGGTCATCCGGTGGATCAGGCTGTTGATGGTAAGGCGGCTATGCCGCTCGGCCTCGCGATGACCCGCCGACGGGGCAGTCTGGATCATCGGCGGGGCCTTGGGCACGCTCTGGACCGCGGCTTGCAGACGACGCAGAGCCTCGGGCGAGGGCTCGCCGGGGCGACGCGGCTGGCCATCCATGCCAGCCTCGATTTTCGGCTGGCCGAACGGCGCGGTGCGCTGCAGCGCGGCCGGCTGCGGCACGGCGGAATGAACCGACTCCGCGAACAGGCCCTCGCGCTCCTCCTCGGCCACACGGTCGGCGAAATGCGCCGGAGCGACGGCAGCGGGCTGCGGCGCGGCCGGGTGCAGCGTGGCGGCGGCACGCGCGGCAATCGTCGTTGGAGCCGCAACCGGCGCTGGCGCGGCCTCGGCACGGCGCGGCGTGGGCACCGCTTCGCTGCGCGCCGCGGCGTCGATGCCGGTCGCGACGACGCTGACCCGCATCATCCCCGCCATCTCCGGATCGAGGGTCGAGCCGACCATGATATTGGCGTCCGGATCGACCTCGGAGCGAATGCGATTCGCCGCCTCGTCGAGCTCGAACAGCGTCAGGTCGGGACCCGCGGTCACGTTGATCAGCACGCCCTTCGCGCCCTTGAGGCTGATCTCGTCGAGCAGCGGGTTGGCGATCGCCTTTTCCGCCGCCTGCACGGCGCGGTCCTCGCCGCTCGCCTCGCCGGTGCCCATCATCGCCTTGCCCATCTCGTTCATCACCGAGCGGACGTCGGCGAAGTCGAGATTGATGATGCCCGGGCGAACCATCAGGTCGGTCACGCCCTTGACGCCCTGATAGAGCACGTCATCGGCCAGCGCGAAGGCCTCGGTGAAAGTGGTCTTCTCGTTGGCGAGCCGGAACAGGTTCTGGTTCGGGATGATGATCAGGGTATCGACATGCTTCTGCAGCTCCTCGACGCCCGATTCGGCCTGCCGCATCCGGCGAGCCCCCTCGAACTGGAACGGCTTGGTCACCACGCCGACCGTCAGCACGCCCATCTCGCGGGCAGCCTTGGCGATGATCGGCGCAGCGCCGGTACCGGTCCCGCCGCCCATGCCGGCGGTGATGAAGCACATGTGGCAGCCGCTAAGCTTGTCGACGATATCTTCAATGCTCTCCTCGGCCGCGGCAGCGCCGACTTCCGGGCGGGCGCCGGCGCCGAGACCCTCGGTCACACGCGCACCGAGCTGGAGCTTGTTGTGCGAACGCGAGTTCTGCAAGGCTTGGGCGTCCGTGTTGGCGACCACGAACTCGCAGCCCTCCAACTCGTTCTCGATCATGTTGTTGACGGCATTCCCACCAGCGCCGCCGACGCCGATCACCGTGATGCGGGGGCTGAGATCGTGAGTTACCGGGATACTGAGAGTCAAAGCCATGTCTGGTCCGCCTGTCCTGTTTGCCCCTGACCCGCGCCCCCACGCGCGGATTCTTCTGCTCTTGATTCGAGATACTAGCGGATTGGACCGCTAGGGTCACCAGAAAACAACAGGTCAACCCCAAGATGTTGGGGATTGACACCAGATCGGCGATTTTCTGCGCACTGTGGCATAGATCACCAGTTTTCCTTGAACCAGCGGAAGGCCCGCGTCACTCTGCGCGCTCCGTGGCGGTCGGCCGGAACCTCGAAGTCCCAGCATTCGTCCTGCGGGTGCGAGACATGCAGCGCGAGCCCCACCGCGCTTGCGAACGCGGCTCCGGTGGCCGATTGCGGCAGGCCCTGGACCCGAAGCGGCTTGCCCACGCGGCACTGCCGCCCGAGCATCCGGCTCGCAACCAGTTCAAGCCCCGGAATTTGGGCGCTGCCGCCGGTCAGCACGATGCGCTGCGACGGCAGATACTCGAAGCCCGAGGCGTCGAGCCGGGCGCGGACCTCCTCGAGGATCTCCTCGACCCGCGGCCGCATCACCCCGATCAGCTCGGACCGGCTGATCTGGCGTCGGTCATGGTCCCAATCGCCGAGGATCGAGGGCAGCTCGATCATCTCGCGGTCATCGAGCCCGGTCGCGACCAGCCCGCCATGCATGGTCTTCAGCCGCTCGGCATCCTGCATCGAGACCTGCAGGCCCTGGCAGATGTCGCTGGTGACATGGGCGCCGCCCATCCTGACGCTGTCGGCATAGATCATCTGCCGCTTGACGAAGATCGAGACGCCCGTCGCTCCAGCGCCGATATCGATGCAGGCGGCGCCGAGCTCCTGCTCATCCTCGATCAAGCTCGCAAGCCCGCTCGCATAGGACGAAACGACCACCCCCGCGAGCTCGAGATCGCAGCGCCGGATGCAGTGCAGCACATTGCGCAGGGCGGTCGAGCCCACCGTCAGCAGATGCATGTCGACCGCCAAGAGCCGCCCGATCTGCCCGCGCGGATCGGTCAGGCCGCTGCGCCCGTCGAGGCAGAAATTCACCGGCAGCGCGTGGATCGCCTCCAGATCGTGACCATAGGGCGGGATCTCGCAGGCGGCGAGCACGTGACCGATATCGCGCTCGGCCACCGCGCCGTTCAGCACCTCGGTCTCGCCGGTCACGCCATAGGACCGCGGCCGCCCGCCGGAAAAGCCGACGATCACATGGTCGACCCGGAGGTTCGCCATCTTCTGCGCGCCCTGGATCGCGGTGCGGATCGCCCGCTCGCATTCCTCCATCGAGGCGATCTCACCGAAGGCCACCCCGCGCGAGCGGGTATTGGCGGCACCGATCACCCGGAAGGCGCCCTGCCGCAGCGTCGGCCGCGCCTCCGGCCCCGCCGCGCCCTCGTCGTCGGGGACGAACTGGAGCACCAGGCAGGCGACCTTGGCCGTGCCGATATCGAGCACCGCGATGACGCCGCGCTTCAGCGCCGCCTCGCGCCGCGCCCGCATCGCCCGCTGCACCTCGTAGAGCTCGCGCCTCATGTATTTTCTCCTGCTCTTTGGGCGCGTTGCCGCGCCATATCGTCGAGCGCGAAGGGCGTCAGCCGCAGCATTGGCCGGCGCGGATCGCGCATATCCACGACCGTCACGTCCCGGTCGAGCAGCTTGTCGCCCGCCTGCATCGCCATCACCCGGCGCAACGACGCGGCCGGATCGGCCTCGGGCAGGCGGATCACCTGGTCCCGGTCGAGCACCAGATCCCAGCGCCGCTCGCCCACCCGGACCAGACCGCGGATCCGCGGCGCCACCGGACGCGCCAGCTCGACCAGCGCCAGCGCCTCGGGAACCGCGAGCTCGGCCCCCTCGCCCGCGATCAGCGGCAGGTCGATGCGCCGCTGCCGCCCGTCGATCTCGGCGACCCGCACTCCGCCCTGGTCGAGCAGCTCAAGCCCCGCCTTCGAGCGCCAGACCACGACCGGGATCCGCTCGATCGCCCGGATTTCCAGCACGCCGCTGGTCAATGCCCTGACCCGCGCCCGCTCGACCGCCGACAGCGCCTCGATCCGGTCGCGCACCGCATTGACATCGACCTCCAGCGAATTCGCCGGCAGCGGCACGAAGGCCGCGACCCGGATCTGCTCGGCCAGGTCGGGGCTCACATCCGGCACCTCGATCCTAGTGATGGTGAATTGCGGCCGATCGACGATCGCCTCATGCAGCGACGCCGCCACCGCCTCGACCCGCCCCCGCAGGTCGAACTGCGCGAGCAGGGTCCACGAGGCGAGCACGCCCGCCAGCATCGGCACACCGAAATTCACCAGCCGCCGGAAGCCTGGGCGCAGCCAGAGCCGCGTCAACCGATAGCGCATCCGGCTCGGCGCCGGATCGCGCCGGGCCGGATGCCGCTGCGGCACCGCCCTCACCGGGAGCATGACGCGTCCTCCACCATCCAGCGCACCAGTTCGCCGTAGGAAAGCCCGCAATGCGCCGCCTGTTCCGGCGCCAGCGAGGTCGGGGTCATGCCCGGCTGGGTATTGATCTCGAGCAGGATCAGCCCACCGAGCCCGCGGCTCTCGTCCCAGCGGAAATCCGTGCGGCTGACGCCCCGGCACCCGATCGCCCGATGCGCCCGCAGCGCATAGTCAAGGCAGGCGCCAGTGATCTCGGCCGGCAGGTCGGCCGGCACGACATGTCGGGAGCCACCCGGAGCGTATTTTGCATGATAGTCGTACCAGCCGTCGGTGAGAATATCGGTGACCGCGAGCGCCCGATCGCCCATCACCGTGGTGGTCAGCTCGCGGCCCGGTACGAAAGCCTCGACCATCAGCACGTCCGGCATGTCGTCGGAGACCTGCGCGGGCCCGTTGGCGTCGGAATGAACCAGATAGATGCCGACCGAGGACCCCTCGTTCACCGGCTTCACCACATAGGGCGGGCGCATCGGATGATGGAGGCGCACCTCGTCCCGGCGGACCAGACGACTTTCGGCCACCGGCAGCCCGGCCGCCGCGAAGACCTGCTTCGCGCGCATCTTGTCCATGGCGAGCGCCGAAGCGAGCACGCCCGAATGAGTATAGGGCATTTCGAGCCATTCCAGGATGCCCTGGACGCAGCCATCCTCGCCCCAGCGCCCATGCAGCGCATTGAACACGGCATCGGGGCGGACCTCCCGCAGCACAGCTGCGAGATCGGGCCCGGCGTCGATCTCGACGACCTCGAATCCTTCGGTCCGCAACGCAGATGCGCATTCCCGGCCGGAGACGAGCGAAACTTCCCGCTCGGCCGAACGGCCACCCTTTAGCACCGCGATGCGGGCTGCTGTCCTGCTCGACATGCCCGCGCCTCAACTGTCCACGCCCCACGGCCATTTTCGGCCTGCTTCGGGGTCGTCGCGGTGGCCTTATGACCGGCCTATCCGCATGATTTCCCACTCTAACGCTATTCGGCTGGATTCCCAAACCTTTTTTCGCACCTGCTCACCGAGATTCTCGAGGTCGGCGGCGGTGGCCGTGCCGGTATTGATCAGGAAGTTGGCGTGCTTCGGCGACATCTGCGCGCCGCCCAGGATCGCCCCCTTCATGCCCGCCTCCTCGATCAGCTTCCAGGCCTTGAGCTCGTGCGTGTCATCCGCGCGCCCGGTTGAGGAAAAGCCCGCCGGATTGCGAAAGGTCGATCCCGCCGACCGGTCCCTGGTCGGCTGGCTGGCATCGCGCCGGGCAATCTGCTCCTCCATCCGCGCCGCCAGCGCCGCCGGTTCTCCCGCCGGTCCGGACAGCACCGCCTCGGTCACGATCATGTCCGGCGGAAGACGGCTCGAACGGTAGGCGAAGCCGAGATCGGCTGGCGCGAGGTCCCGAACCGAACCGTCGCGCGCCACCGCGCGCGCCGAGACGAAGACATCCGCGAGATAGGTGCCATAGCAGCCGGCATTCATCCGCACCGCCCCCCCCAGCGAGCCGGGGATGGTGCGCAGGAAGCCGAGATCGATCCCAGCCTCGGCCGCCCGTCGCGCCACATGCGCGTCGAGCGCGGCGGCCCCGGCAATCACCCTGCCCCGCTCGATTCCGATCGCGTTGAAGCCCCGGCCGAGTCGGACCACGACCCCCTCGATCCCGCCGTCGCGCACGATGAGGTTGGACCCGACCCCCATCGGAAAGACCGGAATGCCCGGCGGGAGCGCGGCGAGAAAATCTGCGAGATCGGCCTCGTCCGCCGGCTGGAACAACCAATCGGCCGGCCCGCCGACCCGAAGCCAGGTCAGTTCGGCCATCGACCGGCCGGGGGTGAGCGTGCCGCGCACCGGCGGCAGGTCGAGAGCGTTTCCGGTCATGCCGGAATCGCTAGGGCCGGAGCCCTATCCTTGGCAAGCCCCGATCCGCTCCCGGACCGCCTCGCGCGCGAAGACCGCCTTCGCCCCTCCCGGCATGGAGAAAAAAGGCCACGCGGCCCGACACCGAGAGCCAGGCTGTCGGCCCGCCCGGACTGGACATCCGCACCCCTCCTCGGTGGCAGCGAGATCGCGCGCCCCGTGCGACGGAGACCGCGGATACTGCGCCGCAACCGCGACGCCCGAGCCCCCGCTCCGAAGCCGAGAGACGGCTGAGCCGCCACGGCGGTGCCGCGCGCCGCGAGCCGAACGCTGCCGCTTGCGGGGCGTCGCCGCGGCGCTTTACGAAGATCGGAGCGCCCGGGTCTGTCGGGAAATCCCTTTCATCAGAATTTGCCAAACTCCCTCGGCAACCTGGCCTCGGCTCGGGCGGCAGGCGCGAGGCGACCGTCCCCCTCGACGCCATGGCCGTGAAAGGTCCGGGCGCGCACCGGCCCGCCTGCCCAAGACATAGGCAGCGCCGCGCCCAACCCGGCGCAACCTGTCGCCTGGCTCCCGTTGGTATCGGCGCGATCCCGGCGGGACCGGCGCGACGCGATCGGCTTGGGTTTCAGTCGGCCTCGTCGCCGAAGAACGGCGTCATCTCGGCCACCACCACCGAATTCTCGGCCCGCGCCCGCTCCATCAGACCGCGCTCCTCCTCGGGAACCTCCTGGCCGTCGGCCAGCCGCTCCTCCAGGGTGCCGTAGCCCGTCACGTCGAGCGGGGCCAGGTCGGCCGCCTTGAGCAGTGCCACGGTTTCGCGCACCGCCTCCTCCTCGCTCACGCCCGCGGCGTAGCAGAGCAGCCCGGCGCCCGTCGCTCCCTCCGGCAGCCCGTCGCCGGGCTTGCGTCCGACCTCGACCAGCAGCGTGTAGACTTGCTGGTCCATCAATCGCGCAGAAGCTCGTTGATCCCGGTCTTCGAGCGCGTCCGCTCGTCCACCCGCTTGACGATGACGGCGCAGTAGAGGCTCGGGCCTGGGGTGCCGTCGGGGAACGGCTTGCCCGGCAGGCTGCCCGCCACCACGACCGAATAGGGCGGCACCTCGCCATAGGTGACCGTGCCGGTCGCCCGATCGACGATCTTGGTCGATTGCCCGATGAAGACCCCCATCCCGAGCACCGAGCCCTCGCGCACGATGCAGCCCTCGACCACCTCGGAACGGGCGCCGATGAAGCAATTGTCCTCGATGATCGTCGGCCCCGCCTGCATGGGCTCCAGCACGCCGCCGATCCCGACTCCGCCCGACAGATGCACGTTCTTGCCGATCTGGGCGCAGGATCCGACCGTGACCCAGGTATCGACCATGGTGCCGCTATCGACATAGGCCCCGAGATTGACGAAGGACGGCATCAGCACGACGCCGGGCGCGATATAGGCCGAGCGGCGGACCAAGGCGGTCGGCACCGCGCGGAAACCCGCGGCGCGCCAATCGTTCGCGGTCCAGCCCTGGAACTTGGAATCGACCTTGTCCCACCAGCCGCCGCCCTGCGGCCCGCCCGACTGCGCTTCCATCTCGCGCAGCCGGAAGCCGAGGAGCACCGCCTTCTTGGCCCACTGGTTCACCAGCCACTGACCGTCCGCCTGGCGCTCAGCCACGCGCAGCTCGCCCGCATCGAGCGCGGCCAGCACCCCCTCGATCGCCGCGCGCATCGTCCCGCCGGTCTCGGGCGTGATCCGCTCGCGCAGCTCCCAGGCTTCTTCGATCGCGGGCTCGAGCTCTCGGACGGAGGAGGACATCGGCGCTTTCCCATTCTGGCTGGCGGAGAGGCGGCAAGCTATAATTCCGTAAAGCTTCGCTGGCAATCTCGCCAGCTGTCCCGCACTCCGCCCCCTTGTGCCCCGATCGAAGGCGACCCCCATGACCAGCCGCAGCGAGCCGCAGCGCCGATTTCCCGACGCAGCGGAGGACCAGGAGAAATGGGAGCGCCAGCCCTCGACGCCGCAGACCGAGTCGCCGAGCTACCGGCTCGCCTTCGCCGACCCTGACTTCCTGAAGCGCGAGGAACTGCGCGCCGTGCGTCTGCAGCTCGAGCTGCTGAAGCCCGAGATGATCATGCAGGAGCGCGGGATCCGCTCGACCGTGGTGATCTTTGGCGGCGCGCGCATCCCCGATCCCGCCCTCCCCGAGCGCGCGCGCAATCCGAACGTCCTGGCACTCGCCCCCTATTACGAGGTCGCCCGCGACTTCGCCCGGCTGGTGACCGAGAGGTCGGTGGCGAGCGGCTGCACCGAGAACGTGATCTGCTCGGGCGGCGGGCCCGGCGTGATGGAGGCGGCGAACCGCGGCGCGGCCGAGGCGGGCGGGCTGTCGGTCAGCCTCAATATCGTGCTGCCGCACGAGCAGGTGCCGAACCGCTACGGCACGCCCGAGCTCAGCTTCAACTTCCACTATTTCGGCATCCGCAAGATGCATTTCCTGCTCAGGGCGCGCGCGGTCGCGGTGTTTCCCGGCGGGTTCGGCACGCTTGACGAGCTGTTCGAGACGCTGACGCTGATCCAGACCAAACGCATGGCGCCGATGCCGATCCTGCTGTTCGGCGAGGCCTTCTGGCGCCGGATCATCGACTGGCAGGCCCTGGTCGAGGCCGGCACGATCGCGGAGAAGGACATTGCGCTCTTCCGCTTCGTCGAGACCGCTTCCCAGGCGGTTGCCGCGATGGAGGACTGGCCGCAGCCCGACGCCTGACCGCTTCCCGCATGGTTGCCAGGACCCCAGCCGCTGGCATAGCGTCCCGCCCCAGACCGGCAGATCCAGGCCGGCGAGCGAGGACATCCCATGCCCGACACGCAATACGGCTTCGACACCCTGCAGATCCATGCCGGCGCGCGGCCCGACCCGGCGACCGGCGCCCGGCAGACCCCGATCTACCAGACCACCGCCTATGTGTTCCGCGATGCCGATCATGCGGCCGCGCTCTTCAACCTCCAGGAGGTCGGCTATATCTATTCGCGCCTGACCAACCCCACGGTCTCCGTGCTGCAGGAACGCATCGCGACGCTCGAAGGCGGGGTCGGCGCGGTTGCCTGCTCCTCCGGCCATGCGGCGCAGATCCTGGCTCTGTTCCCGCTGATGCGGCCCGGGCGCAACATCGTCGCCTCGACCCGGCTCTATGGCGGCACCGTCACCCAGTTCTCGCAGAGCATCAAGCGCTTCGGCTGGAATGCGAGCTTCGTCGATTTCGACGACCTCGCCGCGATCGAGGAGGCCGCCGACGACGATACCCGCGCGATCTTCTGCGAGAGCGTCTCCAATCCCGGCGGCTACGTCACCGACATCCCGGCGGTCGCGGCGGTGGCCAAGAAGCTCGGCGTGCCGCTGATCGTCGACAACACCTCCGCCACCCCCTTCCTGTGTCGCCCGCTCGAGATGGGGGCGGACCTCGTCGTGCATTCGACCACCAAATACCTGACCGGCAACGGCACGGTCACCGGCGGCGTGGTGGTAGATGCCGGCCGCTTCGACTGGAGCACCGGCGGCAAGTTCCCGAGCCTGACCGAGCCTGAGCCCGCCTATCACGGCCTGCGCTTCGCCGACAGCTTCGGGCCGATGGCCTATACCTTCTTCGGCATCGCGATCGGGCTTCGCGATCTCGGCATGACCATGGCGCCGCAGAGCGCCTTCTACACCCTGCTCGGCATGGAGACGCTGAGCCTCCGGATGGCGCGCCATGTCGCCAATGCCGAGACCGTCGCGGCCTGGCTCGAGGCCGATCCGCGGGTCGAGGAGGTCACCTATGCCGGCCTGCCCTCCTCGCCCTGGCACGAGCGGGCCAAGCGGCTCTATCCCAAGGGGGCGGGCGCGCTCTTCACGTTCGCGGTCAAGGGCGGCTACGCGGCCTGCGTGAAGCTGGTCGATTCGGTCAACCTGTTCAGCCATGTCGCCAATCTCGGCGACAGCCGTTCGCTGATCATCCATTCCGCCTCGACCACCCACCGCCAGCTCACGCCAGAGCAGCGCGCGGCAGCCGGCGCGGCCGACAACATGGTGCGCCTGTCGATCGGCATCGAGGATCCGGCGGACCTGATCGCCGATCTCGACCAGGCGCTGGCCAAGGCCACTTCCTGACGGGCGGAGGCGCTCCATCGACGGCCGCGCCGCTCCCGGAAGCGCCGCGGCGACGTCGCGCGTCCGGCGCCCCCGCGCTCGCGGCGCGCGGCACCGCCGCGGCGGCTCAGCCGTCTCCCTGCTCCGGGGCGCAGCCGCGTGATCCGTGGCTGCGCAGGACGCGGGCGGCGGGCCCGGGCCTCAGAGACCGATGGCGGCTTTCACGGCGGGCAGAGCGGGCGCGCCACCGAGGGTCGTCACACCGGCGAGCCAGGGATCGAGCAACGCGGGGTCAGCCTTGATCGCGGCCGCGGCGGCCTTTTCCGGGGTCGCGCCGTCGGCGATCGCTCCCATCAGCGCGTTTTCCAGGTCGATCGAGAAGACCAGGTTGCGGAACAGCTGGCCGGCATTCGGGCATTGCCCGGCCCAGCCGGTCCGGGCCAGCGTATAGACCTGCGCCCCACCGAAATCCGGCCCGAAATAGGCGTCGCCGCCCGAGAGATAGGTGATGTCGAACTTGGTGTTCATCGGATGCGGCGCCCAGGCCAGGAAGACGATCGCCTTCTTCGCCTTCACGGCGCGCGCGACCTGGGCCAGCATCGCCTGCTCGCCGGTCTCGACCAGCGTCCAGCCCTTCAGCCCGAAATCGTCGGCCGCGATCATCTTCTGCAGGCTCTGGTTGGCCGGCGCGCCGCTCTCGATCCCGTAGATCTTCGAGTCGAACTCCTTGGCGTGGCCGGCGAGATCCTTGAAGTCGGTGACCCCCTCCGCCGCGACGGCGCTCGGCACCGCCAGGGTGAACTTGGCGCCGGCGAGATTCTGCACCAGCACCTCGACGGCATTGGCCTTGGCGAGATCGTCGCGGAAATGCTGCTGGGCCGGCATCCAGTTGCCGAGAAAGACGTCGACATCGCCGCTCTTCATCGCCTCGTAGCCGATCGGCACCGACAGCGTCTTGATCTCCGGCTTGTAGCCGAGCGCCTTGAGCAGCGTGGTCGCGACGCCGTTGGTCGCGTCGATATCGGTCCAGCCCGGCGCCGAGAGCCGGATCGCGGCGCAGCTTTCGGGATCGGCGGCGAGGGCGGGGCCCGCCGCAAGCGCGGCGGTCAGGGCCAGGGCCAGGCGAAGCGACATGGGTGATCTCCCGGTTGCGAGGCCGCGCGACGCGGCGGCAGGGCGCGACGATAGTGGCAGGCTGCGCGGAAGGACACTCGGATCCTCAGCCGCACCGGCCGCGCGACGGAAAGAAATATTTGCCGGATGCCGAATCGCCGGGCCGCGAAAAAGCGGATTGCATCGCCGCCGGGGCCGCTCCAGTGTGGCCCGAAGGAGGCCCGCCGAATGAATTGCGTCTTCATCCAGCTGCGCTGCACGCCGGGGCGCACCTACGAGGTGGCCGATGCGCTCTATGACCGCGAATTCGCCTCCGAGCTCTATTCGACCTCGGGCGACTACGACCTGCTGCTGAAGGTCTATATCCCCGAGGGCACCGATGTCGGCCGCTATATCAACGACCGCATCCTCGACATTCCGCATATCGTGCGCAGCCTGACCACCCTGACCTTCAAGGCGTTCTGAAGCCGCGGCCGGGGGGAGGCGGAGGCAGCCAGGGAGGGCTAGGGATGCAGTCGCATGCCAGGGTGGTGGTGGTCGGCGGCGGAGTCGTCGGATGCTCGGTCCTGTTCCATCTCGCGCGGGCGGGCTGGAGCGATCTGCTGCTCGTCGAGCGCTCCGAGCTCACCTCCGGCTCGTCCTGGCACGCGGCCGGCGGCTTCCACACCCTGAACGGCGACCCGAATGTCGCCAAGCTCCAGGCCTATACCGTCTCGCTCTATCGCGAGCTCGAGGCGCTGTCGGGTCAGTCCTGCAGCCTGCATCTCACGGGCGGCGTGATGATGGCGGGCAGCGAGGAGCGAATGGATTTCCTGCGCCTCACCCATGCCAAGGGCCGCTGCCTCGGGATGGAGACCGAGATCATCACGCCCTCCGAGGCGAAGGCGATGTTCCCATTGATGGACGAAAGCCATTTCGTCGGCGCGCTCTGGGACCCGGTCGAAGGCCATCTCGATCCGTCCGGGACCACCCATGCCTATGCCAAGGCGGCGCAGAAGCTCGGGGCGAAGATCAGCCTGCGCAACCGGGTGCTGGGGCTTTCCCAGGCCCCGGACGGGACCTGGGCCGTCGAGACCGAGCAGGGTGTCGTCCGGGCCGAGCATGTGGTCAATGCCGGCGGTCTCTGGGCGCGCGAGGTCGGGCGGATGGCCGGGCTCGAACTGCCGGTGCTCGCGATGGAACATATGTATCTGCTGACCGAGCCGATGCCCGAGATCGCCGAGTTCAACGCGGCGACGGGGCGCGAGCTTGTCGGCGTGCTGGACCTGCCGGGCGAGATCTATACGCGGCAGGAGCGCGGCGGCATGCTGCTCGGCACCTACGAGCAGGCCTGCCGGCCCTGGAGCCCGCGCCAGACGCCTTGGGATTTCGGCCACGAGCTGCTACCGCCCGATCTCGACCGGATCGCGCCGAGCCTGGAGATCGGCTTCCGGCACTATCCGGCGCTGGAGCGCGCCGGGATCAAGCAGGTGGTCAACGGGCCTTTCACCTTCGCGCCGGACGGCAATCCGCTGGTCGGGCCGGTGCAGGGGCTGACCAATTTCTGGTGCGCCTGCGCGGTGATGGCAGGCTTCAGCCAGGGCGGCGGCGTCGGGCTCGTGCTCGCCAACTGGATGACCGAGGGCGATCCCGGGCACGATGTCTTCGGGATGGATGTGGCGCGCTTCGGTGAATGGGCGAGCTTGCGCTATACCAACGCCAAGGTGCGCGAGAACTATTCCCGCCGCTTCTCGATCCGCTTCCCGAACGAGGAGCTGGCGGCGGCCCGGCCGCAGCAGACCACGCCGCTCTACGATATCATGACGCGCGAGAACAACGCGGTGATGGGCGTGACCTGGGGGCTTGAAGTGCCGCTGTGGTTCGCGCCCAAGGGCACACCGCCGCGCGACGTGCTGTCGTTCCACCGCTCGAACGATTTCGCCGCGGTGGGCGAGGAAGTGCGGGCGGTGCGCGAGCGGGTCGGCGTGACCGAGATCGCCAATTTCGCCAAGTACGAGATGCGCGGGCCGGGCGTGGAGGCCTGGCTCGAGCGGCTGCTGACCAACCGGATGCCGAAGCCCGGCCGCATCGCGCTGTCGCCGATGCTGAACGAGCGGGGCAAGCTGATCGGCGATTTCACGGTCGCCCAGCTTCGGCCGGGGCATTTCCTGGTCTGGGGCTCGTCGGCGGCGCAGATCCATCATCTGCGCTGGTTCGAGGCGCATCTGCCGGCCGACGGCTCGGTCAGCGTCACCCGGATCGGCCAGCGCCTGGTCGGGCTGGGGCTCGCCGGACCGGCCTCGCGCGCGGTGCTGCAGGCGCTCGCCGACATCGACCTCTCGAACGACGCCTTCCGGTTCCTCGATTGCCGCGAGATGGCGGTGGCGGGGGTGCCGGCGACGGTCAACCGGCTGAGCTATACCGGCGATCTCGGTTACGAGATCTGGGTGGAGCCCTGCTATCTGCGGACGCTCTATCTTGCGGTGAAGGCGGCGGGGGCCGAGCACGGCATCGCCGATTTCGGCATGCGGGCGCTGCTCTCGATGCGGCTGGAGAAGAACTTCCCGACTTGGTTCGCCGAGTTGCGCCCGATCTATGGCGCGTTCGAGGGCGGGATGGAGCGCTTCGTCCGGCTCGACAAGGATTTCATCGGCCGCGACGCGGCGGCGGCGGAGGCCGCGGCCGGCCCGCGCCTGCGCCGGGTCAGCCTGGTGATCGAGGCGGAGAATGCCGACGTGATGGGCGACGAACCGATCTGGGCGCGTCTGGCCGAGGATCCGGGGACGGTCGCCGCGCCGCACGGCTATGGCGCGCCGCGCTTCGATGCGACGGGCGCGGCGCTGAGCAAGGCCGATCCGCGCATCGACGGCGATTGGCGGGTGGCGGGCTGGGTGACGTCGGGCGGCTATGCCCACCATGTCGGGCTGTCGATGGCCCAGGGCTACCTGCCGACCGCGCTCGCCGCCTCGGCCGAGGCCGGGCGGTTCGAGGTCGAGATCCTCGGCCGCCGCTGCCCGGCCCGGCTGGCGCTCGAGCCGCCCTTCGATCCGACGGGCGCGCGCATGCGGAGCTGAGTCGCGCGGGGGGCCTGCCCAGTTCTTGGCCCGCCCCGCTGGGACCGTCACGATCCCGCCCTATAGTCGTGGACGGCGGCCCGCCCCAGGGCGCCGCATCGAAGGGGGAGAGATATGGCGAAACTGCACGGAACGCCCTGCTGGTATGAGCTCTCGACCAGCGATCTCGGCGGCGCCGAGGATTTCTATGGCGCGGTGCTGGGCTGGGAGGTCCAGGATTCCGGGATGGAAGGCTTCACCTACCATCTCGCCAAGACCGGCGGCGACATGGTCGCGGGTCTGATGGTAACCCCGGTCGAGGCCGGGCCCGTCCCGCCCCACTGGCTCATCTATTTCGCGGTCGACGGGGCCGATGCCGCCGCCGAGGCGATCCGCGCCGCCGGCGGCACCATCGTGGTCGAGCCGACCGACATCCCGCGGACCGGGCGCTTCGCGGTGGCGACCGACCCGCAAGGCGCCTATTTCGGCATCCTCCAGCCCGAGCCCATGCCGGGGCAGCAGGGCGCGGGCGGCGCCTTCGACCAGCAGAAGGCCGGGCACGGCACCTGGAACGAGCTCATGTCGACCGATCCCGAAGCCGGCTTCGCCTTCTATGCCGCGCTGCTCGGCTGGCAGGAGAGCCGCGCCGTCGATATGGGAGAGATGGGAACCTATCGCGTGTTCCAGCATGACGGCACCGATATCGGCGGGATGATGGGGCTCGGCAATTCCCCGATCCCGGCCTGGCTCGCCTATTTCCGCGTCGATGGCGTCGAGCCCGCCCTGGCGCGGATCGCCGCCGCCGGCGGCAAGCCGGTCCATGGCCCGATCGAGGTCCCGACCGGCATCTTCATCGCCGTGGCCCAGGACCCGCAGGGCGCCTATTTCGCGGTGCTCGGGCCGAAGGAGGCCAGCAACTAAGCCGGGCGGGGCGAGCGGGCATCGGCGCCGGGCCCCATCCATCGCGGGGCCGGGCGCGTCGACCCGGACGGCCATCGCCACCCGGTCGAACTCGACCAACGGCACGCTCCCATGGAGGTCACCACGCGCACGACGCATCACCGCATGCGGTTCTGGCTCTTGCCCTTATAGGCACGGGTCCCCCCGCGACCGGCCTTGGAGCGGGGGACCGACGCCTCGACCTCGGCTTCGACGGCGCTCTGGCGCGCGAGGGGATCGTCGGCGATGGCGAGATCGACCGCCTCCAGCCGCTTGATCTCGTCGCGAAGCCGGGCGGCTTCCTCGAATTCGAGATTCTCCGCCGCTTTCAGCATGCCCTTGCGCAAGGCATCGAGATGGACGGAGAGATTGGCGCCGACCAGCGGCTTCTCGACCGTCGCGGTGATCCGGACCATGTCGGTATCGGCCGGAAACAGGCCCTGCAGCACGTCGGCCACGTTCTTGCGCACGGTCTCGGGCGTGATGCCGTGCAGGGCATTATAGGCCATCTGCTTCTCGCGCCGCCGGTTGGTCTCGGCGAGCGCCCGCTCCATCGAGCCGGTGATGCCGTCGGCATACATGATGACCCGCCCCTCGGCATTGCGCGCCGCCCGCCCGATCGTCTGGACGAGCGAGGTCTCCGAGCGCAGAAACCCCTCCTTGTCGGCATCGAGGATCGCGACCAAAGCGCATTCGGGGATGTCGAGCCCCTCGCGCAGCAGATTGATGCCGACCAGTACGTCGAAGGCCCCGAGCCGCAGGTCGCGCAGGATCTCGATCCGCTCCAGCGTGTCGATGTCGGAATGCATGTAGCGCACCCGGATGCCCTGCTCGTGCAGATACTCGGTCAGATCCTCGGCCATCCGCTTGGTCAGCACGGTGACGAGCGCGCGGTTGCCGGCAGCCGCCACCTTGCGAACCTCGTCGAGCAGATCGTCGACCTGCATCGAGACCGGCCGGATCTCCACTGGCGGGTCGAGCAGCCCGGTCGGGCGAATCACCTGCTCGGCAAACACCCCGCCCGCCTGCTCCAGCTCCCAGGCGGCGGGGGTGGCGCTCACGAAAACCGACTGCGGACGCATCGCGTCCCACTCCTCGAACTTCAGCGGCCGGTTGTCCATGCAGGAGGGCAAGCGAAACCCGTGCTCGGCCAGCGTGAACTTGCGCCGATAGTCGCCCCGATACATGCCGCCGATCTGCGGCACGCTCACATGGCTTTCGTCGGCGAAGACGATGGCGCTGTCGGGGATATATTCGAACAGCGTCGGCGGCGGCTCGCCGGGCTTGCGACCCGTGAGGTAGCGCGAATAATTCTCGATGCCGTTGCACGAGCCGGTCGCTTCCAGCATCTCGAGGTCGAAATTGCACCGCTGTTCGAGACGCTGCGCCTCCAGCAGCTTGCCCTCCTTGACGAGCTGGTCGAGGCGGAGCGTCAGCTCGGCCTTGATGCCCTTGATCGCCTGGCGCAGCGTCGGGCGGGGCGTGACATAGTGGCTGTTGGCATAGACCCGGATCTGACCGAGGCTGTCGGTCCTCGCGCCGGTCAGGGGATCGAATTCCTGGATCGATTCGAGCTCCTCGCCGAAGAAGCTCAGCCGCCAGGCACGATCCTCCAGATGCGCGGGCCAGAGCTCGAGCGAGTCGCCGCGGACCCGAAAGGCGCCGCGGGTGAAAGCCTGGTCGTTGCGGCGATATTGCTGGGCGATCAGGTCGGCGATGACCTGCCGCTGGTCATATGGACGGCCCGCGACCAGATCCTGGGCCATGGCACTGTAGGTTTCGGCGGAGCCGATGCCGTAGATGCAGGAGACCGAGGCGACGATGATCACGTCGTCGCGCTCCAGCAGCGCCCGGGTGGCGGAGTGCCGCATCCGGTCGATCTGCTCGTTGATCTGGCTTTCCTTCTCGATATAGGTATCCGTGCGCGCGACGTAGGCCTCCGGCTGGTAATAATCGTAATACGACACGAAATATTCGACTGAGTTCTCCGGGAAGAATCCCTTGAACTCGCCGTAAAGTTGTGCAGCCAGCGTCTTGTTGGGCGCGAGCACGATGGCGGGGCGCTGGGTCGCCTCGATGATCTTGGCAACAGTGAAGGTCTTGCCGGTGCCGGTGGCGCCGAGCAGCACCTGATTGCGCTCGCCACTCTCGATCCCTGCAACCAGTTCGGCGATTGCCGTGGGCTGGTCACCGGCCGGACTGAATTCCGAACTCAGCACGAAGCGCCGCCCGCCTTCCAGCTTGGCGCGGCGCGGGTCCTGGGCGGTGACGGACAGAGGGTCGTGCAGCGGCATCGGAGCTCCCGGATTCGTGCCTCAGCAAAGATGGCGCGGCCGGTCGGGAACGCAAGCCCCCCACCGTTTGGCGAGCATAGGCGGAATTCCGCTCAGAGTGTATCCATCTGTGGGCAACTAAACCGTTGCGTGTGGAGTGCGAGTCGGGTTACAAAGATCGGGCAAGCAGCACAGTGGTCGTCGTCCGGGTGCGTACACCCACCCCACCCCTCGCTCCCTCGCAACCGGACGACGACCCGCCTCCTGCTCGCCCCCTCCCCCCTCCTCTCGAAGTTGCAGCGAATGTCTTGATCCGGCATCCGGTTTTGGCGATAAACCGGGCGAGTTGCATGTGGAGGGGCGAATGCTCGCGAAGATTTACCAGCCGGCACGGAACGCGATGCAGTCGGGACAGGCCAAGACGCATGAATGGCTGCTCGAGTTCGTACCCTCCGACGCCAAGGTGCTCGATCCGCTGATGGGCTGGACCGGGTCGGGCGACATGGAAGGCCAGATCACGCTGCGCTTCGCGACCCGCGACGAGGCGGTCGCCTATGCGGCCAGGAACGGCATCGCCTATCAGCTGTTCGAGCCCAAGCCGCGCCGTCCGGTGCTGCGGCAGAACGGCTATGGCGACAATTTCGCGTCCCAGCGCCGGATGGCCTGGACGCACTGAGACGGCTCCTTAGCTCAACGGGATAGAGCAGCGGACTTCTAATCCGCAGGTTGAGGGTTCGAGTCCTTCAGGAGTCGCCACCATCGCCTCCGCCGCGCGCGGCGGAGGTCCGCGCTGGCAAGGCGCGCGGACCTCGTTGGCGGGGCTATTCGAGCTTCAGCACCAGATCGCGACCACCCCCGGTCAGCCGGACCGAATCGGCGGCGACGGCGGCGACCTCCGCGCCCTGGAGATTGTCGCCGACATGGACGCGGCGGACCGTCCCGCTCGGCAGGCGGACCAGAGCATGCCGCCCGTCGCTGGTGCCGAACACGCCGAGCAGCGCATAGCTGCCGCGCTGGAGGCCGGCATTGGTGCCGGTCGAGCGGACCATGGCGGTCTGAACCGGCTGGACCGCGACCGGCTGAACCGCGACGGGTTGAACCGCCACGCGCTGGATCGTCGCAACGGGCGTGATCTGCGGCGCCGGGGCGACGACGCGAACCACTTGCTGCGGCGCAGGCTGCACCGCGCGCAGGGCCGAGGGCTGGGCCACCGGCAAGGCGAGCGGCGCCGGCGCCACGGCCCGCGCGACCTGCTGCGGCGCGGACTCGGCCTGCTTCGGCTGGGCGGGCACCGCGCGCGCGGCCTGGTTTGCCGGCGCGCGCACCGGCTTGGCATGCACGACCTTGGGCTTGGCCGCGGGCCGCACGCGGACCGGCGCGTCCGGCCGCGGCTCGGGCGGCGCGGAGGCCGCGAGCGTCGACGCGGCGAGCACGCTCGCATCGGTGGCGGTCCCGGTCAGCGAGGCCACGCGGACCGGCTCTGCCCCCTTGCCCGTCTTCGCCACGCCATCGGGGCGCGCCACCGGGCGGTCGGGATCGGCCACGACGGCCTTGGGCGCCTCGGCGGCCGAGACCGCCGCGGGGCGCAGCACCGGGCGCAGATCCAGCCCGTCCGAGGCCGCGCTCGTGGGCGCGGGCGCATCTGCCGGGCGCAGGACCGGACGCGGCGCGGCCGCGATCCGACCTGCGACGCGCGCCGGCGACAGGTCGTCGCCGAGCTTCAGGCCTGCGAGCTCGGGCATGTTGCGGGTGCCCTCGGAGACCACGACCGTCGGAAGGGCGGGCCGCGGCGGCGCCGGATCGACATGGGCCAGCCGCACCGGCGCGGGCCGCGCGACCTGCAGAGGCTTCGGCGCGGCAACCGGCGCCACCGGCTCGGCGGCGGCGAGACGGACCGGCGCGGGCAGCGGCGCGGCGGCCGGGATGCCCGACAGGACCGGCGAGACTTCCGGCGCCGGGGCGGGCCGCTGGCTCAGCGTGAAGGCGAGCGCGAGGCAGGCGGTCGCGGCCAAAGCGGCGCTCGCCGGGGCCATGATCCGGGCGCGCTCGCCCCAGCCCGGTTCATCGAGACGCGGCGCGGCCTCGAAACCCGGAAAAGCGCCGTCGCCGACGATCGCCGCCGCGCGCAGCCGGGCCTGACCAAGAAAAGTCCGCGCCTCGGCCAGCGTCGAGCGCCGCACCGCGGCGGCCGGCGACCGACCGCTCGCATCCGCCGGACCGACGGTCGCGGCCAGGCTCTCGGCGGGCAGGCCGAGCGCGGCGGCGATGCGGGCGCGCGCCTCGACGCGGCGCGCGGAGGCGCCGCGCGCCTCGAGCGCCAGCGTGCCGCGCCAGACCTCGGCCTCGGGCAGGACGGCGACCAGCCGCCCTCCTGCGACAGTCGCGCCAAGCCCGCGCAACCGCGCGGCGATGGCCGGATCGTCGAGCTCGACCTCCGCCACCGGCTCGGGCCGGCCCAGCTCTCGCAGGGTGATCTTCGGATAGCCGAACTGAAGCCGGAATTCCGGCTGTCGCGACGATGTGCTGCTCATTTTGCCCCGATCGTTGTCGAGTATCTTGCCTGTTCGGGCAGCGTAACAAAAAAGTCAGCGTCAATCTAGCGTTACGACGCGTTCTCGCGAAGCTTTTGGTTGCCGCCCCGCCTGGCGCGGCGCAGACTCCGCCCGATCTCGGTTCCCCCATCGACGGAGCGTTCGCCATGCGCCTGATCCCTGCCGCTGCCTGCCTGTTCCTGCTGCCCGGCCTCGCCGCGGCGGCGGACGCGCCGCCCCTGCGACAGATCAGCGTCACCGGCTCGGCCGAGGTTCTCGCGGTCCCCGATCTCGCGACGATCTCGGCCGGGGTTCAGACCCATTCGGACAAGGCGGCCGAGGCGCTGACGGAAAACTCCAAGGCCATGGCGCGGGTCTTTGCCGAGCTCGAGGCGCATGGCGTGGCCAAGACCGACATCCAGACCAGCCAGATCAGCCTCGATCCGGTCTGGCAGCAGCCCGAGGACGGACAGACCGAGCCGCCCAAGGTCGTCGGCTACGAGGCGAACAACATGGTGACGATCAAGGTCCGCGCGGTCGACCAGCTCGGCGCGGTGATCGATTCGCTGGGTGGCGCGGGGGCGAACCGGATCTTCGGCGTGTCCTTCGACGTCGCCGACCCCCGCCCATTGCTCGACCAGGCGCGCAGCAAGGCGGTCGAGGACGCCAAGGCCAAGGCCGAACTACTCGCCAAAGCCGCCGGGGTGACACTCGGGCCGGTCCAGTCGATCCAGGAGAGCGGCGGCGGCGGCTCGCCCGCGCCGCTGCGCGCCAAGGCCGAGATGGCGATGGCCGCGCCGGTGGCCGAGGGTCAGGTGACGCTCGGCGCCGACGTGGCACTGGTCTTCGGGATCGAGTGACGCCCGCCACATCGCGCGCGATCGCCGGCAGGCGATTTGCACCCGCCGAAGGCGAGGTGTATGATTCGCTCAGGGCTACCGCGAACCGCGAACATTTTCAGCGCAACGAGCGGTTCCGCGGTCCCCGCCCCGGGAGACTGCAATGGCGATCGACTACAGCCAAAACAATTTGATCTACGGAACCGCCGGCGACGATGTCATCAATGCCGGCGCGGGTGACGACACCGTCTATGGCCAAGCGGGGAACGATCGGCTGCTGGGCGGGCCCGGCAACGACTGGCTCTTTGGCGGGCCAGGCAACGACACGCTCGACGGCGGGCCCGGCGAGGACCGGCTCGAAGGCGGGGCCGGGAACGATCGATACTATGTCGACACCCTGCCCTTCACCGTCTGGGACGGCAGCAAATATGTCGCGCATCCGGGCGACACGATCGTCGAGGCGCCCGGCGCGGCCGGCGGCATCGACACCGTCTATGCCAGCGTCAACTGGACGCTCGGCGACAATCTCGAGAACCTGGTCCTGACCGGGCTGGCGCGGATCGGGACCGGCAACGCGCTCGCCAACACCATAACGGGCACGATCGGAGCCGACCTGCTCGATGGCGGCGCGGGCAACGACACCCTGATCGGCGGCGACGGCAACGACTGGATGATCGACAGCACCGGCACCGACCGGTATGACGGTGGCGCCGGCCGCGACCTGGTGGATTACTCGGCCAACAAGGCGATGATCTCCGCCAATCTCGCGGCGGGGACGGTCAGCTTTCCCGGCCATACCTGGCCGACCGAGACGCTGATTTCGATCGAGCATCTGCGCACCGGCTCGGCCAATGACAGCGTCTTGGGCAGCGCCGTCGGCAACCGGATCGAGACCAATGCCGGCGACGATTTCGCCAATGGCGCCGCCGGCAACGACACGCTGATCGGTGGCTTCGGCAATGACAGCCTGCATGGCGGCGACGGCAACGACGTGCTGGCCGGCGGGCTCTATGGCGACCAGGCGGTCCAGGATCCGGCGGACGGCCCGGCTTTGTTCAAGGACGGACAGGATCTGCTCGACGGCGGTGCGGGCACCGACACGGTCAGCTATGCCCGCGCCTATTTCGACGACGAACCGCTCGCGCGCGACGAGGTCGATGCCGCCTTGCAGGTCGATCTGCGCGCTGGCACGGCCCAGGTGATCGGTGTCGCCGGCACGCTGGACCGGCTCGTCAGCATCGAGAATGTCGAGACCGCCAATGGCGACGACATCGTCTACGGGAACGGCTTGGCCAACGCGATCAGCGTGCATGACGGATCGAACCGGGTCGATGGCGGCGGCGGCAACGACACGATCACCGGCGGCGCCGGCCTGCAATTCCCGAACGAGAACGACACCGGCAAGGTCTGGACCCATACCACGATCGAGACCTTGTCGGGCGGCGACGGCAACGACACGATCCTGAGCAACGGCAGCATCGCCGATTATGCGACCTGGCACGCCGACGGCCGGGAATGGGCCCGCGACCTGCTGTCGGGCGGCAATGGCGACGACCGGCTGGTTGCCGGGGTAGGCGGCTATATGGACATGGTGGGCGGGGCGGGCGCCGACCGGTTCGAGTTCTCGACCGAGCTCTACAAGAGCTGGGACTATTTTTACGGCACCGACGGCATCAGGGGCGAGGAAGGGACGGTCGCGGACTTCTCGCGGGCCGCGGGCGACAAGATCGTCGTCAAGGCCGTGCATGACGACCTTTACACGCCGGCAGGGCACGAGACCGACCAGCTTTCCTTTGCCGGGACGGCGGCCGATCCCGGCTATTTCAAGCTCCATTACCATCACGCGACGGGCGACGATGGCCAGACCGACACCGTGGTGCAGGTCACCGTCGGCACGTTCGACCAGCCCGACCTGAACGTGCCAGACGCGGTGCTGACGATCACGCTCAACGATTTCGCGGGCAGCCTGCAGGCCAGCGATTTCGTCTTCGTCTGAGGCGCGTGCGTCCGGATGGGCCTTCTCCTCCGGACGCAGGCTCAGAGCCGGCTCGCATAGCAGGTGACGTAGCCGCCCACGGTATCCTGGTTGATCCGCGTCGGCAGGTCGACCTTGGCGAGCAGGGCCTGGCTCTGTGCGCTCCGCGGGAAATGGTCGGTATAGAGCTTGATCCAGCCCTTGGCCGAATTGTCCCAGGGGCTCACCTGCGAGGCCGGGGCGAAGACCGGATATTTCTCGTTCGGATTGCGGTTCGCCTGGGCATATTGGTCGACGAGCGCGGGATCGGCGTCGGCGCTGAGCAGGAAGCCGACGGCATCCTCGAGCCCGCGGCCATTGATCCGCATCGACCACAGATCCTGCCCCTGCGAGCCGGCGATCTCGGCGGCATAGACCAGCAGCGCGATATTGCGGCTGGTATTCTGTAAGGCGGTGCGGCCGCGATCGGCCTCCATCGGGAAGCTGCCATCGGCGCGCATCGCGCCGAGTTGGCGGACGAAGCCGCTGCGCAACCCCTGCTGATAGAGCGCGTCGTCGCCCAGCATCAGGCCGAGCAGCATGTCGTTGGCGCCGCGGAAGCTGCCGATATTGTTCTCGCCCGGATGGATCGCGGCATAGGCGGCGAGCCGCCGCAGCCAGCCGTCGATCGTCTGCCGGTCCGCGTCGGTGGCGGCGCTGGTCTGGCGCAGGATCTGCCAGGCGGGCAGCAGCGGGCCCATCCCCTCGATGACCGCGCCGGCGGCCGACCATTCCTGTCCCTTCGGCAGCCAGGCATTGCGCTCGGCATGGGCGCGGAGCGCCGCGATGGCCTCGGCGGCGCGGCCCATATCCTGGTCGAGCAGCACCCGATAGGCACTGCCATTGAGCGCGCGGGCAAAATCGCGCGGCGCCTTGCTATAGGCGGGCCCTGCCTCCATCGCCGCCAGCGAGGCCGCCAGGAGCGGCTGGTACTCCACCAGATCCTTCGGCCGCGGGCAGAACGGCACGCCGCGCGGCTGGCCGTTGCTCGCATTGTTGGCGCCGAGCGCGGCGCTGCGCGGCGCCACGTCGAACAGCGCCTCGGGATGGGGCACCAGCGCGCGGTTCGGAAAGACCGCCTCGGCGCCCGGGCCGACCGCGCAGGCGCCGACCGCCAGGATCAGGATGGGGGCAAGTCGTCGCATCGTCGTCGTCCTCCCTCAGGCCGCCGCCGGCGCTTCCCGGGCCGGCGGGATCGGGCCGGGCTCTCGGGCGCCCGGCTCAGGCCATGGTTTCCTTGGTCGCGGTCAGGCGGATCTCGGGCCAGTCGCGCCCGACCCGGTCGATGTCCCATTGCAGGCGGGTCATATAGACCGGATCGCCGTCATGATCCGCCGCCATATGGCCCCGATTGGCCTTGGCAAAGGCCTCGACCTTGTCGGCCGGCCCCGAGACCCAGCGGGCCGAGGTGAACTGCGTCGGCTCGAACCGCACCGGCAGGCCGTATTCCTGCTCGATCCGGCTCGCCAGCACGTCGAACTGCAACGGCCCGACCACGCCGACGATCCAGCCCGACCCGATATTCGGCTTGAAGAGCTTCGAGGCCCCCTCCTCGGCGAACTGGGTCAGCGCCTTCTCCAGATGCTTGGCCTTCATCGGATCGCCAGCCCGCACCGTCTGCAGCAGCTCTGGCGCGAAGGAGGGGATGCCGGTGAAGCGCAACGCCTCGCCCTCGGTCAGCGCGTCGCCGATCCGGAGCTGGCCATGGTTCGGGATGCCGATGATGTCCCCCGCCCAGGCATCCTCGGCCAGCGCCCGGTCCTGCGCCAGGAACAGAACCGGGCTCGACACGGCCATGGGCTTGCCGGTCCGGACATGGAACAGCTTCGCCCCCCGCTCGAAATGACCCGAACAGAGCCGGACAAAGGCCACCCGGTCGCGATGCTTCGGATCCATGTTGGCCTGAACCTTGAACACGAACCCGGTCACCGCGGACTCCCACGCCCCGACCTGGCGCGGCTCAGCGGCATGGATCTCGGGCGGCGGCCCGAAGGCGCCGATCCCGACCATCAGCTCCTGCACCCCGAAGGAATTGATCGCCGAACCGAACCAGATCAGCGACTGGTTCCCCTCGAGCAGCGCCTGCCGGTCGAAGGCCGGCAGCAGCTCCCGCGCCATCGCCACCTCCTCGCGCAGCGTCGCGAGCAGGCCGGCGGGGATATGCGCCGCCATCGCCGGATCGTCGAGCCCCTGCATCTTCACGCTCTCCGCCCGCTTGTTGCGGTCGGCGCGGTCCATGAGCTCGAGCCGGTCGCCCAGCATGTCGTAGCAGCCGAGAAACTCCCGCCCCTGCCCGATCGGCCAGCTCGCCGGGCAGACGTCGAGCTGGAGCTCCTGCTGGATCTCGTCGATGATCTCGAAGGTGTCACGGGCCTCGCGATCCATCTTGTTGCAGAAGGTCAGGATCGGCAGATCCCGCATCCGGCAGACCTCGAACAGCTTGCGGGTCTGGCTCTCGACCCCCTTCGCGCCGTCGATCACCATCACCGCCGCGTCGACGGCGGTCAGCGTCCGATAGGTGTCCTCCGAGAAATCCGAATGGCCGGGCGTGTCGACGAGGTTGAACCACCAGTCGCGGAACGGGAACGACATCGCCGAGGCGGAAACCGAAATCCCGCGCTCCTGCTCGAGCTTCATGAAGTCCGAGCGCGTCCGCCGCGCCTCGCCCTTGGCGCGGACCTGACCGGCCATCTGGATGGCGCCGCCATAGAGCAGGAACTTCTCGGTCAGCGTCGTCTTGCCGGCGTCGGGATGCGAGATGATCGCGAAGGTCCGGCGGCGGGCGATCTCGGGCGGCAGGGCAGGCAGGTTCTGGTCGGGCATGCCGCGCGGTATAGCCGGCCGCCGCCGAAGGGGAAAGAGGCGGCGGCTTCGCGCCCCATCCGCATCTTGTGACGGACGCCGACGGATTTTTCTGCTAGGCTCCCGCGATGGCGGCGGCGCATGGTTCCGGCCGACCGGAATCCGCGCCCCACCCAAACGGCACCGGGAGGCGCGAGGCAATGACCACGACCATCGGAAACCCCCTGTCCTGGAGCGTCGATGCCGCCAAGGCGGCCGGCCAGCATCTCGGATCGGTCGCCGGCCATATCGGCAGCGAGGATCTCGACCACCTGCCGCAGGTCCGGCGCATCGAGATCTCCGACCTGCGCACAATCCTGCGTCAGGGCATGAACGATTTCGCCGCCTGCCGCTCCGACGTGATGGCGCTCTGCCTGCTCTACCCGATCATCGGTCTCGCCATCGCCTGGATCGCCTTCGACCGGGACCTGATGCCCCTGCTCTTCCCGGCGGTCTCGGGCTTCGCGCTGCTCGGGCCGGTCGCGGGCGTCGGGCTCTACGAGATGAGCCGCCGCCGCGAACAGGGGCTGGAAACCGGCTGGGGCGACGCGTTCTCGGTGCTGCGCTCTGCGAATTTCGGGGCGATCCTGGCGCTCGGCCTGCTGCTCTTCGCGATCTTCCTCGCCTGGATGATCACGGCCGCCAGCCTCAACAACCTGCTGCTCGGCCCCGACCCCCGCGCCTCCTTCTCCGCCTATCTCGGCGAGGTGCTCTCGACCGGCGCCGGCTGGGCGCTCATCGTGGCCGGCTGCGGCATCGGCCTGTTGTTCGCCGCCCTGGTCCTGATGATCAGCGTTGTCTCCTTCCCGCTGCTGCTCGACCGCGATGTCGGCATCCCGGTCGCGATCGCCACCTCGATGCGCGTTGCCGCCGTCAATCCCGGGCCGATCGCCGCCTGGGGCCTGATCGTCGCGGCCGGGCTCGTGCTCGGCTCGGTCCCGCTGTTTCTCGGGCTGATCCTGGTGCTGCCGGTGCTCGGCCATGCCACCTGGCATCTCTATCGCGCGACCGTCGTGCCCGGCCGCTGAACCGTCGGCCCGCTTGCCTCGCCCCCGCGCCGCGGCTTAGGCTCCGGCTGGCGGCGGGCGCCCGACCGGGCGCCCGCCCGTTCGCCGACACGAGGGAACCATGTCCGGGAAACCGTCCGTCACCATTGCCTATTGCACGCAATGCAATTGGCTGCTGCGCGCGAGCTGGATGGCGCAGGAACTGCTCTCGACCTTCCCCGCCGAGCTCGGATCGGTCGCGCTCGTCCCGGGCATCAACGCGATCTTCGAGATCCATGTCGGCTCGGACCTGGTCTGGGAGCGCAAGCGCGATGGCGGCTTTCCCGACATCCGCGACCTCAAGCAGCTGGTCCGGGACCGGGTCAATCCGTCCCGCGATCTCGGCCACATCGATCACAGAAACGAACACTGACCCCGGCCGGCATTGTGTCCAACCCGGAAAGGGTGTGTATCGAAACCGATGGGTTTCGATGCTGCGATGCGGTACTATTTAGAGGCGAGAACGCATCCCGTAAGGAGCCTCCCGCCATGAACCAGATCACTCCCGTCCGCCAGGCCGAGTTCGATGTCGACCCGCTGTTTCTCGAGCGCTGGTCGCCGCGCGCCTTCGCCGACATCCCGGTTTCGGATGCCGAGCTTCTGACCGTGCTCGACGCCGCGCATTGGGCGCCCTCCGCCTTCAACGCGCAGCCCTGGCGCTTCATCTATGCCCGTCGCGGCGATGCCCACTGGGACAAGCTGCTCGGGGTGCTGAACGACTTCAACCGCGGTTGGGCCCAGCATGCCGGCGCGCTGGTGGTGATCGTCTCGCAGACCCACACGACCGCGCCCGGCGCCGATACGCCGACGCCGAGCTACAGCCACTCCTTCGATGCCGGCGCCGCCTGGGGCCAGCTCGCGCTGCAGGCGCGCCTGCTCGGGCTCTATGCCCATGGCATGACCGGCCTCGATTTCGACAAGGCGCCCGCGCTGCTCGGCCTGCCCGAGGGCTATCGGATCGAGGCTGCCGTGGCGCTCGGCCATATCGGCGACAAGGCGAACCTGCCCGATTTCCTGCGCGACCGCGAGGCCCCGAGCCACCGCCGCCCGCTCGCCGAAGTCGCTTTCGCCGGCTCTCTCGCCGCCTGACCGCCCATCGGGCGGGGCCGGCCGAGACGCTGGCGCCGCCCGGCGACGAGCGGGACCCCGCCGCTCGTCGGCTTCGGGCCGTCCTGCCGCCCTGCCGGCGGGCATGCCCCCCCCCTGCGCCAGACCGCGATGCGCAAGCCTCGCGCCACAAGCTCGGCGACCACAGGATCAACCTCCGAAACCGCGGGATCGGAATCGTGGTGCCGGGCATCGGTCCCAATCGTTCCATTCTGGAAGCGATCATCTCCGGCCCGACCGGCTAATCCCCGCACCGGCTTTGCGCCATATGCTCGGCAACGCACCGCAAGGAGAGTTTTCCGATGACCGACCCAGCCACCCCCTTCGCGATTGGGCGCGTGGCGCTGACCGTCCACGACCTCGACGCGGTCGGCGCCTTTTACGAGCGTCACCTCGGGCTGCACCGGCTCGAGGCGGATGGCGAACGGGCGCGCTATGGCGCCGGCGGCCGCCCGCTGATCGAGCTGCGCCGCGATCCCGGCGCCCGCCGACGCTCCCCGCGCGAGGCCGGATTGTTCCATACCGCCATCCTGCTGCCCTCGCGCGCCGACCTCGCGGGCTGGACCGCGCAGGCGATCGCGGCCAGGGCGCCCATCGTCGGCGCCTCCGACCACGGGGTCAGCGAGGCGATCTATCTCGTCGATCCCGAGGGTAACGGGGTCGAAATCTATGCCGACCGCCCGGCTTCGGCCTGGAGACGCACCGCCAGCGGTCTCGACATGCCGAGCGACCCGCTCGATCTCGACACCCTGCTCGCCGATGCCGCCCCCTGGCAGGGCGCTCCGGACGGCACGGTGATCGGCCATGTCCATCTCCAGGTCGGCGCCATCCCCGCGGCCGAGGCGTTCTATGCCGGTCTGCTCGGTCTCGCCGTGACCTGCCGCTATCCGGGCGGCAGCTTCTTCGCCGCCGATGGCTATCATCACCATCTGGCGACCAATGTCTGGAACAGCCGCGGCGCGGGGCCGCGCAGCTACCCCGCGACCGGCCTCGCCGACTTCGAGATCCGGCTCGATCCTGCGCGCCGCGCGGAGATCGCCGATCGCGCCGGCCTGACCGCCGATGCGGACGGCCTCGCCCTGCGCGACCCCTGGGGCACCGAGATCCGCCTCGCCCCCGCGTTAACCCCGGTGAATATCGGGTAAACGCACGACAAATATACTATATATTTCAATGTGTTACCCTTTGTCGCACGCGTGCGACGCGCGGAAGGAACCAGGATGCTCGTGAACGGCCAATGGACAGAAGACTGGCAGCCGGTGCAGGCGACCGACGCCAAGGGCGGGTTCGTCCGCCAGGTCTCGGGTTTCCGGAACTGGGTGACCCCCGACGGCAGCGCCGGCCCCACCGGAGAGGCGGGCTTCGCAGCCGAGGCCGGGCGCTATCATCTCTATGTCGCCCTGATCTGCCCCTGGGCCTCCCGGACCTTGATCGCCCGCAAGCTCAAGGGGCTGGAGGAGGTGGTCTCGCTCTCGGTCGTCGAGCCGGCCCTGACCGGCCAGGGCTGGCGCTTCGGCGACTATCCGGGGGCGACCCCCGATCTCCTGTTCGAGGCGGCCTATCTCCACGAGATCTATACCCGGGCCGACCCCGCCTATACCGGCCGGGCCACCGTCCCGGTGCTCTGGGACAAGCATCGCGGCACCATCGTGAGCAACGAATCGGCCGATATCGTCCGGATATTCAACGACGGGTTCGGCCCCCTCGCGCGCGGCGAGATCGACCTCCGCCCCGCCGATCTGGCCGCCGAGATCGACGCCCTCAACGACTTCATCTATCCCCGGCTCAATAACGGGGTCTACCGCGCCGGCTTCGCCACGACCCAGGGCGCCTACGAGGAGGCCTTCGCCGAGGTCTTCTCCGCCCTCGACACGCTCGAGGCGCGCCTGGAAGCGACCGGCCCGTTCCTGTTCGGCTCCCGCTTCACCGAGACCGATATCCGGCTCTTCGTGACCCTGGTCCGGTTCGACGCGGCCTATCACGGGCTCTTCAAGACCAACCTGCGGCGGATCGCCGACTATCCGGCGCTCCAGGCCTATCTCGAGCGGGTCCTGGCCCTGCCCGGCATCCGCGAGACGGTCAGCATCGACCATATCAAGCGGGGCTACTACTCGATCAAGGCGCTCAATCCGACCGGCATCGTCCCGGTCGGCCCCGCCCTGCCCTGGCTCGACCGGGCCCCGGACCCGCGGCGCGCGGCGGCTTGACAGAGGGCCCGCCCCGGCCCTGGGGTGGGGGGCGTCAGCTGGAAGGGGACGAGGCCCGGAATGGACCGCCTGGACTGCGACCGGATGTTCGTGGCCGTGCTCGATACCGGCAGCTTCGCGGCGGCCGCCCGGCGGATCGGGGCGAGCAGCGGGCAGGCCTCGAAGCTGGTCTCGCGGCTCGAGACCCAGCTCGGGGTCCAGCTCCTGAAGCGGACCACAAGGGCGCTCGCCCCCACCGAGGCGGGCCAGGCCTACTATGAGCGGATGAAGGCCCTGCTGGAGGAGTTCGACGCCCTCGATGCGGCGGTCCGCAACGCCTCGGCGGTGCCGGCGGGACGGGTCCGGCTGACCGCCCCCCTCTCCTTCGGGACGCTGCAGCTCGCCCCGGTCCTGCTCGACTTCGCCCTCGCCTTCCCGGAGATCGAGCTCGACGTGGCCTTCAGCGACCGGGCGGTCAGCCTGGTCGACGAGGGGTTCGACCTCGCCGTCCGGATCGGCCGGCCGGGGGACAGCAGCCTGATCGCCCGCAAGCTCTGCGACGCCCGGATCGTGCTGGTCGCGGCCCCCGACTACCTGGCCCGAAGGGGAATCCCGACCGAACCGGGCGCCCTGGCCGGCCATGA
Source organism: Amaricoccus sp. (assembly GCA_046348955.1). GTDB lineage: Bacteria > Pseudomonadota > Alphaproteobacteria > Rhodobacterales > Rhodobacteraceae > Amaricoccus. Next base: position 859,567 of record JAXMDG010000001.1, read on the forward strand.
CTGCATCATCGACACCAATTTCGCCGACCCCCTGGCCTGGCGCTTCGAGGCGCCGGCCCAGACCGTCGCGGTCCGGGGGCGGCTGCGCTTCTCGAACGCCGAGGCCTGCCTGGCGGCGGTCGAGGCAGGGCTCGGGATCGCCCGGCTGCCGAGCTTCATCGCCGGGCCCTCGATCCGGGCCGGACGGGTCACGCGGCTGCTGGCCGGAACCGAGGGCCCGCCCCGGGCGATCCACGCCCTCTACCCGCCCGGCCGGCACCTGGCCGCCCGGGTCCGGGCGCTGGTCGACTTCCTGGCCCGGCATTATCGGGGCACGCCCGACTGGGACAGCGGCTGGTAGCACGGGAGTCGCACGCGTGCGACAAAGATCATCGTATTGATTTTATTTGATATTTTTGAAATCATATACCGAATTTTCATCAAGGTTAACCGGGCCGGGAGGCACGGATCGAAAGCTTGAATAGGGCCAGTCGGCGGGATGGGCGGCGAGGCCGTGCTTGACCGGGTTCCACCAGCAATAGTGGATATGGGCGCGGTAATCGTCTTCGTCGCGGATCATGTGCTCCCAGTAGCGCCGTTGCCAGATGCCCTTTTCCCGGCGGCGGATTTGGGTGGGCGTGCGCGGCGGCGCGTCGAGGGCGCGGGCGAAGGCGGCACGCAGCATCTTCCAGCGCGCCGGCAAGTCGGAATCGCCCGGCGGCAGGGTCCAGACCGCGTGCAGATGGTCGGGCAGCACGACGACAGCGTCGGTATGGAACGGATGCCGGGCGCGGGTCGCGGCATAGGCGGCGCGCAGCGTGTCGATATGCGCGGTGAGCGTATCCGCCCGCCGGTCGAGCAGCGTTATGGTGAAGAAGTACGTTCCGCCCGGAACCCGAAGGCGACGATAGGTCGGCATGGCGCCACCGCTGCCGGCGACGGATTAACGCCCCGCAAACGTAGGGCGGACCTCGGTCCGCCATGCGGCGGTTGTCATCGGTGGGTCGAGAGCGGTACGCGCGGGGAACGATGCGAGGGGCGTGGCGTGGGAAAGAGGCGGACCGAGGTCCGCCCTACGCTTGCTACTCTTGCTGTTTCAGGGAAAGCAAATCAGAATTTTTTCGTGACAACCATCCCAATGTGTATTTGGCGATGCGTAGGTAAAGTGGATAAACCGCATCAATTGTTAGTTCTGGGACCTCATATCTAACCCCTCTGTCAATGACAGGAGCAAGATCAACCCACCCAGCAACACCCTGCGGCCTAAGATTTCCCTCCCAATGTCCGCAGAATTTCCGTCCATCCGTAGTGATGCTCCCTCTGAACTCGTCTAAACGTTCGCCATACTGCACATTTCCTTCAATGACTGCGTCATCGCAGACGCAATTAAAAAAGGTTAGCGGGCCAAGCCGAACCCTTGAAGAGTTCGGACGCGCAACGAATGCCAAGCCGTGCTCCTCCGCGTTCCTCGCGTGAAGAAGATAGCTTAGGATCCCATCTTCTCTCTGCTCATTAAGAAGCTTGTCGGACCAACGCTTCAATGATCCTGAGCTGGACGCGCGTCGCATTGCAGCGACGCAGCCCGTATAGTGCTTGAGAAACTCAGCCCATGCTGAGAATACCGCATCTTCATCGGTACCATCGGCCAGCCGTGCCAGTGAGTCTCCGCACGCCTTGAGAGATACCCTCGCCCTTTCAAAGCCAAGTTCAAATTGCTGACTCATTCACCGCCTCCTCGAACTCCCGCCACTCCCCCTTGCTCATCCCGCTCTCCGCCTGCGTCACCGTCTCGCCCTTCAGCATGCGGCGCAGCGCCTCCATCCCCTTCCCCGAGAACGTCACTGCGTTGAGCCGGTAATCCTCGAACGCGTCCCAGGCGGCGGGGACCCAGGCTTGCACGAGGCCGCAGATCGCCTCGGCATAGGCGCGGATTTCGTATTGGGCATGGGCGTCCGCGCGCAGGCGGAGGAAGTGGAAGAGGTTGTGCAAATCCGTCTTCCAGTACCATTGCGTGTAGATGCTGGCCGGCAGGGTCATCCGGGCGAGCTCGCGCGCCAGGCCCTGCTGGCCGTCCTGGCTCAACATCGCCTCGTAATGGTCGTAGGACCGGGTCGCGTCGTCGCGCAGGAGGGCGAGGACGCGGGCGGCTTCGTCGGGGGACAGGACCTCGCCGCGGCCCTGGTGGTTCGCGGTCGACTGGGCGGCGAGATGGTCGGGCCGGGGCGTGTAGAATTCGCGGTCGAGGATCGAATAGCGCGCGCTATATTCGTTCACATTGGCGGTGCGGTGGCGGATCCATTGCCGCGCCACGAAGACCGGCAGCTTCACATGGAGCTTGATCTCGCACATCTCGAAGGGGGTCGAATGCCAGTGGCGCATCAGGTAGCGGATCAGGCCGGCATCGTCGCGGGTGGCGCGCGTCCCCTGGCCATAGCTGACGCGGGCCGCCTGCACGATCGCCGCATCGTCGCCCATATAGTCGATCACCCGGACGAAGCCGTGATCGAGCACCGGGATCGCCTCGTAAAGCCGCGCCTCGAGGCCCGGGGCGGCGGCGCGGAGGGTCGAGCGGGACTCGGACCGGGCGGCGGCGATCTCGGCCTGTTGTTCCGGCGTGACTGGCATATCTTCACTCCTCGGGACGCGGGCGGAGCAGGATTCGCCGCCAACCAGATATAGCATACTAGGCGGGGGAAGCCACAAGATGAAGATCAAATATCTGCATACCATGGTGCGCGTGAAGGATCTGGAGGCGTCGATGCGCTTCTACGCGCTGTTGGGGCTCAAGGAGGTGCGGCGGGTCGAGAACGAGGGCGGGCGCTTCACGCTCGTCTTCATGGCACCGGAGGGGCAGGAGGAGGCGCCGGTGGAGCTCACCTATAACTGGGACGGCGACGAGGGGCTGCCGTCGGACAGCCGGCATTTCGGGCATCTCGCCTATGGGGTGGAGAATATCTACGACAAATGCGCCGAGCTGGAGGCGGCGGGGGTGGCGATCAACCGGCCGCCGCGCGACGGGCGGATGGCCTTCGTGCGCTCGCCCGACAATGTGTCGGTGGAGCTGCTGCAGATCGGCGAGGCGCTGCCCAAGGCGGAGCCCTGGGCAAGCATGCCCAATACCGGGCATTGGTAAGGGCGGCGGCCCTTGTTGCGGCGCTCCTGGCGGCGGGGCCGGCGGGAGCGCAGGATTGCCGGCTGGCGCTGGCCCTGGCGATCGACGTGTCGTCCTCGGTCGATGCGGAGGATTACCGGCTGCAGAGCGACGGGATCGCCGCCGCGCTGCTGGCGCCCGAGGTGCAGGCGGCGTTCCTGGCGGGGCCGGGCTCGGTGGCGCTGGCGATCTATGAATGGAGCGGCCAGCGGCAGCAGGCGCTGCTGCAGGACTGGGTGATGATCGAGGGGCCGGACGATCTGGCGCGGGTGGCGGCGGCGCTGGCCGGGCGGGTCCGGAGCACCGACCAATATCCGACCGCGCTCGGCATGGCGATCGAGTATGGCGCGCGGCTGCTGCGCCGGGGGCCGCGCTGCGATCAGGACAAGCTCGACATCTCGGGCGACGGGACCAACAATGACGGGATCGGTCCGACGGCGGCGGCGCGCGATGCGAGCATCACGATCAACGGGCTGCCGATCGTGCGGTTTCGCCGGACGCTGGAGCGCTATTACAGCGAGTTCGTGATTCGCGGTCCCGGCGCCTTTGTCGAGACCGCGGACGGCTATGAGGATTTCGCGCGGGCGATGCGCCGCAAGCTGCTGCGCGAGGTGGAGCCGGCGGTGGTCAGCGCGCTGGAGCCGGATCGAGGATCGCGTAGAGCTTGGTGACGCGGCCGATCGATTCCCAGGTGCCGGTGAAGCCGGGGGAGATCACGAAGGATTCGCCCGGGCCGAACTCGATGGCGCCGCTCGCGTCGCTGAGCCGCACCCGGCCTTCGAGCAGGTGGCAGAGTTCGGTTTCGGTGTAGTGGACCGCGCGGATCCCCGGTTCGGCTTGCCAATGGCCGACATGGAAGCCGCGGGCGGGATCGCTGTAGGTCGCCCAGTCGAGCGCCTTGCCGGAGCCCGCGGAGACCTTCTCGGGCGGGGCATCGACCTCGGTCGCCGCATGGGTGCGCGCGATCAGGAGCACGTGCTCGAGCGGGTGGGAGATGTCGCTTTCGGTCGGGTGGTGGTTGTCGCTGGTCATCGGCCTTGCCCCTTTCGCTTTGGGTAGACGCGCACTATATTCGGGTTGTTCCAGCAATGGGACTATGGTGATAAACGCGCACGGAATAAGCGGATCGGACCCGGGGGCGGTACCCGGCGGCTCCACCAGACGCCCTTCGTTGGGGAGAATGGGGCCGAAACAGGATCGACGGACGTGTAAAGGTGTTTGCTTTCACTCGGCAGGATGCCACCGTTATCGGCTCAAGAGCAATAGTTGCCAACGACAACCATGCTCCGGTTGCGCTCGCTGCGTAAGCAGTAAGCAAGACCAAGTCTGAAGTCCTGGGCCTTAGCCGGTTCAGGCGGGGTTCGCAGGCACCTGGCAACAGAAGCCTGCACTTCCTTGCTCGGCTCGCAGGCCGTCTGGCGGTATCCTTTGCGGTTTTTTTGGTGCCTTGCGGTGGCGTTCCGGGCCGTCGCCCCGATCCTGTCAGAAATCCGCGCGGAAGGCGTCGCCGATGCGACGTCTCGCGCCCCTTGAGACCCGGCCTTGTCGCCAGTGATCCGGTCGCCGGCCGCACCGCGCAAGCGCGCGCAATCGTGCCGCCCGCTCATCGCAGGCCGCGCGGCCCGGTTGCCTCGGATCGCGGCTCCGTGGAAGGCGCGCCAGCCAAGACCACTCCACGACGATACGGAATTGTTGCATACGTAATCATAGTGTGCTTTCTGGCCGTAGACAACGCGAGGGAGAATCATGGCGCGCGGGGAGCAGGCCCCATCGGAAGATGGGGTGGACAATGTCGGGACGGCGTTCGAGGGGCCCGTGCTCCAAGTAGAGCGGCGCGATTTCGTCGACCTGGTACCGGAGAACCGGCCGCGCGCGCAGGCGATGCGCGGATTCGATCCCATCTATACCGACATCGTCGACTATATCGTGCGGTGCACGCATCTGATCTGGGACGAGCGCGACGTGGGGCTGATCTACACCCACTACACCCACAATCCCTACGTCTACCTGACGACGAAGACGCTCTACACCCGCGAGGAGGTCGTCTACGACACGATCCAGCGGCTGGTATCGCTGCCGGAGCGCCGCGGGATGGCGACCCAGGTGATCTGGTCGGGGAACGAGGACGACGGGTTCTATACCTCGCATCTCGTCACCGGGACCGGGCGGCATACCCAGCACGGGCACTATGGGGCGCCGACCGGGCGGACCTTCACGTCGCGGACCATCGCCGACTGCATGGTCTATGAGAACAAGATTTATCGCGAGTGGATCGTCGCGGACAGCATGGCGATCCTGCGGCAGCTCGGGCTCGACCCGCATGCCTTCGCCGAGGGGCTGGCGCGCGGGCATTTCGAAAAGGGGATGCTGGCGCTCGACATTGGCGAGAACCGGCGGCTGATCGGGCAATATCCGCCAGAGGCGGAGCCGGACCTGGAGATCGCCTCGAACGACATCGAGCGGCACACGCTGCGCTGGCTGCACGAGGTCTTCAACCGGCGGATGTTCGGCACGATCAAGGACGTATACGCGCCGACGGTGATGTTCCACGGGCCGCTGATGGTCGAGCTCTACGGCATCGCCTCGGTGATGCAGCAGACGATCGGGCTGGTCGGATCGTTCCCGGATGCGGCCTTCCTGCCGCAGCACATCTGCTCGGTGCCGTGTGAGGAAGGCGGCACCAAAGTGGCGGTGCGCTGGATCCTGGAGGGGCACCATCTCGGCTACGGCATCCTGCAGTCGCTCGGAGCGCCGACCGGCAAGCGGGTGCAGGTGATGGGGATGAGCCACTTCCACTACAAGAACGGCCGGATCGTCGACGAGTGGCGGGTCTATGACGAGCTGTCGCTGCTGATGCAGGTGAAGCTGGCGCAGATGGCCGACAAGCCGGGCGCCGCCGAGCTCTGAGCGGGCCCCCGCGACGGGTTTTTGCCCCGATGGGTTGTCCCGACCCGGACAACCCATCCAAATCCATTGATATTATTGGATTGGCCCTCCGGGCCCCTACCGGATTCCTGCGGAACCCAAGGGGCGGAGCCCCCTCCCCTCGCGCGAACGTCAACGAGCGGTCTGCGCGCGCATCCGCGCCAGAATGTCGACACCCATCTGCATCAGCAGGTCGAGCATGTCGAACGGCACCCAGTTCTCGCGGATCAGGCCCTCGTGGTGCAGGTAGAAGTCCATCACCCGCATCCCAACCGGCCGACCCGTCGGGCCTAGGCCGAGGAACCCGCCGCCGAGATGGGTGGCGGTGACGCTCGGCCAGCCGCCGGTCACCGAGACAGGGCCGTCGCCGATGCGGATGTAGTGCTGGCCTCCCTTGCGATTCGGAAAGGCCTTGCGGAAGGGCAGTTGGTGATGGTCGACGAAGCCGGAAAGGCCACGCGTCGTGCCGATGCCGGACGGTCCGTACCACATCATCCGCGGGTGCCAATGCTCGCGCTGCGGCATGGCGAGGAGCGCGTCGCGGCCGGCATCGACCTGGTCATGGAACGCGCCGAGGGTCCCCTGCATCGCCAGCGTCTGAGCGAGGCTCGCCGCCGACTGCGCCAGGTCGGTCGGCGCGAGGAGCAGCCCGTCGCCGGTGATCGGACCCGGCCACATGCCTTCGGCGCCGAGGCTCGGGGCGAGCGGCCAGAGGCCGACCTGGCGGATCAGGTCGAGGACGTCCCAGAGGCAGCTCGACTGCACGATCCGACCGTCGCGGAGCTGGTGCACCTCGCCGTATCGGAGCCAGACCGGGCGGCCAGTGGCCGGGATGCCGATCCAGTCGCGTGTGAGGGTGCCGCAGTAGTGGCCGACGGTCGCGACGTAGTCGCGGCCCTCGTAGGCGCCGCCGGCGACGATGAGGTCGCGGCGCTCCAGGTCGGGGCAGGCGGCGAGCAGCGGCTCCCAGACGCGGGCGGCGATGGCTTCGACGCCCCGCATCTCGTTCAGGGGGTGGGCGCCGCGCCAGTCGGCGTCCGGGGCGTAGAGGTTGGCCAGCATCACCGCGGCGCCGTCCGGACCGGCCGCCGCGAGCCGCGCGAGCCCAGCGTGAAGTCGTCGCTTGTTGTCGAGATGGTCCGTCATCCGCCCCGCCCCTTCCCGTGCCGATCGCGCCATGGGTAGCATCGCTGCAGACGATTGCAAAGAGCCGTTGCAATCGTATTCATCAAATGCTAGGAAGCATGCACCGCAGGGCCTGCGGCGGCGAATCCCCAGAGTCGACGGCGATCAGAACAGCGCGAGCCGGCCTCGGACCGGAAGTGCGCGGCACCAACACCAGGAGGCTACCGATGAAGGCACTTCTCATGGCGTCGGTCGGGGCGGCGACGCTCCTCGCGGGGACGGCGGCCTTCGCCGAGTGCGGTATCGAAAAGGGGTCGGTGCGCATCCTGTCAAACGACTTCGAGGCGCTGCACATCATCGCGAGCAACGCCGAGGAGTGCGCGAGCCCGACGGTCACCGTGACGAAGAACCAGACCACCGAGCACAAGACCATCCAAGTGCCGGCGCTCACCACCAATCCCGCGACTTACACCGTCGCGATGGTGGCGAACAACTCGATCGTGCCGCTGCTGAACGGCGGGCTGATCCGCCCGCTCGACGACTACATCGCGAAGTGGGGGCAGCAGCTCCAGCCGAGCCAGCTCGTCAAGGTCGACGGCAAGGTCATGGGCATCGCCTTCATGATCAACGACCAGCACCTCGTCTATCGCAAGGATCTGCTGGCCAAGGCCGGCGTCGAGCCGCCGAAGACCTATGAGGAGGTCCTCGCCGCGGCGCAGGCACTGCGCGACAAGGGGATCATGAAGGATCCGCTCGGGGCGGATCTGAAGCCGGGCTGGGACCTCGCGGAAGAGTTCGTCAACATGTACCAGGGCTATGGCGGCGCGTTCTTCGAGCCGGGCAGCCCGAGGCTCGCCATCGCCAACGAGAAGGGCGAGGCGGCGCTCGGGACGCTGAAGGCGCTGTCGGGATTTATGAGCCCGGATTTCGTCACCTACGACTCGAACGCGATCAAGCCGCTCTGGGAGTCGGGCAAGCTTGCGATCGCCACGGTCTGGGGGTCGCGGGTCGGCGCGACCATCGACGCCGAGGGCGCGGCGCCCGGCGTCGCCGAGAATTCGGTGGTCGCCGCGATGCCGACGGTCGGCGGCGGCACCATCCCGGCGTCGAGCCTGTGGTGGGACGGCTTCGTCATCGCCAAGAACATCTCCGACGAGGATGCCGAGGCGTCGTTCCGGGCGATGATGCACGGCATCCGGCCGGAGGTGGCCAAGGCGAACCCCGACGTCACCGCCTGGCTGATCGAGGGTGCCGAGCCCACCCCGGCGCTCGCCGGCGTCTTCGCCACCGCCAAGGCCGGGGCAAAGCCCTATCCGATGCTGCCCTATATGGGGCTTCTGCACACCGCCCTCGGCAACGAGCTCGCCGAGTTCATGCAGGGCAAGGAGGACGCCCAGAAGGCGCTCGCCGACGTGACGCAGGCCTATGAGACGGCGGCCAGAGAAAACGGCTTCCTGAACTGAGCCCCCTCGCGCCGCCCGGCGCGGGAAGCCCCCCCGCCCCTTCGCGTCCCGCGCCCCTCGACGGAAACGACCGATGCCGCACCGCACCTTCCTCGCCTTCATCGCGCCGTCGCTCGTCGTGATGCTGCTTTTCATCGCCCTGCCGATCCTGTCGGTCGCCTACCAGTCGCTCTATGTCGAGCACGAGCAGGTGGTGACGACGGTCGAGAGCTGCGGCCCGTTCGGCTGCCAGACCGAGACCAAGGTCGATGCGGAGGCGATGGCCAAGCTCCGCGCCGAGGCGCCGATGGGCCGGTTCAACTGGCTCGGCACCTACACCAACGCCTCGCATCTGGCCTTTGCCGAGGTCGCGACGATCTGGCGGGAGGCGCCGGGGATCGGTGCGGCGCTCGGGGCGATGATGAACCTGCCGCTCTACAAGGCGCTGTTCTTCACGGTGATCTACACGCTGGTGGTGACGCCGATCGTCATCCTCCTCGGCTTCCTGATCGCGCTCGGCGTCAATGGCGTGCCGAAGATCGTCAAGGGGCCGGTGATCTTCTTCTCGCTCTTGCCGATGATCGTCACGCCGCTGATCGGGTCGTTGGTGCTCTTCTGGATGATCGACAGCCGCGGCATCATCGGCGGTACGCTGCAGGTGCTGTTCCGTGACCCGGACCTGTCGTTGAAGGCGTCGCCGACGCTGACCTGGCTGGTGCTGTTCTTCTATGGCGTCTGGCACATGGCACCGTTCAGCTTCATCGTCTTCTATGCCGGCCTGCAGACGGTACCCGACGACACGCTCGAATCCGCGATGATCGACGGGGCGACGCGGTGGGAGCGGGTGCGCTTCGTGGTGGTGCCGCATCTCGCGCCGCTCGTCACCTTCGTGGCGCTCATCCAGCTCATGGACAATTTCCGGGTGTTCGAGCCGATCATCGGCTTCTCGGCCCAGGCCAGCGCCACCTCGCTGTCGTGGCTCATCTACAACGATCTCCGCGCCGGCGACACGCCGCTGTTCGGCTCGGCCGCCGCCACCTCGATGCTGACGATCATCGGCGTCGCCATCCTGCTCACGCCGGTCCTGATCCGCACCTGGCGCGAGTTCAACCGCAAGTCGGCGAGGTAAGCGCCATGGCAAGCAAGGCAACCCGACGCTCGACCCCGCTCGTCGTCCTCTCGACCGGCCTCGTGCTCGTCTGGCTCGTCGTCGCCGCCTTCCCGTTCCTGTGGACGGCGTGGGGCTCGTTCAAGGTCGAGGCCGACTTCTTCTCGCGTACCGACTGGATGAACGCGATCACCGGGCCGTCGACGCTCCAGCAGACCGGCCGTGCCTTCACCGGCTCGGGCTATTGGGGGGCGTGGGTCGACCAGGGGTTCTGGAAGGCCGCGATCAACTCCGCGATCGTCGTCTTCTTCGTGGTGATCATCTCGCTCACCATGGGCACGCTCGGCGGCTATGCGCTGGCCCGCTCGGGCTACCGCTACACCTTCTGGCTGCTGATGGCCGCGCTCGTCTTCCGCGCCATGCCGCATGTCAGCCTGGTCTCGGGCTATCTGCTGCCGTTCTTCCAGCTGAACGTCTGGGGCATCCTGCCGACCACGATCATCGTGCTCGTGGCGATCAACCAGCCATTCACGCTCTGGATGCTGCACTCGTTCTTCCTGTCGATCCCGAAGGATCTCGACGAGAGCGCCATGGTCGATGGCTGCTCGCGGTTCCAGGCGTTCCGCATGGTGGTGATCCCGGTGATGTGGCCGGGGGTGGTGACGACGGGGCTCTTCTCGTTCCTCCTCGCCTACAACGACTTCGCCGTCACCTCGCTGCTGCTGAGCCAGGACAACCAGACGATGATCCCGAAGATCGCGAGCTTCCTCGGCTCGACCCAGGCCGAGGGCAAGGTGATGTATGCCGTCGCGGCGGTGGTGTCGGCGATCCTGCCGCTCTTCCTCCTCGTGCTCTTCTTCCAGAAACAGATCGTCAGCGGCCTGACCGCCGGCGCCGTCAAGGGCTGATCCCATGGCCGAGCTTCGCCTGAAGAATGTCTGCAAGCGCTGGGGCGACTATGTGGGCGTCGACAACTTCGACCTCACTGTGGCCGACCAGGAGTTCCTCGTCCTGCTCGGGCCGTCCGGCTGCGGCAAGACCACCACGATGCGGATGATCGCGGGTCTCGAGGACGTGACGGAGGGCGAGATCTGGTTCGGCGACCGCAAGGTCAACGACCTCGAGCCCAAGGACCGCGACATCTCGATGGTGTTCCAATCCTACGGTCTCTACCCGAACATGAGCGTCTACGAGAACATCCGCTTCCCGCTGCGCGTCCGCGGGGTGCCGGCCGCCGAGCACCGCGACCGGGTGCTGAAGGCCGCGAAGATGGTCGAGCTCATGGACTTCCTCGACCGCCGGCCGGCGGCATTGTCGGGCGGGCAGCGGCAACGCGTCGCGCTCGGACGGGCGATCGTGCGCCAGCCGAACGTCTTCCTGATGGACGAGCCCCTGTCGAATCTCGATGCGAAGCTCCGCGTCTCGACCCGGGCGCAGATCAAGCATTTGCAGAACGACCTCAAGGTCACGACGATCTACGTCACCCACGACCAGATCGAGGCGATGACCCTCGCTGACCGGGTGGTGGTGATGTCGAAGGGGGTGATCCAGCAGGTCGGAACGCCGACCGAGATCTACGATCACCCGGCCAACACCTTTGTCGCGAGCTTCATCGGCTCGCCTGCGATGAACCTCGTCGACGGCACCGTCGCGAACGGCGTTTTCGAGGCACCCGGGATGCGCGTCGCCGGCCTTCCGACGCAGTTCTCCGGGCCGATCACCCTCGGCTTCCGCGCCGAGGACGCCACGATCGTGGCGGAGGGCGGCGAAATCGCGGCGCCGATCTACTCGATCGAGCTGCTCGGCGAGGCATCGATGATCGCCTATCGCGTCGGCGAGGCGCTGGTCGCGGTGAAAGCCGCCAAGGAATACCGCGCCGAGATCGGCACCGTCGTCCACGCCGCCGTGCCTCCCGCGATTTGCCACCTGTTCGAGAAGGGCGCGGGCAAGCGCCTCTGGGCAGGAAACGCACCGCACAACTCCTGACAGGGAAAACCACGCCATGAAGCTCGCCTTGCTCCTCACCGCCTCCTCGCTCGCCTTCGCCTCCGCCGCCTTCGCGGACTGCGGCATCGAGAAGGGGTCGGTGCGCATCCTCTCGAACGACTTCCCCGCGCTCGGCGTCGTCAATGCGGCGGCGGAGACCTGCGCCAGCCCGACGGTGACGGTGACGGTGAACCAGACCGCCGAGCACCAGAGCCTGCAGGTGCCGGCGCTGACCGCGAATCCCGCGACCTACAGCGTCGCCGTCGTCGCGAACGACTCGATCGTGCCGCTCCTGAACGGCGGGCTGATCCGGCCGCTCGACGATCTCGTCGCGCAGTACGGCCAGGACATCCAGCCGAGCGAGCTCGTCAAGATCGACGGCAAGGTCATGGCGATCGCCTTCCAGATCAACGCGCAGCATCTGTGGCTTCGGCCCGACATCCTGGCGCAGGCCGGCATCACCGAGCAGCCGAAGACCTACGAGGACGTGCTCGCCGCGGCGGAAGCGATCCGTTCCAAGGGCATCCTGAAGAACCCGCTCGCCGCCAGCGACAAGCCGGGCTGGAATCTCGCGGCCGAGTTCGTGAACATGTATATGGGCTATGGCGGCGAGCTCTTCGAGCCTGGCACCGCCAAGGTCTCGATCGACAACGAAAAGGGCGTGAAGGCGCTCGAGACCATGAAGGCGCTCACCGCCTACATGAGCCCCGACTTCGTCACTTACGACACCAACGCCATGCAGGCAGTGTGGCAATCGGGCGAGGCCGCGATCGAGAATGCCTGGGGCTCGCGCGCCACCGGCGTCCTCGATCCCGCCGGCAAGGCGCCGGAGATCGGTGCGAAGACCGTCTTCGCCGGGGCGCCCACCGTCGGCGGCGGCACGGTGCCCGCCTCGACGCTGTGGTGGGACGGCTTCACCATCGCCAAGAACGTCTCGGACGAGGATGCCGCCGCCTCGTTCCGCGCCATGGTCCACGCGATCGGGCCGGACACCGCCAAGGCCAACCCGACCGTGGCCGCCTGGCTCATCCCGGGCTACCAGCCGACGCCCGCCGCCAGGGGCGTGATCGAGACGCTGAAGGCCGGCGGCAAGCCCTACCCGATGGTGCCGACCATGGGCATCCTGCACACCGCCCTCGGCGACAACCTGATCGGCTACCTGCAGGGCAGCGAGACCGCCGAGCAGGCGCTCGCCGACGCCACCAAGGCCTACCAGACCGCAGCAAAGGAAGCCGGCTTCGTCAACTGAAGCCGCCCGTCATTCCAAGGAGATTCCCATGAAAGGTTCCCGTCCCGAGCAGGCTGTGCTCACCCGCGACACCGACATGTCAAAGACCGACGCCACCCGCGCCGTGATCGAGGGCATGGTGGATGGCCTGAACGACCACCGCATCGACGATATCGGCCAGTTCTTCACGGAAGGGTTCCGCTGGCTCGGCAACTATGGCTGCGGCACCAAGACGGGCTTGAAGGAGTTCCAGGACAACTGGCAGCGCCCGTTCCAGGCCGCCTTCTCCGACAAGACCTGCATCGACGAGGCCCGCCTCTACATGGGCGAGTGGGCCGCCGCCTTCGGCCGGCAGGAGGCGACGCATTCGGGGCCGTTCCTCGGCGTCGCGGCGACCGGCAAGCGCGTCGAGATCCGTTACATGGACTTCTGGAAGGTGGTTGACGGCAAGATCGTCGACAACTGGGTGATGGTCGACTTTCCGCACGTCCTCGCCCAGATCGGCGTCGACGTGTTCAAGGGCGAGGGCTGGGAGTCCTTCGACCGCGGCGAGCGCACGCCGCCGCGCCCCGTCGCGGCCGAGGCGTGAGGGCGGCGGGATGACCACCGCGTATCTCAAGCGGGGCAAGCCGGAGGCGGCCCGGGCCGAGGATGACGCCAAGGTGCGGGCGACCGTCGAGGCGATCCTGAAGGACATCGAGACCCGCGGCGACGCCGCGGTGCGGGCCTATGCCGAGCAGTTCGACGGGTACGCCCCGCCGAGCTTCCGGCTGTCGCCGGCGGAGATCGACGCCCTCGTCGCCGAGGTCTCGCCGCAGGATCTGGAGGACATCCGCTTCGCCCAGGCGCAGGTGCGGGGCTTTGCCCAGGCGCAGCGCGACTCGATGAAGGACATCGAAGTCGAGACGCTGCCCGGGGTGATCCTCGGCCACAGGAACATTCCGGTGCAGTCGGTCGGCTGCTACGTTCCGGCCGGCAAGTTCCCGATGGTCGCTTCGGCGCACATGTCGGTGGCGACGGCGAGCGTCGCCGGCGTGCCGCGCATCGTCGCCGCGACCGCGCCTTTCAAGGGCAAGCCCAACCCGGCGGTGATCGCCGCCATGCATCTCGGCGGCGCGCACGAGATTTATGTCCTCGGCGGGGTGCAGGCGATCGGCGCGATGGCGCTCGGCACCGAGACCATCGCCGCCGTCGACATGCTGGTCGGCCCCGGCAACGCCTTCGTCGCCGAGGCGAAGCGCCAGCTCTATGGCCGCGTCGGCATCGACCTCTTCGCCGGCCCGACCGAGACGATGGTGATCGCCGACGAGACGGTGGACGCGGAGATGGTGGCGACCGACCTGCTTGGGCAGGCGGAACACGGCTACAACTCGCCCGCGGTGCTGGTGACGAACTCCCGCCGCCTCGCCGAGGCGACGCTGGCCGAGATCGACCGGCTGCTCGCGATCCTGCCGACGGCCGCCACAGCCGCGAAGAGCTGGGAGGATTACGGCGAGGTCATCGTTTGCGACAGCTACGACGAGATGCTGGCGGTCGCCAACGACATCGCCTCGGAGCACGTGCAGGTGATGACCGACCGCGACGACTGGTTCCTTCAGAACATGCACAGCTACGGCGCGCTGTTTCTCGGGCCGCGCACCAACGTCGCCAACGGCGACAAGGTGATCGGCACCAACCACACGCTGCCGACGAAGAAGGCGGGGCGCTATACCGGCGGCCTCTGGGTCGGCAAGTTCCTCAAGACCCACAGCTATCAGAAGGTCACGACCGACGAGGCGGCGGCCCGGATCGGCGAGATCTGCTCGCGGCTTTGCCTCCTCGAAGGCTTCGTCGGCCATGCCGAGCAGGCCAACGTCCGCGTCCGCCGCTATGGTGGCCGCAACATCCCCTACGGCGCCCCGGCGCTGCCGGCGGAGACGGTGGAGTGATGTCAGACCAGGCGCACCGGCCGGCCGTAGGGCTCCATGATCCGGTCGGCGGTGAGGAACTCGATCTGCTCGAAATCGGCCTGGGCGATGAGCAGCCGGTCGAACGGGTCGTGATGCACCAGCGGCAGCGCCGCACCTGCAATGGCGTGGTCGGCGACGATCGGCAGGTCCTGCCAGCCTTCGGCGAAAAGACCCTGTCGAAGTGCGGCCGGATCGACGTCGAACCTCGGCCGTTGGCGCGCCGATCGCGACTTCCCAGAGGGAGACGACGGTTGAACTGCTTCATCGCCACCTCCGGACTTGCCTCCATTTCGGACAAGCCATGACCCTGCCGCGCACCCCCTCCTTCCGTCTCGACGGACGCCGGGCCCTCGTCGCCGGGGCCTCGTCCGGCATCGGCCTCGGCGCCGCTGTCGCGCTGGCCGAACAGGGGGCGGAGGTGGTACTGGCCGCCCGCTCCGCGGCGAAGCTCGGCGAGGCAGTCGCGGCGATGCGCGCCGAGGGCCATGCCGCTGAGGCGCTGGCGCTTGACGTCGGCGACGTCGCGGCCACCGCGGCCGCCCTCGCGGCGAAAGGCCCCTTCGACGTGCTCGTCAACAGCGCCGGGCTCGCGCGGCACGGGCCGGCCCTCGACACGAAGCCCGAAGATTTCGACGCGGCGACCCACCTCAACCTCCGCGGCGCCTACTTCCTCGCGCAGGCGGTGGCGAAGGGGTTGATCGCCGCCGGCAAGCCCGGCTCGATCATCACCGTGTCGAGCCAGATGGGCCATGTCGGCGGCATCGACCGCGCGGTCTATTGCGCCACCAAGCATTCGGTGGAGGGTTTCACCAAGGCGATGGCGATCGAGTGGGGCCGTCATGGCATCCGCGTCAACACCCTCTGCCCGACCTTCATCCGCACGCCTCTCACCGAGTCGACCTTCGCCGACCCGGACCGGCGGCGCTGGCTGGAGGAAAAGATCAAGCTCGGCCGCGTCGGCCGTGTCGAGGACATCATGGGGGCGGTGGCCTTCCTCGCCTCCGACGCGGCGGCGCTGGTCACGGGCGCGGCGCTGATGGTGGATGGCGGCTGGACGGCTGACTGAACGGGCGGATCGAGCATGGCAAACGAGAAGGTGACATCGGTGGACGTGGCGAAGCGGGCGGGCGTCAGCCAGTCGGCGGTCAGCCGGGTCTTCACCCCCGGCGCCTCGGCCTCGAAAGAGACGGTCGAGAAGGTGCGCAAGGCCGCGGCCGAGCTCGGCTACCGGCCGAACGTGCTGGCCCGCTCGCTGATCACCGGGCGAAGCAGGATCATCGGCCTCGTCGTCGCCTATCTCGACAACTACTTCTATCCCGAGGTCGTCGAGCGGCTGTCGGTGGCGCTGCAGCAGAAAGGCTACCACGTCCTCGTCTTCATGGCCTCGCCGACGGTCGGCGACGTCGAGAGCGTGCTGCAGGAGATCCTCGACTACCAGGTCGACGGCCTCGTGCTCGCCTCGGTCTCCATGTCGTCGGTGCTGGCCGGGGAGTGCCAGGCGCTCGGCATCCCGGTCGTGCTCTTCAACCGCGACCAGGACGACGCGCGGCTTTCCAGTGTCACCACCGACAACCGCGCCGGCGGGCGGGCGGTGGCCGAACATCTCGTCGCGATCGGCCGCGAGCGCATCGCCTACATTGCCGGCTGGGAGGGCGCCTCGACCCAGCGCGACCGCGAGCTCGGCCTGCGCGACGGGCTCGCGGCGGCCGGGCGCTCGCTCTACGCGCGCGGGGTCGGCAACTTCGAGCACCCACAGGCGCGGGAGGCGACGCGGCGGATGTTCGACCGACCCGACCCACCGGACGCGGTCTTCGTCTGCAACGACCACATGGCCTTCGCCGTCATGGACGTGCTGCGCTTCGAGCTCGGCCTCGACATTCCCGGCGACGTGGCCGTGGCTGGCTTCGATGACGTTCCGCCGGCGGCATGGCCAGCCTATGGCCTCACAACCTACCGCCAGCGCATCAATCGCATGGTCGCCGAGACCGTGGCGACGCTGATGGACCGTATCGAGGGCGGCGGCACCGAGCCGCGGCGTATCCAGCTCGATGGCGCGCTGGTGGTGCGCAGATCGACGCAAGGGACCGAAGGACAACGGACGTGAAGGGCTTCGACGCGAAATGGCGGGACGTCCCGCATTTCATCATCGGGATAACCAAGGAGATCTGGGAGGATCGCGAGATCGCGAGCCTCACCCACCGCTACCGCGCGGGTCTCGTCGTGCGTTCGCCCGCCTCGGTGCTGGTCGGCAACGACCGGATCATCGCGGCGACCATGGCGACGCTCGCCGAGTTTCCCGACCGCGAGCTCCTCGGCGAGGACGTGATCTGGTGCGACGATCCCGCGCGGACGACCGCGGCGACCGAGGCCTATCTGTCCTCGCACCGGCTCATCTGCACCGCGACCCACAGCCGCCCAGGCCTGTACGGCGCGCCCACCGGCCGCCGCGTCGCCTACCGCATCCTCGCCGACTGCGCGATCCGCGACGATCATGTCTATGACGAGTGGCTGGTCCGCGACCAGTCGGCGATCGTGGCCCAGCTCGGCTTCGACGTCGTCGACTGGACCCGCGCGCTCATCGCCCGCGAGGGCGGGCCGGCGACGTGCGTGCAGCCGATGACGCCCTCGAACGACGTCGCCGGCCCCTATGACGGCCGCGGCAACGGCAACGAGTGGGGCGCGCGCTACGCCGACATCGTCAGCCGGATCATGGCCGCCGATTTCGCCGCGATCCCGGCTGAGTATGACCGCGCGGTCAGCCTCTTCTACCCCGGCGGCCGGGACGGCCTCGGCTGGTCCGACGCGGATCAGTTCTGGATGGGGCTCCGCGCCGCCTTCCCGGACGCGGCCTTCCGCATCGAGCACGTCATCGGCCGCGACGATCCGCTGATGCCGCCCCGCGCCGCCCTGCGCTGGTCGCTCCATGGCAAGCATTCCGGCTGGGGCCGCTTCGGCACCCCGACCGGGGCCGAGGTCTATGTCATGGGGATGAGCCACGCCGAGTTCGGTCCCTTCGGCGAGGGCGGGCGGCCCTCCGTCCGCCGCGAATGGACGCTGATCGACGAGACCGCGATCTGGAAGCAGATCCTGCTCAAGACCGGGGCGGTGCAATGAACGGCTTCGATCCGCAGTTCGCCGACCTGCCCGACTATATCCTGAAGATCACCAGGGAGATCTGGGAGGATCGCGGGCTCCGCGCGCTCGATCACTATTACGCCCGGGACATCATCATGCGCTTCCCGTCCGGCCTCGTCTCCGGCAATGGCGGCGTGATCGACGGCACGCTGGCGACGCTCGCCGAGATGCCCGACCGCCAGCTGCTCGGCGAGGATGTGATCTGGTCCGGAGACGAGGAAGCGGGGTTCCTCTCCTCGCATCGGGTGGTGACGAGCGGCACCCATACCGGCCACGGCGCCTTCGGCCCGCCGACCGGGCGCCGCTTCACCGTCCGCGTCATCGCCGACTGCGCGGCGAAGAACGACACGATCTATGATGAGTGGCTGGTCCGCGACTATTCCGGCATCGCGAAGCAACTCGGCTTCGACCCGATGGAGTTCGCCCGGACGCAGATCGCAGCCGAAGGCGGCCCCGGAAGCGCCGCGCACCCCTTCACGCCCGCCGACGACCGCGCCGGCGGCTACACCGCGCGCGGCAACGACAACGAATGGGGCGCACGGCTCGCCGACATCCTGACCCGGATCATGGACAAGGACATCGCCGTGATCCGCGCCGCGTACGACCGCGCGGTGCGCACCGAGCATCCGGGCGCGGTCGGCGGCTGGTCCTGGGGCTTCGCCGAGACGCAGTGGATGCGGCTGCGCTCGTCCTTTCCCTCGGCGACCTTCGCGATCCACCACGTCATCGGCCGCTCCGACCCGCACCGGCCGCACCGGGCGGCGGTGCGCTGGAGCCTCGACGGCCGGCACGACGGGTACGGCGCCTTTGGCGCCCCGACTGGGGCGCCGGTGCATGTCATGGGCATGACCCACGCGGAGTTCGGCCCCTGGGGTCTGCGCCGCGAATTCACCCTCTTCGACGAAATCGCGATCTGGAAGCAGATCCACCTGCATACGGGGAACGCCGGATGACCGCCGAACGCCCGATCGCGCCGCGCTGGCCCGACCTGCCCGCCTACATCATCCGGGTGACGAAGGAGATCTGGGAGGATCGCGGCATCGCGAGCCTGCAGCAGAGCTACGCCCCCGGCATCGTCGTGCGCTCGGCGAGCGGCGTCAGCGTCGGCAACGGCCCGGTGATCGAGGCGACGCTGGGCAAGATGGCCGCCTTCCCGGACGTCACCATCCTCGCCGAGGACGTGATCTGGAGCGAGGACGAGACCGGCCACGCGCTCTCGTCGCACCGCACGATCATCTCCGGCACCCATACCGGCCATGGCGTCTATGGCCCGCCGACCGGCCGGCGCTATGAGGTGCGCTGCCTCGCCGACTGCGCGGTGCGGCACGAGGTGATCGATGACGAGTGGCTGATCTACGACACCGGCGCCCAGGCCCGTCAGCTCGGCCTCGACCCGCGCGAGCACGCCCGCACCGCGCCGATCAGGCCCTTCACGCCGGCCGACGATCGCCCCGGCCCCTACCGCGGCCGCGGAAACGACAGCGAATGGGGCGCGCGGCTCGCCGACATCCTGACCCGGATCATGGACAAGGACATCGCCGTGATCCGCGCGGAATACGACCGCGCCGTCCGCACCGAGCATTTCGGCGGCACCGGCGGCTGGTCCTGGGGCTTCGCGGAGACGCAGTGGATGCGGCTCCGCTCGTCCTTCCCCTCGGCGACCTTCGCGATCCACCACGTCATCGGCCGCTCCGACCCGCACCAGCCGCATCGGGCGGCGGTGCGCTGGAGCCTCGACGGCCGGCACGACGGGTATGGCGCTTTCGCGGCGCCGACCGGGGCGCCGGTGCATGTCATGGGCATCACCCACGCGGAGTTCGGCCCCTGGGGCCTGCGCCGCGAATTCACCCTCATCGACGAAGTCGCGATCTGGAAGCAGATCCACCTGCATACGGGAGATATCTGATGGCAACGCTCGCGCTCGACCGCCTGACGGCGGCGGACATGGAGAAGCGGATCGTCCGCTACGGCGACCTCAAGCCCTGCAAGACCGCTTTCATCGACGCCCACACGCCGGGCAGCGACAGCAAGGAGAACTTCACCATCATCGGCGGCGGCGTCTCCGAGAGCCCGGACCAGCATGTCCACATCAAGGAGACGCCGGGCTTCAACATCGGCGCCGCCGGCCAGCCGCCGAAGTGCCGCAACTCGCTGCACAGCCACCGCACCGCGGAGGTGTTCTTCGTCCTCAAGGGCCGCTGGCGGTTCTTCTGGGGCCGCTGGGGCAAGGCGGGCGAGGTGGTGCTCGAGGAAGGCGATATCTTCAACATCCCGACCGGCATCTTCCGCGGCTTCGAGAATATCGGTACCGACTACGGCATGATCATGGCGATCCTTGGCGGCGACGATGCCGGCGGCGGCGTGATCTGGGCGCCGCAGGTCATCACCGACGCGCAGGATCATGGCCTCGTGCTCGGCGCCAACGGCAAGCTCTATGACTCGAAGAAGGGCCAGACCCTGCCCGAGGGCGTCCGGCCGATGCCGCTCCTGACCGACGAGGAGCTGAAGGCCTTCCCCGAGCCGACCGCGCTCGACGTGGTGCCGGGCTACGTCGCCCGCTACTGGGACCTGATGGCGATGGCCGCGCACGGCCCGGCCAAGGTGATCGGCGCCGACGCGCTGCTGAAGGACCGTCCCGGCTTCGAGGTGGAGCTGCTGACCCGTGGCTCGATCCCGGAGGCGCCTTATGCCACCGAGCGCCACGAGGTGCTGATGGTGATGCGCGGCCACTGGCGCCTGTCGTGGGACGGCGGCGAGGCGATCCTCGCGCCCGGCGACACCTGCGCCGTGCCGCCGGGCCTGACGCGGACGCTGGCGCCTTCGATGACCGGCGAGGCGAGCCTCTACCGGGTGCGCAACACCGACGACAAGGCCGGCCCGACGGCACGGCTCTGACGCTATCGCGCACACGGTCGTCCCGGGCCTTCGGGCCGGCCGTGCGCCTCGCAACGGACCGCCCGATGCTTCCCCTCGTCCTCCTCCCCGGCATGATGTGCGACGCGCGGCTGTTCGCCCCGCAGATCGCCGCCTTGTCGGCGCGCCGCACGCTCGTCGTGCCGAGCCTGACCGGCGCCGACACCATGGCCGGGCTCGCCGAGGCGGTGCTCGCCGCGGCGCCGCCGCGCTTTGCCCTCCTCGGCCTCTCGATGGGCGGCATCCTCGCGATGGAGATCGTCGCCCGTGCCCCCGAGCGGGTGGAGCGCCTCGCGCTTCTCGACACCAATCCCTTCGCCGAGACGCCCGAGGCGACCGCCGCGCGCGCGCCGGGCATGGCGCGGGTCGCGGCGGGCGAGCTCGCCGCCGTCCTCGACGGGATCGTCCCCCGCTACTTCCCCACCCCGCGCCTGGACCTCGCGGACCTCTGCCGCGCGATGGGCCTTGCCCTCGGCCCCGAAGCCTTCCTCAGCCAATCGCGCGCCCTCATCAGCCGCGCCGACCGCCAGCAGGCGCTCGCCGGCTTCGCGGGCCCGGCGCTGGTCCTGACCGGCGCCCACGACATCGTCTGCCCGATGGACCGCCACGCGCGGATGCAC
Organism: Amaricoccus sp.; assembly: GCA_046348955.1. Taxonomy (GTDB): domain Bacteria; phylum Pseudomonadota; class Alphaproteobacteria; order Rhodobacterales; family Rhodobacteraceae; genus Amaricoccus. Next base: position 881,128 of record JAXMDG010000001.1, read on the forward strand.
GCGCTGATGCCCGCCTCGCGCCTCGCGGTCATCGCCGGCGCCGGCCACCTGCCGACGCTCGAGGCGCCGGCCCCCACCACCGACGAGATCATCCGATGGCTCTCCCTGACCTGACCGACACCCTCCTCGCGGCGCTGCGCCGCGTCGACACGCCCACCGTCTGCAACGCCATCGAGGTGGTGCAGGGCAAGCGAGGCTTCGCCGGCTTCACCCGCGGCACACTGGTCGCCTCGCACCCGCAGAACCCAGCCATGGTCGGCTTCGCCGTCACCGCAAAGCTCGCCGGCGCCGCGCCGCCGGCCGAAGCGCCCGCCGTGATCCGCGCCCGGCGGATGGCCTATTACCGGATGATGGCCGAAGCGCCGCGACCCGCCGTCGCCGTCGTCGAGGACGTCGACTTCCCCGGCTGCGTCGCCGCCTACTGGGGCGAGATCAACACCACCGTCCACAAGGGCCTCGGTCTCGCCGGCGCGCTGACCAACGGCGTCGTCCGCGACCTTGGCGACCTGCCGGACGGCTTCCCCGTCGTCGCGGGCTCGGTCGGGCCGAGCCACGGCTTCGCCCATCTGCGCGAGATCGGCACACCGGTCCGCGTCTTCGGCCTCGATGTCGCGCCTGGCGATCTCGTGCATGCCGACCGCCACGGCGCCGTTGTCATCCCACCGGAGGTGATCCCAGGGCTCGCCGACGGCATCGCCCGGCTCCTCGACACCGAGCGGCTGATCCTCGAGCCCGCCCGCCGCCCCGGCTTCGACTTCGCCGCCTTCGAGGCGGCCTGGACCGCGTTCGAGAATGCCCGCACCTGACCTGCCGATCGCCGAAGCCGCCGCCCGCCTGCGCGACGGCACCCTTACCTCCGCAGCGCTGACCGAGGCGCATCTCGCCCGCATCGCCGCCTGCGACCCGGCGCTGCACAGCTTCGCGCTCGTCGCGGCCGAGGCCGCGCTCGTCGAGGCGGCGGCGGCCGACCGCGCGCTCGCCGCTGGCGACGACCGCGGCCCGCTCCACGGCATCCCGATCGCGATCAAGGACCTCGTCGACGTCGTCGGTATGCCCACCGCCTGCGGCGCGTGCCGTCCGGCCCATCCGGCCGCGTCCGACGCCGCCGTCGTCGGACGCCTGCGCCAGGCCGGTGCCGTCATCCTCGGCAAGCTCGCCACCTACGAATACGCCACCGTTGGTCCGGTCTTCGACGGCCCCACGCCGCCGGCGGTGAACCCGTGGAACCCCGAGCGGATCACCGGCGGCTCGTCCTCCGGCTCCGCCGTCGCCGTCGCCGCCGGCCTCCTCCGCATTGCGATCGGCACCGACACCGGCGGCTCGATCCGCAGCCCCGCCGCCTGGTGCGGCGTTGTCGGCCTGAAGCCGACCCGCGGCCGCGTGCCTGCGGCCGGCGTCTTCCCGCTCTCTCCGAGCCTCGACACCGTCGGCCCGATCAGCGCCACCGTCGCCGAGGCCGCCCTCACCTTCGACGCCATCGCCGATCCCGGCCCCCTGGCCAGCGCGGGCCTCGGCGGCGGCATCGTCGGCGTCGGCGTCGGCTACGCCCGCGACTGGTTCGCCCTCGACCCAGCGCTCGACCCGCGCGTGCTGGAGGTCCTCGACGCCGCCGTGGCACAGCTCAGCCAGCTCGGCGCGCGCATCGGGGAAGTCGCCTTGCCGGACTACACGCCACTGGAACGGGCTGCCGGCCTGATCCTCGACGCCGAAGCCTACGCCATCCACCGCCGCAGGCTGGCGGCGGATCCGGGGGGCTATGGTCGCGCCACCCGCAGGAGCCTGCTGCGCGGCCGCAACCTAGTCGAGACGGATCTCTCGGCCGCCCGCCGAGCCGGCGCCGAGGCGGCCGCGACAATCGACGCCCTCCTCCTCCGCCATCAGGCGATCGTCACCGCCGTCAACCTCGCCCCACCGCCGCCGGTTGCACCGTATCGCCACGGCGTCGCCGGCTGGAATCCGATGCGCACGCTGCCCTTCAACCTGACCGGTCACCCGGCGCTGTCGGTACCCGCGGGGTATGTCGACGGCCTCCCGGTCGGGCTCCAGATCGTCGGCCCCCCGGGCGCCGAGGCGCTGATCTGCCAGATCGGCGCCGCGTTCGAGAATGCCACCGACCACGCGGCGCAGCGGCCGCAGTTCGGCCCGCCCGTCCTCGGGCAGATCGACCCCGACGCGGAACCGATGACGCTGTCCTGACTGCCGCACATGGCAAGCCCTCCCTGCCCCGGCCCGCGCAGGGCGGGCCGGATCTGAACCGATCCGATCCAACTCAGAACGACACAGGCGCCTTCTCGCGTGACGTGCGAAGGCGCCGTCACCCCACCGGCTCGGTCACCTGCATGCGGTCCAGCCGCAGCTGCGCCGCCCGCCGGTGTCCCTCCAGCCCCTCGCTGGCGCTCTGCCGCACGGCCGCCGGGGCCACTGCCCGCACGCCTTCGGGCTCCAGCCACTGGTGGGTTGCGATCTTGAGATACGTCCCGACCCAGAGCCCGCCGGTATAGCGCCCCGCCCCCATCGTCGGCAGGGTGTGGTTCGTCCCCGAGCATTTGTCGGAATAGACCACGCTCGCCAGCTCGCCGATGAACAGGGACCCATAGTTCCTGAGCTTCTTCGCGAAGCTCCGCGCATCCCGGGTATGCAGCTGCAGGTGCTCGGCCGCGATCTCGTCGGAATAGGCGATCATTGCTGCCTCGTCCGCCGCCACCACGATCTCGCCATTGTCCCGCCAAGCCTGCCCGGCCGTGGCCGCCGTGGAGAGATCCGCAAGCTGCCGCTCGACCTCCTTCAGCACCATCTCGGCGAGCGCGCGGTCGGTGGTGATCAGCCCGACCCGGGTTCGCACGTCATGCTCCGCCTGCGCCAGCAGGTCCGTCGCGATCATTTCGGCGTCACCGGTCTCGTCGGCCAGCACGTAGATCTCCGACGGCCCCGCCAGCTGGTCGATCCCGACCGGCCCGAACACCTGCCGCTTCGCCTCGTTGACGAAGGCGTTGCCCGGCCCGACGATCTTCTCGACCTTCGGTACGCTCGCGGTCCCGAAGGCCATGGCGGCGATCGCCTGCGCCCCGCCGATGCGGAAGATCCGATCCGCGCCCGACAGGTGGCACCCCGCGATCATCGCCTGGTGCGCGTTCGGCGGCAGGCAGGCGACCACCTCGCCGACCCCCGCCACCTTCGCCGGCACGATCGTCATCACCGGCGCAGACAGCAGCGGGTACCGCCCCCCGGGGACATAGCAACCGACCCGGTCGATCGGGATCGCCCGGTGCCCCAGATGCACCCCCGGCAGGATCTCGACCTCCAGCTCGCCGATCGTCCCTCGCTGCGCCTCCGCGAACCGCCGGACGTTGCCGATCGCGAACTCGGTATCCGCCCGGGTCTGCGGCTCGAGCGCCGCCACCGCTGCCTCCCGCTCGGCCGCCGACACCTCGAACCGCTCCAGCCGTGCCCCGTCGAACCGCTCCGCATAGCGCGCGACGGCGGCATCCCCTTCCTCCGCGACCGCTTGCAGCACCTCGGCCACCAAGGCCCGCACCGGAGCCTGGTCGGAGTCGGCGCTCCGCGACGGCGACTTGATTTCTGAGAGCGAAGGATTGCGCGGCATGATTCCCATGTCCTGTTGGTCGGGTTCTCGTCACGGGCATCTATACATGGACTGCATACGAATGCAACCATGTTTGCACGGAGATCGGGACCGCGCCGATGGAAGCCATGAGCGCGTGCGCCCCCCGGAGGGGGCGCGATCCGCGGCGGAGGCGAGCCACTCAAAGAACGTAGCGACGGCGCGAGGCATCACGGAAGCGGACCACTGCCCGCTCTCCGGGCCAGCCGAGGGGGCGACAAGTCGTCAAGGCACGCGAGATCGCAGCTGGCATCGCAGAGAAGATCGGAATGCAGCGCGTGGCCTTGCTCAATTCCATTGAGCTTGCCCGAGCGGAACGGGAATCCGGGGCGAGCCTCTCCTAGTATCTCTTGGAGACCGAGCTATCCGATGCCGCCGGTCGCTCGGCCGTGGCATCGGCGGCTGCCTGCGCGGGGAGGCAGCCGACGCTCTGGGTCGGGTTTGCGACAGCCAACTGGCATGGGCCAACGCTGACTGTTGGCAGGCCCGCCAGGCCCGCCGGCAATGTCAAGGAGCCGTCCCCTCATGCCTCGCAGGGAGGGTCGATGCGAGCCGCCGGCCGGCCCCGACGAGACCGCGACCGCACCTTTTGACCGGGTTACCCGGGCTGGCCGTAGTAGGCGGACGGCCCGTGCTTGCGGCGGAAATGCCTCTCATGCAGCTCGGGCTCGATCGTCGCGAGGCCAGGGGCCAGCCGGAGCGACAACAGCGCCATCTCGGCCGCGCATTCGAGCGCGACCGCTGCCTCCACCGCCTTGGCCACGCTTGGTCCCCAAGTGAAGGGCGCGTGCCGGTTGACCAGCACGCCGGGATAGTCCGCAGGGTCGAGCCCCTGAAAGCGCTCGACGATGACATTGCCGGTCTCCCATTCATAGGCGCCGTCGATCTCGGCCCGGGACATCTTCCGGGTCACCGGGACGTCGCCGGCGAAATAATCGGCATGGGTAGTGCCGAAGGCAGGCACCGGCATGCCGGCCTGGGCAAAGGCGGTGGCATGCGTCGAATGGGTATGGACGACCCCGCCGATCCCCTCGAAGGCGAGGAACAGCCGGCGATGGGTGGGAGTGTCGGACGAGGGATTGAGCCGCCCCTCGACCCGCCGGCCTTCGAGATCGACCACGACCATGTCATCGACCGCCAGCGCGGCATAGTCGATCCCGGACGGCTTGATCGCGAACAGCCCGGACGAGCGGTCGATGGCGCTCGCATTGCCGAAGGTCAGGTTGATCAGGCCCTGGCGCGGCAAGGCGATATTGGCCTCGAAGGCCTCGCGCTTGAGCTCGGTCAGCCTCATGCCCGGATGCCTCGGGCGAAGTGGAAATAAACCTCGTCGTCGCGCAGCTCCCGCCGAAACGCGCGCAGCTTCGTGTCGGCGTCGATCACGGCGATCTCGATGCCGGCGATGGTGGCGAAATCCTCCAGCATCTCCGTCGTCACCGCCTGGCTGTAGGCGGTGTGGTGCGCCCCGCCGGCGAGGATCCAGGCCTGGCAGGCCGTCTTGAAATCCGGCCGGCAGCGCCAGAGCGCGCGCGCGACGGGCAGCTTGGGCATCGGCGGCACCGGGATCGCATCCACCTCGTTGACGAGCAGGCGGAACCGGTTGCCGAGGTCGATCAGCGAGGCGTTGAGCGCCGGCCCCGGTTGAGCATCGAAGACCAGCCGCACGGGATCTTCCTTGCCGCCGATCCCGAGCGGATGCAGCTCCACGCGCGGCCGGCCGGCAGCGATGGTCGGACAGATCTCGAGCATGTGGGCGCCGAGCACCGCCTCCTGCCCCTCGCTCAGATCGTAGGTATAGTCCTCCATGAACGAGGTTCCGCCCGGCAGGCCGAGCGCCATGACCTTCAGCGCCTGGACCAGGGCAGAGGTCTTCCAATCCCCCTCGCCGGCGAAGCCGTAGCCGTCGGCCATCAGTCGCTGCGGGGCCATGCCCGGCAGCTGACGCAGGCCATGCAGATCCTCGAACGTCGTGGTGAAGCCCCGGAAGCCGCCCTCCTCGAGGAAGCTTCTCAGGCCGAGCTCCAGCCGGGCGCTGTAGATGAGCGAGTCGTGGCGGCTGCCGTCGCGACGCAGCTCGGGCGCGATGTCGTAGGCCTGCTCGTAGTCGGCAAGCAGCGCGGTGATGTCGGCCTGGCTGGCATTGTCGACCCGGGCGACCAATTCGCTGATCCCGTAGCCGTTGGTCGAGAAGCCGAACGCCATCTCGGCCGCGACCTTGTCGCCCTCGGTGACCGCGACCGCGCGCATATTGTCCCCGAAGCGGCAGAAGCGGGCGCCCTGCCACTCGGTCCAGGCCCGAACCGCGCGCTGCCAGCTGTCAATCCGGGCGATGACCTCCGGATCGCTCCAATGGCCGACGACGACCTTGCGGCCGAGCCGCATCCGCGTGTGAATGAAGCCGGCCTCGCGGTCGCCATGCGCCGACTGGTTGAGGTTCATGTAGTCCATGTCGATCGCGTCCCAGGGCAGCGCGCGATCGAACTGGGTATGCAGGTGCAGGAACGGCTTCGACAGCAGGTTCAGGCCGCGAATCCACATCTTGGATGGCGAGAAGGTGTGCATCCACAGGATCAGGCCGGCGCATTCCGGATCGGCATTGGCCTGGCTGCACAGGGCCGTGACCTCGTCGGGCGTGGTCACGACTGGCTTGAACCGGACGGGCAGCGGCAAGGTCTTCTGCTCGAACAGCGCGGTCGCGATCGCCTGCGCGTCGGCCTCGACCTGTGCCAGCGTCTTCGGGCCGTAGAGATGCTGCGAGCCGCAGACAAACCAGATCTGCGGGGTGGAGGTGGTCCGGGTCATTTGGTCATTCCCTCGATTTCAAGCCGTCATGCCTCGGGATGCGTCTCGGCGCGACGCGCCGCCGCTTCCTGCTTCAGCGCCAGCAGCGCCTTCATCAGGGGGGCGAGGTCGACGAGGCGCAGGCCGCCGAAGCTGTCATGCAGGTCGCGATAGAGCGCGTAGAGCCGGTCATAGGTCGCCTGGGCATCCGGGTTGGGCGTATAGGCGACCGGCTTCAGCCCGGTCATCGCGGCCTGGGCGGCGGCGAAGCTCGGATGCGCGCCGCTGATGACCGAAGCCGCGATCGCCGCGCCGAGCGCGCAGGTCTGGCTCGAGGCGGCGACCTGCATGGTCCGGCCGGTGACGTCGGCATAGATCTGCATCAGGAGCGGGTTCTTTTCCGCGATGCCACCGGTGCAGACGACCCGCTCGACCGGCACGCCGAACTCGACCATGCGCTCGATGATCGCCCGCGCCCCGAAGGCCGTGGCCTCGATCAGCGCGCGGTAGATCTCGGCGCGGGTCGTGTAGAGGGTCTGGCCGACCAGCAGTCCGGTCAGGAGCTGGTCGACCAGGATCGTCCGGTTGCCGTTGTTCCAGTCGAGCGCCAGCAGGCCCGATTCCCCTGGCGTCAGCGTGGCGGCCTCGGCCGCCAGCTCGCCATGCAGGGCCGGGCTTCCGCCGCAAATCGTCTCGACCCACCATTTGAAGATGTCGCCGACCGCCGACTGTCCGGCCTCGATGCCGTAGAAGCCGGGAAGGATCGCGCCCTTCACCACGCCGCAGACGCCGGGAATGTCGGCGATGGCCGTGTCGGCCGCCATCACCGCGCAGTCGCAGGTCGAGGTGCCGATCACCTTGACCAGGGTCCCTTCCGCGACGTTGCAGCCGATCGCGCCGTAATGCACGTCGAACTCGCCGATCGCGATCGGGATACCGGCGGGCAGGCCGAGCCGCTCCGCCCATTCGGCGCACAGGACGCCAGCCGTCTCCGACGCGTCGGACGCCCGCTCGTAGAGCCGGCCGCGCAACTCGGCGAGCTCTGGCGCCAGCATGGCGAGGAAGGCCGCATCCGGCAGGCCGCCCCAATCCTCGGCATAGAGCGCCTTGTGGCCGGCGGCGCAGATGCCGCGCCGGATCGCCTTCGGATCGGTCACGCCGGCCAGGACCGAGGGGACCCAGTCGGCGAGCTCGACCCAGGATGCCGCTGCTTCGAACACCTCGGGCGCGGTGTTGAGGCAGTGCCAGATCTTGGCCCACCACCATTCCGACGAATAGGTGCCGCCGCAGCGCGCGATATAATGGGGGCGATGGGCCGCAGCCGTCTCGGTGATCGCCTGCGCCTCGCGCCAGCCGGTATGGTCCTTCCAGAGCCAACACTGCGCCGCCAGCGCGTCGTGCCATTCCGGCAGCATGCCGAGGGCGCGGTTCCTGCCATCGACGGGCAGCGGGCTCGACCCGGTGCTGTCGACCCCGATTCCCGCGATCCGATCCGGCGCGAAGCCCGGCTTGGTCGAGGCCTCGGCCAACGCGCCGCGCACGCTCGCCTCCAGGCCGGTCAGGTAATCGCCTGGATGCTGGCGCGCCAGCTGGTGGTCGTGCGGGCTCAGCAGGATCCCGGCAGAACCGGACGGATAGTCGGCGACCGCGCTGCCGAACTCGGCCCCGTCGGCGCAGCGCACGATCAGCGCGCGCACCGAGTTGCTGCCGTAGTCGATCCCGAGCGTGAACCCCCCGCTCACTGCAGCCCCCGACGCGGAATCGCCAAACGCCCACCAGCCGCGTTGCGGCCGTGCTCAGTGCTTGCCATCCTTGCCCTCCCCCGACAGAGGCGATTCGCCTGCAGGGCGCGCCCGTTTGGCGAAGCCTTAGCGCAATTCGCTCTGGGCATATAGTATGATTTTATGTCGCACAATCTGGCATTGGCGTCGGCGAAATGCCTGCGAGATCGGCGCGCGGTGCAATTGACTTGGCCGTGCCGCTTGCTTATAGGCAGGCCTTCGAATTTGGGGGCGTGGCGTCCGGCGCGCCTCCTGGCCGGGATGCTCCGGCACAGCCTGGAGAGCCTGTCGTGACCAAACGTACCTTTCAGCCGAGCAACCTCGTCCGCAAGCGGCGGCATGGCTTCCGCGCCCGCATGGCGACCAAGAACGGCCGCATCATCCTGAACCGGCGCCGGGCGATCGGCCGCAAGCGCCTGTCGGCCTGAGGCCGAGGCCGCCCTTGCAAGCGGCCCTCACGGTGCTGCGACGGCGCGCCGACTTCCTCGCCGCCGCCAAGGGCCGGCGTCAGTCGCGGCCGGCCTTCACCTTGCAGGCACGGCCGCGCGATGCCGAGCCGGGGATCCGCGTCGGCTATACCTGTTCGAAGAAGGTCGGCAACGCTGTCGCGCGCAATCGTGCCAAGCGGCGACTGCGCGAGGCCGCGCGCGCCGTGCTGCCCGGCGCTGCGCGTCCGGGTTGGGACTATGTTCTGATCGGGCGCCCGGCAACGACCGCGGGACGGCCGTTCGAGGCGCTCTGCGACGACCTGCGCGCCGCTCTCGCGGCGATCCACCGGTGAGCCCGCTCGCCCACCTGATGGCCCTTCCGATCCGCGCCTACCGGCTGTTGCTCTCCCCCTGGCTCGGGGCGCATTGCCGCTTCCAGCCGACCTGCTCGGCCTATGCGCTGGAAGCCCTCGACCGGCACGGCGCCTGGCGCGGCACCTGGCTTACCCTCCGCCGGCTCCGACGCTGCCATCCCTGGGGCGGCTCCGGCTTCGATCCAGTGCCGCCCGCATCCCCCCACGGCTTGCGCCGCGGCCCCGACTGCGGCTAAGTCCGCCGCATGCTCGATCCCGCCCCCGATACCGACAGCGATGGCAACCTCCAGGCCGAACCCGGCGAGATCCACCCGATCTTCGCCGGCGCCCCAGCCACGACCGAGTTCCGCAAGCTGCGCAAACGGATCGTCCGGCTGACGCGCGAGGCAATCGAGACCTATGGCATGGTCGCTCGCGGCGATCGCTGGCTGGTCTGCCTGTCGGGCGGCAAGGACAGCTATACCCTGCTCGCCGCCCTGATCGAGCTTCAATGGCGCGGGCTTCTGCCCGTCGACATCCTCGCCTGCAATCTCGACCAGGGCCAGCCCGGCTTCCCGGCCACGGTGCTGCCCGACTTCCTCACCCGGATGGGCGTGCCGCACCGGATCGAATACCAGGACACCTATTCCATCGTCATCGACAAGGTCCCGGCCCGCAAGACCTATTGCGCGCTGTGCTCGAGGCTCCGGCGCGGCAACCTCTACCGCATCGCCCGCGAGGAGGGCTGCGCCGCCATCGTGCTCGGCCATCATCGCGACGACATAATCGAGACCTTCCTGCTCAACCTGTTCCATGGCGGAAAGCTCGCGGCCATGCCGCCGAAGCTCCGGAACGACGAGGGGGACCTGACGGTGCTGCGGCCCCTGGCACTGGTCGCCGAGGAGGATTGCGGCCGCTTCGCCCGGGCGATGGGCTATCCCATCATCCCCTGCGATCTCTGCGGCAGCCAGGACGGGCTGCAGCGCCAGCAGATCAAGCGGATGGTCGACGAATGGGAGACGCGGAGCCCCGGCCGGCGCCAGATCCTGTTTCGCGCGCTGACCCAGGTCAATCCGAGCCATCTGCTCGATCCGACCCTGTTCGACTTTGCCGCGCTTTAGGCAAATGCCGGGTGAATCGCGCGCATATTGGCGCGGCCGGGGCGCGCGCGCTTAACCTCGCCGAAGCGGCCGGCGGGCTAGCGTGCCCGCACCATGATCACCGAGACCTCCTCCTCCTCCCGCGCGGCCCCGGATCGCCTGTTCACGCGAGCCTGCGGGCTGGTCGTCGCTGCGGGCCTCGCGCTTGCCGCAGTCAGCCATGCGCTGGTGGGCGAGGTCGTGCGGGACCAGGGCCTCGCTGCCGAACGCGCGGAACTGAGCCTCGACGCCGCTGCCACGGCGCGCCGCATCCAGGGCGTTCTCGTATCGTCGGGAGCGCCTGCCGCCCTGCCCCTCGAGGCACGCCTCGACCTGCATCGCGGCATCGCGCAGTTGATCGACCAGGAACGCCAGCGCGCCGAGACCGCCAGCGCGCCCGACCTCGCGCGCGCGAGCGCCGATGCGCTGACCATGGTGCGTCGCTCGGAACTCGGGCCGCACGACGTCGCCCGCCTCGACGAGCTTCTCGCCGCCCGAATCCTGCCCGAGCTCGACCGGGCCGCGCGCGAGGCGGCCGACCAGGCCAATGCCGCCGAAGCCAGGGCCAACGACATCCTGATCTTGTCGCTCGGACTGCATCTCCTGCTCGCGGCCCTGCTCGTCGGCGCGGTCGTCTTGCCCGTCCGGCGGCGGATCCGCGACTGGGTCAACCGGACCCGGCAGACCGACCAGGAGAACCGGTTCCGTCTGCTGCACGATGCCCTGACCCATCTGCCGAACGCGACCTTCCTCCACGCCCATCTCGACCAGATCATCGCCGGCGCCGACCGCGCCTCGACCCAGACCGCGGTGCTCCGGGTTGATCTCGACCGGTTCAGCATCCTGCGCGACACGCTCGGCCAGCGGACCAGCGACGAGATCATCCGGATCTCGGCGCGGCGCATCCAGCACGCCCTGCGCGCCGGGGATTTCGCCGCCTATCTCGGGCATGACGATTTCGTGGTCGTGGCGAGCGAACTCAACGACGCCAAGGACGCGGCCGCGATCGCGGTGCGGCTCCAGGCGGCCCTCAGCCAGCCGTTCTCGATCCGCGGCGGTGCCCGCCGGCTCGGCGTCTCGGTCGGCGTGACGCTGCTGTCGGATGACGCGGCCAACGCCGATCGCGTGATCGCCAATGCCGAGATCGCGCTTGCCGAAGCGCAGGGAGCCGGCACCGGCAATGTCCGCTATTTCCGCGAAAGCCTGCGCATCGAGGTCGAGCGCCGCGAGACCCTGTTCACCGAACTGCTGGCGGGCCTCGACAGGGGAGAGCTCGTCCCGTTCTTCCAGCCGCAGATCGACCTGGAGACGGGTGGGCTCAGCGGCTTCGAGGCCCTGGTGCGCTGGATGCATCCGCGCCACGGCCTCCTGACCCCAGCCGCGTTCCTCGAATTCGCCGAGCAGGCCGACCTGACCGAACGCATCGGCGAGGTTGTGCTGAGCCGGTCGCTCGCGGCGCTGAAGGACTGGGACCGCGCGGGTCTCGCCGTTCCTCGTGTGGGCGTCAACTTCGCCCTCGCCCAGCTCCGCGACCCGCGCCTGATCGAGAAGATCAAATGGGAGGTCGAGCGCAACGATCTCGACCCGTCCCGCCTGGCGATCGAAGTGCTCGAGACCGTGCTGATCAAGAGCGATGCCGACCTCGTGGTGCGCAACCTGCGCGGGCTTGCCTCGGCCGGGTTCCATATCGAGCTTGACGATTTCGGTACCGGCCATGCCTCGATCTCGAACCTGCGCCGCTTCATGGTCGACCGGATCAAGATCGACCGCAGCTTCATCTTCGGCATCGAGACCAGCGAGGAGCAACAGCAACTCGCCGCCTCGATGATCGCCATGGCCAAGGCGCTCGGCATCAGCACGCTGGCCGAAGGCGTCGAGACGGAGGATGCGGAATTGATCCTGCGCCGCCTCGGCTGCGACCAGTTCCAGGGCTTCCTCGTCGCCAAGCCGATGTCGCTTGCCGACACCATGACGTGGCTCCGCGGCTTCCATCCGCGGCGCTACGAGGTGCCGGCGGCGGTGCTCGGCGGGGCGGGCGACCCGAATCTCGCTTGACCTTTCAAGCCGACGGCTGTTGAACCCCTTTCAGTTTGGGGTAGCGACCGGAGTCGGGCAATGGACGACCAGAACAGGAATCTGATCCTGGCGACAGCCCTGAGCTTCCTCGTCATTTTGGTATGGTTCCTGCTTTTCCCTGCCCCGACGCCGCAGCCGACGACCCAGCAGGCAGCGCAGACCGAGCAAGGCGCCGCCACAGCGCCCGCTCCGGGAACCACGGCCACCACCGCCGGCCAGGCGCCGACGCTCGCCGCCGCCGAGCCCGCCACCCGGGCCGAGGCGCTGGCCAAGACCCAGCGCGTGCCGATCAAGACCGCGCGGCTCGGCGGCTCGCTGTCGCTGCTGGGCGGACGCATCGACGATCTCAACCTGCTCGACTATTTCGTGACGGTCGAGAAGGACTCGCCGACCGTCACGCTGCTGACGCCCGCGGGTGTGCCGGAAGCCTATTACGCGGTCTATGGCTGGTCGCCCGCCCAGGACGGGCTGGCAACAAGTGCCGTGCCGGGGCCGAACACCGTCTGGAGCGTCGAAAGCGGCACGGAGCTGACCGAAACGAGCCCGGTCACCCTGGTCTGGGACAATGGCGCCGGGCTGATCTTCCGCCGGACCATGGCGGTTGATCCGAACTATATGTTCACCGTCACCCAGACGGTCGAGAACCGCACCGGCGCGCCAGTCAAGCTCGAGCCCTACGGCATCATTGCCCGTCATGGCGTGCCTTCGAACCTGCAGAATTTCTATATCTTGCATGAGGGCGTGATTGCCGTTGCCGACGGCCAGCTCTCGGAGATGAAATACAAGAAGATCAAGGGCCTCCCCGTCGATCCGGCCGAGGGGGCGGCGAGCCAGGCCACCGAGGTCGCCGGCAATGGCTGGATTGGCTTCACCGATCACTACTGGATGACGACGCTGGTCCCGGCACCGAACCAGGCTTTCACCGCGGTCACCAAATGGACCGAGGCGACCGACACGTTCCAGACCGACATCCGCCTGCCGGTGATGACGGTGGAGCCCGGCGCGACGGCGAGCTCGACAACCTCGCTCTTCGCCGGGGCCAAGGAATGGGCGCTGCTGCGCGACTACCAGAACGACATGAAGATCGACCGCTTCGTCGATGCGATCGACTGGGGGTGGTTCTGGTTCCTGACCAAGCCGATCTTCCGCGTGCTGCATGCGATGCACAAGATCATCGGCAATATGGGCCTCGCGATCATCGGGCTCACCTTCATCATCAAGCTGATCCTGTTCCCGCTGGCCTACAAGTCCTACGTCTCGATGTCGAAGATGAAGGCTTTGCAGCCCGAGCTCGAGAAGCTCAAGGAGAAGGCCGGCGAGGACCGGATGAAGCTCCAGCAGGAGATGATGGCGCTCTACAAGCGGGAGAAGGTCAATCCCGCCGCGGGCTGCCTGCCGATCCTGTTGCAGATCCCGATCTTCTTCTCGCTCTACAAGGTGATCTTCGTCACGCTCGAGCTGCGCCATGCGCCGTTCTTCGGCTGGATCCGCGACCTCTCGGCGCCTGACCCCTCCTCCATCCTGAACCTGTTCGGGCTGGCGCCATGGGGCGTGCCGGCGGCGACGAGCCCCTTGCATATCCTCTCGCTCGGCGCCCTGCCGATCCTGCTCGGCATCTCGATGTGGCTGCAGCAGAAGCTGAACCCGGCCCCGGCCGACAAGACCCAGGCGACGCTCTTCGCCTGGATGCCCTGGATCTTCATGTTCATGCTGGGCAAGTTCGCGAGCGGCCTGGTGCTCTACTGGATCGCCAACAACACGATCACCTTCGGCCAGCAATATACCATCATGCGCAGCCAGGGCGTGAAGCCCGACGTGTTCGGCAACATGTTCGGCTGGGTCAAGCGGCTGCGCGGGGCGGGCTGAAGGTGCAGGCCACCGTCACCGATCTCTGGCGGCATCCGATCAAGGGCCACGGCGTCGAAGCCGTGGCCGAGACCGTTCTGCGCGCGGGCGAGACGATGGCCTGGGACCGGGTCTGGGCGATCGCCCAGGACGGCGCCCGGCTGGGCGAGCCCTCCGCCTGGGCGCCTTGTCAGAATTTCAGCCGCGGCGCCAAGTCGCCGCTCCTGATGGCGATCCGCGCCCGGGTCGACGAGGCGGCCGGCATCGTGACCCTGACCCATCCCTGGCAACCGCCGCTGACGGTGAACCCCGACCTGCCCAAGGACGCTGCCCGCCTCGTCGCCTGGGTGACGCCGCTCGCCAATCCAAACCGTCCGGCGCCGGCCCGCGTGGTGCGCGCCAGCGTCGGCATGACCGACAGTGCCTTTCCTTCGATCGCCATCCTCAACAATGCGAGCCTCGCCGCGCTCGGCGGGCGGCTCGGGAAGTCCCTGGCGCAGGAGCGGTTCCGGGGCAATGTCTGGCTCGACGGGCTGGCGCCCTTCGCCGAGTTCGATCTGGTGGGGCGCAACATCAGGATCGGCACCGCCCTGCTCCGGGTCCGCGAGCGCATCACCCGCTGTGTCGCCACCGGTGTCGATCCCGAGACCGGCCTGCCGGATTCCGACACGTTGGGCGGACTGCAGGAAGGCTGGGGCCACAAGGATTTCGGCGTCTATGCCGAGGTCGTCGAGGGCGGCCGCATCGCCAGGGGCGACCGGGTGGCGCTGGCGTGAAGGCGGTCTTCACCCTCGCGCCCGATCCCGATCCGGAGGCGGCGGAGCGGGGCCGGCTGCTGTTCGCGGGGCCCTGCGACTTCGTGAAGGGCGTCACCGCGATGGACGCGCTTCCGCCGGCCGACCGGCTCGAGATCTGCTTCGCCGGGCGCTCGAATGTCGGCAAGTCGAGCCTGATCAACGCGCTGACCGGGCGCAAGGCGCTGGCGCGCGCCTCCAACACGCCGGGCCGGACCCAGGAGATCAATTTCTTCGCCCTCGGCGAGCGGACCTATCTGGTGGACCTGCCCGGCTATGGCTTTGCCGAGGCCCCGAAACCGGTGGTCGAACGCTGGCAGGCGCTGCTCAAGGCCTATCTCGCCGGCCGTCCGACATTGCGGCGGGTCTTCCTGCTCGTCGATGCCCGCCATGGGCTGAAGCCGGTCGATGCCGAGATCATGGCGCTGCTGAACCGGGCCGCGGTCACCTTCCAGGTCGTGCTGACCAAGGCCGACAAGCCGCGCGGGGCCGATCTGGCCGCGACGATCGAGGCGGTCAAAGCCGGGCTCGCCAAGGAGCCGGCGGCCTTTCCCGAGATCCTGGTCACCTCGTCGGAGACCGGTCAAGGCATCGAGACCCTGCGCGCCATCGTGGCCGGCATGGCCTGACCCCGGGGCCGTGCGCGAGTCGCACGCGTGCGACTTTCGTCACGCCATTGATAACCCACAGTTTTCCTGAATCGATTCACCAGATCGCAATCTTGATGAACGCGATCGAGACCCGGGGGCGCCGCTCTCCGGAAGGCGCCGCGGCGACGCCCCGCGAGCGGCGCCGTTCAGCGCGCGGCGCGCGGCGCCGTCGTGGCGGCTCAGCCGTCTCGTCGCTGCGGAGCGTGGGTTCTGGCGGAGAGGCGCAGCCGCGAGATCGCGGCTGCCCGGAGCGGGCCGTTGCCCGCGGAGTCTTTGGTCTCCCCATCTGTTGATGGGGCCCCCCGGACTGCCCGATAGAATTTCTGCCCATATGAAATCCTTCAAGAAGCCAGACGGCGCCGCGGTCCGCTGCCGGGAACGGCGGGATGCGGGGAGAGACATGGGCGAAAGGGCGGGAGTCCTTTGGCAGGCGGAGGCAGTGCCCGCGCCGGAGCGTTGAGCCGAGGGACCTCCCGGGGGCGGGCCATCCTCGGGCCCGGACGGAAGAACCGCCGCAGTCGATGGCGGCGACGTCAGTCGCGCCAGTCGGTCGCGGGGATACCCTGAAGGGCGAGGAGCGCGGTCAGGTCGGAATGATCGAGCCGGGCCCCGGCGGCCTCCGCAAGGGCGGGCTTCGCGCGATAGGCAACCCCGAGCCCGGCAGCGCGCACCATGTCGAGATCGTTGGCTCCGTCTCCCACCGCCACCGCCGCCGCCGGCGTCAGGCCCGCTTCCGCCGTCAGGGCCTGCAAGGCCGCGAGCTTGGCGGCGCGGCCGAGGATCGGCTCGGCAACCATGCCGGTCAGCGCGCCGTCCGCGACCCCGAGCCGGTTCGCCTGGTTGCGGGCGAAGCCGGCCGCCTCGGCGACGCGCGCGGTGAAGAAGGTGAAGCCGCCCGAGATCAGCGCGGTCATCGCGCCGCGCGCCGCCATGGTCCGGACCAGCACCCGCGCCCCCGGATTGAGCCGCACCCGCGCGTCGAAACAGTCCTGCAGCACGCGCTCGGGCAGCCCGCGCAACAGCGCCACCCGCTCTCGCAGCGCCGATTCGAAATCGAGCTCGCCCCGCATCGCGCGCTCGGTGATTGCCGCGACCTGCGGCTTCACCCCGGCGAAATCCGCCAGCTCGTCGATGCATTCGACGCCGATGATCGTCGAATCCATGTCGGCGATCAGCAGACGCTTCTCCCGCCCCTGGGCGGGCACCAGATTGGCGTCGACCGCGGCCGGAAGGCTCGGCGCATAGTCCGCCGCCACCGCGACCGGAAGCTCGACCGCGCCCGGCGCCAGGCGCCGGGCCGGCCCCGCTGTCCCGCCGCGCGCCACGATCTCGGCGGCCGCCGCCTCGGCCAGCGCGTCCGGAACGCCCGCCGAAGCGGTCAGCACCAGCAGGCGATCCATGGGCTCAGACCGCGGCGCGCTGCGCGTGCCGACGATTTTCCAGCTCCTGCGCCACCAGGAAGGCAAGTTCCAGCGACTGGCTGGCATTGAGCCGCGGATCGCAGGCGGTGTGGTAGCGGTCGCTCAGATTCTCGTCGCGCACCGCCCGGACGCCGCCGGTGCATTCGGTGACGTCCTGGCCGGTCATCTCGAAATGCACGCCGCCCGGGAAGGTGCCCTCCGCGGCATGGATCGCGAAGAATTCCCGGACCTCGCGCAGCACCCGCTCGAACGGCCGGGTCTTGTAGCCGCTCTCGGATTTGATCGTGTTGCCATGCATCGGATCGCAGGACCAGACCACCTTGCGGCCCTCGCGCTCGATGGCGCGGATCAGCCGCGGCAGGTGCTCGCCCACCTGCCCGGCGCCGAAGCGCGCGATCAGCGTCAGCCGGCCGGGCTCGTTGGCGGGGTTGAGCTTGTCGATCAGCCGCAGCAGGTCGCTGTCCGAAATCGAGGGGCCGCATTTCAGCCCGAGCGGGTTCTGCACGCCGCGGGCGAACTCGATATGCGCGCCGTCCGGCTGGCGCGTGCGGTCGCCGATCCAGAGCATGTGGCCCGAGCCCGCCACCGGCAGGCCGGTGGTCGAATCCACCCGGCAGAGCGCCTCCTCGTATTCGAGCAGCAGCGCCTCGTGGCTGGTATAGAAATCGACCCGGTGCAGCGTGTCGGCGTTCTCGGCATTGACGCCCGCCGCCTGCATGAAGTCGAGCGCGTCCGAGATGCGGTTGGCGAGCTTGTGATACTGCTCGTAGCCCGGCTGTCCGGCGGTGAAGTCGAGCGTCCAGGAATGCACGCGGGTCAGGTCGGCATAGCCGCCCTGGCTGAAGGCGCGCAGCAGGTTGAGCGTCGCCGCGGCCTGGGTATAGGCCTGCAGCATGCGCGCCGGATCGGGTATCCGGGCGGCAGCGGTGAATTCGAAATCGTTGATGATGTCGCCGCGATAGCTCGGCAGCTCGACGCCGCCGACCACCTCGGTCGCCGCCGAGCGCGGCTTGGCGAACTGGCCGGCGGTCCGGCCGATCTTCACCACCGGGAGCTTGGCGCCGAAGGTCAGCACCACCGCCATCTGGAGCATGACCTTGAACGTCTCGCGGATATTGTCCGCGTTGAATTCCGCGAAGCTCTCGGCGCAGTCGCCGCCCTGCAGCAGGAAGGCGCGCCCCTCGGCCACCTCGGCCAGCCGGGCCTTCAGCCTGCGGGCCTCACCGGCGAAGACAAGCGGTGGATAGGTGGCGAGCTTCCTCTCGACGGCGGCGAGCCCGGCGACGTCCGGATAATCCGGCATCTGGACCCGCGGCTTGGCACGCCAGTCCGATCTCGTCCAGTCAGCGCCCATGGTATCGCTCCCTCAAGGCTTGGTGCCGGGCTCTATAGGCCAGGCGGGAGGGCTTGACCAGTCCCCGCCCGCGATTGGCCCTTGACCTTGCAGCCGGCGGGAAATCTAGATCCGGAACCGTGCCCGGTCGGCCCGGTCAGAGTTGAGTAAAGGCCCCGCTGCCAATGGCAGACCTATCCGATCCAAGGCCCGAGAAGTTCGTCTTTCTGCTGCTGGAGCATTTCACGCTCATCGCCTTCGCGGGGGCGATCGAGCCGCTCCGGCTCGCCAACCTGATGGCGGGCCGCACGCTCTATGAGTGGCGGACCGCGTCGGACGGGGGTGGCATCGTGACCGCCTCGAACGGGGTGCCGGTCCAGGCCGATACCGGGCTGATCGAGCTCGGGCGCGACACGACCCTGATCGTGGTCGGCGGCCTCGACGTGAAGGCGGCGATCAGCCGGCCGGTTCTGACCTGGCTGCGCCGGGAGAGCCGCCGGGTGACGGCGATCGGCGCGGTGTGCACCGGGGCGCAGGCGATCGCGCAGGCCGGCTTGCTCGAGGGGCGGCGCTGTACGATCCACTGGGAGAACCGGGACAGTTTCGAGGAGGATTTTCCCGAGATTCCGCTCAGCCCGAACATCTATGTGATCGACCAGAACCGCTATACCGCCGCCGGCGGCACCGCCTCGACCGACCTGATGCTGAAGCTCATCGCCCGGCGGCATGGGGCGGAGCTCGCGAACATGGTGGCGGACCAGATGATCCACACCCAGATCCGTTCGGACAAGGACGAGCAGCGGCTGTCGATCCCGACCCGGATCGGCGTGCGCCACCCGAAGCTCTCGACGGTGATCCACATGATGGAGGAGAATATCGAGGAGCCGATCTCGCCGGCCGCCCTAGCCGAGGATGTGGGCATGTCGACCCGCCAGCTCGAACGGCTGTTCCGGCGCTATCTCAACCGCAGCCCCAAGCGCTATTACATGGAGCTGCGGCTCAAGAAGGCGCGCAACCTGCTGATGCAGACCGACATGAGCGTGATCAATGTCGCGCTGGCCTGCGGCTTCGCCTCGCCGTCGCATTTCTCGAAATGCTATCGGGCGCTTTACAAGACCACCCCCTATCGCGAGCGCGGGGCCTCGGAGGCGGCGGTCTGACGGTCAGACGCGGGCGGCGGTGACGATGAACTCGACGTGGTAGTCGGGCGTGGCGAGCTTGGCCTCGCCCGCGGCGCGGGTGGGCTTGTTCGCCGGGTCGACCCAGGCGTCGTAGACGGCGTTCATCTCGGCGAAGTCCTTCATGTCGGCGAGCCAGACCACGACCGACAGGATCGCGCTCTTCGCGCTGCCCGCCAGCGCCAGCAGCCGGTCGACCTCGGCGAGCGCGGCGCGCGCCTGCTCGGTCACGGTCGCGCCCGTTCCGACCTGGCCGGCGAGGTAGACGGTGTCGCCGTGGCGGACCGCCTGGCTCATGCGGGCGCCGGTTTCGAAGCGTTCGATCGTGGTCATTTCTGGGTGTCCTTCGCTGGTGTCGCGGGCCACGTATCGCTCAGGCGATAGCCGCGGGGAAAGGGATCGGAGGGGTCGAGGAAGAGCTGCCGGGTGTCCGTGACCCAGGCGCGGCCGCGGATCGACGGGACGATGGCGGGCGTGCCGGCGAGATCGGTGGTGCGCTCGATGCGGCAGTCGAAGCGGGTGTCGATGATGGAGAGGCCGGTATAGGGCTCGCCGACGGCGATCTCGCCGCGGGCGTGCATGACGGCGAGACGGGCCGAGCAGCCGGTGCCGCAGGGCGAGCGGTC
This sequence comes from Amaricoccus sp., assembly GCA_046348955.1. Classification (GTDB taxonomy): domain Bacteria; phylum Pseudomonadota; class Alphaproteobacteria; order Rhodobacterales; family Rhodobacteraceae; genus Amaricoccus. Next base: position 901,155 of record JAXMDG010000001.1, read on the forward strand.
GAGCTTGCCGGGCTCGATCGCGACGGTGCTGCGGCCGGTCTTCACGCCGTCGACGATCTCGACCGGGGTGGTGAACTGGCAGAACGAAACGTGGCGCCAGTCGGGGTTCGTCGGGTGGGCGAAGCCGATCTGCTCGGTGGCGGCGCGGGTCAGCGCCATGCCGGTCCGCGTCAGGTCGTGGGCCTCGTCGGGCGCGAGGGCGAAGCCGAGGGTCCGGGCGTCGACGAGGACGAAGCTGTCGCCGCCATAGGCGATGTCGACGGTGAGGGTGCCGACGCCGGCGACCTCGAGCGGCACGCCGAGGCGTGTCGCGAAGCTCGGGTGGTTGGTGATGCGGATCGCCGTGGCCTTGCCGTCCGCGCAGGTCGCGACGACGTCGACGACGCCGCCGGGCGCCTCGAGGGCGAAGCGGGTCTCGGGCTCTTCCATCGCGACGATGCCCGTGTCGAGCAGGACCGTCGCGACGCAGATCGAGTTCGAGCCCGACATCGGCGGGGTGTGGACGGGCTCCATGATGACGAAGCCCATCGCCGCGCGCGGGTCCTTCGGCGGCACGAGGAGGTTGACGTGTCGGAAAACGCCGCCGCGGGGCTCGCGGAGCACGAAGTCGCGCAGGGCGCCGTCCTCGGCGATGGCACGGGCCTGGGCCCAGACCGTTTCGCCGGGCGGAGGAGCGACGCCGCCGACGATGACGTCGCCGACCTCGCCCTCGGCGTGGCAACCGACGATATGGATGACATGAGTGGAGCGCATGACGGCTGCATGCAGCGGCCATGGGGCAGGCGTCAAGGGTGCGCGGGCAGGCACGGGCGTTGCGCAGGCCCCGCTTTCGCACTACGCCCGGGGTTCCGCGGTGTTCCGCCGGGCCCGTTGGACCGGTCGCCGGGGATGCGGAGCGGAGAGAACGTGTCCGAGACGATGACCTATACCGCCCTCGTGGCGCTGCTCGAGGCGATCTTCGTCGCCGCGGGGACGGACGCGGACGTCGCCGGCGTCCTCGCCCGGAACTGCGCCGGCTGCGAGCGCGACGGGTCGGAGAGCCACGGCGTGTTCCGCATGGCGGGCTATGTCGCCTCGCTGCGCTCGGGCTGGGTCGACGGCCGGGCGGTGCCGGTCGTTGAGGACGCGGCGGCGTCCTTCGTGCGGGTGAACGCGCGGAACGGCTTCGCCCAGCCGGCGCTGGCGGCGGGGCGGCCGCTCGCCGTCGCCAAGGCGCGCGCGACCGGCGCCGCCGTCCTCGCGATCCGCGACTCGCACCATTTCAGCGCGCTCTGGCCCGACGTCGAGCCCTTCGCGGAGGAGGGCCTGGTGGCGCTGTCGTTCGTCAACAGCTTCGCCGTGTCGGTGCCGCATGGCGGCCGGACGCCAGTTTTCGGGACGAACCCGCTCGCCTTCGCGGCGCCGGTGGCGGACGCGCCGCCGCTGGTCTTCGACATGGCGACGTCGGCGATGGCGCATGGCGACGTCATGCTGGCGGCACGCGAAGGCCGGTCGGTACCGCCGGGCACGGGTCTCGACCGCGACGGCATGCCGGCGACCGACCCGGCGGCGATCCTCGACGGTGGCGCGTTGGTTCCGTTCGGCGGGCACAAGGGGTCGCTCGTGTCGATGATGGTCGAGCTGCTCTGTGCGGCGCTGACCGGCGGGCACTTCTCGACCGAGTTCGACTGGTCGGGGCATCCGGGCGCACAGACGCCGCACACCGGGCAGCTCGTCCTGCTGATCGACCCCGCTTTCGGCGGCACGCCCGCCTTTCCGCTCCGGGCGGCCGATCTCGTCCGCTCGATGCGCGCCGCCGGCGTCGATCGGCTGCCCGGCGAGCGGCGGCGCGCGCACCGGACGCGAGCGGACCGCGAAGGTATCCGGCTCGACGCCGCGACCCTGGATCACCTCCGGGCGCTCCTGCCGGAGTAACGCGGGGTCACTCTGCCGGGCGGCTCAAGCGGTCGGCGGCGGCGAGTTCGTCCATCAGGCGCTGTTCCTCGAAGGCGCGGGGCCGGGAGAGGCCGGCCAGCAGCAGATAGGCGACCGGGGTGAGGTAGAGCGTGGTCAATGTCGCTGGCGCGAGCCCGCCCACGATGATCCAGCCGAGCGCCTGGCGCGCCTCGGCCCCCGCGCCGGTCGAGAGCAGCAGCGGCACGCCGCCGAGCACCGTCGCGGTCATCGTCATCATCACCGGGCGCAGGCGGATCACCGCGGCGGTCTCGATGGCCGCACGCACCGGCTGGCCGGCATCGCGCAGCTGATTGGCGAATTCCACGATCAGAATGCCGTTCTTGGCCATGATCCCGACCAGCAGGACAAGGCCGATCTGGCTGTAGACATTGAGGCTGCCCCCGCTCAGCATCAGCGCGAAGACGGCGCAGGCGAGGCCGATCGGCACGGTCGCCATGACGATCACCGCGCTCAGCATGCTCTCGAACTGGGCGGCGAGCACCAGGAACACGATCAGGATCGCGAAGCCGAAGGTCACGTAGAGGCCGGAGGATTGCTCGCCCAGGGTCGCGGCCTCGGCTAGCGGGATGATCCGGCTGCCCGATCCGGCCAGGATCGGCTCGGCCAGCGCCTCGGCCCGGGAGAGAGCGGGACCGAGCGCGAGGCCGGGCGTGAGCGACGCGGTGATCGCCACGCTGCGCATCTGCTGCTCGCGCGTCAGCTGCGGCGAAACGGCACGCTCCTGCAGCTGCACGATGGTCGAGGCGGGCACCATCTGGCCGCTCGCGGTCTTGAGGAAGACGTTCTCGAGATCGGAGGGATCGTTCACCGGCCGGCTGGTCGAGACCATCTTCACGTCATAGACCCGGTCCTGCAGGAAGACCTGCGCCACCTGGCGGCCGTCGAGCACGGATTGCAGCGCCTCGCCCAGTCCGTCGATGTCGATACCGAGATCGGAGGCGCGGCGGCGATCGACCTCGATGAAAAGCTGCGGCTGGGTCGGGTCGTAGCTCAGCGTCACGTCCCCGAAGGCCGGATCGCGCTCCATCGCGTCGGCGAGCTTCTGCGCCTGGTCCGACAGCGCGTCATAGCTGCTGCCCGACCCGGCGACGGCGAATTGCAGGCCGCGTCCGCCGCCCCTGATCCCGAGGCTGTTGGACTGGATCGCGGCCGCCCGCACGCCGACGACGCCCGCGAGCTTGCCGTTGATCGCCTCCATGATCGCGGCCTGCGAGCGGCTGCGCTGATCCCAGGGCGCCAGCGTCAGCACCACGAAGCCGCGATTGGCCTGGCCGCCCTGCCCCGCGGTCAGGAACATGTTCTGGACCTCGCCGCTGGCCCGCATCGGCTGGAGCAGCGCCTCGATCTCGCGCATCTTGCTGGTGAGATAGTCGAGCGACACCGCCTGCGGCGCCGTCACGCTGATGATCGCGAGCGAGCGGTCCTCGGGCGGCGTCACCTCCGAGCGGATGGTGCCGAAGAAGGCGCCGGCCGTCGCGCAGAACAGCAAGGCCGCCAGCACGACGACGAGCGGCGCCCCGAGCGCCCAGACCAGCGATCGGCGATAGAGGGCGCCGAGCCAGGTCCCGACCGCGACGATCGGCCCATGTCCCCCCTCGACATGCTCGCGCAGCAGCTTCGCGGCCAGGACCGGGCAGAGGGTCAGGGCGACGATGGACGAGAGCAGGACCGAGATCGCCAGCGTGAAGCCGAATTCACGGAAGAGGCCGCCGGTCTGGCCCGGCAGGAACGAGAGCGGCACGAAGACCGCGGCGAGCGTGAGCGTGGTGGCGACCACGGCGAAGAAGACCTGCTCGGTCCCGAGCACGGCGGCGGCGCGCGGCCCCATCCCCTCGGCGCGCCGGCGCACGATATTTTCGAGCACGACGATCGCGTCGTCCACCACCAGCCCGGTCGCGAGCACAAGGGCGAGCAGGGTCAGGATATTGACCGAGAATCCGACGAGCCAGATCGCGGCGATGGTGCCGACCAGCGAGACCGGGATGGTCAGAGCCGGGATCAGCGTCGCCCGCACGTCGCGCAGGAACAGGAAGATGATCGCGATGACGAGCCCGATCGCGATCAGCAGCGTCTTCTCGACCTCGTGGATCGAGCCGGCGATGAAGGTCGCCGCGTCGCTGCTGACGAAGATCGAGACGTCCTTGGGCAGCGTCGTCTGCAGGTCGGCCACCGTGGCGCGGATGCCCTGCGAAATGTCGAGGGTATTCGACTTGGCCTGGCGGATCACCCCGATGCCGACCCCGGTCTGGCCGTTGGCCCGGAGCACGCTGTCGGCGATGTCCGGCCCGAGCGAGACCCGCGCCACGTCGCCGAGCCTCGTATTGGCATCGAGCATCAGCGCCTCGAACGCCTCGCCCGAGGCGACCGCGGCGGTCGTGCGCACCACAAGGCTCTGGTCCCGGCTCGACAGGGTGCCGGCCGGCGCGTCGAAGGCCGCGGAGGCCAGCGCGTGTTGCACGTCCGCGAGCGTGAGGCCCCGGCTCGCCAGGGCGACGGGGTCGATATCGACGCGGAAGATGCGCTCGCGGCCGCCGGAAATCTGCAGGTCGGCGACGCCCGGCACCGCGATCAGCCGGTCCTCGATCTGGTCCTCGATCAGCTCGGTCAGGTCCTGGACCGACCGGCTCGGCGAGGTGACGCCGATGCGGATCACCGGGTCGGCATCGGCATCGGCCTTGATGATGCGCGGCTCGTCGGCATCGTCGGGCAGCGTGTTGCGGATCCGCGCGATCGCGTCGCGCACGTCGGTCGCGGCGACGTCGAGATCGATCTTGCGGTCGAATTCGAGCGTCACCCGGCTGGTCCCGAAGCGCGACAGCGAGGAGATGTCCTTCACCCCGGCGACCCGGCCCGCCGCGCCTTCGATCACCGCGGTGATCTCGCGGTCCACCGTCTCGGGCGCGGCGCCGGTGAAGTCGGTCGCGACGGTGATGACCGGCTGATCGACGTCGGGCAGCTCGCGCACCTCGACGCCGAGGAACGCGGCGAGGCCCGCGATGAAGATCAGGGCATTGAGCACGAAGGCGAGGATGGGCCGGCGCACGAAGAGCGCGGTGGCGGCGCCGGTTCGGGAGCGGTCCTCGGCCATCGGCTCAGCCGCCCGACCCGGCCTCGGCCGGCTTGTCCCCGGCGACGGCGATCGGCGCGCCGTCGCGCAGCCGCTGCACGCCCTCGGTGACCACGGTCTCGCCGGGCGCGAGCGCGCCGGCGACCAGCACCTGATCGCTGTCGCGCTGGACGATGCGCACCGGCACCTCCACCGCCTTGCCCTCGCGCCCGACCCAGACATAGGCGCCGGCCGAGCCCCACTGGATCGCCAGCGGATCGACCGACGGGAAGCGGTCGCCGGCGAAGCCTATATCGATCGCGAAGGCCATGCCGCCGCGCAGGGCGTCGTCGTCATTGTCGAGCGCCGCCTGGACCTTGAGCGTCCGGCTCGCGGCATCGACCCGGCTGTCGAGCGCGGTGATCCGCCCGGTCAGCGGCAGGTCGGGTCGGGCGAGCGCGGTGGCAGAGATCGGCTCGCCGACGCTGATCCGTCCGGCAAAGCGCTCGGGGACCCGGAAATCCACCAGGATCTTCGAGCGGTCGTCGAGCGTCGCCACCACGCTCGCGGTATCGACCTGGCTGCCGGGATCGACCGGCAGGAGCCCGACGATCCCCCCGATCGGCGCCACGATGTCGCGGCGGCTGAGCGCGAGTTCGGCTTCGCGCACCTGGAGGCGCGCCTCATCGAGCGCCAGACGCGCCTCCGAGAGCTGGACCTCGGTCGCGGTGCCGCCGCTCGCCAGCCGCTCGGTGCGCTGCAGCGTCTCCTCGGCATCAGCCACGGTGAGCCGGGCGCGGTCGAGCGCGATTGCCTCGGAATCGCGATCGAGGCGGGCGATCACCGCGCCTTTCGCCACGCGGTCGCCCGAGGCGACCGCGATCTCGTCGAGCCGGCCCGGGGCCAGGGGCAGCACCGTCACCGAATGCAGCGCCCGTCCGTCGCCGATCGCGGAGACCCGGCCATTCGCTTCGCCCGAGCCGACCGGCTGGCCGATCACCGGCAGCGCGCCGCCGCGACCACCGCCGCCGCCGCCATGGCCCGCATTGCGCTGCGGGGCCGGCGCGGCGCCCTGCGCGGCCTCGAGCCCCAATCGAGCGAGAATCGGCCCCGCCGCCGGCACGAACCGTGCCCAGATGACCGCCGTCCCCGCGATGAGGATCAGGGCGAGAGCGAACTGTTTCCACCAAGCCAAGCGCGCGCCTCCGGCGCCGGTCCAACGAGCGTCACCGGCCATTGTAGGCCTAAACGGAAGGAAGCAAACCTTCCGTCGCGGCCCGTCGCAGGCACGGGATCACAGTTTCGTTGGCGGCCGGTCTCATGGCTTGGGCCAGCACGGCGCAGGGGATCAGCTGTGAAAGCCGGTCTCGCGCGGGCATCCCGCCTCGGCAAGCTGTCGGGCCGCCAGCACCTCGGCGCAGCAATCAAGCCCCTTGGCCGCCAGCGCGCGGGTCTCGCCGTCGCGGGCATAGAGGCGAATGGTCTTCAGCATCTCGGCATGCGCATCGCACTGCGCCCGCAGGTCGCGCAGTTCCGCCTCATAAACCGACAGGGCCAGATCGAGCGCGGCGTGCCGCGAGCCCTGGACGCTCTCATAGGCGGCATGAGCATTGGCACGCAGCCGGCCGAGCCGCCGCTGCTCGGCCGCCGCGCGCCGACAGAGGTCCTGGGCCGCCGCTTCTTCATGCGCCTCGGCGATACCGGTCTCCCAGTCGGACGAGGCGGTGTCGCGCGCGAACTCCTCGCCATAAAGCGCGAGGCCGGGCGTGTCGGCGGTCTCGATCGGCTCCCCCCGCCCGAAGCGGCCGGCAAGCGCCCGAAGCGTGGCGCGGAGGCTCGTCATGTCTGACACAGCGTGCATCTCAGCTCTCCTTGGACATCCGCGTGACGCGGGGTGAGGAAGGGGAAAGGTCGGCGGCCGGCCCGAAGGCGAGGCTCAGCAGCTCGATATCGGCGGAACCGGTCGTCGGGCAGATCGGCGACGGGCAGTCGAGGGCGAGCAGCACCAGGATTTTTCCCGGCTCGGACAAGGCGCTGGCGAAACGGGCGAGGCTGTCCATGCTGCTCCCTCCAATACACATAAATACGACAGGGTTTATCGTGATTCTCAAGCAAAAATCGTCGGGGCCTCCGCAGATTTCTTGAGGCACGGCAATATTTTGGAAGTTTCTACTCCAGAACGGCCGAGCGTGAGGAAAACCTTTCCCAGGACCTGCTGCAGCTGCGAAGAAACGCCCTCCAGCCGCAGGCGATTGTCGCGCCGGCGCGGATCCGCGACAGTACGCGCGCTTCCCCCTGCGAGTCGGCCCCGAGGAAAATGGACGGATCAGCCCCCGTGAAGGCGTCGCCGCTGGCGCCGTTCCGCATTGCGACGTTCCGCGAAATCTGGCTCGCGAGCCTCGTGTCGAATTTCGGCGGGCTGATCCAGAGCGTCGGCGCCGCCTGGATGATGACGACGATCGCGAGCTCGGCCGACATGGTGGCCCTGGTCCAGGCCTCGACCACTCTGCCGATCATGGTCTTCTCGCTGTTCTCAGGCGCTATTGCCGACAATTTCGACCGGCGCCGCGTGATGCTCGCGGCTCAGTTCTTCATGCTGGTCGTCTCGGCCGGCCTCGCCGCCTGCGCCTATCTGGGGCTCATCACGCCCTGGCTGCTGCTCGGTTTCACCTTCCTGATTGGCTGCGGCACCGCCTTGATGAACCCGTCCTGGCAGGCTTCGGTCGGCGATATGGTTCCGCGCAGCGACCTGCCGGCCGCCGTCGTGCTCAACAGCGTCAACTTCAACATCACGCGCAGCGTCGGCCCGGCGATCGGCGGCCTGATCGTCGCGGTGGGCGGCGCCGCCGCGGCCTTCGCGACCAATGCGGTCAGCTATCTCGCGCTGATCTTCGTCCTGCTGCGCTGGAACCCGGCTCCTCGCGAGCTGACCCTCCCGCGCGAGGCGCTCGGCCCGGCGATGGGGGCGGGCCTGCGCTATGTCGCCATGTCGCCCAATCTCGGCAAGGTGATGCTGCGCGCCTTCCTTTTCGGCCTGACCAGCGTTTCGGTGCTGGCGCTGCTGCCCCTCGTCGCGCAGCAGCTGGTCCAGGGCGGGCCGCTCACCTATGGCGCGCTGCTCGGCGGCTTCGGGATCGGCGCGCTCGGCGGCGCCTTCCTCGCCGGCCGGCTTCGCTCGCTGCTCTCGAGCGAGGCCATCGTGCGCTGCGCCTTCGCCGGCTTCGCGCTGTCGGCGCTGATCGCGGCGAAAAGCAGCTCGGCCTGGCTGACCGGCATCGGGCTTCTGGCCGGCGGCGCGAGCTGGGTGCTGGCGCTCTCGCTCTTCAACGTCACGGTCCAGCTCTCGACGCCGCGCTGGGTGGTGGGGCGCGCGCTCGCCCTCTACCAGACCGCGGCCTTCGGCGGCATGGCGCTCGGCAGCTGGGTCTGGGGCCTGCTCGCGGCAGAGCACGGCCCCGCGACGGCGCTGCTCGTCTCGGCCGCCGCGATGCTCGCGGCCGGTGCGGTGGGGTTCAGCCTTCCCCTGCCCGACCGTACCGACCTCAATCTCGATCCGCTCAACCGCTGGCGGGTGCCCGATGTCGCGATCGACCTCCAGCCGCGCAGCGGACCGGTCACCATCCTGATCGAGTACGAGATCCGCCCGCAGGACGAGGCCGATTTCCTCGACGCGATGATCGACCGCCAGCGCATCCGGCGGCGCGACGGCGCGCGGCACTGGACGCTGCTGCGCGACACCGGCAATCCCAGGCTCTGGATGGAGACCTACCAGACGCCCACCTGGACGGAGTATATGCGCCACAATCTGCGGACCACCCGCGCGGATGCCGAGATCGGCGATCGGCTGCGCGCGCTGCATAGCGGCGAGGGGCCGCCGCGGGTGCATCGGATGGTCATGCGTCAGACCAGCTGGCACCATCCCGACCATGCCGAGCCCAAGGCAGCGCTCGACATGCATTGAGCGACGCCGGCGGGCGGAGCGCATTAACGTCTTGAAGCCCTTAAAATTTTGGGCTGCGGCCCCGGCAATCCTCGCGTGACAAGCCGGACCCGGACGGATAGGATGCCCCACCATTGGCCCAAGGATCCCCATGCATGGCTGAACCCGCCCGCGCGCCCGAGGAATACGGCGCCGATTCCATCAAGGTCCTCAAGGGACTGGAGGCTGTGCGCAAACGGCCGGGCATGTATATCGGCGACACCGACGACGGGTCGGGCCTGCACCACATGGTTTACGAGGTCGTCGATAACGGCATCGACGAGGCGCTGGCGGGGCATGCGACCGAGGTCAGCGTGATCCTGCATGCCGACAACAGCGTCAGCGTCGCCGACAATGGCCGCGGCATCCCGGTCGGAATCCACGAGGGCGAGGGGGTCTCGGCTGCCGAGGTCATCATGACCCAGCTCCATGCCGGCGGGAAATTCGACCAGAACAGCTACAAGGTCTCGGGCGGCCTGCATGGCGTGGGCGTCAGCGTCGTCAACGCGCTGAGCGACTGGCTGGAGCTCACGATCTGGCGCGAGGGCTACGAGCATCGTGCCCGCTTCGAGCGGGGCGAGACGGTGGTGAGCCTGCACCGGGTCGGGCCCGCCGAGGCGCGTCGCGGCACGATGGTGCGCTTCCTCGCCTCGACCGACACCTTCGCCAATCTCGACTATGTCTATGCGACGCTGGAGCACCGGCTGCGCGAGCTCGCCTTCCTCAATTCCGGCGTGCGCATCTCGCTGCGCGACGAGCGTCATGCCGAGATGCAGGAGGTGGCGCTGCATTACGAGGGCGGCGTGCGCGAATTCGTGCGTTATCTCGACCGCTCGAAGACGCCGCTGATCAAGGCGCCGATCTATATTTCGGGCGAGCGCGACGGGATCGGCATCGAGGCGGCGCTCTGGTGGAACGACAGCTACCACGAGAACGTGCTGCCCTTCACGAACAACATCCCCCAGCGCGACGGCGGCACCCATCTCGCGGCCTTCCGCGGCGCGCTGACCCGCGCGGTCAACAACTACGCCGCGTCGAGCGGGATCGCCAAGAAGGAGAAGGTGGCGCTTTCCGGTGACGACGCGCGCGAGGGCTTGACCTGCGTGCTGTCGGTCAAGGTGCCCGACCCGAAATTCTCGAGCCAGACCAAGGACAAGCTGGTCAGCTCGGAGGTTCGCCCGGCCGTCGAGGGGCTGCTGAACGAGAAGCTCGCCGAGTGGTTCGAGGAGAACCCGGCCGAGGGGCGGGTCGTGGTCGGCAAGATCGTCGAGGCGGCGGTGGCGCGCGAGGCGGCGCGCAAGGCGCGCGACCTGACGCGGCGCAAGACCGCGATGGACGTGGCGAACCTGCCCGGCAAGCTGGCCGACTGCCAGGAGAAGGACCCGGCCAAGGCGGAATTGTTCATCGTCGAGGGCGACTCGGCCGGCGGCTCGGCCAAGCAGGGGCGGTCCCGGCAGAACCAGGCCGTGCTGCCGCTGCGGGGCAAGATCCTCAATATCGAGCGGGCGCGCTTCGACCGGATGCTGTCCTCGGAGGCGATCGGCACGCTGATCACCGCGCTTGGGACCGGGATCGGGCGGGACGAGTTCGATCTCGGCAAGCTGCGCTATCACAAGATCATCATCATGACCGACGCCGACGTGGACGGCGCGCATATCCGCACGCTGTTGCTCACGTTCTTCTTCCGCCAGATGGAGGAGCTGATCGAGGCGGGGCATCTCTACATCGCCCAGCCGCCGCTCTTCAAGGTGAGCCGCGGCCGGTCGGAGGTCTATCTGAAGGACCAGGCCGCGCTCGACGCCTATCTGGTCGAGCAGGGGATCGACGGCGCGGCTCTGCGGCTCGGCGACGGATCGGTTCTCGCGGGCGCCGATCTGGCCCGCGTGGTCGAGGAGGCGCGCACGGTTCGTGCCACGCTCGCGAGCTTTCCGACGCATTATTCGCGGCATCTGCTCGAGCAGGCGACGATCGCGGGGGCGCTCCTGCGCGGCGCGGTCGACGACGACCCTCAGGGCACCGCGACCCATGTCGCCGAGCGGCTGGACCGGATCGCGGCCGAGTATGAGCGCGGCTGGCAGGGGCGCCCGACCCAGGATGGCGGCCTCCGGGTCTGGCGCAGCCTGCGCGGCGTCGAGGAGGCGCGCGTGCTCGATGGCGCGGCCCTTCGCTCGGCCGAGGCGCGGCGGCTGGCGGCGCTGACGCCCGCGCTGCAGGAGGTCTATGGCGCGCCGGCCGCTCTGGTCCGGCGCGAGCGCGAGCAGCCGATCCACGCGCCGAGCGAGCTGTTGGACGCAGTGATGCGGGAGGGCGAGAAAGGCTTGTCATTGCAGCGTTACAAGGGTCTTGGCGAGATGAATCCCGAACAGCTCTGGGAGACGACGCTCGACCCCGAGGCTCGAACCTTGTTGCAGGTGAAGATCGAGCATCGCGAGGAGGCGGACGAGATCTTCACCAAGCTGATGGGCGACGAGGTCGAGCCCCGCCGCGAGTTCATCCAAGCCAACGCCCTGAGCGTCGCCAATCTCGACGCCTGAATGGGTGTAGGTTCGCACAATTCGGTGCGTTCCACCCATAACCTTGCGCGAACGCGCACAAGCTTGCGTCTGTGTGGATGAAGGGGCGCCTCTCGGCGCTCGGCCTGTTCCTGACGCCTGTCGCGAGCGGCCGCAAAGCGGTCGTTCATCTTTGGATTCGCTTGCCCTGAAAGCCGTCACCAGCCTTGGGACCAATGTCCCCGAGGCGGCCACGCGGTCGCAGGGGCCGGGTGTCTGGGGTCAGCGCGTTGCGCGCCGGGCAAGAAGGGTCAGGGCGATGCCTTGACCGACGGCCGCCGTCGCATAGGCCGCGGCTGCGCCGGTGGCGCCGAGGGGTGCGGCGAGGAGGGCGAGAAGGAGGGCTGCACCGTAAGGGTCGCGAGCGCGCCCCGCGACAGCAGGCGCGCCTCGCCGCGGAGCTTCAGGAACGGCCGCGTCAACGACCCCTGGGTCAAGAGCCTCCGCGCCCGGATCACCCTGTGATGCGGCGCGCGCTTCGCGAGCTCGCTCGGCGATCTTTGCGAGGCCGAATGGGCACTCGGACGTAGTGGGTCGCGGCTCGACCGCCCGCTGGAAGGTGACTGGCCTACCGATCGTCTCGGTGACGGTGATCGTCGACGTCGAGGTGCTGGTCATGGGCATCGGAAAGGCGCCGACCGGATGCGCCCGCGAGTATTTCCGTGCCATCGGTCCGATTTGAGTAGCAACGGGCTGGCCTCGGGCACGGAGCGCGCTATGTGCGCGAGGCATCCGCCTTCCAGCGAAAGTTTCATGCCACCGATTGAGACCAATCCCGCCGGGCGGTCCATGCCTCGCTTTCCGGAATTCGTGGCCATGATCGCCGGGATGATGGCGCTCACCGCGCTGTCGGTCGATGTCATGCTGCCCGCCCTGCCCCAGATCCGGGCGGATTTCGCGCTCGCGGGCGAGAACCAGCAGCAGCTGGTCGTGACCGCCTACCTGCTCGGCTTTGCGCTGGGTCAGTTCTTCCATGGGCCGCTCTCGGACCGCTTTGGGCGGCGGGTGGTGCTGCTCGGCGGGATCGCGGTCTATGCCGTGGCGGCGTTCGCTTGCCTGATCGCCGGCAGCTTCGAGCATCTGCTGGCCGCCCGCTTCGTCCAGGGGCTGGCCAATGCCGCGCCGCGGATCATCGCGATCGCCGTCGTTCGCGACCTCTATGGCGGCCGGCGGATGGCCGAGGTCATGTCCTTCGTGATGATGGTCTTCATCATCGTCCCGGTCATCGCCCCCTCGATCGGCCTGCTGTTCCTGTTTGCCGGCAGCTGGCACCTGATCTTCGCCTTCCTGACGGCCTGCGCCGGGCTGCTGCTCGTGTGGGTCGCGATCCGGCTGCCCGAGACCCATCCGGCCGAGACGCGGGTGCCCATGTCGCTCGGATGGCTGGCCGGGGCGCTGCGCCAGACCGTCACCACCCGCCAGACGCTCGGCTATACGCTGGCCACGGGTGTCTTCTTCGGGTCGCTGATGGGCTATATCAGCTCGGCCCAGCAGGTCTTCGTCGAGGTCTATGGGGTTGGCGCCTGGTTTCCGGTCCTGTTCGGGGCGGTCGCCGCCGCGCTGGCCGTCGCGGCCTTCCTCAATAGCCGCTTCGTGATGCGCTGGGGCATGCGGCGGATCGGGCACGGGGCCATGTTCGGCTTCACGGCGGCCGCAACGCTGCATCTCGGGGTCTATCTCGCCTGGGGCACGCCGGCGCTGCCGGTCTTCCTGCTGCTGATCGCGGCCTGCCTGTTCTGCTTCGGGCTGATCATGCCGAATTTCAATGCCCTGGCGATGGAGCCGATGGGACGGATCGCGGGCACCGCCTCGTCCTTCGTGGGGGCGGTGACGACCGGGGTCGCCGCGCTGCTGGGCTGGCTGATCGGCCAGCAGTTCGATGGAACGCCCGGGCCGATGCTGGCGGGCTTCGCGCTGCTCGGCCTGGCCGGGCCGGCTGTCGTGGCGATCACCGAACGCGGGCGTCTGTTCCATCCCGGGACCCAGACCGCCTGAGCGGCCTGAGCGCCCCCGGAACCGTGCGACAAGCAGGAGTCGCACGCGTGCGACTCCTGCCAAACCACTGTTTTACATAGATAATTTCTGAACCGTCAACCCTTTGGCAATCTGGGTTAACGAGGGAAGACCGAGCCTGGCGACATCGCGGGCAGCGACGGCACCGCCGGATCAGGCGTCGTGTTCGTCGCGGGGGGATTCGAGATCGAGCACGGCGGTCACGCCGTCGAGGCTGCGGCAACGGATGCGGGCCCCGCGCCGGCCAACGGCGCCATCCTCGTCGCCGGTGCGATGCTCGGGCGCGCCGACCTCGCGCGCGAGCTTGGCGACGAGCTGCCCGAGCAGGGTGGGCGACGCCGCCCCGGTCCGCACGATCGCGTCGTGATCAAGCTCCACCCGGTCGCCGGGGCCGATCAGGCTGAGCCGGATGCCCCGCGCGACGAAGCTGTCGCTGTGCAACACCAGATTGGCCTGGTCGATCTCGACCAGCAGGAAGCCATGCCGGCCGCGCGCCTCGAGCCGCATCCCGCCATCCGACGCGACCACGGCACTGTCCTCGCAGATGCCGACGCCGAACCGCTCGCCCTCCTCGGCGCAGGCGACCACGAGCCGGCCGAGCCGATTGCCGGAAATCAGGTTCTGGTCGACGATGCCGCCGCCGAAGAGACCGACGCCCTCCTGGATCACCAGCCCGGGATGGCCGAGATCGGAGGCGACACCGTAGCGCAGCGCCTCGCCCGACGAGCCGCCGGCGATCATCACCGACGACAGCGCCGCCGCCGCGCCGCTCGGCGCGATGAGCGGCGTGCCGGCGGCATAGGCATGCGCGACCGCGCGCAGGACCTCGCTCTCCTCGCCGCGATGCAGCAGGGTCTCGACCAGCCGGATCTGGTTGCCGCCGCAGAGCACGATCCCGGCAAGCTCGCCGATCTGCGCGAGCCGGTCCGGGTCCTGGGCGACATATTCGACGGTGTCGATGGTGATCCCGAGATCGATCCCCTCGATCCCGAACCGGCTGAGCATCCGCACATGATCGGCAGCGGTGCGCGACGGCTCGGCCGAGGCGGCGGCGATCACCCCGACGGGGCCCGCGCCGATCAGGGGCCGGATCGCGGCGACCATGTCGGGATCGCCGCTGAGCGGCGAGGAGCCGAGCAGGACCAGCCGGGCATCGGGATTGGCCTTGATCCCGTAGTTCCAGCCCCGGCGCCCGGCCCGATCGGCGAGCCGCTTGGCCGACAGCCGCTCGCGGATCAGCGAGGCGCGGAAATTGATCGCGGTCATCCGAAGCCCGGACTCGGGCGTGGCGATCATGCCGAGCGAGACCCGCCGCGCCTTTTCCAGCGCGACCGTCGCATTGACGCCCGACCGCACGTCGAGCGCCTCGCCGCGATCGGCGTTATAGACCGCCTGGTCGCCAAGGACGAGCCGCGCCATCAGGTCATAGAGCGCGTAGGCCCCGAAGATGTTGCGCCGCGAATGGACAGGAGCGCGATAGACGACCTCGCGCTGGCGCACCCGGCGCTTGGCGGCGCCGGGATAGGCCCGGAGCTTGGCGAGGTCGATCCAATCGCCGTCATCGGCATAGGAGAGGCGGAATTCCTGGATCGCCTTGCCGTTGTCGCTGCGGCGCTTCTTGAGGTCGATCACCATCACGCCATATTCGCCGCAGACCCGCGCGACGTCGCCCTCGACCAGCAGCGCGGTATTCTCGTCGACACCGAAGCCGCGCCGGATGCCGGCCGCCTGCATGCCGACGATCAGCCGGCCGAGCCGGCCGCGTTTGATGAAATGCTGGTCGAGCATGCCAAAGCGGAAGAAGCCGAGCCCCATCCCCATCAACAAGCCAGGGCTTGCCGGATCCTCGCTGACCCCATGCACCACCGATTCGAGCGACGTGCCGCCGAGCAGCATCGGCTGGGACATCATGGCCGCCCCCGCACTGGAGCCCGCGACGAGGCCGCCCGCCGCATGGGTCGCGCGGATCGCGGCGAGGACGGGCGACTCGGTCCCGCCGGGCAACAGGGCCGCGACGATCTTCGCCTGGTCGCCGCCAGTGAAATAGACGCTGTTCCAGGCGGAGATCTCGGCGACGAGGCCGGAATCGAAGGCGAGCGAGGCCGCATTGTCGACCGTGAGCATCGCCGCGCTGGCCTCGAAGCCGTGGGCGCGGAACACCTCGACGGTCTCGGCCGCGACCTCGCGCGGCTCGCCCGAAGCGGTCGGGAAGACGAGGATCCGCCCACGCGACAGGCGGTGCATCTCGCCATAGACCGCGACATTGTTGTCTTCCAGCCGGCCGCCGATCACCGCCAGCCGGGTGCCGCCGGCGGCGGCGCGCTCGGCCAGCGCGGACCAGGGCGCCATGCGCTTCTTCCCTTTGCTCAAAGCGGCGCGATGCGGACGCCGCGCTCGTCGCTGACGATGCGATAGCCCTCGGGGACGTCGAAGCCGGAGGCCGCGACCCGCCGCTCGGGCGGAACCGGCGCCGCCTTCTCGACCGGGTGGAAATAGATGATCCGCTTCCAGCACCGGGTGATGCCGTCGCAGAAGATCAGCACGAGATCGTTCGGCCGCGCGAGATTGAGCGCGGTATCGACCGATTCCTCCTCCTTGGGCACGACGAGCACCGCCTCGGGCGCGACGCCGCGCGCGACGAGCTCTGCCTTGATCATCTCGGGCACCTCCTCGGGGGTGCGGCCGCGCGGATTGTCGTCGCTGTGGCAGATATAGGTGTCGAAATGCCCGGCCACCTTGGCGGCGATCGCGCGGATATCCTCGTCGCGACGGTCGCCGGGGCAGGTGACGCAGACGATGCGTTTGCCGATCGGCTTCAGCCGCTCGACCACGTCGACCATGGCGCCGACCGCGGCCTCGTTGTGACCGTAGTCGAGGATCACCCGGAAGCCATGCTCGTCATAGACGTTCATCCGGCCGGGGCTCTGGTAGAAGGTATTGTCGAAGGTGCGGAGCCCGTTGCGGATCTGGTCGAGCGTCTTGCCGAGCGCGTAGGCCATTGCCGCGGTGAACATGGCGTTCTCGACATTGTGGAGCGCCTTGCCTTCGAGCGTCGCCGGGATGAGGTGGGTCCAGATCAGCGGGATCTGCCCGCCATGGTCGTAGATCACGATCTGGTCGCCGTTCAGCCCCTGTTCGAGCACCACCGCGCGCTTGCCGAGCCGGATATGCTCGCGCACCAGCGGGTGGTCGGGATTGCGGGTGACGTAGCAGATATGCCTAGCCTCGGTCCGGTCGGCCATCTTGAGGGTCTGCTCGTCGTCGGCATTGAGCACCGCGCAGTCGCGCGCGACCTCGACGACGAGACGCTTGACCTCGGCCAGCTCGTCGAGCGTGTCGACGCCGCCGAGGCCGAGATGGTCGGAGGTGACGTTGAGCACCGCGCCCACGTCGCAGAAGCGGTAGCCGAGGCCCGAGCGCACGATACCGCCGCGCGCGGTCTCGAGCACCGCGATGTCGACGGTCGGGTCGCGCAGCACCATCGAGGCGGCGACCGGGCCGGTCATGTCGCCCTTCACCGTGACGTTGCCGTCGATATAGACCGCGTCGGTCGAGGTCTGGCCGACGATATGGCCGGCCATCTTGAGCACGTGGGCGAGCATGCGCGCCGTCGTGGTCTTGCCGTTGGTGCCGGTGAGCGCCGCGATCGGGATGCGCGAGGGCGAGCCCGCCGGGAACAGCATCTCCATCACCTTGCCGCCGACATCGCGGCTCCGGCCCTCGGAGGGGGCAATATGCATGCGCATGCCGGGGCCGGCATTGATTTCGCAGATCGCGCCGCCGGTCTCGCGGTAGCTCCGGGTGATGTCGGTGGTCAGGAAGTCGACGCCGCCGATATCGAGCCCGACGCCGCGGATCGCGCGTTCGGCCATCAGCTTGTTGTCGGGATGGATGATGTCGGTCACGTCGATCGCCGTGCCGCCGGTCGAGATGTTGGCGGTCTTGCGCAGATAGACGATCTCGCCGGCCGCGGGGACGGTGTCGTGGCCGTAGCCCTTGGCCGCGAGCAGCTTGTCGGCCGCCTCGTCGAGCTCGAGGCGGGTCAGCATGTTCTCGTGGCCGACGCCGCGGCGCGGATCCTGGTTCACGATCTCGACGAGGGCCGCGACGGTCTTCTCGCCGTCGCCGACCACATGGCCGGGCATGCGGCGGGCGGCGGCGATGAGCTCGCCATTGACCACGAAGAGCCGGTGGTCGTCGCCCAGGATCATGCTCTCGACCACGACGCCCGAGCCCTGGTCGGCGGCGATGTCGTAGGCCTCCGCCACCTCGTCGGCATTGGTGAGATTGACCGCGACGCCGCGGCCGTGATTGCCGTCGACCGGCTTCACGACGACGGGGAAGCCGATATCCTCGGCCGCGTCGATCGCCTCCTCGGCATCGCGGACGAAGCGCTGGCGGGGGACGGGCAGGCCGAGATCGGAGAGCAGGCGGGCGCAGAGATCCTTGTCGGACGCGATCTCGACGGCGATATGCGAGGTCTGGCTGGTGAGCGCCGCCTCGATGCGGCGCTGGTACTTGCCCTGGCCGAGCTGGATCATGCTGGCCTCGTTGAGCCGCACCCAGGGGATGCCGCGCGCCTCGGCGGCCTGGACGAGCGCCAGCGCCGACGGGCCGAGGGCGCGGCGGCTGGCGAAGTCCATGAAGGCGGCGATCTCGTCCTCGATATCGAGCGGATCCTCGGGGATCGGGGCGATCAGCTCCATGATGATGTCGCGGGCGACGTCGCCGGCCTCGAGCCCGACATCGCGCGACTCGTAGCCATAGAGCACCTCGACCTCGTCGGGATGGCTGGCGGGGCGGGTGATTGCCTCCTCGACCGCGGCGCCGGCGCGCTGCTGCAGCGCGAGCGCGACATGGGCCAGCACCTCGCCGAGCCGGCAGTCGGGATCGGCGCGCATGCGCTCGATCAGCGGCATGCCCCGTTCGCAGACCGCGGTCGCGAGATTGGGAAAGTCCTTGAGCAGCGGGCCGATCAGGTCGTCGGCATAGTCCGAGACCGGCCGGTCTGCGCGGCGGCGCAGATCGACGGTGAGGCGGACCAGCGGCTGGCGGGAATAGATGTTCGGACCGACATAGACCGAAGATGAAACGATTTCCATCCGAGCTCCCCCTCTGCGCGCCGACAGTTTGTCGTACCCGCCGGCGCCGCGTTGGGAAAGAGCAATTGCGGGGCGAGGCCGGGCGCGGCACTCTGGCGCGAGCGGCGAGGCCGGGGGAGGAGGGGCGCGAAATGACGGGAGAGGCGGGCCTGGAAGGCCACGGGGCGCGCGAGGATTTTGCGCTGCCGCAGATCGCGCCGGGGACGCGGCGCAGCCTGAGCCTCCTCCGGTTCGGGCAGCCGGGCGCGCGGCCAAAGGCCTATCTGCAGGCAGGGCTGCATGCCGATGAGCTTCCCGGCATGCTGGTGCTGCGCCATCTGGCCGCATCGCTCGCCGAGGCCGAGGCGCGCGGCGCGATCCGGGGCGAGATCGTGCTCGTCCCGGTGGCCAATCCGATCGGCCTCGCCCAGGTCCGCAACGGCGTCCTGCTCGGCCGCTACGAGACCAACGGATCGGGGAATTTCAACCGGGACTATCCGGACCTCGTCCCGGCGCTGCAGGCGGCGCTGGCCGGGCGCCTCGGCACCGACGCGCGGGCCAATGTCGCGACGATCCGCGCGGCGCAGGCGGACGCGCTCGCCGCGCTGGCGCCGCGCACCGAGATCGACGCGCTGCGGCACCGCCTGCTCGGCCTCGCGCAGGATGCCGATCTGGTGCTCGACCTCCATGCCGACAACCAGGCGGTGGTGCATCTCTATACCGGGACGCCGCTCTGGCCCGACGCCGCCGACATCGCCGCCGAAATCGGCGCCCGGGCGGTGCTGCTGGCCGAGATCTCGGGCGGCCATCCGTTCGACGAAGCCTGCAGCGGACCCTGGTGGGCGCTGGCGCGGGCCTTTCCGCAGGCGGCGGTTCCGCCGGCCTGCCTGGCGGCGACCCTGGAACTGCGTTCGAACAACGCGGTCGATGCCGCCCTGGCCGAGGCCGATGCCGAAGCGCTGCGGCGCATCCTGATCCGGCGCGGGCTGATCGCGGGCGAGGCGGGCCCCCTGCCCTCGCCGCTCTGCGAGGCGACGCCGCTCGAGGCGATGCAGCAGGTCACGGCGCCCTGTTGCGGGATCGTGGTCTATCGCGCCGCGCTCGGCGAGACCGTGGCGCGGGGCGCGATCGTCGCCGAGATCGTCGATCCGCTGGGCGGCAGCGTGCCCGTCGCGGCGGAGACCGAGGGCGTGCTCTTTGCCCGCCACGATCAGCCGATCGCCTGGCCCGGCAAGATCATCGGCAAGATCGCCGGCCGCGAGCCGCTGCCCGAGCGGACCGGTGCGCTGCTGCCGAGCTGAGGCGCGGGCGGAGCCATGGATCGGCCCGGCGGCTGCGGCGCTGTTCGGTAAAGCGCCGCGGCGATGCCGCTCCAGCGGCGGCGCTCCGCGCGCGGCGCGCGGCACCCATGGCGGCGGCTCAGCCGTCTCGTCGCTCCGGGGCGTGAGCTCGGGCGGAGAGGCGCAGCCGCGAGATCGCGGCTGCCCGGAGCGGGCCGTTGCCCGCAGAGTCTTTGGTCTCCCCATCCGTTGATGGGGCCCCTCGGACTGCCCGATAGGGTTTCTGCCCATATGAAATCCTTCAAGAAGCCAGACGGGGCCGGACGCTGTCCGCCCGGAGAACAGCCGGCCTACGGTGAGCCGGAGGGAGGCCAAGCGGGCGTGATGCTCACTTGAGCTCGGCCAGGAGGATGCTGGTCTCGGAATTGGCGACCGGCTTCAGGGCGCGGATCGCGGTCAGCGCCCGGTCGAGCGCGGCGAGGTCGGGCGTATCGAGCTCGGCGATCAGATCCCAGCGGCCGTTGGTCGAATGGATCCGGCCAACTTCCGGCATGCGCCTCAGAGCCGCGATCACTTGCCGCGCCTCGGCCGCGCCAAGCGCGATCGACATGATCGCCCGCACCGCCCCTGCCCCGGCATCGCCGCGCAGCCGGACGGTGAAGCCGAGCAGAACGCCGCTCTGGATCAGCCGGTCGATCCGGTTCTGCACCGTCCCGCGCGACACGCCGAGATGCCGCGCCAGCGTGGCGTTCGGCAGACGCGCGTCGTCGCGCAGCAGGCCGATCAACCGCAGGTCGAGATCGTCCAGCCCCGCCATCTGTCGCTCCGCTTGGCCAGCCTGCCGAATCGGCAGAATGCTGGCGATTATTCACGCTTTGCTATCTATCTGCTCGCAGGCTCGGCCCATAGATAGAAGAACGTGCCACCAAAGGGAGAGCCCGTTGTTCGAGAGACTGCAATCCACCGCTCTGCTGGCCGAGCTCAGCCGGCAGGATATCGCGCTTCTCGGGATCGGCCTCGAAATCGGCGCGGCGGCGCGCGGCACGCTGATGGGGCCCGATGCGCTGCGGACCGCTGGATTGCCGGGCATGCTGACGACGCTCGGGCACCGGGTGGCCGATCGCGGCACCCTGCGCGAGGCCGGGCCGGTCGAGGTGGCGATGGCGGCAGAGGCGGCCGCATCCTGCAAGCATCTCGCCGAGATCGCCGGCTGGACCCGGCGGATCCATGACCGCGCCCATACGATGGCGACGGCCGACGCGGGCAGCGTGCCGATCTTCGTCGGCGGCGACCATTCGATTTCCATGGGCAGCGTCAGCGGGGTCGCGCGGCGCTGCGCCGAGCGCGGGCAGGAGCTCGCGGTGCTGTGGCTCGATGCCCATGCCGACTACAACACGCCCGAGACCACGCCGTCCGGCAATCTGCACGGCATGGCGCTGGCCTTTCTCGCGGGCGATCCGGTGCTGGCGCCGATCCTCGGCGAGGACCGGCCGCTCAATCCGGTGCGGGCGGAGAACATCCATCTGTTCGGCACCCGCTCGCTCGATCCCGGCGAGCGCGCGCGGCTGCGCGCCCATGGCATCGATTGCGTCGACATGCGCCATATCGACGAGCAGGGCGTCTCGGTGCCGATCGCGGCCCGGATCGCGCGCTGGCGCGAGCGGGGCGTGCATCTGCATGTGAGCTTCGACGTGGATTTCCTCGATCCCGGGCTCGCGCCGGGGACCGGGACCATGGTGCCGGGCGGCGCGACCTATCGCGAGGCGCATCTGGTGATGGAGATGCTGTGCGACAGCGGGCTCGTCGGCTCGCTCGACGTGGTCGAGCTCAACCCGTTTCTCGACGAGCGAGGGCGCAGCGCCACCGTGGTCGCCGAACTGGTGGCGAGCCTGTTCGGGATGACCGTGCTCGACCGGGTCGGCCATGCGCGGCTGCCCGCCAACCCGCTCTCGGCCTGACATGCAAGGGGGAGGATCCGCGATGCTCGACGCAGCCGGCCTGATCGCGCTGGAACACCGGCTCGGGGCGCACAATTATCAGCCGCTCGACGTGGTGCTGACCCGGGGCGAGGGCGTCTGGCTGACCGACATCGAGGGGCGGCGCTATCTCGACTGCCTCTCGGCCTATTCGGCGGTCAATCAGGGCCATTGCCATCCGCGGATCCTGGCGGCCCTGGTCGAGCAAGCGGGCCGGCTGACGCTGACCAGCCGGGCCTTCCGCAACGACCAGCTCGGCCCGTTCTACGAGGAGCTGGCGGCGCTGACGCGCAGCCACAAGGTCCTGCCGATGAATTCGGGCGCCGAGGCGGTCGAGACCGCGATCAAGGCGGTGCGCAAATGGGGCTATGAGGTGAAGGGCGTGCCGGAGGGCGAGGCGGAGATCATCGTCTGCGCCGACAATTTCCACGGCCGGACGCTCGGCATCGTCTCGTTCTCGACCGACCCGGAGGCGCGGGGCGGCTATGGGCCGTTCCTGCCGGGCTTCCGGGTGATCCCGTTCGGCGACGCGGACGCGCTGGAGGCGGCGATCACCCCGCGGACGGTCGGGTTCCTGGTCGAGCCGATCCAGGGCGAGGCGGGCGTGATCATCCCGCCGGCCGGCTATTTCGCGCGGGTTCGCGAGCTTTGCACCGCCCATGGGGTGACGCTGATCCTCGACGAGATCCAGACCGGGCTCGGGCGCACCGGCACGCTGCTGGCCGAGGAGCATGAGGGGATCGAGGCCGACGTCACGCTGGTCGGCAAGGCGCTCGGCGGCGGGTTCTATCCGATCTCGGCGGTGCTCTCCAATTCCGATGTGCTGGGGGTGCTGAAGCCGGGGCAGCATGGCTCGACCTTCGGCGGCAATCCGCTCGCCTGCGCGGTGGCGCGGGCGGCGCTGAAGGTGCTGGTCGAGGAGCGGCTGGTCGAGCGCTCGGCCGAGCTCGGCGCGCATTTCAAGGCGGGGCTGGAGGCGATCCGCTCGAACCGGGTGCGCGCGGTGCGCGGGCGCGGGTTGATGCTGGCGCTGGAGCTGCATAGGGAGGCGGGGCCGGCGCGGCCGGTCGTCGAGGCGCTGCGCGACCGGGGGATCCTCGCCAAGGACACCCATGGCCAGACCATCCGCCTGTCGCCGCCGCTGGTCATCGAGCGGTCCGAGATCGATTGGGCGCTCGGTGAGATCGCGGCGGTGCTGAGCGAGGCGGGCTGACAAGCCGAGGTGACAGGGCCCCCGGCGGCGGCGTAGGGTCGGGAACGATCGGGAGGGACCCATGTCGGCCGGCAAGAGCGCCATTGACTATGTGATCGACGAGGATGCGGGCGCGACCCGGTCGATGGATCTGCCGCATCTCGACGGGGCGCGGCATGTCCATCGCGACTACGATCCGGGCGACTATGCCGACTACGAGACCTTTTCGGGTGGCATGAGCTATGTGCCGGTCTCCGGTGCCTGGAAGGGCGAGGCGGTGGGCGTCGGCTTCACCGGCTATTACGACAGCGACGGCGCGCTCTGGGCCGAGAGCTTCTCGGTGGTGGGCGGCGGGGGCGGCACGATCTCGGTCCGGGCCGGCGGGGCCGATATCCTGCTCAGCCTCGCGCTCAACGATATCGGGGCCAGCATCGGCGTCCTCGGGGTCGAAGCGGTCGGCAACAGCCACGCCAACCGGCTGACTGGCGGCGCCAAGGGCGACACGCTGCGCGGCCTGGGCGGCGACGATGTGCTCAAGGGCGGCGGCGGGGCCGATCTCCTGAAGGGCGGCAGCGGCGACGACCTGCTGCGCGGCGGCAGCGGCCCGGACGATCTCTGGGGCAATCGCGGCGCGGACGTGTTCGAATTCCGGTCGATCAGGGACAGTCCGGCTCGGCCGGCCCAGCGCGACGTGATCCATGACTTCTCGGGCGCGGATCTGATCGATCTCCGGGCGATCGACGCCGACAGCCACCGGGCCGGCAACAACGCGTTCCGCTTCATCGGATCGGAGAGCTTCGACCACCATGCCGGCGAGCTGCGCTATGCCGGCGGCCTGGTGAAGGGCGACGTGAACGGCGACGGGCAGGCCGACTTCTCGATCGAGATCGCCAACGACGCCCGCCTGCACGGCTACGATTTCATCCTGTAGCGGCCGCGGCCGCGGCCTCGACGATTTCCGCACCATCGACGCCCGCGACCCGGGCCAGCTGACGCAGACGGATCTGCACGGCGTCGCTGTCGGGAACGCGGCCGGCATCGAGCACTTCCAGCCGCACGGCATCGGCGCCGATCCGCAGCCGGACCTGGTCGAGGATCTCGGGCACGCTGGCCGAGAAGCGGTGGCCGAGCAGCAGGACGCGGCCAAGGATCTCGGCGCGGCGAAGCTGGGCGGGGCTCAGCAGGTCGCGGGCGACCGCCTGCACGGCCTGGTCGACGCTGCCGCCATAGCGGGCGAGCACCGCCACCGCGACAAAGACCCGCTCAGGATGGGTTATGCCGATGAACGGGAATTGCAGCAGGCGGCGGAAGCTCTCGACCGCCCGGACCTTCTCGTGGTCGCGCCAGGACAGATCGGTCAGCGCGCAGACGGTGAGGCGCAGGCGCCGCTCGCCCTGGGTCTCGCCGGGAAAGAGGTCGTCGGTCCAGCGGGCGAGCGCGGCGCTGAAGGCCGGGACCCGCGCGAAGGGCAGGCCGATCGCCTTGGCGCCTTCGAGCAACGGATCGCGATACTGCTCCTCCGCGTCGAGCTGGCCGTAGAGCCAGCCCTCGCGCAGGCCGAAGGCCGAGAACACCACCCGTTCGGGCTTGAGATTGCGCAACACTCGGGACAGGACCAGCGCGGCGGCGGCCATGGTTGGGACCCGCCGCGAAGGCGCGTCGGGCAGCGTGGCGATCTCGGCCGGCGTCATCCGGGCGATGCGCTTGGCGAGCGCCCGGGCCTCGTCGGCGGGAATCGAATAGCCATGGACGACATTGATCGGGCAATTGTTGCTGGCGATATGGACGCGCGCGAGCGCCCGCCAGCCGCCGCCGATCGCGTAGAAGGTGGGATCGGTCAGCAGCGGCGGCAGGCTCTCCTGCAGGATGCGGTCGATCTCGGCCTTTGCCACCTCGATGCCCTGCTCCATCAACGTCATCGCCGGCAGGGCGCCCAGCGGCATCGAGACCATGCGCTCGCCGACCCGGTCGCCCAGGATCTCGGCCACCTCGAGGCTGCCGCCGCCGAAATCGCCGGCCAGGCCCTTGGGCTGGAAGAAGCCGGAAATCACCCCGAGCGCGGCATAGGTCGCTTCCTCCCGCCCCGAGAGCAGCCGGACCTCGAGCCCGGTCGCGGCCTGGATCGCCGCGATCAGGTCGCCGCCATTGCCCGCGCGCCGCGTCGCCTCGGTGGCGATGACATGGACCTGCTCGACCTCCATCGCGCGGGCGATGGCGTCGAACCGGCGGACGGCGGTCACGGCGCGCTCGATCGCCTCGGGGGCGAGGTTGCCCGTCCTGTCGAGCCCTGCCCCGAGCGCCACGAAGGATTTCTCGTTGAAGCGGGGGAACGGCGCACGGCCGAGATCGTCATAGACCACGAGCCGGATCGAGTTCGAGCCGATATCGACCACGGCGAAATGATGCTGGCGGCGCTTCATCACGCGCTCGGTGTCGATCTCGATGATCCGCGGGTCGAATGCCTGCTGGCGGGCTGGCTCGTTGGCCATGGGCGTCTCCTCCTGGGAGGCGCGATGGTGGACCCAGGCGACGCTTTGGTCTAGCCGGATCTGCGGAGAGGCCCCGCCCGCGCGCCCCCAACGCCGTCCCCGGTCAGAACGGCCGGGGATGGCGCCGATAGAGATCCGCGATGCCCTGCTGCAGTTCGGGCGAAAGGGGCAGCTCGGCGGCGGCGATGTCGGTGCGGAGCTGCTCCATGGTCGTCGCGCCGAGGATCACCGAGGCGGCAAAGGGGCGCGAGGCCACGAAGGCCAGCGCCATCTGCGCCGGGTCGAGGCCGTGGGCGCGCGCGAGATCGACATAGGCCTGCACGACCGGCTCGGAATGGGCCGAGATCCGCCCGCCGAGATCGCCATTGATCGCAGCGCGCGAGCCCGCCGGCCGGGCACCCCCAGAATATTTGCCGGTGAGGAACCCTGCCGCGAGCGGCGAGAAGGCCAGCAGCCCGACATCCTCGTGGTGGCAGAGCTCGGCGAGGTCGAGATCGAACAGCCGGCAGACCAGATTGTATTCGTTCTGGATCGACACGACGCGCGGCAGGTCGTGACGCTCGGCGAGGTCGAGGAAGGTGCCGGTCCCCCAGGCGGTTTCGTTCGACAGACCGACATGGCGCAGCTTGCCCTCGTCGCGCAGCGCCTCGAGCGTGGCGAGGATGGCGAGCATCGCCTCGGCCTCGCCGCGGCGCTGGGTTTCGGGCGCATAGGTGAAGGACTGGCGGAAATGGTAGGAGCCGCGGTTCGGCCAATGCAGCTGGTAGAGATCGACATAGTCGGTGCCGAGGCGCTGCAGGCTGCCTTCGAGCGCGGTGCGGATGCTTTCGGGCGTGATCGGCGCGCCGTCGCGGTCCGGCACCGTCTTGTTGCCGATACCGACGATCTTGGTCGCGATCAGCATGTCCGCGCGGCGCCCGGTCTTGCGGAGCCAGCTGCCGATGATGCGCTCGGTCTCGCCCGAGGTCTCGGCCGCAAGCGGAGTGGTGGGATACATTTCCGCGGTATCGAGCAGGTTGATCCCCTGGTCGAGCGCGTAGTCGATCTGGGCGAAGGCTTCGCGCTCGGTGTTCTGGCTGCCCCAGGTCATGGTGCCGAGGCAAAACTGGCTGACTTCAAGGTCGCTGCGGCCGAGCCTGCGCGTCTTCATTCCTGTCCCCCGGTGGAAGCGCCCGCACACTGGCCCGAAGCGGGGCGGGGTTCAAGCCGGATCCTGCCGCACTGCGAAAGGCGCGGGCGCGAGGCCGGTCGGGAGCAGGATCGGCCCGCCCTCGTCGGTGGAGGCGAAGGCGGTGATGCCATAGACCCGCGCGAGCCGCTCGGGCGTCAGGACCGCCACCGGGCGCCCCGACGCGGCGATGCGGCCGCGATCGAGCAGGATCAGCCGGTCGCAATGGCGCGCGGCGAGTCCGAGGTCATGGAGCGAGACGAGCAGCCCGCGCCCGGCCGCCGCCAGGTCGCGGAACCGCTGCATCAGGAGCAGCGCATGCGCCGGGTCGAGCCCCGCCACCGGCTCATCGGCGAGGAGAAGCGGCGCCTCCTGGGCCAGCGCCCGGGCGATCAGCACCCGCGCCCGCTCGCCGCCCGAGAGCGCGGTGGCCGGGCGGTCGCGCAGCGCGTCGAGATCCATGGCGCCAAGCGCGGCCTCGACGGCGGCGCGGTCCGCTGCGGGTGCGCTGCGATAGGGGGTGCGGCCGAGGCCGACCAGCGCCGCGACGGTCAACGGCCAGGCGATGGTCCGTTCCTGCGGGATATAGGCGACGCGGCGGGCGCGCTCGCGGGGCTTGAGCGCCGTGAGCGGCCGGTCCCCGAGGCGGATCCGGCCCGAAGCGGGCTCCAGGAGGCCGAGGATGGAGCGCAGCAGCGTGGTCTTGCCGGCACCATTGGGGCCGAGCAGGCCGACCATCTCGCCACGGCCGATCTCGAGGCTGACATCGGTCAGGACCGGCTGGCCGTCGCGGGTCGCGCAGAGCGCTTCGACCTGCAGGAGGGTCATGCGAACTGCCTCCGGCCGCGCCAGACCAGCCAGAGGAAGAAGGGTGCGCCGACCAGCGCGGTGAGCACGCCGAGCTTGAGGTCGCGGTCCGGCGCGATGAGCCGCACCGTCACGTCGGCGGCGAGCAGCAGCGCCGCGCCGCCGAGCGCCGAGGCGGGCAGGAGCCGGGAGGGCCGCCCGCCGGTGAGCGGGCGCAGCAGGTGCGGCACGACGAGGCCCACGAAGCCGATGGCGCCCGCGACCGCGACGCCCGCGCCGACCGCGAGCGCGCTGCCCAGCACCGCGAGCAGGCGGGTGCGCCCGAGCGTGACGCCCATCGAGGCGGCGGCATCCTCGCCGAGCGTCAGCGCGTCGAGCGCGCGGCCGAGGGTCATGAGGAGCCCGAGGCCCGCGAGGATGAGCGGGCCGGCGAGCCAGACATCCGGCATCGCCCGGTCGGTGAGCGAGCCGAGCATCCAGGTGACGATCTCGGAGGCGGCGAACGGGTTCGGCGCGAGATTGAGCACCAGCGCGGTCAGCGCGGTGGCGAGGCTCGAGATCGCGATGCCGGCGAGGATCAGGGTGATCGCCCCGCCGCCCGCCCCGGCGAGCAGCTGCACCAGGATGGTGGCGATTGCGCCGCCGGTCAGGGCCGCGAGCGGCAACGCGAAGGGAAAGGCCGCGGCGAGGCCGGAATAGAGCGCGATCACCGCCCCGAGCCCGGCGGTGCCCGAGATGCCGAGCAGCCCGGGCTCGGCCAGCGGGTTGCGCAGGTAGCCCTGCAGGGCCGCGCCCGAGGCGCCGAGGCCCGCGCCGATCAGCAGGCCGAGCAGCGCGCGCGGCAGGCGGATCTCGCGCATCACGATGCCGAGCGGCCCCTCGCCGCTCGCGAGCGCCCGGAGGCTCGCGCCGATCCCGGCCGCCGCCGGGCCGATCAGCAGCGAGACCAGGAACAGCACGAGGACGAGGACGGCGAGCCCCGCGAGCGTGAGACGATCGCGGCGCATCACCGGCCCTCGGCCCGCAGCTCGGCCACCGCCTGCGCGGCGAGCGGCGTGCCGCAGGTCCAGAGATTGTCGGCAACCTGGGCCCGCTCCGCGCCGAGCCGGCGCAAGGCGGGATGGTCGAGCAGGCGCTGCGCCAAGGCGGGGCTCGGATAGCTCTGGCCGAGGATCAGCAGATCCGGCGGGTCGAGCACGAGCCGTTCGAGCGGCAGCGGCGCGAGCCCGACAAGACCCTGCTCGGCCGCGAGATTGCGCAGGCCGGCGGCCTTGAGCACCGCATCGGCCAGCGTGCCGCCTCCTGACGTGTAGCCGTTGGCATAGTAGAGGATCGCCCCCGGGCGGGGCCCGGCTGGCGCGGGCCCCGCCAGCGTCGCGTCCATCGCCGCGATGAGCCCGGCAGCACGGTCCGGCACGCCGAGCAGGTCGCCCATCCGGGTGAGATTGGCGCGGATGTCGGCGAAGTCGTTCTCGAGCGGGAAGGTCTCGACCCGCACCCCCAGCCGCCGCAGCATGGCGAGCGTCGCCGGCGCGGTCCATTCGCCGGCCAGAACGAGGTCGGGCGCGAAACCGAGCACCGCTTCGGCCTGGCCGTTATTGGCCGGATAGTCCGTCGCCCGGGCGGCGAGCGCCGAGGCGACGGGATCGCGCGCGACCGAGGTGACCGAGACGAGCTGCCCGGGATCGGCGAGCAGCATCGCGAGCTGGTCGGTGCAGAGATTGATCGACACGACGCGCTCCGGCGGGCCGGCCAGAGCGAGGGCCGGCACGAGGCAGAAAAGGAGCGCGAGACGCTGCATCAGAAGGTCGCCGCCAGCCCGGCATAGAGGGCGCGCCCCGAGGTGCCGAAGCCGCGCGCCGTCTGATACTCGGTGTCGAACAGGTTCTCCACCCGGAGATAGAGCTGGGCCTGCTCGGTGACCTGATAGCCGATGCGCCCGCCGAGAAGCGTGTAGTCGCCGATCCCGTCGAACTGGCCCGGCTGCAGGCTGGTCGAATTGTCGACGACGCCGCCGGCATATTGCCCGGTCACCGCAAGGCTCCAACGCTCGGCGAAGTTGCCGAGCAAGGTCAGGCTGAGATCGTGCATCGGGATCCGGTCCCGCCGCGAGCCGTCCGGATTGCGCGCGTCGGTATAGGTATAGGCGCCCTGCAGGCTCCAATCGTCGTTGAAGGCCCAGGAGGCGGCGAGCTCCAGCCCCTTGGAGGTCGAGGTGCCATCCACCTGCTCGTAGCGGCAGGGGCCGGAGCAGAAGAAATCGGGCGGCAGGAACTCGCCGACATACTCGATCAGGTTGTCCACCTCGAGCTGGAACAGGGTCGCCGAGGCCTGGCCTCGGCCTTCGGCGAAGCTCTGGGTGATGCCGATATCGTAGGAGACGCTGGTCTCGGGCTCGAGATCGGGATTGCCGGAGAACGGATCATAGAGCTCGTAGTTCGACGGCGCGCGGAAGCCGGTCCCGACCGAGCCGCGCAGGGTCGTGTCGGGCGTGACGAGCCAGGCCGCGGTCAGGCGCCCGGTCGGATAGCTGCCAAAGGCCGAACTGTTGTCGTTGCGAAGCGCCGCGGTCAGGATCAGCGCATCGACCGGGGTCCAGGTCGCCTGCCCGAAGATGCCGGTGATCTCGCTCGCATCGCTGCGCTCGCCCGTCGGAAAGACCGGAAAGGTCGTCTCCTCCCGCGTCCAGTCCGCACCAACCTGCAGGCCGAGTTGCGGCGAGACCGTGGCGCTGCCGAGATATTCGATCCGGTCGCGCGTGCCCGAGACCGAATAGAGCTGGCCGAAGGAATAGCTCTCGCGCTCGGTATCGAGCCGCGACACCGCCAGCCGGTTCTCGACCGCACCGGTCTGGAAGCTGATCCCGGCAAGGCCGCCGGTCTGCTTGACCCGGGCGAAATCATCCGGATTGTCGCCGCCAGGGCCGCCGAAATCGTCGAAATCGGCGCGCTCGTACTGGTGGAACAGCGTGCCGAACAGGTCGACCGTGTCGGTCGCATGGAAGGTGCCGCTGGCCGAGACCCGGCTCATCACCGAGCCGTCCTTCTCGGTATTGCCGTCCTTCTCGTCGGCCGCCGAGAAGCCGTCGCTCTGATAGCCGATGGCCGTCACCGAGCCCTCCCACCGGTCGGCGACATAGCCGACCGAATAGGACCCGTTCAGCGTGTCGTAGCTGCCGCCCTCAATATTGAGCGTCTGGCTGAGGCCCGGGCCCTGCGGCTGGGCGGAGGTGATGTTGATCACGCCGCCGACCGCCTGGCCGCCCCAGATCGCCGACTGGCTGCCCTTCAGCACCTCGACCCGGCCGACGCCGCCGGTCGGGAAGGCCGAGAGCGAGGCCGAGACCTGGGTGCCGGTCGGATCGGAAATGTCGATCCCGTCCACCATGACCCGGACATAATTCTGGTCGAAGCCGCGCAGCGCGAAGCCCGAGACGGTGCCGACCGGTCCGCTCTGGTTGGCCGAGACGCCCGGCAGGCGCTGCAGGGAATCGAGAATGAAGCTGTCGCCGGTCGCGGCGATCTGGTCGCCGGTCAGCACCGAGACATCCGAGCCGGTGCGGTCGAGCGGCGTCTCCTCGCGGTTCGCGCTAACGGTGATGGTGGGCAGCTCGATCGCCTGAGCCGAAGCGAGCGCGGGAGCGAGCAGGAGCCCGCCGAGGGTAAGGGGCATGCGCATCGGGGCGCCTCCTTCCTGGGCCTGGGCCGCAGGGAGGCGGCCCGTTGACGAAATGTCGTCGGCCTGGGGGCGAAGCCCTTGCGCGTCTGACAGCGATTTCATCACCGCTGCGGGACGGTCCGCTCCGAGCCGCGCGCCCCGCGCGACCGGTGGGTGAGGCATCGAGGCAGGTCTCCTGGCTCGCGGGTCGCTGCCCTTCTGGCGTCTGGCCTTCCCGGGACGGATCCCAGTGGCCGCTGACGCGGGCTCGCCGCTGACAGTTGCGGGGGCAGCCGCGGATTTGGGGCCTGCCCCCGCACCGCGTTCCCGTTTTAATCCCGACCCGTGAGCCGGGAACCTCGATGCCGGCAGGAATCCTGCGCGCTCACGACTTTGTCAAGCCGCAAAGCCGTGCGACAATCGGGCAAGGCAACAGGGAGGGAGAGCGCATGAAGCTGATCGTCGGATTCCTGACCGCCAAGCCCGGCAAGCGCGAGGCGTTCCTCGCCGCCGCCCGGCATCATCTCGAGGAAACCCGCAAGGAGCCCGACTGCCACTATTTCGAGATGCTGACCTCGCCGGACGATCCGGACCGCATCGTGATCGCCGAGGCCTTCGCCTCGGAGGCGGCGCATCGGGCGCACGAGGATACCGACCATATGCGCGCGCTCTGGGCGGTGATGCCGGATCTGCTGCAGCGGGCGGCGTTCGACAGCATCGCCGCCGACGCGGTCCGGCATGACGAGGAGGTGTTCGGCGGGGAGAAGCTCACTCGCTACCGCTAGCGGGCGGGTCGGGCTCCGCCTCCTGCCCGGCGCAGGGATCGGGGCGGCTCGGAGCGGCCGCGAGCAGCACCGCGTCATA
Organism: Amaricoccus sp.; assembly: GCA_046348955.1. Taxonomy (GTDB): domain Bacteria; phylum Pseudomonadota; class Alphaproteobacteria; order Rhodobacterales; family Rhodobacteraceae; genus Amaricoccus. The sequence goes on from JAXMDG010000001.1 coordinate 933,215, forward strand.
GGCGCCGGGATCGTCCGGCGCCGCCTCGAACTGGCCGAGCGAGACCACCCGCAGATCGGGATCGGCGAGGCCGATGAGCGCCGGCATGCCGAGATGCCGGTCGGCATGGCCGCTGCCGGCGATCACCACGACCTGCCCGCCGCCGGTCATCGTGCGCGCCCACATCGCGGCGTCGGCGAGACCGGCATCGCGGAAGCGCTGTGCCTCGACCATGCGGGGCAGCATCTCGGGCGCGGGGGGCTCGCAATGGGCGTCGCGCAGCACGGCCTCGCGCTGCACCTGCTCGCCATGGCGCAGCGGCTTGTCGAGCCCGTAGATCGCGGCGTCCGGCCCGAAGGCCGCCGCCGCCCCTTCCTCCATCGCGCGCGCCACATCGGTCGCGGGCTGGCCGGCGCCGAAGATCTGGGCATGCGGCGCCGCCGCCAGGATCGCGGAATAGAACTGGAAATCCGGCCAACCGCTCTCGCGCCAGTTGAGCTCGACGGCAATATCCGACAGCGGCGCGCCATGGGCGCGCATGTCGTTGACCGCCTCCTCCTTGGCCTGGGGGATCATCTCGAAGACCAGGGCGGCCGGAGCCAGCGCCGCAACGATCGCGGCCTGGTTGGCATGATGCGCCGGGTTGTCGTGAACCTCGCCGAGCACGACCACATCGGCCCCGCGCGCCTGGTCGATGAAGGCGTCGAGCCCGGCGGGGTCCGCGACAGCGGCCCGCGCAAGGCCGGCAAAAACCAGCGCAGCGCAACTCGGGACCCGCATGGCCCTACCCTCGCGACCCTCAATTCCGGGGCGCACTATGGCATGCGCGCCCCAAGGGGTCACGCGAATTCCCGCCGGAGCGTCACGCCGTGGCCAAGGCCTCCGCGGCGGAACCGGTAACGGTTTCAAGGCGTTTGCGCAGCTTGGCCAGCGCCTGGGCCTCGAGCTGCCGGATCCGCTCCTTGCTGAGGCCGAGCTCCTGGCCGAGGCTCTCGAGCGTGCGGGGATCGTCGCGCAGCTTGCGCTCGACGATGATCATCCGCTCCCGCGCGTTGAGCGAGGCGAGCGCGTCGGCGAGCCAGCCGCGCACCCGCGCGAGGTCGGCATTGCGCGTCACCGTCTCGGCCGCCTGGGGCGACTCGTCCTCCAGCGTCTCGACCCATTCGCGGCCTTCCTCGCCGGCCTGCTGCGCATTGAGCGAGAAATCCGCGCCGGCGAGCCGCGCATCCATCATCTCGACGTCGCGCACCGGCACGCCCACTTCTTCCGCGATCATTTCGCGCAGGCGCTGGGCATCGAGCACCTCGCCATTGGCGCCGGCCTCGCGCTCCAGCTTGGCCCGGACCCGCCGCAGGTTGAAGAACAAAGCCTTCTGCGACGAGGTCGAGCCGGTGCGCACCATCGACCAGTTGCGCATCACGTAGTCCTGGATCGAGGCCTTGATCCACCAGACGGCATAGGTCGAAAAGCGCACGCCCCGGTCGGGATCGAATTTCTCGGCCGCCTTCATCAGCCCGACGCCGGCCTCCTGGATCAGGTCCGGCATCGGCGCCCCATAGCGCCGATAGCGCGCCGCCATGGCGATCGCGAGCCGCATATAGGCATTGACCAGGCGGTGCAGGGCGCGTTCGTCGCCCTTGTCCCGCCAGGCCCGCGCCAAGGCGAGCTCGGTCTCGGCATCGAGCATTTCCGCGCCCATGGCGCGCTTGGTGACGGTTCGCGTGCCGGCGTCGTCGAGTGACATCTGCGATCCTCCTGGTCAGGTCGCGCTGCGCCGCAACGCATTCTTAACCTCTACCAAGGGGATTACGCGCTGGGGGCCGGTTTGGATCACCTGTAAAAACGCGGCAAACGGATTGTTTCAATTCATGAAAAGGCGGGAACCCGCCGAGCGGGCCGGCCCCGTCGCAGGGCGTGGCGGCCAAGTGACGAGATATGTTGAGTTTTTTGCTTGACCGCACCCGCCCGGAGGCTAAGCAATTGCTCATCGCCAGCCGGGTCGGCGGCACGCAAGCGTGATCGCAGAAAATTCCGGGTGGCAGGTCGGCGGGGGAGTGGGATGATCTGTCAGCTCGCGGTCGGGGACCGCCTCTATTCCAGCTGGTCGCTGCGCGCCTGGCTGATCTTCGACAAGTTCGGCATCGAGCATGCGCCGGTGCGGATCCATCTCGACGCGCCGGAATTTCTCGCCGAACTTGCGCCCTTCGCGCCGAGCCGGACGGTGCCCGCGGTGCGGTTGCCCGACGGCGCGCTGGTCTATGACACCCTCGCGATCGCCGAGACGCTGGCCGAGCGCTATCCCGACCGGGCGCTCTGGCCCGGCGATCCCGCCGCGCGGGCGCGGGCGCGCAGCATCACCGCCGAGATGCATGCGGGCTTCGGCCCGCTGCGCAACGAATGCCCGATGTATCTGCGCCGCGCCTATGCGGGTTTCGCCCCGTCCGACGCGGTGCGCCGCGACATCGCCCGCATCGAAGCGTTGTGGGACTATGCCGGCTTTGGCGGTGAGGGGTGGCTCTTCGGCGACTACTCGATCGCCGATGCCTTCTTCGCGCCGGTGGCGGCACGGATCGCGAGCTATGACCTGCCGGTCGGGCCGGCGGCGGCGGCCTATGTGGCCAAGACGCTGGCCGACCAGGCCTTCCGGCGCTGGCGGGCCGTCGGACTGGCGGAAATGTCGGTCCATGTCTCCTGCGATCTCGACCTGCCCGATCGGCCCTGGCCCGGCCCCGCCCCCCTGCCCGCTCGCGCCGTGACGGACCTTGCGCCGGTCAACCAGGGCTGCCCCTTCTCCGGTGATCCGGTCGCGCAGGACAGTCTCGCCGAGATCGACGGGATCGTCATCGGCTTCTGCAACCCGTTCTGCCGCGACAAGGTCGTCGCCGATGCCGCGGCCTGGCCGGACGTGCTGGCGCTGCTCGACCGGTCCTGAGCGCGGGGATTAACCCTCTGGCAACCGGTTGGGCCGCAGGCTGAGGGCGGTTCAACCGGACGGGAGCGCCATGGTCGCCTGCGCCTATACCGTGGCCTTCCAAGGCGTGGAGGCGCGCCTTGTCGAGGTGCAATGCGCGATCGCGGCCGGTCTGCCCGCCTTCAACCTGGTCGGCCTGCCCGACAAGGCGGTCTCGGAAGCCAAGGAGAGGGTGCGCGCGGCGATGACGGCGATGGGCCTCGCGCTGCCGGCCAAGCGGATCACCGTCAATCTCTCACCCGCCGACCTGCCCAAGGAGGGGTCGCATTTCGACCTGCCGATCGCGCTCGCGCTTCTCGCGGCGATGGAGGTGCTGCCGGCCGACCTCGTCGCGGGCCAGGTCGCGCTCGGCGAATTGTCTCTCGGCGGCAATCTCGTCCCGGTGATCGGCGCCCTGCCTGCGGCGGTGGCAGCGGCGGAGGCCGATTGCGGACTGATCTGCCCGGCGGCCTGCGGTGCCGAGGCGGCCTGGGTCGGCGCGGTGCAGGTGATCGCGCCGAAGACCCTGCTCGCGCTCGTCAATCATTTCACCGGCCGGGCGCCGCTCGCCCCGGCGCGGCCCGGAACCGTCTCGGCGCCGGCCGAGATCAAGGATCTGCGCGACGTCAAGGGCCAGGAAAAGGCCAAGCGCGCGCTGGAAATCGCGGCGGCCGGCCGGCATCATCTGCTGATGGTCGGCCCCCCCGGCAGCGGCAAGTCGATGCTCGCGGCACGTCTGCCCGGCATCCTGCCGCCGCTCGAGCCGGCCGAGGCGCTCGAGACCTCGATGATCCACAGCCTGGCGGGCCTGCTCGACGAGGGCGGCATCAGCCGCGTCCGGCCGTTCCGCACGCCGCACCACACCGCCTCGATGGCGGCTGTGGTGGGCGGCGGCCGTGGCGCCAAGCCGGGCGAGATCAGCCTCGCGCATCACGGCGTGCTGTTTCTCGACGAACTGCCGGAATTTCCCCGCCCGGTGCTCGAGACCCTGCGCCAGCCGATCGAGACCGGCGACGTGGTGGTTGCCCGCGCCAATGCCCATGTGCGCTATCCCTGCCGCTTCATGCTGGTGGCGGCGGCCAATCCCTGCCGCTGCGGCTATCTCGCCGATCCCGGCCGCGCCTGCGCGCGGGTGCCCGATTGCGGGGCCGACTATCTCGGGCGGATCTCGGGGCCGCTGATGGACCGGTTCGACCTGCGCGTCGAGGTGCCCTCGGTCGCGGTCGAGGATCTGGCGCTGCCCGCGACCGGCGAGCCGAGCGCGACCGTCGCCGTCCGTGTCGCCACCGCCCGGGCGATCCAGCGCGACCGGTTCCAGGGGCTCGACGGCATCTCGGTCAATGCCGATGCCGAGGGCGACCTGCTCGAGACGATCGCCGCGGCCGAACCCGAGGCGGCCGAGCTCCTGCGCGAGATCGCCGCGCGCTTCCATCTGAGCGCGCGCAGCTATCACCGCCTGCTGCGGGTCGCCCGCACCATTGCCGACCTGGAGACGAGCAGCGCGGTCTCCCGCCGTCACATCGCGGAGGCGGCGAGCTATCGGCTGGCCCTCTAGCAAGCGCCGTCCTCAGCGAGGACGGGCCGTCCTCTCCAGCTTCATTCAGGTCGCGCAAGGCCTCGGGCCCGACGTTTCGGCCCGGCTGCGGCCCTCTGCAAGCGCCTGCCGTAGATCGCCGAGGCGCGACCCCTCCAACCGGCGAGGGGAGGCGCCGCAAGTGGTGGCCCGACAGTTCGGCAAAATCGCCTCGGTCTGAGGCGGCCATGGCAAGGTGGCGGCGCTCGCCGTCGCAGCGCGCGCACTGGGCGCGGGGTGCTTGGTCGGTGCGCCGAAAGGCCGAGCCGCGCGGCGCTATGGCGCCGGGCCCCGGCGACGGTGTCAGGAATGCGTGCTGCGGCGCGCGGCGTAGCTCGGCGTCAGGGTGCGCACCAAGGCGAGGACCGAACCCCGGGTCTCCGCCTCCGCGATCGCGGCAAAGGCCTCGACGAGCGTCTTGATCTCCTCCTGCAGCGGGCCCTCCAGCCCGTGCGGCATCGCGACGGCGACCTGTTCCGCCCCGTCGAGCCCCTGGAAGAAATAGCTGACCGGAACGCCGAGGAAACTCGCGATCTCGAACAGACGGCCGGCGCCGATCCGGTTCGAGCCCTTCTCGTATTTTTGTACCTGGGAGAAGGTCAGCCCGAGCTGCCGGCCGAGCCGACCCTGGCTGACCCCGAGCGCCTCGCGGCGCTTGCGCAGCCGACCGCCGACATGGACATCCACCTGATTGGCAAAAGAAGACACAGCTGACCCCATACTCTTTACAAGCCACGGCGGATCACCCTGACGCAGCTGCGCCAGTTTTCAGCCGCCCGGATGCGCGCGACACGGGGGAACCCACCACTCCCAGCGCCTGTTATCGGCGGCACCGCAAATAAATTCCACTGCAGATATTAGTGAGAGTTAATCCAAAAATTACAGCAATTGCAATCATTGCGGGCAGGTCGCCCGACCGGGCATAGGGCGGCGGCGGCAGGGTGGCCGGAAGCGGCGCGTCGACATGGCCCTGCTGCCCGAGCCCGAGGCTCGCGACGATCCGCCCCCGCGCGTCGATCATCGCCGAGATCCCGGTATTGGCGGCGCGCGCCAGCGGCAGCCCCTGCTCGATCGCGCGGATCCGGGCCTGGGCGAGATGCTGATAGGGTCCGGACGCCGTGCCGAACCAGGCGTCGTTGGTGACCTGGACCAGCCAGTCCGGCCGCTGCCCGCTCCAATGCAGATCCTGCGGAAAGATCGCCTCGTAGCAGATCAGCGGCTGGAACGGCGGCAGGCCGGGGACGCTCAGGACCGCCGGCCCCGGCCCGGGCGTGAAGCCGCCCCGGGTCAGCGTGGTCAGGGCGGGGATGCCAAGCCCGGCCGCCAGCGCGTTCAGCGGAATATATTCGCCGAACGGCACCAGGCGGTGCTTGTCATAGTGCGCGAGCACGGTCCCATCCGGCGCCAGCACCGCCAGCGTGTTGAACCAGCGCAGATCGTCCGGCGCGGCGACCTCCACCCGGCGGATCCCGAGGATCAGCTTCCCCGACGGGCCGACCGTCGCCGCCGCCTCTGCCTGGCTGACCGGGTCGCGGTCGAGGATGAAGGGCACCGCGGTCTCGGACCAGATCGTGACATCGGGCCGGCGCAGGGCCGGCGCGCGGGTGAGGTCGAGATGGCGCTGCAGGAACTCCGCCTCCTTGCCGGGCAGCCATTTCTCCGCCTGGACCGCGTCGGGCTGGACCAGCCGGACCTGCAGCGGCTCGGCCCGCGCCGGCACGGGCTCTGCCAGCCGCCAGGCGCCGAAGCCCCAGCCCGCCGCCACCAGCGCGACCGCGAGCCCGATCCCCGCGCGGTCGAGCAGGCCGGGCGCCAACCCCGCCACCAGCGTCAGGAAGCTCAGCCCGTGCGGCCCGACCAGCGCCACCGCCTGGATGACCGGCGTCTCGACCCAGGCATAGGCCGGCAGCGCCCAGGGGAAACCGGTCAGGACATGGCTGCGCGCCATCTCCACCAGCGTCCAGGCCGAGGCGAGCAGCAGGATCCGCGCGGGTCCCGGCCGCCAGCCCAGCCGGGCGATGGCGAACCCTGCGCCCCAGAACAGAGCGAGCCCGCCCGCCATGCCGACCAGCGCGATCGGCGCGAGCCAGCCGAAGATCTCGGGCTCGACGAGGAACGGGTCGACGATCCAGAACATGCCCGCGCCGAAGAACCCGACGCCGGCGGCCCAGCCCAGCCCGAAGGCCGCGGCCGGCCCTCCCGTGCCATCGAGCTGCCAGAGCAGCACCGGCAGCGCGATGAAGAGCACGAGCGGCCAGGAAACCGGCGGCTGACCGAGCGCAAGCAGGCCGCCCAGCACCAGCGCCAGCACCAGGCGGCGCCAGCCGCCCAACCCGCCAGCGCGGCGCCAGCCGCCCAGCCCGCCAAGGCGGCGCGCCAGCATGCTCACAACCGGCGCATGCCTAGTCGTCCGCCTCGGACGCGCCGGCGCCAGGCCTCAGCCGAACCCGCAACCGCTTGATCTTGCGCGCGTCGCCGTCGAGGATCTCGAATTCGTGGCCATCGGGATGCGGCACCACCTCGCCCCGCGCCGGGACCCGGCCGGCGAGGCGCACCACGAGCCCGCCCAGCGTGTCGACCTCCTCCGCCAGCTCGGGCGTCGCGAGGCGCATGCCGGCCTCGGCCTCGAAATCCTCCAGATCGACCCGCGCCTGCGCCAGGATCGCCCCGTCGGGCTCGCGCGACCAGGCCTGACTCTCGGCCTCGTCATGCTCGTCGGCGATGTCGCCCACGATCTGCTCCAGCAGGTCCTCGATGGTCACGAGCCCATCGACCCCGCCATATTCGTCGATCACCAGCGCCATATGGATATGCGCCGCCTGCATCTTCTGCAAAAGCATGCCGATCGGCATCGAGGGCGGGGCATAGAGCAGCGGCCGCAGCAGCCCTTCCAGGTCGAAGGGCTCGGCCGAGGCGCCGAACCCGTATTTCAGCGCCAGATCCTTCAGATGAACCAAGCCGCGCGGCTGGTCGAGCGTCTCGGAATAGACCGGCAGCCGCGACAGGGTGCTCGACTGGAAGGCGGCGACAAGCGTCTCGATCGTGGCCTCATCGGAGACCGCGACGATCTCGGCGCGCGGCACAGACACATCGTCGACCCGCATGAGCCGGAGATTGCGCAGATTGACCAGCAGGCTGTCCGGCGCGCCCCCGCCGGCGGGGGTGTCGCGCGCATTCTCGCGCCCGGCCTCAAGCTCGCTGTCGCGCCGGAACAGGCGCGAGAAGAAGTTCGACCTGGCGGGACTGTCCGGATCTCCGTCGTCGGACGCGTGCTGCCCCGTTGCCGGGTGCCCGTCGGATGTCTCGCCCATGTCTCCCTTGTCCAGCTCAAACGCCCGAGGGGCGCTCCTGCGGCGAATATGGGTTCGGCACGCCCAGGCTTGCAAGTATTTTCGTCTCGAAAGCCTCCATCGCGTCGGCCTCGTCCTCGAGCTCGTGGTCGTAGCCGAGCAAATGCAGCACGCCATGGACCACCAGATGCGCGGCATGGTCCGCGAGCGGGATGCCGGCCTCCGCCGCCTCGCGGGCACAGGTCCCGTAGGCCAAGGCCAGATCGCCGAGAAAGCGGCGCTCGTCCTGCTCGTCGCAGGCGTCCGGCAGGGGCGGGACGAAGGCCGGCCAGGACAGAACGTTGGTGGGCTGGGGCTTGTCGCGGAACGTGTCGTTGAGGGCGGCGATGCGGGCATCGTCGCAGGCGAGCAGGCTGATCTCGTGACGCTCCGGATCGAGCCCGGCGGCGGTCAGCGCGGCCCGCGCGGCGGTCTCCGCGACCGGACCGAGCCCCGCCTCCGCCCAATGCGGATCCTCGACCAGGAGATCGACCAACGGCTCAGCCATCGAGCGGACGCGCGCCCTCGTAAGCGCGGATGATCCGCGCAACCATCGGATGGCGCACCACGTCCTCGGCGGTGAAGTGGGTGAAGCCGATGCCCTCGACCGTGCGCAGCACCCGCTCCGCCTCGATCAGGCCCGACATCACCCCGCGCGGCAGGTCGATCTGGGTGACGTCGCCCGTCACAGCCATCCGGCTGCCCTCGCCCAGACGCGTCAGGAACATCTTCATCTGCATCGTCGTGGCGTTCTGCGCCTCGTCGAGCACCACGAAGGCGTTGGCCAGCGTCCGCCCGCGCATGAAGGCGAGGGGCGCGATCTCGATCTGCTTTTCCTCGATCAGCTTCTGGACCTGCTTCGGCGGGAAGAAGTCGTTCAGCGCGTCGTAGAGCGGCTGCATGTAGGGATCGACCTTCTCCTTCATGTCGCCCGGCAGGAAGCCCAGCCGCTCGCCGGCCTCGACGGCGGGGCGGGACAGGATGATCCGGTCCACCGCGCCCTCGATGAACATCGCGACAGCGGCTGCGACGGCGAGATAGGTCTTGCCGGTCCCCGCGGGCCCGAGACCGAAGACGAGCTCGTGCCGGAACAGATTGCGCACATAGGCCTTCTGCGTCGCGGTGCGCGGCTCGACCACCTTGCGCCGGGTGCGGATCTCGAGCGGCTCGCCCGAGAACATGTCGAGCTGCCCCGGCCGCCCCCCCGGACGGGCCGGCGGCCGCTGCGGCTCGCCCATGCGGATCGCTGCGTCGATATCGCCCGGCGTCACCGGCCTGCCCTGCTCCAGCCGGGCATAGAGCCCGCGCAACACCTGCTCGGCCAGGCCTCGCTCCGGCGCCGCGCCGTGCAAGGCCAGCTGATTGCCGCGGCGATGGATCGCAACGCCGAGCCGCTGCTCGATCTGCACGATATTGCGATCAAGCTCGCCGCACAGATCAATCAGCAGGCGATTGTCGGGGAATTGCAGGACGCTATCGGACGCCTCATCCGGTGTCGGGGCGGGGGTTGGGGCGTTGATCGCCAATTGGCCTCCGGTCTCAGCGGCTTGCGACTCTTGTGGCGAAGACTGCCCCAGCGGCGGCGATGGCGCAAGCGACGGTTTCCACGGATTGCCCGGAACTCGCGTTTCAGGCGACGACTGCGCGCTTCTTGCCGCAGATCGTCTTGCAGACCGGCGGCTGCTGCCGCGCCCAGTAGGCTTCGAGATGGACGAGGAAGGCGTCATAGGCCGCGCGGGCGGCGTCGAATCCGACGGCGTCGATATTGAGCCGGCTGGCGCCGAAGGCATCGAGCGCGCCGCCGAGCCAGGCATCGACGCCAATGCCGCCCTGATCGCGCAGATACATGCGCCGGCCGATATGGCAGCAAGGCGAGAGATAGCCGAGGAAGTCGATGAAGGCCTCGGCGCTCTGGCGCGCGGCACAGGTGATCACGACCTCGGTCTGGCGCAGCTCGTCCGGGGCAAGCCGCTGCGCCGTCGGGTTCTTCGGCGCGCGCGACTGGGTTGGCGGCTCCAGCACATGCTCGGTCCCGCCATGCGAATAGCGGAAGGCGGGCTGTCCGGCGAACCGGTCCGACGGATAGGCGCGAAAGCCGACGAAGCCGCGCTCCCGCGCCATCCGCTCGGCCGTCTCGACCTCGTGCTCGTTGTGGCGGAAGACCAGCATCGCCCATTCGGCCATGCCGCCGCCGCCGATATAGGCCGCGAGGTTCTCCATGATCCGCGCGAAATCGGTGCCGATGCGGTAGCGGCGATTGGTCTCGTGGCTCGCGCCGTCGATGGCCGCCACCACCCGGAAGGAATGGCCCGCCGCCTCGGCGGCAAGCTCGCGCCACCAGGCGACCGAGCGGATCGACGCGTTGCTATAGACCTGGATCTTCAGCGACGGATTGCAGCGCCAGCAATAGCGCAGGATCGGGATCAGGTCGGGCACGACCGCGGGCTCGCCGTAATTGCCGCAGAACAGCGCATTGTCGAGGCCGGCCAGGAAATCCGGCGGGCTGTAGCGCTGGAAGTCGGCGAGCGAGAGCGCCCGCCGCGCCAGCCAGGGCCGCGGCTTGCAGCCGTCCGGGTCGGTGCGCGCGCATTGCGGGCAGCCGGCATTGCACAGGTCGGTCAGGTCGAAATGGACGCGCCGGATCGTCATTTGCCCATCCAAGGCCCCGGGGGTCAGCCGCCGGCCAGCTCGCCCGCGAGCGAGTTCCGCATCGAGGCGAGGATGCGCACACCGACGATGCGCCCGACAAGGTCCGGATCGGCCGGCACATGCACCGCATGCAGATAGGGCGTCTTGCCGACCAGCTGGCCGGGATCGCGCCCGGCCCGCTCGAGCAGCACCGGCAGGACGCGGCCGACCATGCTGTCCTGGAAATCCTTCTGCTGGCGCGCGAGCAGCGCCTGCAGCCGCTGCAACCGCTCGGACGCCTCGGCCGGATCGACGGCCGGGCGATCGGCGGCCGGGGTTCCGGGCCGCGCCGAATAGGCGAAGGAATAGGCCTGGGCATAGCCGACCGCCGCGACGAGATCGAGGGTCGCCTGAAAGTCCGCCTCGGTCTCGCCGGGGAAGCCCACGATGAAGTCGCCCGACAGCGCGATGTCGGGCCGCGCCGCGCGGATGCGCGCGACGAGCGCGAGATAGGCGTCCGCGCGGTGCCGGCGGTTCATCGCCTTCAGCACCCGATCGCTGCCCGACTGCACCGGCAGATGCAGATAGGGCATCAGCTTGGGCTCCTCGGCATGGGCCGCGATCAGATCGTCGGCCATGTCGTTCGGGTGCGAGGTAGTATAGCGCAGCCGCTCCAGGCCCGCGATCCCGGCCAGCCGGCGCACGAGGCCGGCTAGCGTCACCCCCGCCGCGTCGCGATAGGCATTGACGTTCTGCCCGAGCAGCGTGAGCTCGACCACGCCCCGCGCGACCAGCGCGCCCGCCTCCTCGACGACACGCGCGGCCGGACGCGAGACCTCCGCCCCCCGGGTATAGGGCACGACGCAGAAGGCGCAGAACTTGTCGCAACCCTCCTGCACGGTGAGGAACGCCGCCGGCGCCCGGCGCGCCTGGGGCGGCTGCGGCAGATGGTCGAACTTGTCCTCGGCGGGAAACTCGGTATCGACCGCGCGCCCGCCCGCTTCGGCCCGCGCCAGCATGGCGGGCAGCCGGTGATAGGCCTGCGGCCCCACCACGAGATCGACGACCGGCGCGCGGCGCAGGATCTCCGCGCCCTCGGCCTGGGCGACGCAGCCTGTCACCCCGATCCGCAGATCCGGCCGCGCCTGTTTCAAGGCGCGCAGCCGCCCGAGATCGGAATAGAGCTTCTCCGACGCCTTCTCGCGAATATGGCAGGTATTGAGCAGCACGAGATCGGCCTCCTCCGGCCGATCGGTCCCGCCATAGCCCTCCGCCGCCAGCGCCGCCGCCATGCGCTCGCTGTCATAGACGTTCATCTGACAGCCATAGGTCTTGACGTAGAGCTTCTTCCGGCCCGCCGACATCGGTCCCTTCGCCCCTCCCACAACGCACGAAGGCGCGCGACCTTGCGGCCGGCGCGCCCCGTCCCTAGTCCCGCACGGGCCCGGGCGCAAGCGGCGCCCGGAAACCAGCTCCGGCGCGCAAGCGGCGCCCGGAAACCAGCTCCGGCGCGCAAGCGGCGCCCGGAACCGGCTACTTCGCCACCACGCGCGGCTTGCGCCCCAGGCCGATCTTCTTAGCCAGATCCTGGCGCTTGGCGGCATAGTTCGGCGCGACCATCGGATAGTCGGCCTTCAGACCCCATTTCGCGCGATAATCCTCGGGCGTCATGTTGTAGGCGGTCATCAGATGCCGCTTCAGCATCTTCAGCTTCTTGCCGTCCTCGAGACAGATAATATAGTCATCCGTCACCGACTTCTTGATCGGCACCGCCGGGGTCAGCTCGACCGAGGCGTTCTCCTCGCCGGCGGCCAGCTCGGTCAGCTTGGCGAAGACCGACTGGATCAGCTCCGGCACATCGTTCTGCACGATCGCATTGTTGGCGACGTGTGCCGACACGATCTCGGTCGTAAGGGCGAGGATCTCGCCTCGACCGATGCTCTGCTCTTCCGACATCAAAAACATCCTGACATTGCCGAACCAGCGGCGGCGTTCAGCCGTCGGCCGGTTCTTGGTGTTGCTGGCATCCTATCGTCGCGTGACGAAATCCGATGGTGCCGATATTCTATTTCTCAATATAGGCTTTGACAAGTGATTGCCTGAAAACTGTCGGAAAGTTTTCTTCACCGGCCCGTGAACACTAGAGGCGAGCCCCATCGGAAAGTATGGGCGGAACGAGACCAGCCGCAGGATCGCGCTTCTTGGACCGACCGCGCGGCGAACGCAATCAATTCGGGGTTGCGGTGGCGGGATTTCGCGCACGCGTCGATCCGAATTTGGCGAGCGACTTTCCGCCGAGCCGCCTGCGGCGAACCGCCGGTTGATCGCCGCCGCGTGGCGGGCTAGGTACCCCGGAAAATCCGTCACCGACAAGCCCCGAGCGCGCCCGATGTCCGATCCGCAGACCGACCCGCATCGCCTGAACCTGTCGGCCGGGCTCGCCTCGGTCGGAACCGCCTCGTTCCTGGTCGTGCTGAAGCTCTGGGCGCTCGCCGCGACCGGCGCGCTCAGCGTCGCGGCCTCGCTGGCCGATTCAGCGCTCGACCTGCTCGCCTCCGGCGCGGGCCTGCTCGGCATCGTCTACGCGGCCAAGCCGCCGGACGACGACCATTCCTTCGGCCACACCTCGGTCGAGGATCTGGTTGCGCTCGGCCAGGCGGTGCTCGTCACCGCCTCGGCGGCGCTGATCGGCTGGAAGGCGATCGGCCGGGTCACCGCGCCCGAGCCGCTCCGTTCCGAGGCGACGGGCATCGTGGTGATGCTGATCGCGATGGCCGTCACCCTGGGGCTGGTCCTCTGGCAGACGCGGGTCGCGGCGCGCACTGGCTCGCGCATCGTCGCGGCGGACCGGCTGCATTATCTCTCGGACCTCGTACCGAATTTCGGGGCGCTCATCGCCCTGCTGGCAGCAGGACAGTTCGGGATATACTGGCTCGACCCGGTGATCGCAGTCCTCGCCTGCCTGGTGCTGCTCTGGGGCGCGCGGCAGATCGGCCTCAGCGCCTGGCACTCGCTGATGGACCGCCGGGCCGATCCGGAATTGATCGCCGCGATCGAGCGCATCGTCAGCCGCTATCCCGGCGTGCACGGCTTTCACGACCTGCGGACCCGCACCGCGGGAACGCGGGTCTTCGTGCAGGTGCATCTCGAGCTCGACGGCCAGCAGAGCCTGGTCTCGGCCCACGGCATCGCCGCGGGCGTGCGCCGGGCGATCCTCGACAGCCTGCCGGGCGCGGACGTGATCATCCACCAGGACCCCGTCTGATCCCGGGGACGGCGTCGCAATCGTGGTGAACTGGTTAATCCGGAAAAGCCCCCTGACACGCTGCTAGCACCTTGGGGCGCGACCGGGAAGCGGGCGCCTGACGGCAGCGTTAAGCCAGGCGGAAGACCGTCAGTTCCCGAGGCACGCTGCCTCTCACTGGTTGCGGGCCGTCTCCGGTTTCAGGCGCGACCAGGATGCGGACCGAGCCCTCCACGCGCCGCGCGAGGCTTCACGCCACGAACCGCACTCGCGAACGATCACGCCGAGGTCGTCGCTCGCCTGTGCGCTCGGCTTGATCATCCCGGCGCCGCGACGGAGGATCGGACCGCCAATCTTGGTTCTTCGCCGAAGAAAAGCCCGACCTCGCGCCCCGGGAGGCGCGGGTCGGCGCCGTGCATCCGGCTTGCCGCGGGAGGGACCGGGTTTCGCGTGCCAGCCCCCAACTCCGACGCTCCCGCGGCAGGGCCGACCTTAACCCAACCGCCCGACGCCGGCTTCGCGCTCGATCGCAAAGCCGCTAGCACCATATCAGGGGGCGCTGGACGGTTAACCAGTTCACCATGCCCGCAGCGACACGGGGGGGCGCGCCCCGCGGCGCCCCGCCTCAGGCTTCCACCAGCCCGCGCTGCTCCAGCAGCGCCTCGACGCCCGGCAGGCGCCCGCGGAAGGCAATGAAGAGATCGGCCGCATCGCGCGAGCCGCCGGCGGAATAGACGTTCTGCGCGAGCCGTGCGGCCACGCCGGGATCGAAGACGTCGCCGGTCTCGCGAAAGGCCGCGAAGGCATCGGCATCCATCACCTCGGACCACATGTAGGAATAGTAGCCCGACGCATAGCCGCCGCCCGCGAAGACATGGGCGAAATGCGGCGTCGCATGCCGCATCGGGACGGCATGCGGCAGGCCGAGCCGGGCGAGCGTCGCCGCCTGCGCCGCCATCGGATCGGCCGGCGCCGGACCGTCGTGGAAATCGAGATCGACCAGGGCCGAAGCGAGATATTCCACCGTCGCGAAACCCTGGTCGTAGTTGCGCGCCGCGAGCAGCCGGTCGAGCAGCGCCTTCGGCATCGGCTCGCCGGTCCCGGCATGCCGCGCATGCGCCTCCAGCACCTCCGGCGTCGACAGCCAGTGCTCGTAGAGCTGGCTCGGCAGCTCCACGAAATCGCCCGCCACCGAGGTCCCGGCAATGAAGCCATAGGTCACGTCCGACATGAGCTGATGCAGCGCATGGCCGAATTCGTGGAACAGGGTGCGCGCGTCGTCGAAGGTGAGCAGCGTCGGCTCGCCGGCCGGCGCCTTGGCGAAGTTGCAGACATTGAGCACGATGGGCCGCACCTCGCCATCGAGCTTCGACTGGCCGCGGAAGGTCGAGCACCAGGCGCCAGACCGCTTGGACGGCCGCGCGAAATAGTCGGCGATGAACACGCCCATATGCCGCTCGCCGCGGCGCACCTCCCAGGCGCGCGCTTCCGGATGGTAGAGCGGCAGGTCGAGCGGCACGAAGCTCAGGCCGAACAGCCGGCCCGCCACGTCGAAAGCCGCCTCCGTCATGTGGCCGAGCTCGAGATAGGGCTTGATCTCGGCCTCATCGAGATCGTGCTCGCGCTTCTGGCGGATGGCGGAATAGTAGCGCCAGTCCCAGGGTTCGAGCCGGCCGTTCACCCCCTCGCCATGCATCAGTTCCTCGAGCCGGGCGGCGTCGGCCTCGGCGCGGCTCCGCGCCGGCGGCCAGACCGCCATCAGGAGCTCGCGCACCCGGTCGGCGGTCTTGGCCATCTCGGGCTCGAGCTTGTAGGCGGCGAAGTCGGGATAGCCGAGCAGCCGCGCCCGCTCCTCGCGCAGCGCCAGCGTCTCGGCGACGATCGCCCGGTTGTCGCTCGCCCCGCCCGTCATGCCGCGCGCCGTCCAGGCCCGGTGCGCCCGCTCGCGCAGGTCGCGACGCGGGCAGAATTGCAGGAACGGCACGATCAGGCTGCGCGACAGGGTGACGACATGGCCGCCATGCCCGCGCTCGGTCGCGGCCTCGGCCAGCGCCGCGACCAGGAAATCCGGCAGCCCGGCCAGATCCTCCGGCTGGAGCGGCATCTCCCAATCCTTCTCGTCCGCCAGCACGTTCTGCGAGAAGGCGGTGCCGAGGCTCGCCAGCCGCTGCAGCACCGCGGCCAGCCGCTCGCGCCCCGCCGCGTCGAGCTCGGCCCCCGACCGCACGAACATCCGGTGATAGAGGTCGAGCACCCGCTGCTGTTCCGCCGTCAGGCCGGACAAGGCGCGCTCGCGCATCAGCGTGTCGATGCGGGCGAAGAGCGCGGCATTCATGGTGATCGCGGCGTGATGCGCGGCGAGCTTCGGGCTGACCGCGCGCTGCAGCGCTTCCAGCGCATCGTTGGTATGGGCGCTCGCCAGGTTGAAGAAGACCGAGGCCAGCCGGTCGAGCGGCTGGCCGCAACGCTCCAGCGCCTCGATCGTGTTGACGAAGCTCGGCGGCTCGGGATTGTGCGCGATCGCGTCGATGATATCGAGCTCTTCGGCCATCACCCGGTCGAAGGCCGGACCGAATTGCTCCGGCGCGATCGCGCCAAAGGGCGGCAGTCCGAAATCCGCCGCCCATTCCCTTGTCAGCACGTCCGTCATCGCGACCCTCCCGACCGATCGGGCGCGACAATCCGAAGGATCGCCGCCAGGGTCAAGGGGGCCTCAGGAGCCCGAGGCGGCCGGCGTCTGCACCGCGTCGAACACGCCCCGCGCGAAGGCCGAGACCAGCGCGGCATAGAAATCGGCGCTCGAGGGCGAGATGACGGTGCCCTTGTCCTGCGCCGGCAGATAGGCCATCGCCTGGCTCGAGCTCGCCGTGACCTTGTAGCTCGCGAGCGTGGTGCCGCCCTTCGACAGCGTCGCGGTGCCGCGCAGGACCGAATTCTCGCCCTGGAACTTGGCGCTGTAGGCGTTGGCGAGCGACAGCTCGTCGACATCGACGGTCAGGACCGCGCCGCCGGGATCGATGTCGTTGACGAATTCCGAGGCGATCGCCGCCTTCAGGTCGGTGCCGAGCGTGCTCCAGTAGCTGACCGCCTGCCGGTTGCCGATCGAGCTCAGGTCGGCATTGACATTGATCTCCGACACCTGGCGCGGCGGCAGCGGCGGCTTGGCCGAGCAGGCTCCGAGCGCCAGCATCCCGGCCAGCAAGACAGCAAACAGCTTCATGGCAAATCCCCCTCGTTTCCCGCACGGTTTCCTGACACGGGCGGCCGGATAGCGACCTCAGCCAGCCAACGCAACGCCGGTCGGATGGTTCCGGGCGCCCGGCCGGCCCGACCGGCGCCGACGACGGCCCGCGGCCGGCAAAAACCGCGCCGCGGCGGATGGCCTGTCCCAAAAGACTGCGCTAGGGTCCGCCGCAAACCGGCATCGGCCGGACCCACGGGGAGAGAGAGAGACGACATGAATCTGACCTTCCGCGCCGCCTTGGTCGCAGCCGGCTGCCTCGCCGCGCTGCCGGCGCTTGCCGAGGGCACGCTCGAGCGGATCAAGGCCGACGGCACCATCCGCCTCGGCGTGCGGGCCGACGCGGCCCCGATCTCCTATACCGGCCCGGACGGCCAGCCCGCCGGCTATGCCGTCGATGTCTGCAAGGCGGTCGCCCAGGCGCTGGCCCAGGGCTTCGGCCTGCCCGCGCTCAAGACCAGCTTCGTCCCCGTCACCGCCGAGAACCGGTTCGACACGGTGGCGCAAGGCAAGGTCGACCTGCTCTGCGGCGCCGACACCGTCACGCTGCAGCGGCGCGAGGAGGTCGATTTCTCGCTGCCGACCTTCGTCGACGGCGCCGCGGTGCTGATCAAGACCGGCACCAATCCCGACCTCGCCGCGCTGGCCGGCAAGAAGGTCGGCGTCGTCGCCGGCACCACGACCGAGGACGCGCTCAAGAACACCCTCGCCCAGACCGGCATCCAGGCCGAAGTCGTCGCCCTGCCCGACCACAATGCCGGCATCGAGGCGCTGAAGAAAGGCGAGGTCGCGGCCTATTTCGGCGACCAGGCGATCCTCTACCACCTGCTGCTCTCGGCCGATCCCGACAAGACCCTCGCGATCTCCGACAACACGCTGACGGTCGAGAAGCAGGCCCTCGCGTTGCCCCGCGGCGACGACGATTTCCGCCTCGCCGTCGATGGCGCGATCAGCGAGCTCTATCGCTCGGGCGGCATCGCGCGGATCTTCGCGGCGAACCTGCCTGGCGCCAAGCCCGGCCTCGCGCTCAAGGCGCTCTACCTGATCGCCCCCGACCTGCCGTGAGCCCGACCTGACCCGATGGATCTCGCCGCCAATCCAAGGCCGGGCCCCCAGCCGATGGCCCTGCCCGCCCCGCCCGACCGGGTGGGGCACGGGGGGCCGCCGGTGACCGGCGCACCACCGCCCGCCCGCCGGCAACTGCTCGACCGGCTGCTGCATGACAGTTTCGAGGTCGGGATCCTGCTCAAGGCGGCGATGGCCTTCCTCGAGCTCGCGAGCGGGGTGCTGCTCTGGATCTTCGGGCGGCGCGCGCTCGACTTCGCCCAGGCGGCGACGCTGTCGCATGTCAGCAAGCATCCGCATGACCGGATCGCCGCCTGGCTCGAACATCTCGCCGCCGGCTTCTCGATCCATTCCGAGCATTTCTACGCGCTCTATTTCATCAGCCACGGCCTCGTGAAGCTGATCCTGGTCTGGGGCTTGTGGCGCGAGGCGCGCTGGGCCTTTCCGACCTCGATCGTCGCGCTTGCGGGTTTCGTCGCCTACCAGCTTTACCGCTATTCCCAGACCGGCACCGTCGGCCTGCTGGTTCTCAGCGCCTTCGATCTCGTGCTGATCGCGCTCATCTGGCGCGAATTCCGCAGCCGCCGTCGGGCGGGTCTGGTCTGAGCCCGGGGGGGCGTGCGTTGCGTGCCGCAAGGCTTGCGCCGCCGGCCTGCCGTCGTAATATTGTCGCATAATCGCGCCCCCTGGGGGATTGAATATGTCTCGAACCCGGGTTTCCTCGAGCCGACTGGATGATGCCGCCCGCGCCGGGTGGCTCTACTACATCGCCGGCAAGACCCAGGACGAGATCGCCGCCCATATGGCGATCTCGCGCCAGGCGGCGCAAAGGCTCGTCTCGCTCGCCATGTCGGAGCGGCTGATCCGGGTCTGGATGGACCATCCGATCGGCCGCTGCCTCGACCTCGCCCAGCGCCTGCGCGAGCAATTCGCGCTGATCCATGCCGAGGTGGTGCCGACCGATCCCGGCTCCGAGGGCGGCACCGTCGGCCTCGCCGAGGCCGGCGCCGCCGAGATCGCCCGCTGGCTGCGCTCGGACGAGCCGATCGTGATGGCGGTCGGGACCGGACGCTCGCTCAAGGCGGCGATCGACCATTTGCCGCCGATCAGCTGCCCGCAGCATCGCGTCGTGTCGCTGACCGGCAATATCGGCCCCGACGGCTCCGCCGCCTATTACAACGTGATCTTCTCGATGGCCGAGGCGGTCGAGGCGCGCCATTTCCCGATGCCGCTACCGGTCTTCGTCGGCTCGCGGGCCGAGCGGGAGCTCATGCATGGCCAGGCGATGATCCGCACCACGCTCGAGCTGGCCGCCTCGGCCGATGTCACCTTCGTCGGCGTGGGCGAGATGGACGACCGCGCGCCGCTGTTCCTCGACGGCTTCCTCAGCGGGGGCGAGCTCGGCTCGCTGCGCGCCGCGGGCGCCGTCGGCGAGATCTGCGGCTGGATCTACGATTCCGAGGGCGCGCTGCTGACCGGTTGCTCGAACGAGCGCACCGCGAGCGCCCCGATCCCCGATCGCAGCCGCGCGACCGTGATCGCGATGGCCAAGGGGCCGCGCAAGCTGCAGCCGACCGCCGCGGCGATCCGCGGCCGGCTGATCAACGGGCTCATCACCGACGAAGCCACGGCGGAGGCGCTCCTGGCCCAGGGCTGACCCCGGTCGGCAGCCGCCCGCCAACCGACGCCTCTCGCCGGACCCAAAGGCCGTCTTTTGCCCAGCACCAGGGCAAATGCTCATTTTGGGTTGACAGCGCGCACGATTCTTGCGACAATCGGCCGCAAGAACAACGCGTGACCCAAGAACGGGCTCTAGGGAGGAACTATGCGACACGTGACGCTTCTTTTGGGGGCGGCATCCGCCTTTGCGTTCGCCGCCATGGCCGACGCGGCCGAGATCACCGTCGCCACGGTGAACAACGGCGACATGGTCCGGATGCAGGGCCTGACCTCCGAATTCAACAAGCTGCATCCCGACATCAAGGTGAACTGGGTCACGCTGGAGGAGAACACCCTCCGCACCAACGTCACCAAGGACATCGCCAACAAGGGCGGCCAGTACGACGTGATGACGATCGGCACCTACGAGGTTCCGATCTGGGGCAAGAAGGGCTGGCTGCTGCCGCTCGACAATCTCGGCGCCGACTACGACGTGAAGGACATCATCCCCGCCATCGCCGGCGGCCTGACCGTCGACGGCAAGCTCTACGCCGCGCCCTTCTACGGCGAGAGCTCGTTCGTGATGTACCGCAAGGACCTGTTCGAGAAGGCGGGGCTCACCATGCCCGACGCCCCGACCTGGGACTTCATCGTCGACGCCGCCAAGAAGACCACCGACCGGGCCAACGGCATCAACGGCATCTGCCTGCGCGGCAAGGCCGGCTGGGGCGAGAACATGGCCTTCCTGACCGCCATGTCGAACTCGTTCGGCGCCAGCTGGTTCGACATGGACTGGAAGCCCCAGTTCGACAAGCCGGAATGGAAGAAGACGCTCGACACCTATCTCGACGTGATGAAGGAAGCCGGGCCACAGGGCGCGTCCTCGAACGGCT